>NZ_JBLXXQ010000009.1:0-44162 GCF_048512965.1 Rothia sp. P5764 | reverse complement strand
TAATCGCGTGTTCCCCTGACTCCATAGAACTCCCGGTAAGTCCATATGACTAGGCGAACCGCATAATCCAAACTTCCCAGAACTCCATAGAACACCACTACATTCCACGCCCAAAGTAGTGAGTTTATAGTGACCGACTACAAACCACCCAAAACCCCAACAGCATCAGAAACACCACGCCGCTCAATATAAGACTTCTTCGTAGTCTTAAAATCATCATGCCCCAGCTGCAACCCAGCCGCCTCAAGCCCAAGCTCACGCTCAATCATCGTTGCCACCGAAGCACGAATAATCTTCGGCGTAATCTTCCCAAACTTCCCACCCAGGGAGTTCTTAAAATTATGGGTCAGCACCGAATACTTCACCATCCCCCCACCCTTTGCGGTGAAAACAAAACCCTCCCCGCCCGATCGCCTCTCGCGCTCGCGGAGCACAGCAATGAGCCACCCAGGAAGAGTAATAGCCCGGTCGTTTTTGGTCTTGGTATAAGGCTGATAAACAGACGCGCCGGAGTCAATAATTGCGGTAGACCTAATCGTGCACAGCCCAGATTCGAGGTCTAGATCATCCCATTTGAGAGAGACCGCTTCCCCTACACGGCAACCTGTGCCCACCAGGAAATCTATGAAGTCAGGCATCCATTCTTTGGCCCGCGTCCAGTGGGGGTAGGACAGATAAAAATCTCGCACTGTCTTTCTTAGCTCGGTCATTTGCTCCGGTGACAGCGCTTTGACCGCCTCTCGCTCAATCTTTACAGCACGGGTTTGCTCCGCAGGGTTCACTGGTAAGGCGCCAAGTCTCACTGCCTCACCTAGAATCATCTTGTACATGATGCGTAGGCGGGTGGCCGATGATGGGCCGCCAATGGTGCGTCCATCACGGGTACGCTTTTCGCCTGCTGCGGCTATCTGCTTTTCAAGCCAGGGGACGGTGATCTCGTTAAGCCTTATCTGACCTACTGGCTCGATGAAGTTCTTGATAATGAGGCTTGTCTGCCGAAAGGTGTTGAAGGTGACGGTTTTTTTGTAGTCTTTGAGCCAAATTTGGGTGAAGTCTTTGAGCCGCATAGTTGCGGTAGTTTCTTCGACTGGCTGATAGGCCGCTATCTTTTCACGGAGCTTATTTACAGCAGCGGCTTTGCTGGTCGCGTTAGCGGTAATGTCCCTGCGCTTGCCGGTGGTGTCGCGGTAGTATGCTCGTGCTCGCCATTTACCGTTGGCGATTTTGACAGCGCTTATCTCGCCGTGGGAGCCGATAGGTAAAGGCGGGCGCATCTTCTTCCTTCTTTCTAGTTTATTTCTGCTCTGTCGATGATTTGCCCGCCGCCCATGTACCGGCCAACGGTGGCGGTATCAGCGCCCATCATTGCGACTGGGTCGTCGGACATTACCAGGGCGCAATTATGCCCGGTTTCCATGCTTTGCGCGCTCGCCGCATCTAGTACACCGTTGATGGCCTGCATATCCTCGCCTGCTCCGAGCCTTTCAGGGCCAGCATATTTGATAGACCGCCAGGCGTAGGTGTCACCGGTCGCCTTGTTGGTTGTTTCCACACCGGTTTCTTTGAGCTGGTCCACTACCGCCATTTGTGAGCAGAGTACGCCCCAGGAGCCTTCAAAGCTGACGCCTTTCATCTGCTCATTGAGCGAAATCTGTTCTGCTGGGTCCAGAATCGCAAAGCCAATATCGTTGCCCTTAAGCGTGGTGCCGGTAAACGCTCTACGCAGTTTTGATGATGGGGCACTAGCTGAGGCGGCGGGGGAAGATGATGCCTGGGGAACCATGATTTCGGCATCTAGCTTGTCGTTGGTAAGTTTTACGACGAAGGTGTTGCCTACCCCGTTTATTTCTGCGTCAGAGACGTTCTGAGGGATTTCGGAGAGTGAAGCTACCTCTAGCTCGGCTACTTCTCCGGGCTTGATTTCAAAGCTCCCATACTTTGAGTAAAGGGCCTGTTTCTCATCGTGGCCCTCGTCGCCGTATTTAGAGTTGCCGTACCAGCCTGCGGTTACACTGTAGATATCGGTCATCTCGTATTTGGATCCGTCAGGGTCGATGAAAGTTATCGTGATTGGGCTAATCGAGTTTGACCCGTTCCGGTTATCAATTTTCAGCTTCCCCCAGGTCTTGATGGGCTGCCCGAAGCGGGTCGCCGCATCACCGATTTCAGTATTGGGGGTAGTGCCGAGGGTTAGTTCACCTACTGCCCCGTTGTCAGCTTTGAAGGTCATGGTCTGGGTCGTGTTGACGGGGGAGAGCGCAGGTTTGCTCGATGCTGAAGCTACGGCAGAGGAGGATGGAGCCTCTGCTGGGTTGTTTTGGGCAGCTCCGCACCCGGTGAGCAGGATGGCGGAGAGTGAGATGTAGGCTAGAGATTTTTTCATGGGGGAGGGCTTTCTCTGAAAAGGGTTTTATGTGCGTAGGGGTTTAGGGTTGTAAACCTTGGGCCGGCTTAGGCTGGTAATGCTACTGCTTGTCTGTAAGGGTGCGCTGATAGGTATGCTTTGAGGATTCTTTGAGTTACTCCTAATTCGTAGGCTATACGCTCTGAGTCGTCTGGATAGATTCTCGCAAGAATTTCTAAATCGCGCTGGTTAATGAGGTGTTCTGCGGCGTAGCAGTCGCATTTATATTCCAGCCTTGAGGACAGATGTGAAGGTACGTGGGTGAGCCCGTAATGGTGGTGTCCAAGCTCGTGCCATAGAGTGCTAATTTCAAATCTGTTTGGCAGGTGCGGGCGTACAAGGAGTCTGTCCCCAGTGTAGAGACCGTCTATGCCTGTAGGTAGTGTGTTGGTGTGGCAGATTTCTAGCCCTAGTTTTTCTGCTTCTAGGTATGGGTCTTTATTCGTAGTACTCAACGCCTTCCTCCATATCTGGGTGACGCTCGCTCTCCATCGCAGCCAGGGTATAACCGTCTTGGGGTTTTAGGGCTTTGAGGATTTCCTGGTAGGTCGGTTCGTTGTTCTTTCGCGCCTGTTGCTTTAGAGCGTTCACAGCGGAATCTACTAGGTCTTTGGGGCTAATTTCCAATGCCTGACAGATAGCGTCTATCTCGTCAGTATCTAGAGCTGCTTGGTCAGAGCTAATAGTGCGCTGTATTTTGCTTCGGTTTACCCCCGACTGCTCGGCGAGCTGTCTGAGGCTTAAGCCCCGGCGCCCAGTCCAGGCTCTTAGCTCAGTGTGGAGGGCTAGAGTGAACGCTTCTGGCTTAGGATTCTTTACTTGTGCCATAAGTCAACAGTACAACATTTTGAAAAAAAGTTTCAAGATGGCTTGCATTTGACTCAATATAGTGTCATGCTGATGTTGTAGCAATCGGAAGGAGATTAAGGATGGCAAGCACTACCGCCACCATCTCGGATAACTTAAGGGCACTGATGGGTATTAGGCAAGCTACTGTTACTGCCCTAGCTAGAGAGCTGGGGGTTGCAAGGAATACTGCCAGTCTCTATGTCAATGGGAAGCAACCCATGAATACAGACCAGTTAGCAGCCGCTGCGCGGTGGTTGGGTGTTGAGGTCCACGAATTTTTCCGGGAAGAGGTATATAAGCTGTCGGCGGCGTAAAACTCTGGAAGGGTGACACATTATAGAGTCGCAAAGTGGATGGAAAGCCATCGGATAACAACCAAGAAAGGAACCCATCGTGGAGCTTACGAATAATAAGAAGAACCCGGCTACTGATAGTAGCCGGGCAACAAGAATCATGAGTCGTCTACCAGGACAAGAGACGCCCCTCTTCATCAAAGTAAAGACTCAGGCTGTCATTCAGCGTATTAGTCAGCTTTTCAACAACCAAGCGATTTTCTGCTGTATCAATCTCAAAAACTTCGTCATGGGAAACACTAAAGGCAGTGTTAACGGGCATAACATGCCGCGTTTTATCCCCGATGCTGACTCTAAAGAAGTTTCCGGGGTTGGTTGTTGCGTAGTTGGGCAGGATAACAGTCATGGCCTCAGCAACGAGGTAGCTGGTTTTGACGCTGACAGTATTGCCCGGCAAATAGAACTTAACGTGGCTCGTGAGCGCACGCTTCGGCGCGTCAGGTAGGTCTGTCTTAGACAAGATAACTCCATTCATCAGGTGGCTACAGCTTTTGTAGCTCGGTTTAACTATCCCGTTAATTCGGGGAATTTACCCAAAAACAGGTGGCTGTCTTCCGAGACTTCACCCAGGACCCTAAAGAACAAGGGCTCTAAAACCGAAAGGATGTAACCATGCCTACAAAGAATCAGATAAGAGATGCCCTGCTGGCCTTTTACGCCGGTAGCGCCTCACCGATATCACGAGCCGCCGCTGACAAGCTAGCCCAAAAAATCAAGCGGAACCGCTTCGTCACCCCTGAGTTCGTGAAGGTACTAGCTCACGATGACCCAACAGGGGAGCAGGCTGTGAACAACATTCTGCGATCTCTGGGTATCAATATCCGTACCGGCGTTCAAATGGCCTAAAGAAAGAAAAGGAATGATGAAATCTATTAGCTCAGCCCTCATCACTGCAAGCATCATCTACAGCACACGCCAACTAGTCTCAGTCATTGAGTACCATGCTGAGCGAACTCACCCCTACCCTAATACCTTTAACCCGGACCCAAATCGGGGAGCCTTCCCCACACGGGAAGAATTTGAGAAGTACAAGGTGAAAGCTCGTGCTATGCAGAAGTCTTACTGCCCTCCTGAAAATGAATTTTCTCTTGGGCTTCTTCAGTATCCACTGCTGGAGTCAAGCCAAACTGCGGAGACTCTGAAAGAGTTATCGAGCCTTTTGCCTCAAGTTCTGTGCGTATCCTATCAAGCTGCTTCGCAAGGATTTTTGCGTCTGTTTTTCCGGCGCGAAAGATCATAGGCAAGGCGGGGGAGAGCTTGTATGCTTCGTTCCCGTTAAGCAAGAAGATAATAGCCTTATGATTCGCATGGTAGGTCTCTTGAATGATCTGTTGTGCTGCTAGGGCTTCTTCTGCTGTCGTATTGATGGTTCCAAGTCTGTACTCACCGTTAGCTTGGTAGATTTGGATATTTCCGTTGCTCATATTCTGAGTATCTCATTAAATTTTCTGGCCTTTCCTCGATGTGGAAGGGCTTTTGTTTTTCTCGACTTGGTGCAAGACCAAGGACGGGCACTGAATGGCTCCTTCCAGGAAACATTCGTCCATACACAACTTCAAATACTAGGAGATAATTATGCTCTTCATTCTCGGCCTTATCGCCTTGGCTTTTATTATTGGAGCCATTGCTTTTTTGGGCGGTGAGGCTTCTGGCAACCGTGAGATATCTGCTGGTGGTGCCCTCGTTGCCGCCGGCGCTCTTGTTATCACTGCGTTCATGTGTGTTACTCAGGTTCCCCCACGTTCTGTTGGCGTGGCAACCAGCTTCGGAAAACCGGTTCATTCCTACGAGAACGGGCTTCATTTTAAGGCCCCTTGGTGGAGCGTTCATGACATGGACGGCACAATCCAGAATGACATTTACAACGGTGATAACCAGATTGATGTACGCCTGGCAAACAATGCTAAAGCCAAGGTTGATGCCTCGGTCCAATGGCAGTTGCGTATCGAGGGCGCGGAAGAAGCGTTCATGTCCTATAAAGACGCTGATATTTCTAAGATCCAGTCGAATGTTATTGACCGCAATTTGAAGGCGGCCATCAACGAGGCTATGGCTGGCTACGATCCACTCAACGCGGTTGACCCTGCGAAGGGTGGCTCTGACCTTGCTGCTATTCAGGCAGATGTTCTTAAACGTATGCAGGAGAAGACGCGGGGGCAGGTTGATGTTATTTCGGTGACTTTGCCGGTTATTTCTTTTGACCAGGCTACTCAGTCACGCATTGATTCTCTGCAAGAGGAAGTGGCTAAGACTCGTAAGGCTGAGCAGGCTAAGAGCACTGCTGAGCAGGAAGCGCAGGCGGCTGAGGTTTTTGATCAGTCAGTTTCCGAAGAGTATCTGACAAATAAGTGCCTGGAAATTGTTGAGAAAACTGGACAGTCACCGTTGGGTTGTTTCCCCACTGACGTTACTCCGGTGACGAATACCAAATAACTAGTTGGTAGCCCGTGGTGAGCGTACCGGGTGCCAGCCCCCACCAAGCCACAGACAAGCGAAAGGAAAAAGAATGGACATAGAAGAGATCGTAAAACTCGGAAAGGTCAGAGGCTGGCTACGAGTCAAAGAAACAGCCCTACTGCTGGGCCGCTCAGTAAAAGGGTTGCAAAACGCACACTCAGCCCGCTCAGGGCTCATGGCCTTCGCTTACAAGGTTGAGGGGGATAACCAGCTTAGGGTTCCCTTTGATGATGTGATGCGAGAAATCAACAGAAAAAAATAAGAGCCGAGTAGCAACGAAAAGTAACTACCCGGCTCTTTGGTTATGCGTCATAGGGAGTAACTACAGGTTTTACACCGGTAAACTCACTGTATTCAATCTCTACATACTGGGATTCGTCAATCCTTAGCAGATGGTCGCTAACGGTTATTTCAGTTGCGGCCGCAGGGTTGAATACAGAATATCTGCTTGCCACATAGATGGTTTCTCTCTTTTTTACAAGATTGCGAACACGGTCAAGTGCTTCGCTAACGTCTAAGCCTTGTACTTTGAACCCAATCCAACTATCTGCACTGACTCTCAGTGATATGTACACCATATTTTGACCTCATTTCTGCACGGCGTATAAAGCGACACTGTGCATGTGGATTAAATCATTTCACAGATTAAAGACATACCACCGAATGGGCTATAGGCAAAGTGGGTAGAAGATTATATCGGCATTGGGCTTATAGGAGTGAAAGACAGAACTCAAGCTATGAGCCAACTCCTAGGAAGCTAGAAGTAATATTCTCAAGCATTCCTCCTGCGGCTCCTGCCGTCATATTTCCAACCCATACACCTGAGATATTCATCAGATTTTTAAAGAAACTTTTACGCTTTTCTTCTGGAAGGAGAATGACAGCATGAAGGCTCTCCCCGACGAGTTCGAGGCTCTTCTCTCTGGCCTCCCTGAGCCGCCCCGGCGGCACATCATCAGTACTAAGGATGAAGAGGCAATCGTCCAGCTTACTGGTGATACTGTCCGTGAGCTTTTGGTAGCGCTGGGGGATAGCCCCTATTTGCTCTTTCACTTCTTGAAGGGTTTTTACGAGGGCCGCGATTTCATCATCGGTGAGGTCCGTATTGATGGAAACATCGGGGCTCTTGGAGCTGATGGTAGAGCTCGCTCCCCGCAGCCCAGTCCGAACGAGGCCAGGAACGGTAATTCCAGTTGAAGATGTGTTGGTGCACCAATCTGTACGTGGAGCGTACAGGTGCTTCCAGGTAGCTTCAATGAATTCTCGCCAATCATCGATATCATCGCTTGCTTCAAGTAGCTTGATGACTTCTTGGAATAGTGATGTGGCGTATGTGATTTCTTTAGCAAGATCATACGTTATTCCGTTTTGGGGGCCTCTGGCTAGGAAAATTGTCGCACCTTTGTTAGCTTCCCATCTTTTGAATATGTCGAGCAGTTCTTCGGCGGGGTTCATGGTTGTGGGTCCTGTCGGTCAATCAAATGTATAAATGTTGCCCCCCTGGCGTGTACAGCACACAGGGGGGCTTTGATTTCCCATGAAAGGGGATTAATCCAATGGAAATTCTAGCAAATAACAGCGCACATGATGGTGTGCAGACTTTCAACTTCAACGGGCTGGCCCTGCGGGCGCTTCTCCTGGACGGTGAACCTTGGTTCGTGTTGTCGGACTTGGTGAAGGCTCTCGGGCTAACCAGCACCACTAGGGTGGCTGAACGGCTCCGCGAAAAGGGGGTGAGTAAAACTCATACCCTTACAGCCGGTGGCCGCCAAGAGGTGACCATCATCGACGAGGGCAACTTGTACCGAGTCATCATGCGTTCTAATTCCCCAGCTGCGGAGCCGTTCGAGTCGTGGGTGACTGATGAAGTCCTGCCTGCTATTCGCAAGACCGGCTCCTATGATGCTCCTAAGACTCTTGAAGAGCGCTCCCTAGCGCTTATTGGTGAGCTGACCGGTGTGGTGCAGGAGCAGAAAGCGCGCCTTGAAATTGCGGAACCCAAGGCTGCTACCTATGACAAGGTGTTGACCCCTGAGCATACTTTCGGGTTCCGTGACCTCTGCAAGACCATTCGTGACCGTTTCCCGGTGACTGAGGCGGATGTGAAGCGTGTTCTGCGGGAGAAGAAGATTCTTATGCCTGGGTTCCGGCTTGATGTGTACTCTGCGGCTATTGATGCGGGTTGGGCGGTTCGTCGGCCTGCTGGTAAGTGGGGCGGTAAGGAGCGTTTCCAACCGCGGTTTACGACTAAGACTTTGGAGTGGTTGCTTGCTGAGCTTGCCCCGCTAGAGGAGGTGGCCTAGATACCTTTCCCCAAACATTGGACACCAGCCATGCACGCCCAAAACATGACCATTTACCAGAAAGAGCTACGCTCTTTTGAACCTATTGACCTGACAGAGATACGTACTGAGCACTCTCAGCATGATCCGCGCCGGGTAGCTCTGAACCTGGCTTACCTTACCCGAGATAGATCCCTACATGAGAGGCGTGAGCTGTTTGCCATGTTGGGGTTCAAGACTACAGATAATTTTCTTGCACCCCAGTAGGGGTGCTTTCGTACATGAAAGGAAAAACAAAATGACTGGTTTACATTATGAGTTTACCGGCGAGACGAGGATTATTTTAGACAACTTCACCCTTCGCCGAATCCGTGCTACGAGGAACATCCCGGAACTTGGTGTGCGTGCAGGTGACGAGGGCGGCTGGATTGAGGGCACTAAGAACCTGTCCGGTAACGCTTGGGTGTCAGGTGAAGCTCGGGTGTTCGGTGAAGCTCGGGTGTCAGGTGATGCTTGGGTGTCAGGTGATGCTTGGGTGTCAGGTGATGCTTGGGTGTCAGGTGATGCTTGGGTGTTCGGTGAAGCTCGGGTGTCAGGTGATGCTTGGGTGTTCGGTGAAGCTCGGGTGTCAGGTGATGCTCGGGTGTCAGGTGAAGCTCGGGTGTTCGGTGAAGCTCGGGTGTTCGGTGAAGCTCGGGTGTCAGGTGAAGCTCGGGTGTCAGGTGAAGCTCGGGTTTCAGGTAACGCTCAGATTTCAAGTAACGCTGACTATCTACATCTCATGGTCTTCACTTCTAGGCCGCTAAATACCACGCTCTTTAAAGAAAGTGACGGAAACTACCGATTAGCGATGGGCTGTTGGGAAGGGACAATCGACCAGCTCGAAGAACTTTTTAAAAGGGAGAGATGGGTAGAAACTGATGCCCCGGAGTCGGGGGAGGCACGCGAAGAAATGCTCGCCTTGTGTCAGGTATTCCGCGCCCGCGTCAAGAGGTTAAAACATGCTGAGCCCTGATCACTCGATGTTTGCTGTGCCCCCTGATGACCAGGGGCGGTGCGCCGGTTGCGGTGGGTCTACCAGATACCCCTGCATCTGCGATTACTTCGCGGACCCTGAAGATGATTTTTGGGAGGCCGCATGAGTGCCCCGGTTTGTGATTGCCGTGAGTGCTTCGTTTTCTGGCGGGTCACTGGGCGCAGGCTAACACCTAGAACTTCAGAGAAAAGTATTGCCCTGGCAAATGCCTGCCTGCGTGAGCAGGCCGACTATATCAGGGTGAATCCCCATAAGGAGGCCGCATGAGCACCAGAACTAGGGCCCTGCTTTTGTGGGGTCTTTTTCTTACCCTCACCATTTTTAACCCTGCCCCTACCGGGGGAGCCATGCTACTGGCCGCACCGGTCGGGGTTTTTCTATATCGCACAACAAAGGACTGGATCAATGAAAGCCAACAAGAAAGCCGCGAAGCGGCAGAGGAAGCTAGAGAAGCTGCAGGCATTTGAAGCGGCCGTGAGGATTGATGAGCGGCGGCGCTTTGAGGAGGCCGCTCGTGAGCGCGCCGAGGACTTGGAGAATCGGCATATGTACGCGCAGAACGTGTTGTCTCATGCTCACCTGGCGCGCCTCCAAATGGAGTCAGCTAATCCGAATACCCCGCCCTTGGGCAGGGCTATAGCTGACCTGCTAGGAGGTGAGAGCCAGTGAGCCTGACTTTCAATGCAGGTTCTCACCGGTACCGGCTGGACGGTAGGGCAGTGACCGGCGTGACGACCCTGCTAGGTGGGGGAGTGCCCAAGCCTTCCCTGATGGGCTGGTACGCACGGATGGTGGCTGAGTATGTGGAGGCTAATCCGCTAGAGATTGAGCGGCTCAGGGGTGAGCCTACACCCACGGAGAAGAACCCTCACGGGCGCTCCGCGCTGGTGCAGGCGCTCTGCAAGGTGCCGGAGGGTCTGAGGGATAGCGCGGGGGAGCGAGGCACCCTGATACACGATCTCGGCCAGCGCTACCTAGAGGGCGCGGAGGTGGTTATCCCGCCGCTTTACGAGCCGGAGGTGATGGGCCTGGTCACTCTGATTGAGGCCCTGGAGCTTACGCCCCTCATCGTGGAGAAGTCCCTTGCCAACCGTGCCCACTGGTACGCGGGGCGGGTCGATTTTATCGGCACCAGCCCCTACCTCAACGACGGGCAACCTGTCCTTATCGATTGGAAAACCTCCAATGGCGTGTACGGGGAGACTGCGCTGCAGGCAGCCGCCTACGCAAAAGCTGAGTTCTGGGTTGAGGATTATGATCCGCACACTGAGCACCCTCTCCCTGAAATCACAGCCACCTATGTGGCGCATATCAGGCCAGGTTTTACGGAGCTTCACCCGCTGGCAGAGAGCGCAGAAGAGATTGACGCCCACTTCTTGCAATTCCAGTATGCGGCGGAGATAGCCCGCAAAGCCAAAGACCGCGCCGGGTACGTCAAGCCCGCGCTGAACATCGAAGAACTAACCGCCGCCACCCTGGCGGCCTAACCCCGAATGGAGAAACTCGTGACTGAGATTGACCCCACCTTGAACCTGGAAGAAATGACCCCCGAACAGGTAGACGAAGTCCTTGAACAACTCGAATACCACCGGGCGGAGGTAGCCCGCATTGAGGCTGCCTTGAAAGAGAACCCGGCGCTGACTGTGGAGACCGGAACCTGGCGCGTGAATGTTGCTACCGGGTCGCGCTTTGACGCGGCGGCTTTTGAGCGGGAATACCCGGTTGAGGAGCACCCTGATTTTTATATCCCTCAGCCTCCGAAGCTGGACGCTAAGAAGGTAGACCCGCAGGTCAAGGCGCAGTACACCAAGGAGACCGCGCCCCGCCTGACCATCAAGAAACTCACCAACTAAAGGAGAACCCAAAATGACTGAAATCACCGCATACCAGCAGGCCCCCGCCATGCAGGCACCACAAGCCGCAGGCGTAGCCTTCAACACCGTCACCACCACCGCCACCCAGAACACCGTAGACCTGGTGGCATGGGCGAACGAGCTAGGAGCAGCGCATACCATCGCCTCCGCAATCAGCCAGACCGAGTTCGTTCCCAAGGACTTCCGCGGTGATGCCGCTAAGACCGCTACCGGCATTCTCTACGGCAAGAGCGTTGGGCTTGACCCGCTAGCTGCCCTATCGAACATCTTTGTGGTGCATGGCCGACCCGCCATGTATTCCCGCACGATGGTTGCCCTAGCCCAACGGGCCGGGGTTGAGTTCGAGCGTATCGAGGCAACCGAACAGCAGGTGACCGTGAAAGCCCGCCGCAGGGGGGCACCCAACTGGCAGAGCTTCACCTGGTCAATCGCCCGAGCTGAGCGTGCCGGGTACACCTCAAACGCCAAATATAAGACCGACCCGATTGGCATGCTGACTGCCAAGGCTTTTACTGAGGCGGTCCGCGTGATTGCCCCCGATGTGCTGATGGGTATATCGGTGAGCGAGGAAGTGGAGCTGGGCGACTACGAGGACTCCCCGGCACCCGATGCTAAGGCTGTTACGGCTGGCGCGAAGAAGGTTCAGCGTAAGGCCCCCGCTAAGACCAAGGCGGAGCCTGCAACCCCGCCAGCGCCGGTGGTGACCCCACCCGCTGAGAGCGAGCAGGCCGACCCCGAGACCGGGGAGCTACCCGCTGAGGCACGGGCTGAGGTCAAGTACGCTTCCAAGGCTGATCAAGGCCGTATCAAGGCAGGCTTCGGGGAGCTAGGGGTGACCGATGCCAAGGAAATCCTGGGCATCGTCCGTGACTGGGTCAATGACCCCAGCCTGCGCGGGGCTGCCTCACTGACTCATGACCAGGCGCAGGCAGTTTTGACGCGCCTGGCGCGTGAAATTGAGATTGAGAAAGCCAACGCTGAGGCACCCGCCCAGTAGCCCGGTTTATCTGCCCGTGTAGGTGCCCCCAGAGCATATGTTTTGGGGGCACCGTTCTTTGAAAGTTATTACATGAATGACCATGCCTACAGGTGGGCTTGGGGGCTTGATTTACCGGCTACTCGCAAGATTATTTTGCTGGCTTTGGTGGAGTATTCCAACGCGGCTGGTGAGTGTCACCCTACCCATAAGCAGATAGCTGAGCGGTGTGGGGTGAAGCGGGTGAATACGGTTCGTGAGCATCTTTTGGCTCTTGAGCGGTTTGGGCTTATTGAGCGGCGTGAGCATTTTATGGGTGGCCGTAGGACGGCTAACACGTACTTTTTGAGGGTAGGTGAAAGCCCTAGTCAAGGTACTACACGCTAAACGGGTACTACCCGCTAAACGGGTAGGGGGTACTACCCGCTAAACGGGTAGGGGGTACTACCCGCTAAACGGGTAGGGGGTACTACCCGCTAAACGGGTAGAGAACAACACCCCATATACAACACCCCATAAACAAGTAGAGCACCCACCTCCCAGCCTCATCTTAAGTTCCCTGCCATTAAAGAAACGCGGGGTTGAGCCGGTGCCCGTGCGTTGAGTACTTAAACGCGGGAAGCTCCGCAACGAACAGGCACCGGCCAAAAACACGCGAAAGGAAAGAAAATGAGCTTACTCGAAAGAACCTGGTTCAAATGCCGAACCTGCGGCATCGAATGTTCAAAAGCAGTACTAGTAAGCTATACCGAACCAGGTAGCGCCACCAATGAAACCTGGGGAGAATGCACAACCTGCGCCACTCAGTGCCCTGAATGCCTAGAGCCGGTCGATATCCGAAACCTGCGGTTTGGGCACAGCGGTCACCGCATATGCACCCTCATTTGGTGTAAAGACCTCAACGATTGGGTAGACCGTTGCGACTTGTGCGACTTGTGCTACAGCTGCGACCACTGCGACATCTGCGATAGTTGCGACGGCTTCGCATGCACTTGCTACAGGGGTGATGAGTGAGGTGGGCCTGAATCATAAGCAAGCGGAGTTCTACGCCCCTCAAATTCACCACTACACAAAAGCCGTTGAACCGCGCCTGGAAATTGGCGGGATCATCAATGAGCTAAAGAACGTACCCAATGATGACCCTGTGGTTATTTTGGCGGCGGCCTGGGCTACCGTCCGCAAGATGCGCTCAGGGGAGTACCGGGCCTTTAGCAAGCTGGGCGAGGAAATCGTAAATCAGTACCTCCCAACAGAGACTCCCGCCCCCGCCCCTGCTATCCGACCCTACGACACCCCAGGCAACCACCAGCCTGTGAACCCACGCCTCGAACCCGAATGCCCCAAACACACCGGGCAAAGAGCCACCAACTGCGGCGGATGCAGAGCAGACCAGCTAGCCACCAACCCCACCGAATACCCCGAACTCAAAGCCGCCTGAGAAAGACAAAAACAAGGCTCATAGCGCCTAAAACACAAAAACAAGCCGGGAACCCACCCCGGCTATTTTCAACCCCACAGAAAGGAAAAAATGAGCTTCACAGCAGACGACATACCCAGAAGAGGCCCCTGGCATACCTGGTTTGCGTGGAAACCCGTAAAAACTGACTGGCATGGCTGGCGCTGGCTAGTCACCGTAGACCGGCGCATGTGGCGCGGCGGCGGAACACCAGGCTGGGATTACCAACCCCACAGAAAGGAAAACAAGAAATGACCGACCTGATCAACCACCCGCCCCACTACACACAGCACCCCTCCGGCATCGAATCAATCAAAATAGCCCAAATGGGCGGGTTCAACCTCGGAAACGCCATCAAATACCTCTACAGGCACGAACACAAAGGCGACCCCATATCAGACCTCAAAAAAGCCCGATTCTACCTACAGCGCCTCACCGAACTAGACGCTATCCAAATCGAACTCATCAACTCCCACGACACCCAAGGAGCAATCAACCAAATCCAAGAAGTCCTCAAACACGAACCAGCCAACACGCCCCTGCACCATGCCCTAAGACTCCTGCAAACAATCATCTTTTCCGCAGGATCACCCAGCATACAAATCCACGGGCCCAAAGCAGTGCAAGCAATCAACCAGAAGCTCACCGACCTAGAACCCGAAACTCACACCCCCAAAATCTACGAGGAACAGTAATGACCACCCAGTACAGCCCCGAGCTACACGCACGCCTCCGCGAACTCCACCGACAAGCAAGCCCAGCGCCGTGGGTAGTGGACGAGAATGATGACCAGCGTTATGTGTGTCCAGACGGGTACGAGGTAATCAACACCGATGCCGCCCACATCTATACCATCGACACCAAAATCAGTGTTGGAGCGCGCAACGCCCTCCCCGCCCTCCTAGACGAAATCGAACGGCTCACGGAAGCGGTAAAAGCCGCTAAGGCGGAGAGCTTCGAGACCGGCAAAAAAGAAGCCGTCACTAGCATCATCTACATTCTCGAAGAAATGCAAGACTCTAGAGAAATAGCCGAAACCGCAGCCACCGTACCAGGCGAAACAGGCCGACAAAAAGTAATCGACGCATGGGAGGAACTCCTCGACGACCCAGCAACCTACATCTCAGAGAAAATCGCCCCCACCCTAATTGGCCACACCTACGAAGAAGTCATGGCCGAATCCGCCACATACATCAAAAAGAAAAAATCCAAAGCATGGCAAGAGGGCTACGCAGACGGGTACTCAGACCACATCAACGTATCAATGATCGAGGCCGGTCTCCGCAAAACAACCACCAACCCCTACCAGGAGAACAACTAATGGCTAACGACACCACCATCACCATCGTAGGAAACCTGGTCGCCGACCCGGAATTGAGGTTCACCCCCAACGGGGCAGCCGTAACCAACCTAACCATCGCCTCCACACCCCGCACCTACGACCGCGCAACCGGCGAATGGAAAGAAGGCGCAACCCTCTTCCTCCGCGCCAGCGCATGGAAAGACCACGCCGAAAACATCGCCAACTCCCTCAAAAAAGGCATGCGCGTCATCGCACAAGGCAACCTCAAAGCCCGCACCTACGAAACCAAAGAAGGGCAACAGCGCACCGCCTACGAACTCGAACTACTAGAGATCGGGCCCTCACTGCGATACGCCACCGCACAAACCACCCGCAACCAACAAGGCGGCGGGAACTTCCAAAGCGGATATTCCGGCGGCTTCGGGCAACCCCAAGCACCAGCGGCACCCCAAGGAAAACCCCAACCGGACCCGTGGGCACAACAAGCCCAAGGCAACTACGACTGGGGTATCGGCGCTAACGAGGAAGCGCCTTTCTAGCCACCTGCCCCCGATAACCACATCAACCCCCGCCCTGCCCGAAATAATCGGGTGGGGCTTTTTCATGGAAGGAAAAACAATGACCGAAAAGAATTACCCCGAAGAGATTTACCTGACCCCCTCTGGGGCAGCTATTACCTCGCAGAAGAAGCGCCGCATGGTTGAGAAAGCCTACAACATGGGCCTCGCTAACGGGCGTGACCCGCTGGCTGGGTTCTCGAACCTGACCGAGGCTATCCAGGACGGCGCCCAGATTGACTGGTCAAAGCTAGATGGGCGTAAGGCGAAGTGCTTTCATTTTCTGCTAGGCACGCTGACTTTCCGTTTGGATAGGAACCCAGAATTCCAAGAGAATTATCCCCTTGGGTGGGTCAAAGGGGTCTCAACAATAGCCCCTGCTTGGAAGTTTATTCTGGAGGACGCTTGGGAAGGCTGTGGTGGCTGGTCGCTGTGGGTTGAGGGCGAGATCCCCCTCAAGCTCCGCACCGCAGACGAACTGGAGCCGGGAACCGGGTTTCTAGGCAAAGACCTTGATAGCGGGGCCGAGGGTAACTGGATTACCTACAAGGTAGATGCTGACCCTATCCGCGCCAAGCTCATTAACCCGAAGCGACAAGAGATTGACGCGCCAGCCGATGAAATCGAAGTTATCCAGGCATACGGCCCCGGCACCTTCCAGACCACCAGCGAGGGGGGAAGCGTGAGCGCCTGTGGCTACTAACACCAACTCATAAACCGCCCCTTGTGCCCCCGGCCCACCAGCCGGGGGCACACCCACACCCAAGGAGAAACAATGACCCCCGATATGCAGGCCACCATCAACCGGCTCAAAGAGCTAGAGAAGCAAGCAAGCAGTGAGCCGTGGATTTGTAAGACTATCCAATATTCAAACGAAGAGATCTACTACGAGCTAGTAAATGGGCGCGGAAAAGTTCTTTTGGACGTTCTGGAAGCCAGCAATATACCTGAAAAAGATTTATTCCTGATTGTAGACCTACGCAACGCCGTCCCTGCGCTCATAGCCCACCATGAGGCCACCTCCCGCAAGCTCGCTATCTACGAGAAACGCCTCGCCTACATCGCCAAAAACTACCCGCTCGTCCACGCAGACGTATTAGAGCACGCACCCGAACAGGAGAACTAAGTGACCGCCCTCGTGACTTCAAAAAACGAAACACTACCCAAAGCCCGACTAGACAAAGAAGGGCTACACCTAGCGGGGGTGACCATACCCGCCAGGTATCTCACCCCAAACATCAGAGCCAAACCCACAGGCCCCGGCGGAGCAATAGTGGAGCTGACCGTCACCCTCACGGTCTCAGAAGCCGAAATCAACGTACCAAACGCCAACCTCCACTAGAACAGGAGAGTAAGAAATGAGCGACCGTGTCCCAGACCGCGTAAAAGCCGCCGTCTTTACCAGCATTGCCAAAGCAATCGACCTTAACCCAATTCTCTGGGAAGACCACGACCATCTCACCGAAGATGAATACTTCCAAGCCGGAGAAGAAATGAAGAGATGGGAAGAGATATTTGACGGCTTGGCAGAATCCCACAAGCACGCACCAGCAGAGGGGGCAGAATGAGGTTCCTAAAGCTCATTTTCCCTGACCCCACACCCCGTTGCCTGGAGGTGAACAAGGTACCCGACCCGACACCCTCCCAACAGCCCCGGCGGACCCTGCTAGAGAAAGTCGCAGAACGGCAAAGAACCGCCTCGGCCAAACACTGCCACTGCTGTTGTTGTAAGCGTAAGGGCAACAATACATGACTCTTGCCCTGCTCGCCTGGGCTTCTTTCACGGCGGTCGTCATGCTGGCTCTAGCCGGTGTGGGGGCCGCCGCCCTGATACCCCTCACAGCCCTCTACCTCACAACAAAGGCCCTGCAACCACTGGTTCAGGGCCTCACCTATGCCCGCGACTATCTCGGCCTCACCCCCGCCTGGTGGTGGGGAATCGAAAGGAAACCATGACAAAAAAAGCGAAAGTCTACAGAACAAGCCTCGGCATCTGGATCCACCGCTGCCCCAAATGCCCCAGCCTGTACATAGTCGCCCATGACAGCCACGCTGAGGCTGTGCAAGACGCGCATAAGCACATGCTTAGCGCTCACGCCCCTGCGCGTGAGGTCACCCGGCTACGCCAAAACCGACCCAACAACTGGCGGACACAATGAGCGCGAACCTGACTTTCTACGGCGGCGCATGGTGGGCGACCTGCCCCCACAACTGCGGGTGGGGAGCAGTCCTAGACGAAAAACAAGAAGCTCTCGAAGCACTTGAAAGACACCTTTTTTGGAGGCACCGTGGCGCGTGAATGGGAGCTGAAACTGACCGTTGAGGGAGACCGCAAATGGCTCTCCCTCAACCAGCGAGAACACTATATGACCCGCGCCAAAAAAATACGCGCATGGCGCTCCTACGCCGAACAAACCGCCCGCACTGTAGGTGTCCCCACCCTGGGCAGGGCAACCATCACCGGGCACATCTACAAAAATCGGGTAGGGCGCTACGACCCCCACAACCTCTTCCCCACACTGAAAGCAATCATTGACGGCATCGTAGACGCAGGCGTACTCGCCGATGATGACCACACCCACCTGCGGGCGGCGCTTGAACACGGCGGTATCAACCGGCAGGAACCCCCACATTTGATCATCACCATCAAGGAGGAACCATGATTCACCAAACAACTATCTCCCGGCACTGGGGCAACAACGGCAAGCCATTTTTCTGGGTGCGCTGCACCTGCGCCCGGTATGAGGCTGCCTGCCCTACCCGCGCTAAGGCTGAGGCTAAGGCCCGTCAGCATGAAAGGAGCGCGCACTAAATGGCCGCCCAAGCCGAAGCCACCTGCCACATCTAACCCCCCTGCACGCTCGCACCCTGAGAGAGGCACACCATGCACCCATGCCAAATCTGCTCCCAACCCACTCACGCCCGTACCTGCTCCGCCTGCATTGAATACACCAACGCCCAACTCACCCGCGCCATAACCCTCATACCCGAACTAAGGGTAGAAGCCGCCAAAACAACAGCCAAAGCGCCAGGAGGATACTCGACCGCGGCAGAAGGAAAGCCCGCAGGAATAAACATTGGCGCGCTTGCTCTCATCGACAGGCTCACCCGCGCCATAGGCGACCTAGGCGCAAGGGTAGGGGTGGGTTCAACCGACCCGTACGCGGTCCGGGAAAGCACCTACAAACTAGCCTGGGAACAAGACAACGACCCAGCCTATGAACTAATCACTGAACTGGCAGAAGCTATCAACGCCGCTAACCGTATGGTAGACCTCGCACCCGCAATCGTCTCACATGGGCACTGCCCAACATGCGGGACATCAATCAAAGCCCCATCAGATAGAAAAGTACAATTTTGTACAGCATGCGGTGAGAAAGTAGACCTGGCTGCCGCACGGGAAACCCGCCGTGAGATTATCCTAGATAGCCTGGGAGGACAATGGCTCAACACCTCAGAGATGGTGGCGGCATTAGAGATGTGCGGGTACACCATCAGCGATGTTGATGTCAGGAACTGGTATAAGCGTGACAGGCTTCCCGCCGGTCGGAAGAGCTTCAAGCGAGGAGCCTGGACTTACCTATTTGATGATGTTCTTGACTGTGCTGAACGGAGGGAACTGAAGAAACTTTCTGAGGCTCTTGACAAAGTCGCATAAAGTGACCGATAATATTTGATAGGTTCGGAAGTCCTGTAGCTAGGGACACCGGGCTTTTTTTGTGCCCTCCTGCCTCCGAGGGGGTTGGGGGTGGCGGGCACTTTTTCCTTTCTAAAGTGTGTGTTCAGCGACCAGGAGGGGGGCGGGCTTGTACCTGCCCCCCTCCTTTTTGCACCCAAAAAACCAGGGGGGTGGTGGGGATCATGCGGAAACCAGACCTCACCGACCTACTGCGCGCGCAAACAGCACGCGAACAGCAAAAACCCCGAGCACAACTCCCACCCTGGCTACGCGGCGACCTACCCGAACGCACGCGCGACCCGCAACCAACCTACGCCGACCCCACCGCCAGAAAGGCCCTCAGTGACCGAAAAAGAACCAGACGCCGCTGAAACCTGCAACCTTGACTGCTTCGCAACCGGAAAATGCACCTGTACAACAACAGACACCCAAGGGCAACAATGAGCCGCACCTCAACAGCCCACTGGAAAAAAACCAGACAAAAAGAACTCCGCAAAGCACAACGCAACGGAATAACCCACTGCAAATACTGCAACAACAAACTCAACTACCACCAAGCCCAAACCCCCACCAGCGCAGAAGTAGACCACGTCAACGGCTACACAAACACCGGCAACGACGGCCACTACCAAGTAATCTGCCGCCGATGCAACCAATCCAAAGGAAACCGCAAAACCCCCAAAACCACAACCCTACAAACCCACAAACCCCTAACCACAAGCCGAAACTGGTAACCCAGGGGGTAACACCCCCACCCCCACAACAAGGCTCCCACCCCTCGGCATAGGGAAATCTCCCCCCGGCATTTTTCAAACCCAGCTTCCTGGGGTTGACAAGTAAAAACACAATGAGGTGGTGCTGCTATGTCAAACTCTAGTGTTTTTGGGCTGGGGGAGCGCGGGCAGGCTCTTTTTGAAGAGCTTTCTGATGGGAGCGCGGCCCGTGATGCATTGGCTCTTGAAGCGGCGCGTTTGGCTGATCGCCTTGATGAGCTTGACCGGATTATTCACGGCGACGGGGTTCTGAATCTGATGCAGTTTAGGCTGGATTTCCCAGAGGGTGATGATGAGCCGTTTGTTGTTGAGGTGAAGTTTCAGAATGTTTTGGCTGAGGCTCGGCAACAGGCGCTTGCATTGAATCAGATTGTTCAGAAGCTTGGTGTATCTGAGAGCAATCAACCGGCTCCCGCCACGGCAGATGAAGGCAGCAACGTTTTGAGCCTGAAGGATTTGCGTGCGCGGGCTGAGGCTCGGAAGGGGGCGTAATTTATGTCTGGGGTTATTGGTTGTCAGGTTCCCCGGTTTAACACTGCGCCTACTCCTGCTGGTTATTCGACTGAGGACGCTGAGCTTGCGATTGAGTATATTCGGGGGCTTAATTATTTTCCTGATGAATGGCAGGAAACTGTCATGCGGGCGTGGCTCCGACGTGATAAGCATGGGGCCTGGTGCGCTTCAACATGGGCTGTGACTTGTGCGCGGCAGAACGGCAAAAATGGTTCACTTGAACCTACGGTCGTATACCTCATGGCTGGTCTTAAGCTGAACGTTCTTTACACGGCTCACCATCTTGGCACAGCCCGTAAGGTCTTCAAGCGTCTGATGCACTTTTTTGGGTCTCAGGTGAATGATCCTGGGGCTAAATTCCCTGAACTGAACGCTCTTGTGTCTGAGGTTCGCAAGACGAACGGCCAAGAGGCCATTTATCTTGAGGGTGGTGGGTGCATCGAGGTTTCGGCTCGTACTGGTGCTGCTGGGCGTGGTTCGTCTTTTGACGTGCTAATTATTGATGAGGCTCAGGAGTATGAGGAAGATGAGCAGGAGGCTTTGGAGCCTACTATTTCTGCTTCGCCCTCTGGCGACCCGGTGACAATTTTTCTGGGTACTCCACCTGCTGATATTTCAGAGAAAGGTGAGCCGTTCGTTCGCCTGCGGAACTCTGCAATCCTGGGTGAGGATAAATCCTGCGCCTGGGTGGAATGGTCACCGCAGGGAGATGTGGACAAAATGTCTGAAGCCGAGCTAGTGGCTTTTACTGCTGACCGCCAGAATTGGGCGGCTGGTAACCCAGCATTGGGTGGCCGATTGAAGGTTAAGACGGTCGAGGGTGAGCGGTCACGCTGGTCGCCTCGGTCTTTTGCCCGTGAGCGCCTGAATATGTGGCCGTCCCCCGTGTCTAATACTTCTGCGGCCTTTGAATTTGGGAAGTGGATAGAGCGCACTGACCCGGAGCCTGATGCGGCGGCTCCTATCCGTGCTTTTGGGCTTGATATGAACCCAGAGAAAACCCATGTGGCCATCTCGATTGTGACTGACGGGAAAGCTGAGGGCTCCTACCATGTAGAGCTGGCCGCTGACACGAGTTTCAGCGTCTATGGTATAAGCGCCCTGGTTGAATGGCTGTGGGAGCGCGCCAAGCGCCGCCACCCGGTGGTGATGGACGCTTTCTCTCAGGCTCGTGAGCTTCTTGAGGTGCCTTTGAAAAAGAAGGGCATGAAGGTCTTTATCCTGAGCGCACATGAGCTTTCGCAAGGGTATGCGATGTTCAAGCGGGCTATCGAGGTGGAGGGAACGGTTTCTCATTTTGGTCAGGATCAGCTGAATTTTTCTGTTGAGCATGCTATTCGTGAGCCGATGAAGAATTACCCTGGCTCATATCGTATTTCCCGTGCGTCTTTGGAGGTTCCGTTGCAACCGGTTCTTGCGTCTGTTTGTGCGTTTTATGGGGCGAATAAGTTCGCTAAAGCCCCGTCTAAGCGCGGCTCTGGCGGGCGTAAGGCTCGGGCGGCTATCGCTGGGTAGTAACTACTTTTTGTTGGGAGGTGAAAGCATGCATAGCTTTCTGCTATGGGATTTATCGCCGGTCGAGTCTGAAACCCTGGCGCGGTTGCTGGGGCGCATCAAAAAGACTCAGAAGAATAACGCACTTCGTACGGAATACCATGACTCGAAAAAGCGGCTAGACCAGATTGGTTTTTCTATCCCGCCGTCGATGCGTGATTTTGAGGTGTCAATCGGCTGGGCTGAGAAGGCTGTTACTGTGCCGGCGGCTAGGGTGCGCCCTGATGGTTTCACCTCCCGTGCTGGTGGCTCTTTGCTGGACGAGATTAACGACTTCTCTCAGGCTGAGGATTACGTTCGCAAGGAGCGTTTCGCTATCCGGGCGGCGCTGCAGCATGGGTGCTCTTTTGCTTTTGTGACCCCCGGCCCTGCCGACCCGGAAGATTTATCCGGCGATGTTGAACCTCGGGTGACTATTCGTTCTGCTCTGGAAGCCACGGCTGAGGTTGACCCTCGCACTGGCGAAGTGACTGCTGCCCTTGAGATTACCGGGTTGGGTGAGTATCTGCTGTACATGCCTGGCTATTATGTGGCTATCCGTAAGGAAGATGACGGCAAGTACCATGCTGTACGTTCTCGTTTTGCCGCCGATGGGATTGTCACCTGCACCCCTTATACCTGGGCCCCGACCTTGCAGAACCCCTATGGGTGCTCGCGCATCACTCGCCCATTGATGGGCTACATCGATACCGGTGTGCGTACCCTGCTGAGGCAGGAGACGAGCGCGGAGCATTTTTCGGCCCCGCAACGCGCGCTACTTGGTGCCGTCCCTGAGCATTTTACGGATGCTAACGGTAACCGTATTAGCCCGCTCAAAGCCCTTGTCGGCGGTGTCTGGGGCCTACCTGACACCTACGATGAAGACGAGGACAAGCTGGTTAGGCCGGAGCTGGTTCAGCTCTCGCAGGCTAGCATGACCCCTCACTCTGAGATGATGCGCTCTATTGCCGCTATGGTCTCCTCCGAGACGACAATCCCTCTTGGGTATCTCGGTGTTGTTCACGATAATCCTTCTTCGGCTGATGCTATTTTGGCTTCAGAATCGGATATGGTCGCCATGATTGAGGCGGAACTCCCCAACATCGGAGCGTCCCGCGTTGATCTAGCTCGTAAGGTCATGGCTGTGAAGTATCGTGCTTTTGATTCTTCGGCTATGGCCCGTGACCTACGGTATTTGCGGTCGTATTTCCGTGACCCTGGCACCCCGACTCGTGCTCAGCAGGCTGATGCGGCGCTCAAATTCACTACTGCTTTCCCCAATGCTGACCCTGTGGTTGCAATGCAGATGTATGGGCTTTCAAGTGAGCAGATTGAGCGTAATCTTGCTTATCAGCGTAAGGTCTCGGCTTCTGCCAGCGTTGGGGAGCTGATGGCGCTGGTTTCTTCACAGAAAAGTGAGGCCTGATGCTTGAGCATTTGGAGTCTTACCGTGACAAGCAGACCGTGCTTGATGCGTCGGTGCGGGTTGCTGTTGCTGCTGTCTTTGACGAGCTTCGCGGCATGGCCCCGGAGCGTATGCGCGATGAGCTTATCGTGCTTGTGCCTGCTCTGGTGGAGCGTTATGGGGCTGTTGCTGCTGAGCTTGCTACTGAGTTCTACGAGTCTATGTTGCCTGCCGGTTCACGGTTTATTCCTTTGCCCTCCTCGGTGGTTGCAGGTTCCTCTGCAACTGTTCTTGAGGAAGGCGTGAGGTATCAGGCCGGGAAGCTTTTCGCTGGCGATATCGCTGGTGGGCAGGCTGGGATTTCCTCGATGGTCGCCCGGCATGTGCGTCTCTATGGTCGGCAGACCATGATGGATAATGCTCACCGTGAGGGCGTTGGGTGGGCGCGCGTCCCGCGCGGCCCTAAGACCTGTGCTTTCTGCATGGTTATGGCTGGGCGCGGGGTCGTGTACACGAGTGAGAGATCGGCCTCAGCCACCAACGCCGGGGGCGAATATCACAATGACTGTGATTGCGAAGTTATCCGCATAGGCCACGGTGAAGCATACCCACCCGGTTATCTTCCTGATGAGTACGAGGCAATTTATCAGCAAGCCCGCGACCAGGCTGATGAACCCGGCGATATCAAGAGTGTGCTGGCGCAGATGCGCCGCATGCACCCGGACACTGTCACAGACGGTATCAAATAGTTTTCCCCCGCTTAGCGCGACGCTGGGCGGGTTTTTTATATGCGCGACGCATATTCCTATGTCAAAGAATGGAGCATCCTAATGGCTGATGAAAAAGCAACCGAGAACCCCGCAGAGGTCGAGTCCGTAAAGACGGACGAGCCCCTAGGGGAACCCGGTCTCAAGGCTTTGCAGGCTGAGCGCGAAGCTCGGGCCGAAGCCGAAAAGCAGGCCAAAGAACTGGCCGAAAAGGTAGCCGCTTTCGAGAAAGCCGAGCAGGAAAAGAAAGATGCAGAGCTGAGCGAGGTGGAGCGTGCCCGTAAAGAGGCCGCAGAAGCCACCGCCGAGCTTGAGCGCGTCCGCCTAGAATCCGCCCGGCTCGGGGCGCTGGCGAAGTACCCCGTCCCCGAGGAATACCAAGACCTCGTGACCGGTACCGACGCTGAGACCTTTGAAGCATCAGCTAAGAAGCTCCACGAACTTCACACCAAAGCCACCGCAGGCGGTGGTAAAGAACTCTTTGACCATTCGATGCCTTCCACCGGTAAGACCCCGCCCATCACGGACGGCTCTTACGAAGCCGGTGCGGAGAAGGCTCGAAAGAAAATCGCTAAAAAATAATCTTTGAAAGGGGAATCCTTATGGATCTCTCAATTACCCGTAAGGGCTTTACTGGGGATAATCTTTCCTGGCTTGGTTCCGCGCATGGAACTAACGCCGCGCGAACCATCACCCTTGACCTTACCTCTGGTTTCTCTGAGGCTGATTTTTACAAGAAGGGTTTTATCCCTTCTGGTGTGCCGGTGACCAAGCTGAGTTCTGGCCTGTACGGGCTGTATAAGGAGTCCTCCGATACTCCTTTGGCTGGGTTTATTCTGACCCCGCAGTCCGTGCCTTCTGCGCCCACTGTCCGTATTTCTGCGCCTCTGCTTGACCATGGGCGCGTTATTGAGTCCAAGCTCCCGGTCACTCTCCCTGCTAAGGGCAAGACCGAGGCCACTCACATTATCTTCGTCTAAGGAGCATGACCGCTTATGGCACTTACTTACACTGACTCTTACGGGTCTGCTGCGACCCTCACTGGTTTCGTCCGCACTGTGCTGGACCAGCCTACCGATGCTTTTTCTCTGGCTCGCTTTCTGCCCGATGAGGGTATCGATGACATTGATTTCCGCGCTCAGGTTGGCGGTGACGCGCTGTCTCGCGCGGCGGTTTTCCGCACCTACGATGCTGAGTCACCGATTACTGGTGTCAGCCAGGCTCAGACCGTTCAGGGTTCTCTGCCGCCCATTTCGCTCAAGACCCGCGTAAGCGAGTACGACCGCATCAAGTGGGCTAACCGTGGCAATCAGCAGGCGCTTCTTGAGGACAAGACCGAGACGGCTGGCCTTGAGCTGGCTAAGGCTATCCGTACCCGCCTTGAGGTTGCTCGTGGGCAGGCGCTTATGGATGGCAAGGTCACTATCTCCGAGAATGGCCTTTCCCTGAGCGTTGATTTTGGTCGCAAGGCTGAGCATACCCAGACTGCTTCACAGCTTTGGGGCACTTCGCAGGCAACCCCGCTGGCTAACCTCATCGCATGGCGCGATATCTACTCTGATACTAACGGCGCTGACCCGACCTCGCTGGTCATGTCGCGTAAGGCGCTCACCGCTCTTCTGAACTCAGACGATACCCGCCACCAGGTTTACGGCACCAGCAACGACACCCGCATGGTAACCGTTGATGACCTCAACCGCCTGCTCAACTCCCACGGCCTGCCTTCGGTCACCGTTTACGGCGCTAAGTACACCGCTGAGAACGGCAAGGCCGCCGAATTCATTGACTCCAAGAAGATTCTCTTCGCAGGTGGCGTCACCGATGAGGTTGGTAAGACCTTCTGGGGCGTTACCGCCGAGGCACTTGAAGCTAAGTACGAGATTGATGAGGCTCTACAGCCTGGTATCGTCGTCTCTTCCTTCATTGATAACGACCCTGTGGCGCTGTGGGTGAAGGCTTCTGCTGTTGCTCTGCCGGTCTTGCAGGCTCCTAACCAGACTTTCGCAGCGACTGTGCTCGCATAGGTCTTTCGGTTTTGGGTGCGCGGTTACTTGTCGAGGCCGCGCACCCTATCTCATATTCTCTATTTGATTGGAGGGCATGATGCCTAAGCTGATTGCTAATACCACGGTTCTTGATGGGTTCGTGGCGAAGGTCCTGCTTGCTGGTGAGGAGCTTCCTGAGTGGGCTGTTGGCCTGGTGGGTGAGCACCTGCTTGACGAGGCCCCTGCCCCCGAGCCTGCGCATGTTGAAGATGATGATGAGCAGGATAATGAGCCTGCCGCTGTTTCTTCTGGGGAGCCTGATTTCACGAAGCCTGCCCCGAAGCGTGGCCGTCCCCGTAAGCAGCGCTAATGGGGGGTCCGTTCTCAACCCTGGGCGATCTAAAAGCGCATTGGCCGGGTCTGCCTGAGCATCTTGAAGATGAGGCAGTGCAGAAGCTGTCTGAGGCGAGTATCGAGATTAGGGGCCTGTACCCGGATATTGATGCGCGCCTGCAAGCTGGTGTTATCGGTACCGATGTTGTTGGTCTGGTGGTTAATCGCATGGTCAAGCGTGCCCTAGAGCAACCTGCTGATGAGATGCCAGCCGGTTTGACCCAGTTTCAGACCACGGTGGGCCCGTTTGCTCAGTCTATGAGCTTTTCTGGGCGTGACGGCGCGGTCTACCTAACAAGGGCAGATAAGAACCTGTTGGCTCCTAAGAAGGTTGAGCGTAAAGCCTGGACGATTGAGGTGGTCTGATGCTTTTTACTGGCACCTTTGATATCCAGGTGCGCCGGGTGGTCTGGTCTGCCCCGAACGCCCACGGTAACCGGTCGCGGTCGCTGGGGGAGGCTGAGCCATTACCCGTGTACGCGGTCGCCCCTACCTCGCAGGAGGAACCTGGGGTGCAGGGCCGTAGGTTCTCTACTGAAACCGGGTGGGACGTTTACGCCCCAGCAGGCACCCAGGTTAGCGCCCATGACGTTGTTATTCTCCCGAACGTGGGGGAGTGCGAGGTGATTGGTGAGCCTGAGATTTGGGCTCAGCGGGTTTTCGGTCTCGGTAAAAATGTTGGTGGGGTTCGCTTCACCGCCCAAAAGAATAAGGGGTGACCGTTTTTTGTCGAAGATGAGAATTGAACTCAACAGCCCGGGCATACGCAAGTACCTACAAGGCGAGAGCGTACAGGGAGCACTTAGGCGTGAAGCTGAGCGTATCGCGCAGGCATCTGGTGAAGGGTACGAGGCCAACGTCAAAGTAGGTCGAACCCGCGCCCTCGCGAACGTCCGAGCAAACACCGTTGAAGCCCGCTTAGACAACTCTAAGCGCAACACAATCCTACGGAACGCGAGGTAAAACATGGCCGAATACGAAGTTCCTGTTCCCCGCGATATTGAGGCAGATATCGTAGCTTCTTTCGCTGAGGCCGGTATCAACGCCTCAACCATCGTACCCGCCGACCGTAAAGCAGGAACCATTCGTGTTTCCCGCACCGGTGGCACCGACGATGAGTATGAGGGGCAACGCGATGTTGCCGATCTGCTCGTTGAGGTGTGGGCCGATGACTCTGTGGAAGCTTATGCTACCGCGCAGAGGTGCTACGCGGCGCTTATGGCTCTTGCTTTGCGTGGTAGAACCGCGCAGGGGGAGGCTATCTATTCAGTAGAGGTAGCCCCGCCACGTACTTATGACGACCCGCTGACACCTGACCTTTACCGCGTCACTTTCACCGCGCAGATTTCCACGACTCTTGAAAATATCTCTATCCACTTGGAGGATTAACCCCATGGCAACAGAAACCTACACCCCCGTGACCCTTTTCCACCCTACTATCCCCGACGTTATTCACGTCTGTGAGTCTGCTGATGAGCAGACCGCGTGGGCGAACCAGGGGTGGCTCACCGAGGAAGAACTCAAGCAACGCCCGCAGGCCCCAGACGTAACCGTCGAGGTTGTCCACAAGACCCCGGCCAAGGCTAAGGTTTAGCCCCTCCGCTGTTACTTTTTGCCCCCAAGCACAAGTAAATCTTCCCAATTTTCAAGGCTCCACATGGGGGCCTTTGCTATTTAAGGAGCAAAAATTATGGCGACAGTCATTAACCAGACCCGTGTGGGTGCGCCCGCGAAGGCAACTGGCGGTATCAGTATTGCACCGCTCGGCACCGCGCTGCCCACCGACGCTAAGACCCCGCTTGACCCAGCGTTCAAGCTCTCCGGTCTTATCAGCGAGGACGGCCTGAACGAGTCACCCAAGCGCGACACCGAAGATATCAAAGCGTGGGGCGGGCATCTGGCCCGTGTTCTACAGGCCGACTACGCGATTGAAGTGTCCCTGACTTACATCGAGCGGACTGAGGAGACCCTCAAGGAAGTCCACGGCGACTCGAACGTGAACGTTCAGACCTCTGGCGCTGAGCGCAACGTCTCTATCACCAAGAACGCCACCCAGCTTGAAACCAAGGCCCGTATCGCAGACATGCTTGACGGCAAGACCAAGGTGCGCCTGGTCTACCCCCGCTCACAGATTACGAGCGTTGGCGAGTCCAGCTACAACCACAAGGGCCTTATCACCTACCCGGTCACGCTCAAGTGCTACCCGGACGAAAACGGTAACTACGGTTACGAGTATGAGTCCACCGCTCTGGCCTAGGTCACAGTTTTCCCGGTGGGCAGGCTTTTTCTTGGGGGCTCGCCTGCCTGCCGGGTTACCAACCCCATGCCCCCACACCTTTTACTGATTCTTTCTAAGGAGCACCCCGAATGTCCTCAAACCGCAACCGCAACCGTAAGCGCCCCACCGACCGTCTGCCCGCAAACGGCGACACCGTCGCAGTACACACCCCTAAGGGCGTAATCAAAATCAAGAAATTCAACCCCACTGCCGGGTTCCTCCGCAAGCATCGAAACGCATCAGAAATAGACACCATGATGAGCCTGGTAGAAAACCACGCCAGCGAAAAGGCTCTAGCGGTATTCGATGAGCTCAGCATCAAGGAGATGAAGAGCTTCTTCGAGGAATGGCAGGAAATCTCCGGGGTAAACCTGGGGGAATAACTGCCGTCCTTGATCTTATCGAGGACGGTCATGGTGAAGCCCTAGAGGCTGACCTTCTTACTCACGGTATGCGGCTTGACCAGGCAGGGGGTTCCCTGCCCTGGCGGGCCGTATTCGTTTTTGCCCGTCGTATGCTCGACACCCCCGGCACCGCGCTCGCCGTCTCTGTGCACGGGCCGGGGGCACGCTGGACCGTGCAAGAGCAACTACTCACCGCGCTGAATAACCGGGCTACCTGGCTTGCATGGTCTAAGAGCAAAGACGCAGAAAAGGGCGGGAAACCACCTAAACCTGTCTATCTTCCTGGTCTTGAACCAGAAGAAGAAAAGGGTAAACACTATGGGTCTGCCGCTCCTATGGCTGATGTGCTCGAAATGCTGGGCCCCGAAGCTAAGGCACTCTACGGAGACCTCATATAGCCCCAAAGAAGTAAACAGACCAAAAAATCTTATCTACCTCTAAAGGGGGTGCGCGTGTGGCTATTGAGCTAGCAAAAGCCTACCTCCCCATCATTCCCTCACTAGGTAAAGGATTCAAAGCCAACCTAGAGAAAGAAATCGGTGGGGCAGTTGAGCAAGCCGCTGATAACGCTGGATCGGGTTTCGGAGACCGGATTTTTAAGGGTCTAAAGGTGGGCGCGGTAGCTGTAGGAACCGCCGCAGGCGGTCTACTAGCAACCTCCCTGGTTAAGGGTTTCGGTCGTCTCTCTGCTATTGAGAGCGCAGAGAAAAAGCTTGAAGGGCTAGGCCATACCGCTGAAGGCGTTTCAACCATCATGGACAGTGCCCTAGCGTCGGTCAAGGGCACAGCCTTTGGCCTGGACGAAGCCGCCACAACTGCTTCTGCGGCAGTCGCCGCGGGTGTAGAACCTGGTAAAGAACTAACCCGGTACCTCGGGCTAGTCGGTGACGCGGCCACTATCGCGGGCACTGATATGGCCTCGATGGGGTCAATCTTCAACAAGGTCATGACCTCCGGCAAGGTTCAAGGCGATGTTTTCGCTCAGCTCTCTGACGCAGGTATTCCCGTTGTCCAGATGCTTGCCAAGGAAATGGGCATCACCGCCGAGGAAGTCTACAAGCTAGGCTCCGAGGGCAAAATCAGCTCAGATACTTTCATCGAGGCGATGTCCTCGATGGAAGGCGCAGCGCTCAAGGGCGGCGAGACCACCACCGGCGCTTACAAAAACACTATAGCGGCGCTGAGCCGCTTTGGCGCTGCCGTGCTAGAGGACATTTTCCCTCTCATCGGCCCTGCCCTGAACCAGGTTACAGAATGGCTCGACGAAGCCACTAATGCTGTTGGGCCGTTCATGGACGAGGTTGTGGGCGGGTTCCGTGCTTTCGGGGCGGCATGGACCGCGAATGACGGGGATATAACCTCTAGCGGGTTCCCCGGCTTCATGGAGGAAGTGGCTTACTGGCTTCACCAGGGCTACGATGCCATGAATAAGTGGTACCCGGTGTGGATGCCATTTGCCTCCGGCGTTGCCGCTGTCACCGGCACCTTCGTCGCCTACAAGGTAGCCCTGCAAGCTGTAGCAACTGCCCAAGGCATCATGACAGCGGTAACTACCGCCTGGCAGGTCATTACCGGTGTGCAGACTGGCACACTGTGGGGCCTTACTGCTGCGCAGTGGGCGGCTCTTGCTCCTATTGCTCTGACTGTTGGTGCGCTTGTAGCTCTAGCCGTCGGTATCAAAATGGCCTATGAGCGCGTTGGGTGGTTCCGCGACCTCGTAGACACCGCCTGGGCCTGGATCAAGTCAGTTATCTCAGGTGTCGTTGATTGGTTCACCGGCACAGCTGTCCCGGCCTTCCAGGGCGCGCTGGCCGCTATTGGAGACTGGTTCACGGGTCTTTACCACGATTACATTGCGCCTGTCTGGGGCTGGGTGAAGCAGTCGGTCTCTGACGTGGTCGGCTGGTTTACTGATGTTGCGGCTCCTGCTATTGGTGGGGCGCTCGCCACTGTTGGCGGATGGTTCGCTCGGATGAATTCCGAGTACGTTCAGCCAGCCATGCAGGCTGTCAAGGATATTTTTGGCGGCGTTGTCTCATGGCTTGGTGAGGTTGTTGGTTGGCTAGGCGAAAAATTTAGCTGGCTTTACGAGAATGTCATTCACCCGGTGTGGTATGCGGTGATGGCGACCATTACGATGGTGGCCGCTATCCTCCTTACCATTTTCCAGGGTATTGCCTGGGTAGTAACCACCCTGCTGGGGCCGGTATTCACTTGGCTTTATGAGAGCGTTATCAAGCCGGTATGGGGCTTTATCCAGGGCGCTATCGCTGGGTTTATGGGCTGGTGGCAGGACACTGCGGTGCCGTTCATTCAGGCGGCGGTGTGGGTTCTGCAGCAGGTCTGGGAAACCTACAAAGACCAGCTGGTCGCCGTCTGGAATTTTGTAACCTCGGCTATTCAGGGCTTCCTGGACTGGTGGAACGGTGTTGCCGTTCCCTTCATCCAGGCCGCTATCGCCGTGGTTACGCTAGCGTGGCAGGCTTTCTCCACCGCGGTTGGCTTGGTCTGGGATTGGATTAGCTCGAAGATTTCAGCTGTCTGGTCATGGGTCCAGAACAGAGTGCTCATCCCGGCTAAGGCCTTCCTTGAGAATGTCCTCGTCCCGGCATTTATATTCTTGTGGAATCAGGTCAGCAACGTCTGGACTTGGATCTCGGACAAAATTTCATTTACGTGGAATTTTATCCGTGGCAATATCCTTGACCCGCTGGTGACTTTCCTCGACAGGACCGTTGGGGAAGCCTTCCGCACGCTCTGGCGCACGGTTGAGCAGGTCTGGACTTGGATTTCAGACAAGATTGCTGCGGTCTGGGATTGGCTGAAAAACTCGGTTCTCAAGCCCCTAGGTGAATATATCACCACCACTTTTGTTGGCTTCTTTGAAGCCGCGAAAGATGGCATCGGTAGGGCCTGGTCGGCCTTGAAAGACTTGGTGCGTGAGCCTGTCAGGTTCGTGATTGACACCGTTATCAATGGCGGCGTTATCAAGAACTACAATAACCTGGCCAAGCTCTGGGGCGGAGACCCGCTGGACGAGATGAAGTTCCCCGAGGGCTTCGCTCGTGGCGGTGTCCTCCCCGGCTACCAAAGCGCTAAGAAAGATGAACTGCTTGTGCCCATGCGCAAGGGCGAAGGCGTTATCGTGCCCGAAGCCACCCGAGCTCTTGGGCATAGCTTCATCTACGGCATCAACGCCGCCGCGAATAACGGTGGTATCTCAGGTGCCTCTAGCTGGCTTTCCCAGAACTTCGGTGGGGGCTACGCGACGGGTGGTGTTATTTCACCTCTGAAGCAGCGCTATCCGCTATCTCAGGGCTATAACCGAGTCCACAAGGGAATCGACATCGCCGCTCCCATCGGTACACCCATTTACGCAACAGCCGATGGCATTATCACCCATGCTGGTGCCGGTGCCCGCGCTCCTGGTGTTTGGGGCGGCAACGAGATTCACGTCAAGTCTGGCGGTCTCGAAAGGTGGTTCGCCCATCTCTCTGAGATTGCCGTGCGAGTCGGACATATGGTCCGACAAGGTGATTACTTGGGAAAGACCGGTAACACTGGTATCTCATCTGGGCCTCACCTGCACTTTGGCGTGTTCAACGGCGGCTGGCCTAACGATATCGACCCTCTGAGCTATCTCGGAGGTGCCGTCAACTTCGATGCCAGTGACCTTAGCGGAACAGGCGGTGGAGGCGGAGGCTCCTCAATCATTGGGATTCTCGCTGAGAAGCTCACGGCGCCAGTACGTGCCCTTTTGGACACTGCCAAGCAGAAATTTGGCGGGAATGTCTTTGCGAATATCCCGTTCAATATCGCCCAGAAAACCCTTGACTCTGTAGTCACCTGGGTCAGTAGCAAATTTGGCGGGAGCGAAAGCTCTGGCATGAGCACGAACTGGGAGCCTACAGTCCGCGACGCCTTGGCCCGCGCTGGGTTGCCTGTCCGAGATGACTATGTTGGGGCTTGGCTCCGCCAAATTCAGTCTGAATCTGGCGGCAACCCGAGGGCTGTCCAGAATGGTTACACCGATATCAACACCATTACTGGCGACTTGGCGCAAGGCCTTGTCCAGGTTATTGGCTCAACCTTCCAGGCCTATCGTGATCCTAGCTTGCCTAATGACCGTTTCGACCCTCTGGCGAATCTGGTTGCAGGTATGCGCTATGCAAAAGCTAGGTACGGGGCGTCGATGCTCAATGTTATCGGGCAGGGGCATGGGTATGCCCTTGGCGGTATTGTCGGTGAACCCCCTGCTCTTTACGATAAGGGCGGTCTTATTAATCGTGGTGTTCAGCTGATTGATCATCAGCGGTCTACCCCCGATTATGTGCTGACTGACCAGCAGTGGGCGGCGATGTACGAAATCGCTCAGTCCACAGCTTCGGCAAAGCCGAGTCAGCCTGCTATCCAAATCGGCAATGTCTACGCGCAAAACGCCGAGATGATGTTTGACCAGGTTGACAGGCTAAACCGTCAGCGCATGGCTCTAGCACTCTAAGGAGAAGAACATGGCTCTTGAAAACTCTTCCCCGCTGGTCTCTTTCCAGCGGGGTGAGCGAGTATTCTCCTTGGGAATCAGTGATGAGGATATTCTTCATCTGTATGGGTCCCAGGGGCTAGGGCTTCCGCCGGTTGATATTCAGCTGGTGGATCGTATAGGCACTGATGGGGCTAGAGAGAATGGTGTGAAGTATAAGGAGCGGGAGATTTTTATTCCGCTCCTTATCCACAAGCGCACCCTGGCCGAATGCACCGAGGTGCGCCGTGAGCTCTACAGCTTCCTAGCCCCGCATCATGGGCCGGTTGAAATCGTTGTTGAGGACCCGGCTACTGGTACCGTCCGCAGGATTAGCGGGCGCTATAAGGGCGGCCTTGAGGGTGATTTTGATAGTGGCTTTCACGGCTCATGGCAGACCCTTGGACTGAAGTTTGTTTGCCCTGACCCTTGGTGGCGGGGCGAACAAAACCTCATCTCGCTAAGCGTGGCCCCCGGTGTGAAGCCTTTTCTGTCGGAGACATCTCCGTTCTTCCCAGTGATTCTCTCTCAATCAGCTGTCCAGGACCGCTTTACGGTGGAGATCATTGGTGCTGGCGAGGTCGCCCCAACTTGGCAGGTCACTGGCCCCGGCGAGTATTTAATGATCAGCAACGGGGTTGAAACCTTCCGTGTGAATCATCAGCTCCGCGCCGGTGAAACCCTGATTATTGATACCGCTAGGCGGCGCCTAACCCCCGATGTATGGGAGAAAGTTCCGCTTTCTTCGAGGCTTTTTACTCTCAAGCCGGGGGCTAACCACCTGCATATCACAATGACGGGGGCTACCCCCGAAACTCGTGTGAACTTGGTTTACGCCGAGCGTTTCTTGGAGGCTATCTGATGTTATCGCTTTGGGCCCTCGACCCTACCGGGGTACCCAGGGGTCTACTCGAACCGCTTACCGCTAAGGCCGTCACCCGCTACAACAACCTGACCACTTTCCTCTTTGAGCTGGGGCTAGATGATGATTTGGTTCGCCGGCTTTCCCCTGGTTGGTCGGTCATGGCCACGGACGGCCCGTTGCACTTCTCCGGCGCTATCCGCGAATTTGTCACCCAGGTAGATGGGTCAGGCGGCACTCTCACCATCTCCGGCAGGTGCGAGCTTCACCGGCTAGCTGACCGGGTGGTCTATCCAGACCCCACCAAAGAACCAGGTGCGCAGGGCCGGGCCCGCTATGATCTGCGCGGCCCAGCCGAGACCATCATCAAAACCCTGGTGAACCTGAACGCTGGGCCGGCTGCTCTATCTGCTCGGCGCTCTCCTGCGCTGGTGGTTGCTGAATCACGCGGGCTCGGCGGTAACACCTCCTGCTCGGAGCGGTTCAGTAGCCTGCTTGAGGCCTGCCAGAAGGTAGCTAATCCTGCGGGCTTGCGTTTCATCGCGACCCGGAATGATGAGCGCCAGATTGTCTTTGATGTGGAGCCTACCCGTGACCTGACCCGTCAGGTACGGCTGGTCGCTTCCGGTGATGTGAAGAATGCTGCCCCCACTGGGAATGTTGTCATTGTCGGCGGGCAGGGCGAGGGCGCTGACCGAAAACTCAAAGAGTACACCAGCGCCCCCGGCACCTGGGGTCACCGCATAGAGACCTTCAAAGACCGGCGCGACACCAACGATGATACTGACCTTGATAAGGCCGGGGCTGAGGCACTCGCTGAGGCAGGCCCCAGGAACTCCGCCAGCTTCACGCTCGAAGAAGATGATGGCACCACCTTCGGTATCGACTTCGACCTGGGCGACACCATCACTTTGGAGGTTGGCCCGGTGGAGTACACAGAGCAGGTCACGAGCGCTGAAATCACCTGGACCGGTACGGGGCGCACCGTGAAACTCGGGGTCGGCCCCGATGCAGAGAATATCCCTGCATGGTCGCCCCGTGTAAATGACTTGGCCGGAAGGCTACAAAGATTGGAGGCCCAATAAATATGACTGAAACATCATTCCCTATCCTTGAAGCTCCGCTGAATGTGGAGCAGTGGAAGTCAGTTGCCCGTGGCTTTGGCACCGGCGTGCTCGATGAGGGCGGAAACCCTTACAACCTGACGAGCTTGAACAACGTGAACAATACGGCAGTCATCGCCGTGGACACCAAGACCCATTTCAATCACGCGGTCGTATCGGGCTTCTATCACAAGATGGATGCGCCAATTAGCGTGGAGCTTCCTGCCGTGGCGCGGGCGACCACCTACCGGGTTGCACTCATGTATAACCCTTTGGATAAGGCCATGCCCGTCAAGCTGACCGTAGTCACCAGCCTAGATACCACCGGAGGCAAAGAATACCTGGTGCTCTGGGAAGTCACCCGCCAACCTAATCAGCTTCTGACCGACAGCGCTCGCGTCAAAAAGCGTCCGATTATCTCGCCGACGATCGTTGTGGACTCCAGGGAATCCCTGCCCGATGCATCAACGGTGCTTTGGGGGACCAGGGCTTTCATCCAGCAAACCGGCGTCGAAGTGCGCTCCTCATACACGAGCTGGGTAACGATCAGCCCCCACAGGGTAGGGCTTTCCCAACCTAGCGGGTGGGAAATACGCTCACCCACTGGTGGTATCCAGGTGACCCCGGCAGAAGGCGGCTTCTTCTGTACTGCGGGCATAAACCCGATTCGTCGAGCTTTTGGGTACACCATGCCTGGGACCTTCCATTCTATCGGTGAGGTTATTCCAGCTGGATATAGGCCAAGCTCCGAGATCTACACCTTGGTAAACCAAGGAAACGCGGTGCATGAAGCCTACCTAGCTACTAACGGACACCTTCATATCCGCTCCCGCACAGGAAACTTTTCGCTCAAAACCGGCGATTCGATGGGGATGACTTTCAGCTGGTTCACCCCTAGAACCTACTAACCAGAAAGGCAGGCAATGGCTAAGGAAATATCTGCCATGACCGATCAGGAGCTAGAAGCTCTTTACGTCGACGTTGCGCGTGAAAGAAACCGCCGTGAGAGTAGGGAAAGCGCAACCAAAGCCCTTGTGGAGGCTGTGGCCACTATACGCCCGACCCTTGAAGCCTATGCTGAAGCGTATTCCGCAAGTGATGCTGATTTAGCTTCTAGGATTTGTGATGCCCTTACCCAGGTGAGGGAAGCCGGAAAACCAGATGAAGCCACGCTCGCTCCCGCTCCGTCTGTAATGGAGTGGGTGCAGCCTGCGGGCTCACATGATGCTTACCAGGCGGGGGACATCGTGTTTTTCCAGGGGAAGAAATGGAAGTCTAGCCAGGACGGAAATGTCTGGTCTCCGGCAGCCTACCCTCAAGGCTGGGAGGAAGTAAGCAATGGCTAAGACGGTTAAACTGACTGGCGCTTTTTTGACCACTGAGGGTACGCCCCTTGCTGGCCGGGTTATCGTGGGCCCTGCCCCGGCGATGGTGGTCGCTCCCGACGAAGACGTTATCTACGCTGGGCCGACTGTTCTTCCGCTTGATGATAAGGGCAAAATCGAGGGCGAGATTATAGCCACCGAAGGGTGGGCCTACGAAGCAGTTTTCGAGCTGAAAACCACTGATGGGCGGTGCGTGCCTCAGAGGAACGCATACTTCCAGCTAACCGCGGACGCAGACCTCTCCGACATTCTCGAAGCCCAGATCCAGAACGGAACCCGCCGCCCCGTCCTCACATACTCAAGCTACCTGCCCGGCGAGATTACCGCTGCCGGAGCGACCCCTGACCCCGAAGATACCGGCGCAATCCTGGTGCCCGTGGCTTCGGCCTAGAAAAGGAGAAAAAATATGTCTAGCAAGGTTTCCCTTCCTATCCTTTCGGAAGGAAAGTTTACGGGCCGGGCGCTTGCCCATATCAACGAGCTAGCCGATGGGAAGGTTGGCGAGCTTGAGACCAAGACTTTTGAGGCTATCGGCCAGAAAGCTGATCAATCCACCTTCGACACCTTCCTTAATACCGTCTCCAACCAGATTTCTGATTCAGAAGCGCGTACTGCTCTGGCCGGGGCGCAGGCGGCTATTTCCGCGGAGCGGACGGCCCGTGAAGAGGCTGACGCCCGGCTTGCTGGGCGCTTAACCGCCATCGAAGAAGCTGAGCCTGACCTAAATGGTCTCGCTTCTGCAGAAGATTTAGCTCTTACTGATGCCAGAGTCTCCGCCCTTGAAAAAAAGCCAGCAGCTGGAATCTACATCGATGCCTACGGGCGAGAGCAAAAATACGTTTTCGTAACCTCTGACGTTGAGCCAGAAAAGACGAAGATAATCGATGGCGTTACCTACGAAGTCTGGTGGGTCCAAACCACCCCACCCGACCCCTCCCAGCATGTCCCGGCGCAGATCAAAATGGACGCGGCGACCCGCTCGTATGTGGTCCCGAAAGATGCGGGCGCTACTTATCAAATCGATGGGGTGCCGAAGTCGGCAGGGACATACACGGTTCCCGGGATGGGCGAGGCCACGGTTCAATGGGCCGCTGTTCCTAAGCCCGGGTTCTCATTTAAAGCAGGAGCCACAGTCTCCGGGACTTTGCGCTTCCCCGTAAAAACATTCGTCCCGGGCGATGTGATGATGTCGGATAGCTTTGACCGAGCTGATGGGCCTTTAGGCGGATCATCGTCAGACTCATTTGCCGGAGGTATACCCTACGCATGGAAATCCACGGGCTCAGTGCCTGCGATGATCGTTTCGGGGTATGTCACCCCCGGGTCAAGTATGGTCGCAGGTCTCCAGACCTACGCAGAGTACACCCTCCCGGCGGAACAGCAAAAACTATATATCGAATACACCCCGCGACCAGTCGCGTCCAAGCCTTGTACCTATACGATTACGCTGTACACGGCAGACGGGAATGTGCAGCTTCGAGGAGACAATAAAGGGGTCTCGGTCGTAACTCTGGTTACAGGCTCCACCCAGCTTACGGCGCTGACAACCGTCTCTGTCGCAGTGGGTGATAAGGTCCGATTCACCTACGACACGTCTGCCCCGAAGCTCGTCAATCTCACTACCGGACAAGAAGCCACATACGTGGGCTCAGACCCCTCACGCTTCCGACTCACGGGCAAAGCATCAAGCATTAAGCTTGATCTACGCCATGAGCTCTCCGCGATTGGAGATATAAAGGTGGGCATACCAGCATGAAGCTAGAAAATATTGCTATTACCCAAAGCGGCTCATGGAGCACAATATCAGTGTTCAAGCCTCATGAAGGCGGATGGGTAAAAGTCTCCGGTGCAAATTCAGAGTCTCCACTTTTTGTCCCCGATGAGGGGCCACTTCTCAACATCGCAACTGGGTGCGGAGTGATGGGAAATAATAATGGCACTGCCAATGGGCAAGGAGCTGGGGCAGGAACCCGCCACCTATTGCACGCGAACGTCGCATCATTCAGCCTGCTCTTCAGCATCAGGCCCAATCCCCAGTTCGGCGCAAACCAGCCCGGATCTATGAGATGCTCAATCCGTAGACCACAGTCTAGCCAGTGGGAGCCACTGACTTTCAGCGGAAAATCAGTGGTATCTGTGCACGGGTACACTGATGCGGAGTCAACCCCGCCTGCCCAGGATGTACTGAGCGACCCTGTATCTGGGCCTTTCTATGCTGGTGACATCATTGAGGTCATGACGTGGATGGTAAATACTGGGGAACAGTCAAAGGGGACGATGGGAACCTCAATAACGATAGACCCTAGCTACGATTTAGGAATCTCCCCAGGCGCTTATCAAGAGGTCGTGGCAGGAGGCGATGGCGGTTTTACCGGCAGACCAGGTAAATCTGCGCGCCCTGCTGGCTTTATAGCCCCATCTAAGCAGAAAGCCTCATGGGCTACTATCGGTGACTCGAACTCCGTAAACCCAGATAGAAACTACTTCTATCAAGCCTTACGAAGGCGAGGCCAGGCCGCCGTTATCCATGGTAAGCATGGTGAGTCGCTCGCGAAGATGCTCCATAAGGGCTGGTGGGATTTCCACATGGGCACTATGTTGCGCTACGCAGACTCGGTGTACTGTGCGCTGGGTACGAATGACTGTATTTTCGGTGCTTCGGCGCAAGCAGTAATGGAAGATATGGTGATTGCCTGGGCGAAAGCAGGTGCTAAGCGGTGGGTCCAGGGCACCGTCCCGCCTATGGCTACGACCTCAGATAATTGGGCTACCGTCGCTGGACAGGCTCCCACGGTACCCGGGCTACGGGCTATGGAAGTAAATCTCTGGCTTCGAGATGGGGCGCCCGTGAGAGGAGGGAAACCAGCTCCTGCAGGCGCTACAGGCTCTGACGTGTCGCGGGCCACCGTCATCGCTTATGATGGGGCCATCAAGCGAGGGTCAGGTACCCACCCTATGGGCTTAGGCTGGGTATCTGATACTGGAGGGGCGATTGAATCTACGCCTGGTTCAGGGGTCTACATGGCGGGCTTTCCTGCATCTGAGCATGGCGGAAATGACCCCACACATTACTATCAGGGTCTACATGATATCCAGGCTAAGCACCTTGAGCGCGATTTGAAACTGATGGGCTTCTAGCCCATCTCCTGCTTTATTTGCTGACCGAGAAGCACATACCCCTGGCCTTTGACGTGCACGCCGTCATTTACCAGGTACCCGGATAGCGTAGCCTCTGTAGGGATGAAGGTAGCTTCTTTTTGCTGTGATGCGACCGCAAGTGCCTGATTCACTTCATCGAGGTAGGCCTTATCGGCTGGGACTAGCGGCACCCCCAAGGTATAGACCTTTGCTTGTGGTGCGATACGGCGGGCTTCTGATATAAGCGATTCCATGGCCTGCTGGATCTGCTCGGGAGTACGACCTGCTATAGCGTCGTTAGTGCCAGCCCAGATAATCAGCTCGCTGGTATCAGAGTCCAGGTCGGTGCTGAGGCCTGCCTGGACTTCACTGATGGTCTTTCCTGATTGGCCTCGGTTAGCTACTGGCTTCCCGAGTACTTCGCTCCATGGGCCGCGCTCTGCTTGGGAATCGCCTAGCACCGTAATTTCTGCGCCTGGCAGGCCTGAAAAGCGTTCTTCCCCGTAGAAGTTATAGGCAGGGCGTCGCTCTTCCACAATCCCTAATTTTTGGGCTATCTCCCGGTAGCCTTCCTTACCTGGCGATAGCTGGTGAGCGTAAAGCATCCCTGTGCCGATCAAAAAAAGGTTTAAGAGAATTGAGACAGTCAGTAGTAGCTTGAGCTTTTTCATCGTGCTTCCAGGTAAGGATGTGGGGTGGTAAGCCTATTTTACCCGCTTTTTGTGACAGCTTTTAGGAGAAATAATTTTTCCTTATCCTACTCGCCAGCGTAAGGAGGTGAAAATATGGGACCAACTTTTTTCCCTTCCGAGGCATGGTCGCTCTTTAGCGTGGCTATCACCGCAGGCGGAGCACTAGTCGGGGCGCTGGTGACCGCCTGGGTTCAGCGGGGCAAGAACCGCGCCGATGCCTCCTTGGCGCTAGTGGATAACCTCCAAGAGGAAGTCAAGCGCCTACGCGCTGAGGTGGACGAGCTCCGCGAAAAGACCGGGCAAGCCTATAAGGAGATGTATCAAGCGCAGTCAGAGGCTTTCGCCATGAAAGATATAGCGCGCCTGCATATCTCGCTCTCTACCGCCTACATCTACCAGCTCAGGGCACACATCGATACCGGGCAAGGGCCACCGGCACCTGCCATTCCTGATGATTTGGCCGAGCTCATGACCCCCAAGCCCCCAGCGTAAATGAGGGCTTTTTCTTTACCCAAAAACACCTGCCCCGGCGCAGCAAGCGCCCGGGGCTTACCTATTTAAGGAGACACAAGTGTTTCTCACTGACCTAGCAGATAAACTGCGCGACTACACCGCACCTGACGGCTCAAAGCTCACCATCATCGAAACTGCCGGCTGGAAGCTACGAGGCTACGCAGGGCAGGGCATGGAAGGCGTCGAGGGCGTGCTCTGGCATCACACTGCCACCGCAGAAGCAGCATACGCCCGCTCAAACGCCCCCACCTTGAACATCCTTATCAATGGGCATTCCTTCTTACCCGGCCCTCTGTGCCAGCTGGGCCTGGCCCGTGATGGGTCCGTGTACGTGGTAGCCGCTGGCCTGTGTAATCATGCTGGCACCGGCAGTGCCTCCGGACTCTACCGCAACGTCGGCAACTCCTATTTCATCGGTATCGAGATGGAATCCTCCGGCGTGCGTGACGATTGGACGGAGGCTCAGCGCCGGGTCATGCCTCACCTGGGCGCCGCCCTGGAGCTCGGCTACGGCAAGGGCAAGGACTTCATCCAGATTGGGCACAAGGAATACTCCGACCAGGGCAAAATCGACCCGGCCTACATCGACATGGACTCCCTGCGCCTGGCCATCAACGACCTGCTTTACGGCGGAACCACGCATGTGGCTCCCGCTGCGCAGAACGCCGCCCCTGCACCTGGCTTCCAGACCGCCGTGGGCGATAACGAGTCGGCCCCGCACTGGGTGGTGACCCCTGGTGATACCCTGGCCAAGGTTGCCCGCTATTACTTCGGTAGCTCCTCGGCTGAGGATGTCAAGAAGCTGGCTGATTACAACGGTCTCAAGGACCCGAACCGCTTGGCTGTGGGTCAGCGTATCTTTATCCCCGGCCCGCTGGTGTGGACTGTGGAGCCTGGTGATTCTTGGGAGAAGATTGCAACCTACTACGGTTACAGTGTGGAGGCTGTCAAAGACCGCAACCCCGGTAAGTGCCTGACTCCGGGTACTGTGCTGACTCTGTGGAAGGCTGGTGAGCGCTAAAATGTCTATCCCAGGTTTCCGTGAAGAGCTGATCGAGGTTCCCCATGAAGGGGGAGAGCCGGGCCCTGTTGCTGAGGCTAAGGAAGCGGTGGCCGAGCTGGTTTCAGCCCGCGCCCGCCGCTGGGTCTACGCCCTCTACGCTCTGGGCTCGGTCATTCTCGGCGCGATCCAAGTCGGCTACAGCGCTGGGGGTTTCACACACCCAATCTGGCTGACCATCGCAACCGCAGTCTGGGTATTCTTAGGAGGCTCCCAGGGGCTACTGGCACTACTGAAGACCCCTTTGACCTAGTAGTCTGGTGGCATGGATAAAGCCCTGATTGTAGCTCAGTTCCTCTACGCCAATGACGGCAACCGCAACCTCCCCAAGCAGCGCGTTTGGGGTGAGCTGGCCCCGTATTGGAGAGAACGCTATCTGCAAAATGCCCGTGAGCTTCTTACTCTGATTGAAGAGTAAAAACGGGCTGGCCCCCTACCTCACCCCCGCTAAGGGGGCAGGTAGGGGGCCTTTCTTTTTATGCCCGAAATTTTTGTCTAAAAGTTTCCTAAGATGTTTCCTGCTTGCCAGCCCACCCCGGCGCGGGTACCGTAGCCCGCCAGTCCAGCAAGTGCTCCCGGGTCCAAGCAGGCTTACCGTTATGCTGGTAGCCCTGGTCAGGTATCGGGTAGCGCTTATGGGCATAAGCGAAAGCCTGATAGGAGTCATACCCTGCCGCCTCCGCCGCGCCCTTGCCGCTGTAAAGCTCTACTAGCTTCTGCTCTCCCATAATCCGGAGCCTTTCTTGTAGAATGATAGTATGCGCCTTTCCTTTGGCGCGTTGTTCCCCAGGCTACTGGGGCTAGCCCCCGGCATCTGCTTTCCGCATTGAGATGCCGGGGCATCTTTTAAGGCTCAGTGGGTGAGGTAAAAACATTGACGCTGAAACCATGCCCCGCTAACTGGTCGGCGATATGTTCGACCATCTGGGTGTGTTCTTCGAGGCTGAGCTCAAAGACCCCTGCCTTACGCAGTGAAGCTTCATTCTCGTAAATGGGAAGATCTATAGCTTCGGGTTCACCCTTGGTTGCGCGAAGGTGCAGGGCTTGGTCTATAGCTTTTTGCGCGGCTTGCTCAAAGGTGCTCATGTTGGCCTTTCTTTAGCGTAGGTGGCGTGGTGTTAGCCCGCCCTGGGTGTTGCCCAGCTCAGGGGTTCGTCCTGATTCGGAGCGGGCCTGTTCCCATGCTTGGCAGAAGCGGCTATCGATGTCTGCCTTGGTGGATGGATTTATGCGATTGCCAAGAATGTGTTTAGCGTAGAGCTTGCGGAGGCGACGGAGGTCCTTGCCGTGGCGTGCCGATTCTGCCAGAGCTTCCATGTAGGTGGGGGAGTCGGTGATTGCTTTGTAGGCTACGGCGTTGTCTGCGTGGATTTTGGTGTATGTGCTCATTTGGTTGTTCCTTTGTTTGTTGTTCTCTTGGTCGGCTTGCTTCTGGGTGAGGGGGCTTTCCGTTCCCCTTCATGACTCTACTTTATCATAGGTAAAGTAGAGTGTGCAAGGTTTTTCGTTAACTTTTTTTAGATTTCAAAGTGGTGAGTTTGTGGTGACTTTTTGGGTTTGTGTCGGCGCTTTGCCTTGAAAATAAAGAGGATTGAAGTGATTACCATGATGAC
>NZ_JBLXXQ010000008.1:0-45445 GCF_048512965.1 Rothia sp. P5764 | reverse complement strand
GGGGTGCTGCCCCTCCCGTCCTGAGCGCCCAGTGTAGCCCCAGCGGGTCTTGGTCAAGGGTGAAATGTACGGCTTCGCCGCCCTTGACCTGCGCCCACCGCTTTGGGGCTATCTGCTGCTCGCTATCAGGACGAGGGGGGGAGCTACGGGTGCTTTGCCCGGGTACCGGTGACGGCCGCCGGTGGGTGAGGTAGAAACGTAAATATTTATTTATGTTTTTATTGCTAAAAACCCTACCCTCATAGGTTTACCTGTGGTAAACTTATATATGTGGTCAGGGGACAGAAGACCCAAGCCACAACCCAAAAGAACCCCTAGAGACAGGAGAGCTATGATGAATAGCTTGCAACTGGCCGACCCTCAAAACCTGCTAATAGTCGCTGAGTCAGGATTCTACGCCGAGGATCCAGAACACGACGAGCCAACATCATGGGTGTATCACCTAGATGCTTTTGCCCTATCTCCTAAGGACGGCGAAATTGTTGCCAAGATACGCAGTGTCGAACTAGATGGCACACCAGGGCTAGACAGGCCCCGACCTTTCTACCTCACTCGGGAGGAAGTAGAGAATCGGAAACTCGAAGATGGACGCGAAGAGCGCGACTTAGGTGACATCCTGCCGCAGTGGAGGCCAATACTTATCGAAGCTGTTTTGAATGAAGCAGAGCACGGGCTTACTGAGCTGATGAAATCCAGCTAAACAACCCCAGCAGGGGAGCCGGGATACCGGCCCCCGCCCTGTATCTGCAAAACAACTAACCATAAGGAGCCGACATCATGGCCGCAAGTATCACCTACAGCAGTAAAAACATCATCATTTTTGAGTTCCAAAAAAAGATCGACACAGAGGTATCTCCAAACCTCATCAAAACATCCAGTAGCTACATCATTATCGGTTCTATCCCCCACAACTGCCCGGAAATACCCGGTACTGAAGTCAACCTGCAAGAGGTGAAGCAAGCAATCCGTGAGGACATCCTGAGCCTCATGAGTGAGGCTACTAGCCTAGAAGAATTCACCGACCACCTGCTGAAATACCTCGAAGGCTACACTGCGGGCCTGGTGGATGAAGATAAGCCATTCTCAGCCAGCTTCAACCTCGGAGACACCGAGCTCTCAGTTCACATATCCGCGCTGGAAAAGCTCGGCTTTTGGGAGTGCTACATTCACAAGAATATGAGGGTTGTTGAGTTCCTGCCCACGCTTGACCTCACCTCCGATACATCCCTTGCAGGGTTGGGGTCCGCAATTCGTAAGCACGGATAAGCAGTAGGGAGAGTAACCCCGGTCGGCTACCGCAAAGTACCGGCTGGGGCACCCCAGCCACGGCTGAACATTCTAGGCTCCTAGAAAGAAGAATTTCTTACTATGCAAGAGATAGTGAAAACCTGCTCAGGATCCCTGCAAGAACCTATTGAGTCACCAAATCTCGAACGCCCACTGCCTGAACTGTGGGAAGACAACCTAATACTGTGGGAAGAGTGGGAGCGGTGGACGGATATCCAAATGTTTTATTGCAAACGGCTTATCGAGCCCTGGCTAAGAGACGAGCTGGAAAGCCATTTTCGGCAGCGGTTTAGCCTACGTCAGCAGAGCCGAACTTATGAGCCGGTAGCCAGCTCCTATATGCCAGGTGCCTATGGTTGCTTACATTGTGGTCAAGCAAGTGTGAACCCTTTGCAGTGCAAAGGTGCTCTTTTCCTCCCCCGAGTCTTGGGTCAGCTGGTAGCAACTAGGTGCCCTCGGTGCTATCGAGATGTTATCTATACGCTTTGGGATAGGACGCTTTGGATCATGGAGGAAGGCGACTATTCAGAAGGGAACTACATGCAGGGCTCAGATGATGGTTCTAATCCTTGGGAGTCTTGGGAGCGCCGGAAAAGAATAGGGTGTTAGGGGTGTAGGCGTGGTAAATATGTATATATTTATTTGTGTTTTATTGATAAAAATACTACCCTGCACGGTTTACCTTTGGTAAACTTATATATGTAGCCAACGAGCCCGAGCGAGCTTATTTCGGAGTTCATTCGCACGCTCTAAGTAGGAGGCGAGAAATTATGATTAACAAAGAACGCATCAAAAACCTGGCACCCGAAGTAATCTTCGACATCTTGGGTTTAGCCTTGACAATCCGGCTCTATCCTAAGCATCCTGTACTTAGTGGAATTGCCCTTGGATCCTTTGCACTTGCTTATATTGTGCGCGGTATTGATTTTGCTGTTTGGCACAATAAGAAAGCCTAGAAACTATACCTGCTAAGCTACAGTGTTACGCCCCGGTTGCTCTATCGAGTGGCCGGGGCTCTTTTGTCAATCGAGCTTGTAGAAACGTAAATATTTATTTATGTTTTTATTGCTAAAAACCCTACCCCAATAGGTTTACCTGTGGTAAACTTATATATGTGGTCAGGGGACAGAAGCCCCAAGCCATCTTCATAAAACAACCAGTAGTCAAAGGAGATGTAACCATGGAAACCATCTACCGTATCGAGGCAACCCTAGAGCATGGCATGAGCGGTTGGCCCCGGGAAGAAGTCAAGCTTACCGGCACCTGGGGCGAGCTAATGCAGGAGCTTGAGACATGGCTGGGGACGGGCCTAGGTAGGACGGAATACGAGGTCAAGGAAACCAAGGGCTACACCTACTGGGACGAGGGGATAGGCGACTTTGACCCCGATGATCCCGAGTCAATGGCGGAAGCTACCGCGCAGGGGTGGATATACGATGAAAACGAGGAAATTTTTGTCCGTGCCCAGCGCAGAGAGCGCAGTATTGAAGCCTTACACGCCTGGGCTTGTGAGTGCCTGAAGCCCGACTCTAAAGGCGCGGTTGAGGTGACTATCGTTTCTGAGTAAGCAACAGGCCCCCACGATGTGGTGGGGGCCTGTTGTTGCCCATGATGGGTGATGCTGTTAAGGGGTATTCAGAGGTGTCTGGTTCCCAGGATACTAAAAGACGGTTCCAGTTTACCGGTGGTCAAAGCTGGCTGTAAACGGCCTTCGGTCATTAGATACTTTTTATTTATAGAAAACACTACCCCTACAGGTTTACCTGTGGTAAACTTGTATGTGTAGTCAGGGGACAGAAGACCAGGCCACAACCCAAAGAAGCCAACCATAAGGACAAAGAAAATGACCATCGTAACCTCATCTTGGACCCACCCCACCACCGGCCAGATTCGCCACTACATCAACTTCCAAGAATGGGCCCCCGCAGCAGGCATCACCAAAGAAAACGGTGAATACATCTTCCCCGCAGCACAGTTCGTACCCAGCAAGCGAGTATCAGGCTCCAGTCTCCAGAAGCTCAAAGGCTTCAAGATCTGGGCAGACAAAAACGGAAAAATCACCGTAGATAACTTCATCAACTTCTATAACTGGGGCGTAGATGACTCCGCAGAGTTTGCCCAGAAGCTCGAAACCTACTTCACTGAAAACGGCGGATTCGATTTTATGGGGAAGGCAGAGGAAATCCAGGAGGACGCCAAAGAGGTTGTGGAAGGCGAAGAATCTCCCGCCTTTAACGGAGAACTCACCGAAGAAGAGACTGCATATATCGAAGAAAAAGCCTCTGAAGGAAAGCCTGGTGAAAGGTTCGAGACTCCTGTGGATCTAGCTTCTGAAGCCGCAGAAGAAATAGCCGAGAAACACGGCGTGAGCAGCCATGTAATTTACAACGCTTACTTGAAAGCGAAAGGCAAGCGCACGTGGGAGATGCCCACGCCCACATGGAAGAATTTTAAGCGCCAATTTGAAGCGTAAAGCTGCGGGCTGAGATTCAGCGCCTGAAGTCTTTAGCTCAGTAGCGGGGCTCTGTAAAGGGTAAAGAATATACCCCCCGGCTTTATGATTTTCAGAAGCGCCGGGGGGTAACCCAAAAAGAAGCCCTATTAGGAGCAACTTGTAAAGCAATTTTACCACTATTTGCAGTTCAACGGGACTGCTGAGGTAAGGAAGTGAGTAGCCATGAGCAATCAAGGGTTTAAGCAGGAGTACGGGACCGAGCACTATCTTTCGACTACCGGGGCTGCTGAATATCTGGGTATGACCCGGCAGGCCTTCAAGAAACGCAACCCACCCAAACCCCAGGTAGTTGTGGGGGATGCTCCTGGCTGGACGCGGGAGCTGCTAGATGCTTGGGACGCTGATTTTCGGGCGAATTCTCCGAAGCCTAAGCCGCGCGTTTTCAAGAAATAGCTGTTAGGTGCCGGTGGCGGCCGCCACCGGATGAGGTGGAAACGTAAATAATTATTTACGTTTTTATTGCCAAAAAACCTACCCCCACAAGTTTACCTGTGGTAAACTTATATATGTAGCCAGGGAACAGAAGCCCAGGCCACAACCAGAAAGAACCCCTAGAGACAGGAGAGCTGTCGTGTCGAAAATCAATGTCACAGTGTATTCAACCCCCCGCTGCCCGCAGTGCACCATGACCATGCGCCACATGAGTGAAAAGGGCATCGAATATCGCCACATTAACCTGGCGAATGAACCAAAAATCGCTGACTCTTTGCGACGTCATGGGCACGCCCAAGCCCCGGTGGTTGAAGTGACCGGCCAGGTGCAGCAGATGTGGAGCGGCTTTGACCCCGACCGGATCGATGGGCTACTACCCTTGCTCTCGGCAGGGAACAAGTAGGAAAGGGGAGAGTTATGCTTCATGATTACGCAGAAATGGCTTATTGGAATCAAGGGGCCAGTTTGGCTATTGGTCTATTGTGTGCCTGCTCTCTACTCGCAGCTAGTGCTTGCCTTCTAGCCGCTGTGGTTTCTAACATCAAGCCAGGTGTTTGTATTTGGGGTGCTTCGCTCTGGCTTGTGATAGGGGTCGGCTCTCTGGTTCCGGTGGCAACCTATGAATCTGAAATAAAAGATTCAGCGCCGGTTCAGAGCTACATCTCCGAAGAACACCGCCTGGCAGATGCAGGCTATGCCAGGGAGCAAGTAGGGGAAGGGTCAGGAAGCGGTAGCCTTTTCTACTACGCTTCTGAGGTCAAGATTGAGAATGTCAGTATGCTTCAGTATGTCCGGCAGGCTGATGATGGTGCCTTGACCTTCCATACTTGGCCGATGGATGAAGTGAAGATTTACGAGTCTGATACCCAGGCCCCGATGGAACGCCACCATCACAGCAGAAAGGTTCTTGTTAATCCTTTCACGGGTGAAGAGGAATATGTGGATGATCGGCTTGATTATGTGGAGATTACGGTTCCTGCGGGTTCTGTAGCTAGGAATTATGACCTGAGCGTGCATAGCGGGAACTAGAGCATAAGGGGGGGCTACCTGCGCGGTGGCCTCCCGTACTAGAATCTAGCTGAAACCTCAATGAAGGAACCGTTTCCCCGCTTCTGCGGGGGTAGTTCAATACAGTTGTAGTGTTCCACAAGATTCCCCGCTCTTGCGGGGGTAAAAATAACCCCTGGCACCTTAGCGATAAGGTGCCAGGGGTTTTTGTATTACCTGGCGCGAGGTGAGGCAAGAAAACAGGCTGCGCCCCTAGATACCTAGAAGCGCAGCCCGAGCTTCAAACAACCCCTTATGAAAAGGTTGTACGAACAATCCTAGCAGACCTCAAATCGGGCCCCTAGCGTGTGGTGGGGTGCTGCCCCTCCCGTCCTGAGCGCCCAGTGTAGCCCCAGCGGGTCTTGGTCAAGGGTGAAATGTACGGCTTCGCCGCCCTTGACCTGCGCCCACCGCTTTGGGGCTATCTGCTGCTCGCTATCAGGACGAGGGGGGGAGCTACGGGTGCTTTGCCCGGGTACCGGTGACGGCCGCCGGTGGGTGAGGTAGAAACGTAAATATTTATTTATGTTTTTATTGCTAAAAACCCTACCCTCATAGGTTTACCTGTGGTAAACTTATATATGTGGTCAGGGGACAGAAGACCCAAGCCACAACCCAAGGAAGCCAACCATAAGGAGCTGACATCATGGCCATCAAAATGAGCCCCGCCCGCTTAGACCAGCTGAACCGGGCCACCAGTATTGCCCGTAACAAGGCCAGCGTTGAGTACAAAATCTCCCTACCCGACCTGCACGCCCGCGCTCGAGAGAGGTTTGCCGATGACCCCAAGGGTGCCCGCGCCCTGGTGCTCTTTCGAGAAACAGAGGGCGCAGAAGTTGTCGACGGCCGCCACGTTAAGCTCGGTGACTGCTCGGTTGAGACTCAGGAGGATGTCACCCCCAAGAGTTTTGCTATCTCCCGTGCGGTGGTTGCCTGCCATCTGCGAGAAGTTATCGAGAAGCAAATTCATGCTGAGGCTCAGAAGCTCACGGATGCTCAGCTAGGTAAGCGGTATCTCTCTCAAGAGGTCAGCGACTGGGAGAAGGTAATACTAGAGGGCCTGCTGCTCGATCGTTACGAAGCCCTGCGTGGTTCCGATGCTCTGGATAAGGCCCTAGAGAGCGCAGACGGGGTAGACCAAATCGCCAAGACCCTCCAAGAGGTAAAGAAGCTGCAGGTGTAAAACTTGCCCCTCATGTGGTGGCCAGGTGCCCTGGCCACCACCCCAACACCGGGCGTCATAGCCCAGGTTATACCACCTATTTCTTTTATGCTTACTAGAAGCACATCTGTAAGGAGTAATACCCATGAATACACCTAAAATTTTTGCCACCAGTGCAGCTCTCGTTTTGGCCGCTCTCGGGTTTTCTGGCTGCGGTGCCGGTGACACCACCGCTGCTAGTAGTCCCAGTAGTGGGGCACCCACTGTAACTGCCGTTCAGGAATCAGTGGTGCCCAGCACCCCCGCAGTGTCGGCTTCAGCTGTAGGCAATCTAACCTACCTGGATAAAGTGGACGATACGGACGTAGCTCATACTCTGGCAGACCCGTACCCTCCTGTTCGGTGGGAGGCTGTTTCTGATAGTGGAAAGAAGTTCTGGACTGACTATGCCCAGGCGCAGGGGGACTCCTTTTTTATCTGGGGAAATCAAATTGTTTGGCTGGAATCAGCAGACAAGATTGACGCTGATGTTAAAAAATGGCTAGAGGCCAAAACGGTGGAGTTCCACGATGATGGGCCTGTGGTGAGGGCTAATCTAACTCTGGGATCACCCTACTTGGTTCGCTCGTTCCCTGAAAAGGACGGGGTCAAGGCTGAGACGATAGTCTTTTATGCTCCTGATTGGGATAAGTAGATAGTTCTAGGGTGGTGGCGTCAAAGTGGCGTCACCGCCCTTTTTGTCTCTGACGGCCAAGGTGTCCGTTAGTGGGTGCCATGGAAACGTAAATAATTATTTACGTTTTTGTTGGTAAATCACTACCCTCATAGGTTTACCTGTGGTAAACTTATATATGTGGTCAGGGGACAGAAGACCCAAGCCAAAACCCAAAAGAAACCAACCAAAGGAGACATGGCCATGAGCCTAGCACTTACCCTGAAACAAGTTGAGAACCGCCACCTACTAGCCCAGATTGAACTAGCCAAAGCGCAGGGGCTACGCCGAGAAGCAGACCGGCACCTAGAAGCCCACCGCAAGCACCAGGCCGAAGCCCACAGGCTCACCGAAGCCGGAGCTTACACCGAGTCAATCAAGACCGCAGAGGCCGAAGCAGACCGGGAGCTTATTAGGTATCACCAACTAGAGCACGAAGCTAACGAAGCTATCGACGAGGCCCGCCGAGAGGCTTACAGGGCGCAGGAGTTTCTAGCTAAATAATCCCAGCGGGGGAGCCGGGGAACCGGCCCCCCGCCTTATATCTCTAGCAAGAGTGAGGACAATCTGAGCTATGCAAAAGGTCAAATGCGACATCTGGGGACTACAGCCCCGGCCACCAGCGCAGGACTTCCAGCCCCTAGAGTGGCACGAGTCCATCAAAGAATTCTTGCGCCCTAACGGGCTGAGAATTATCTGCATGCTACCGGACAACAAATGCACAGAGCACGAGGACTTAACGCAGTGTGGCACCGAGGGCGAGCTCTGGCGAACCGACAGCGAAACCGGCGAGTGTATGGGTGAGGGCTGGTGCTTTGAGGACGGAGAGGCCTACATCTGGGAGGAATCCCGCGCCGAAGATTTATCTCAAAGGTGGTGGGGGCAGACCATCAGCGAAGCCTACGCCGAATGTGAAGCCGAGGACATCACCAGCATCTATTACACCCAATGGTTCTAGGCACTAACTAAGAATGGGGGCACCGGCACAGGTGCCCCCATTTGTTGCCCCGGCGCGTTAAAGTTAGTGCTATGAGCGACGCTAAACGGTTCAATCAGCACATCATTAAGAGCAAAGACCCTGCCGGGTGCTGGGTCTGGGTAGGTGCTATCAGCAATGACGGCTACGGCATTTTTTGGCGCAAGAACCCGCAGACCGGCAAAGATCAGGCCGTGCGTGCTCACCGCTACGCACTAGCCCTAGTACATGGTGAGCTGGGCCAGGACTTGCACGCCTTACACCGGTGCGACAACACCCTATGTGTGAAAGCTACTGCCGATGAAGCCAGCCATCTAATTCTAGGCAACCGCGCCGAAAACATGGCCGACCGCTCACGCCGGGGCAGGTCAAACTTCCAAATCGGGGCTACCCAAAGTAAGGAGCAACGCGCCGAGGCCGCGCGTAAGCTCAGACTCATTACCCTACGCAAGGGCTACGACCAGCAGGCAGTTAACGAGCTGATGAAGGGAATACCTGCCGGACAGCTCCCCCTCTTCTAAAACACTGGTGGCCACCAACTAGAGTTGGTGGCCACCAGTGTTTTACTCTGCTTCTTCTTGCTGGTGTTCCTGCTTCTTGAGCTTGCTCAGTTTCCGTACCTCTGCCGAGCTAATATCCAGACGTGTCGCTACCTCTGTAGCGTTAATGCCCTCTTCCTGCATACGCAAGATTACGTCTGCCTGCTGGCTAGATAGCTCAGATTCTTTGGCCGCTATCTGCTCTTCTAGCTCACTGATTTTTTCCCGGTACTCACTAATTTTGTCCTCTAGTGCTGCAATGCCGGTTGTTTCTGGCAGCGTGAAAAATTCCTCTGCAAGTGCTAATAGGCGTTCCTGCTGCTGCTGAAATTTTTGTGCTGCTTCTAGTGCTTTGCGCTGTGCCTTAATGCTGGCGGTGCTCTTGCGTCCTGCCATTGTGTGCCTCCGTAGCTGTGGGGTTTATATTTCTTTCTAGCCTACCGGAAGCCTTAAATCTTTAATAGTCTGTTGCTGTGTTTTTATCTGCGAGTGCTGCTGAAAAGGGCATCGTCGCTGGCGCTCCGCTGGCTGTGTTTTCTCACCGCAGGCTCACGGCGGCATGATCCCAGCGTTCTTTTGAGTTGTGGGGGAGTGGCCGCCGTGAGCGCGGTACTTTTGGGTGCCGGTTTGCGAGCTTCAAGCTAGAGCACAGCCTGCCAGAGCGCAAGTCGCCGGGGGCGACCAGGTGGGTATTCCCGGTTGAAAAATTTTTCAGCGCACCCTTCCTGAGTAAATCTTAAGTGGTAAGGGTGCGCTGAAAATTTTTTCTGCCCGTGATGCCCCACCTGCCCAGGGGGTTGACGCTCTAGCTGGGCTTTGTGCTCTTTAGCTTGGCTTCGCCAACCGGCACAGCGGGACGGCAACCAGCCACCCGGCTTGGTCGCCCCGTATAAGAAATAGCCGGGACAGTTTGTGTCCCGGCTATCCACCAAGTCTTAGGTTCAGGGCTCGAATCTTGTACCTAAGACCCTTACTGAAAGGATAGCAGATTATGTCTGTTCCAGCCACTGTTGATTTGTTAGAGGTCAGGGCGCGGGTGAACGATGACCTTGTTACGGGAACTATCAGTTTTTACGCTGATACTCCTGCAAAACATAAGGTTGTTTTTACTGACTCAGGCAAGGTTAAGGTAATGACCCGTAGCCAACGTAGTCACCTGGTGACTGTTGAGGTGGACTGGTTAGAGCCTAGCTCAGTCAAAGGACTCTTGATGTTCGACTTAGAACGCAAGGCCAAAGGGCGGGACATTCCTAAGCATCTAGTCGATGGGCTTAGGTATCACGTGCTGATGACCAGCAGGGCTATTTTCGATTACTTCCCCAGCGCGGGTAAGTAAGAAATAAGGTTTGCCCCCTACCACGCCTAACGGTCACGGTAGGGGGCAAGCCCCCACCCAGGGTGCTGGCAGAGCCAGCACCCTTTCGGTTTTACACAATCGGCACGGATACGAGCAAGCTCTACTTATGGAAAAGCTGGGCACAGCTAAACTTCCTCCGCAAGCTCCCCCGTTTACCTGCACCCAACTTTCCCACAAGAACCTCAGCCCTGATGCACAGACCTGCCCACAGATTCCTCCGCAAGCTCCCCCTCTATGGACAGCCCTGCACACAGGCTGGCCTCATGTGCAAAACCGCGACAAGTATGCCGGACGAAAGCGCACTAGAACGTTTCAAATGTCTCTTCCTCCGCAAGCTCCCCCAGAGCCGAAACCCTAGTTCTAGCGCACAATTTTTCGTCACACCTCATGCATTGAATGAGTCAGGAACTTCTAAAATGAGTAATTCATAATAAGAAAGTGCTATGATAGCCCTATGATGACCGTGCATAAGCTATCGGCAGGCGATGGCTACCGTTACTACACTGGCGAGGTTGCCAGTGGTGACGTCTTGCGCGATAAGAACCGTGAACTCGGGGACTACTACACGGTCGAAGGTATGCCCCCCGGCCAGTGGCTAGGATCCGGTGCCAGTGAAATTGGCCTTTTCGGGCGTGTCAATGAAGCCCAAATGCAGGCCCTATTTTCCGGCCAGCAGCTACCAGTTACCACCGAAGAGCTAGCGGAATTACTAGCCCAAAAGCCAGATGCAGCAGAAGCTAAATACGCTTCAACCCTAGAGAAAATGCGGCGTGAATACGCCAAGAAAGCCTGGGAAATTCACCTAGCTATCAAGCAGGGTAAGACCCAAGAAGAAATCAGTAAGTCCTTTATTAAGGAGCGCAGCCAGAAAGCTATCAGCCTTAAAATTGAGGCTTATAAGGCAGCAGGAAACGACTTTTCCAAGAGGAATAAAGCCGCCTACCGCGACCCTAAAAACCTAGAAACCCTGCGCCAGCAGTTCATCAATTCCTACACCATGACCCAGGCCGAAACTAAGCGCGCCCAGAACAAAGCCCGCAAAGAAGCCAACAAGGTTCCCTCAGTTACCTCCCGTAAAAACGCCGAAGCAACCCGCACCTATGAGCAGACCAAGACCCCTTTCATGGTGCGTATGGCCGAGGAAAAAGCACGCTTTATCCGCCTGAAAGACCGCCAGCCCAGCAAGGACGAAACCCGCGAAATCCGCAACCGGGTAGGCGGTGAACTCTTCCGCAAAGAGCACCTACGCGAACCGCGCACCAAGGAAGAACTCAGCCGCTGGATCACCCAGCAGAGCAAACCCAAACAGCAAACCATCACCGGCTTTGACCTGGTATTCACCCCCACAAAGTCCGTCTCTATTGCCTGGGGTCTAGGAGATGAAACCCTCCGCAAGGGCATCGAAACAGCGCATGAGAAAGCTATCCAGGACGTTGTAACCTACCTTGAAAACAACGCTGTTTACACCCGCCGAGGCAAGAACGGTATCGCCCAAGAGAACGTCCAGTCAGGCATCATTGCAACCAAATTCCGCCACTATGACTCCCGTAATGGTGACCCTAACCTGCATGACCACCTAGTTATTGCCAATAAGGTTCAGGGCAAAGACAACAAGTGGCTCACCCTTGACGGGCGCATGATTTACTCCTTCAACGTGGCCGCCTCAGAACTCTATAACTCCAAGATTGCTGAGTACATCCACGCTGATCTGGGCCTAGAGTTCAAAGGCGAAAAGCGCAAAGGCCGCAAGATTTACGAGCTTGCAGGTATCGACAGCGAAACCATCCAGGCTTTTTCCTCCCGCAGCTCAAGCATCAACAAAACCCTAAAAGAACTCAAAGCTAAGTACATCCAAGAGCACGGCTACGCCCCCAACGATAAGGCCCTGATTGCCCTGCGCCAGCAGGCCACTTTAGCGACCCGCCCTAAGAAAGAGGGCGTTCACTCCCTGGCTGAACTCAACGAAAAGTGGCGTCACCAAGTAGCAGAGAAAAAGCTGAAACTACCTACTGGTGAGAGGCTATATCAGCACCTCAAAGAAGCCTCAAATAAGCAGGCTAAGGAAGTCATTAAAGCCAAGGCTCAGGCTTTAGCTGTCCCTGCTATGGCACATGCAGAGCAGATTATTGGGCGACTGCAAGAGTCTCGTTCGACCTGGAAGATTAACCACATCGAGGCCGAAACCCTCCGCTACTTCCGCGACATCACCAAGGGCTCAGGACTAGATCAGCCCGCCATCGACGCTGCTGTTTCGGCTGTTATCAATCAGTCCATCAGTATCAACGACTTTGGTGAAGCAGTCGAACTGCCCCAGGCCAAGCTCCGCAATGACGGCACAAGCGTTTACCGCAGAGCCGACTACCAGCTCTTTTCCTCTCACGCTGTATTTGGGGCTGAACGCACCCTGATTCAGGCAGCTACCACCGATAAGGTCATACCCGTAGCAACCCATGATCTCTTTGAGAGGCAGGTAGCCCAGCTCAAGGCTGAGGGCGGTCTTATCTCTTCTACCCAGGAAGATATGGCCCGCGCTTTTGTCACCGATGAACGCTTACTTGTGGTGGGTATTGGCCCTGCTGGTGCCGGTAAAACCACCTCTATGAAGGCAGCCGTTGATACAGCCCGAGCTGGTGGCCATCAGGTGATTGGCCTAGCACCGACTGCTGTTGCGGCCTCCATTATGGAGAAGGAACTAGATATTCAGGCCATGACCATTGCTCGTTTCACCAACCCTGAAGCGCCACGGATTATCCTTGAGCCAGGGACCGTGCTGCTGGTTGATGAAATTGGTATGGCCTCCACTTTGGATTTGGCAAAGATTGTCGATCAGGCTCGTGAGCAGGGCGCTGTGGTACGCGGCATTGGTGATTACCGCCAGCTCTCTGCTATCGGCTCAGGCGGTGCTCTGCGCCTGATTGAGTCTGAGGCCGGGGCTATTTATCTTGAAGATGTCTTCCGTTTCAAGAACCCCGAGGAAGCAGCCGCCACCCTTGCCTTGCGTGAACCCCCGCTGGTGGGTGTTGATAAGCCCTTTGGTTGGTATGTCGATCATGGCCGTGTAACAGCCGGTGAAAAAGATGTCATGCTGGCCGATGTGTACGCCGCTTTTGCAGCTGATACCGCAGCTGGCAAAAACTCCTTGATGATTGCCCCCACCAACGAGGACGTTAAAAAACTCAACGAATACGCCCAGGTTGCTGCCATTGACGCGGGCAAGGTTAAAGAGTCGGCTAAACGTATGGCCATGCTTGATGATGGGTCTAATGCCTACAAGGGCGACATCATCGTAACCCGTGACAATAACTACAAGCTACGTCTGAATAAGGGTAAAGATTTTGTTAAGAATGGTGACCTCTGGAAAGTCCAAAAAGTCACCTCAGACGGTGAGCTCAAGGTTAAGCACCTGAACCACGGCGGGGTCATTACCCTGCCTGCCGGTTACGTTAATGAGTACGTTCAGCTGGGCTACGCTTCCACTATTAACCGTGCCCAGGGTGCCACCGTGGACACCGTACATGCTGCCGTCGATGCTTCCACCTCCCGCGCTAACGCCTACGTCGCGCTCTCTCGTGGCCGTGAGAGCAACCAGCTCTATGTGGCCACCACCGAGGACAAGACCCGCGACGATGTACTGACGGCCATCACCAACAGCTACGACCGCAACCTCTCCTTCCATGAGGAAACCCGCGCCCAGCGAGCCGCTGAACGCAACGTGGCCGCCGGTCTGGATAAGTACGCTGATCTGTCCCTGCATGCTTCTGAGGAAGCCATGAAGACCGTCGTTGCCCAGGCAGTCGGAGCAGAAGAAGCATCCTTGTTCACTGAGGCTGACGCCTGGGGTGCTTTGGCCCACGAGCTGGCCGATACCTACCGCAGTGGCCTAGACCCTGTTGTGACCTTCCAAAAGGCTTATGCCCAACGAGACTTCGGAGACGCCGAGGACTGGGCGGCAGTGATGCACTGGCGTATTCAGGGCCTGCGTGAGCGTGATAGCGCTGCGCGGGAGCGCTTCGGTCAGTATTCCCGCCCGATGGCCCATATCCCTGATGACCAGCTTGATAAGCTCATTGCCCGCGCCCAGGAGCGCACCAAGCCCCTCAAGGAACGCGATATTGAGGATAAGCGCTGGGTTGAGCATGATTACGCTCTGGTTCCCAGTGACCATCTCAAGCAGATGCGCGTGAACACCTACAAGGCTCTGAACGCGGCTGATTCGAGTGGTGATACTCGCGGGTACGCGCAGATTTCTGAGAACCTGGCGCTGATGGATGCTGAGGTAGCGCGACGTCGCTGGTCTTCGCCTGAGCAGAAAGCTGTAGAAGAGATTGTGCGTGGTGAGCGGCCCCGTTCTGGTGCTGATTTCACCATTCTGAACGCCTTGAAGTGGGAGAAGAAGGTACGTGAGAGCCTTATTCCTTCTGTTGAGGTGCCGGGGGAGCAGGATAAGGCCCGGATTGTTAAAGGCGTTAGTGGCCATAGCTTGGATTCGTTCTGGCAGTATGACCAGTACACCCCGGACTCGCTCAAGCGCGTGCTCAAGGCCCAGCATCGTGAGGTGGCTGAGCTGGTGCAGTTGCGTGGCCATCAGATCGCGGTTGAGAAGCCTGCTTGGGCTGATGCTCTGGGCCAGGTGCCTGCCCGTGGCCGTAATGCCCGGCACTGGTACAGGGTGGCGGCTGAGGTTGAGGCGTTCCGGGAGAAGTACAAGGTTCCTGCGGGCGAAGCTGAAGCTCTGCCCAAGGCCGTTGTCCGTGGAGGCGAGCATGGCCAGTTCCTAGCGCAACAGGTCACTGATGTTCATAAGCGATACCGCCTATCGAGCACTCTTAAGAGCGACCAGACACTTCAGCAAAACCTTTCACAACAGCTTGATACCCGGATTGAGAAGGAAAATCGCTCAGAGGCAGAACAGCTTATCTCCGTTACGAACTTGCAGCATACCAATGAGAAGTACTCAGAGGTTAAATACATCCTTGATGTAGATAACCGCGATGAGAAGACAGCTGTGCTCAAAAAGCAGATTAGTTCATTGGATGAGCAGATTAACAATCTGACTGAAAGTAGGAATGATGTTGCTCAGAAGAACCGTCAGCTTAAGCAACTACTAGAGGAACTGACCGCCTTGAAGCACCAGCACCATGCTGAGCTTGTACAGGTTAGATCTGATGTATTCTTCCCTGCGAAGAAAGCTTATCGACCTGTCAAGGAAGCCAAAGCAGCGGTAGAAAGTGCCAGCTTCTTCACCCGCGCAAAGGCTACGCGTCAGCTGGAAGAAGCTACAGGACAGTTCGCCGCTATTTATGGCGGGTTCACAACTCTTGACGAGGTAGAGGCTAAATGGGTGCCTGCACAGAAGACTGTGCGTGAGGCTATGAAGCATGCCGAGCAGAATGAAACCCGTATCAGCCAGGCTAAGGAGCAGCTAGAGCAGAACGAACAGCTGTTGAAAGCCTTGAAGCAAAAGATTATCAAGGCTCGCAGTTCTCGTGATGTGGCGCGGGCGAAGCTAACCAAGCTGCAAGAAACCGTACAAGCCCGCCAGCACCGCAGTCACCAGATTGCTATAGCTCTAGATGCCCAAGCCAAGAGTCAGAGTACGACTGGCGATTTGAACCGAAAGTCAGTGAATAGACAACACGGTACTACTCACTAACCAGATATGCGGGGTATGTGTATAAAAAAAGGGGGTAGTCCACAAATCCTGTGGACTACCCCCGGCTATTGCTGGTGGTTCAATCTGTCAACTAGCTGTCAATAGATTCTTTCTTATGTGCATCAAAGGTATATTCAAGCTCGTTCCAGTCAATCTTTGGGAAAGATATGGTCTCTGTGTGCGCCCTTTCGTATGTGTGAGGATCTTTGTGCTGATAAACAGTGCAATCTGAGAAAGGTGAAGAGTTCCCCTCAAAGAGCATCTTGTTATGATAATCAGCTTCACGCCACCAGTCTCGTAAACTCATTGCCAGCTTCAAACCATCCTCACCACCTATTGCTGTGCCAGTTTCATCTACTTCGGGAATTGCAACGGTTAGCGAAGCTGACCAGAGGGCAATAAGCCGCTCTACCGCTTCGGGATGCAAATACCACTGGCTACAGGGCTGATGATTTCGGTTGCTCTCTAATACCTTGAAGTACCATTGGACAAAGCGTTCAAACTCTCCCTGTTGGGCAGGGGTCAGGGTCACTAGCCGGTTCGGTTCTAAGGGATTATACAAGGCGTAATGGCTCCTTCTTTGGTTGATGAGGGGATTCTGTACTATCTGCTTGTAGCCCTAGACTGTAGCCCAGGCTATTAGCGATTCTTTCTACTTCTTTCGGGTCAATTTTCTCTTTGAGCACTGAGTCCTTGAACCAGGGTACGGTCTCAACCAGCCCGCGCCCTACACCTGAAATCCGGCAGACTGCCCGGAACTGGGGCAGGTTGCTTAGTTCAGCTACCGACATAATCTCTTCCTTGCGACGAGAAACTGAAGTTGAAGTAGATCCAGTTCTGAACCCTCCTGCACGAGATGTTGAAGAGGAGACAGTTTTCTTCTCATAAGTACCTAAAGTCTTAGCAATAGCGGCCAACTCCCGCTCTTCATCAATACCTCCACCAACAACCTTGACGGTAGCAGCTGAGAGTAGAGCTCTAAAGCCTTTTTCTCCGTAGAGCCTAGCCCCATCTGAATAGGTCTGGAAATACTGATTGACGATGATACCGCGTGACCCAAAATAGGTATAGCGCTTAGGCATGGTGCGAATATGCACTGTGTTGTTCGCTTCATCGAAATCACAGACAAGCGGAGGATCAAGGCGGGGGCTTGCAGCATCAAGGGCAGCGTTCATGACTGCTTCAGCCAGCAAGGACGACAAGGTAGCAGCAGATGAACCACCGTCTTTAACCAAAATGATAAGGGTATCTCGAGTATGAACAAACTTAGCTGGGTCAAAGAGTTGGTTCTTACGGACCTTATCAGAAGCGAGCCAGGGGATGATTTCATCGTTAGAGAGTGCAGAGAGTATACGAGAGGCACCTGCAAGAATGTTCTCTTTGGTCTTATCAGGCTGTTCGGCAACTTTTTTGACGTCGGCAGCCAGCAGAGGAAAGTCTTGCTGAACAATAGAAAAAAGCTGAGCGAGGGTGGATTCTTTAGCCATTTCTAACATCTTCACAACCGAATAGCCACGTGATGAAGCAGCTAGCAGGGACGCGACAACGACATTTTGGGCCAGGGGCTCAAAGAAAGCATCAGATGAGATGTTATCGTTTTCGCCTGAGAGTTTAGATGAGTCATTGAGAATCTTGGCGTAGGCTTCAGCGCGGGATCGGGAGGTAATAGCGCCAATGAAATCCCAAACCATCAAAGGCTTCTTTTCTTGGCCAGCTGGGATTGGTACAGGTAATAGGCCCTCTGTATCCCATATCCAGATTTGGCCCATGTGTTGACGGGCCGCAATAATCTCTGCAACGCCATCTGGCTTATTGGCCGTAAAGACATATGCGCCAGGTGCTTCAATGGCGTGCCGTACTACGATGCCGCTGGTTTTACCCATACGGGGACCCATGAAGTATAGGCCAACTGATTCCCAGCTCTGGATAGCGCACTTTCCTGAGCCGATGATACGGCCTATAGTCAGGCCAGGGCGGGAAGCATGTATGGATAGGTTTTTGTCGGTGGCAGTTTTCTCAAGCTTTTGAGCACCAAGTAGCTGATTTTTACGCTCTGGTGACTTTTCATTGGGTTCTTCGCCAAAGACTACGTAGAAGATAATGCAGCCAATAAGAACAAGTGCTATCAGAATCCAGCTGACCAGTGAGGCCTTAACCCGGCCACTGGTGAGTTCGAGAATACCGATAAGGGGGTTGAGACTTGTGGTCTTGGCTCCGGTAAGCCGTTGCCCTAATTGTAGGGCAACAGCCAGACCGATAAAGCCTAGTACCAGCGTATAAAGCCCCACCCATGAACGTGAGCGGAACATAGAATGTTTACCTTTCCTTTAGGCGGAGCGCATAGGTGAGCGGGCACGGGAGATGGCCTGACCCCATGCTCCATCTGATTCGAAGATTTCTTTCTCACCCTTGGTGATGGTCAGCTGGAAGGGCCTACCTGGTCCTTCGCCGTACTTGAGCAGAAACTTGCCACGCCCGATAGGAGGTGATACCTGCATGGTTTCAGGATCCATATGCCCAGCAGGGGACCAAGAGATAAGGGTGTTCTTCTCTCGTTCTGTCATCGGCATGACTTTATCTAGAGCCTCCATATCAGTCTCAGCTAGAGCCCCGTAGAGTTTCATAGGTGAGCGTTCCAAGAAGCCCTTAGCCTTTTCTGTAAGGCCAGGCTCATTGAATACAAAGTCCTTGGGGGTGTGGGTAATGAGAATTTGAGCAATACCGAGGGTACGGTTCAGGCGGGTAATTTCGTCGATGTGGTGAATCATCTCGGCGTCAATTTCTAGCAGGGCCCAGAGTTCATCCATTGCAACGCAGTAGTTCCGCTGAGGTTCTAGACCCACATCAGCTAGGCGCTTGGCTGCACCAATAGCAGCCTGTCCGTATGCCCAGCAGACAATCTGAACTGCGGCTAGCAGGTTCTTGTTTTTTGATTCACGTACCGCTGAGATGTCAAAGTCTACCGAACGGGTCAGGTCAATCTCAGTAGTGGTTTGGCGTGAGAAAACGTCACCAAATGCTCCACCAGTGTTAAAGACGTTCAAAGCTAATACCAAATCGCGTGAGGCAGCTTTGTACTCTTCGTCGGTTTCGGTCAGCAGCGCAGTTCGCATAGCTTCGTTTCCCTCTATCACAGCCTGGCGAACATCTTCAATTAGGGGCTGGCGGGGTGGTTTCTCAGCCATGCACTTTGAATCAGCTACGTCAATCGCCAAAGAGAGTAAAAGGGAGTCGTTGGCAACGCGGGTTGCTTTTTCATCGCCGGAGAGCCGGAAGAGGGACTGCATCGTGGAGACTCGGCGCGTGTGAATCTCTGCTTTGAGGGTCTTAGCATGACGGGTTCCGTTGGTGGCGTCAAAATCTTCTAGGTCTTTGATTCGGTGCCATAGGGGTCCTGCATCCAAGGGATTAATGGCATCAAGTTCAGGCCCAGGTTCGATAACTTGCCCACCTAAAGCGATGATAGTTTTCCGGAAGTCCGGCTTCACATCGCCCAAAGCCATAATTAAGAAGCCTGCATCGGCAATACCAAGCATCATGCGCTGCACGAGGGTTGATTTACCGCGCCCGTTCAGTCCCATAATCATAGCTAGCGGTGCAGAAATGATGCCGGCAAGATACAGAGAGACAGGATCGCCCGTAACAGGCTGGCCATTGGTTAAGGAGCGACCCAAGATGGTTCCGATAAGTGGTTCAGATGAACCAACGCAAAAGGGGAAGAGGCCTGCGACCTGCTGAGATGAGGCTGAAAATTCTACGGGTGGTTCGATGATGCTCATGTATCCACCACCAGATTTTTTGAATCCTCGGGTAGTTAGTTCGCTGAATTTGACCTCTGGAACAGGCTCTTCAGGGGCAAAGTCTTTTTTGGAGCCATTGAACTTATCAAGAATCTTGATGGTCCAGTCGATCAGGAATTCCATGTGTCTGCCGCCTAACGCTTATGTAGGATGGGTGATATTTTAGGTGAGAAAAAAAGGGGGGCATCCCCCGAGGCCTAAAGGCTAGGGGGATGCGGTAATTGATGTATTAAAGGTGAGGATTAGAGTTTGAACTCACGTGGGATAATGCCAGCGCCTAGAGCTAATGCAAAAGCTGCATCATGGGTGTAGGTAGCTTCTCGCAACCCTAAGTTGACTCCGGTTGATCCAGCACGGCGTACGTCGCTAGAGATACGCGGAAATTTTGCGGGGTTATCTGTGGTAGCACTCACAATCATGGTAAACGGTACCAGCGTGGCACCGTGGGCCATTTCATTTTCGGTCTGTTCGGCTTTTTGAATTAGTGCGCGAGAACGGGAGCCCCCTTTGCGGCCTTTCTGGTTGCTTTCATAAAGAGCGTCGTTGACAGTGCTGAGGGCAATTTCGTGGCTCTTGTCCTGCGCAAGAGGTCGGTAGATGAGCGTAACGCGTTTCTTCTCCAGGTTGGCATCAGGTGAGAGTAGCGCCCGCAAGGAATCTTCCATAAAAAGTGTGGCCGGTGGCTTCCACATCTGAAAGCTCTTAGTGTAGTAGTCAGAATGAGCGTAGTAGTCCTTTTCAGCATCTGCAAAAGTGGGGCCTGCTTCTTCCCAACGTAAGTTGGTTCCGCCATCAGCCATGCGGGCAATGTCGATAGAGTGCGCCTGCCCAGGGTTATAGGCTGAGTAAAAGTTATCAGTGATGGTCTGAGCGTCCATCAGGCGCACAGTCCCAGCAGCTGCAGCTGAAAGAGTGTCCTTGAAATTCTTGATAACCGTAGCGATTTCGTCGGCTAGTTCATCTTTAGTACGTGCAGTGAGGCCCTCTGAGCTGATAGCCCGTGCTGAAAATGTTAGTGAGACTGTATGCTCAATACGCGGTAGGGCTTGGTTTTCTAGATCGAGGACTTCGTCCATGATTTCACGAGCAGCCAAGGGAACCAGTGAGTCACCGGCATAAGTACGATGCTTAGCGACTGCTAAGGGTAAGCGCATGCCGGAGTCCTTAGTGGAAACAACCGAGGCAGCTACCTGAATGAGATTGGCGCTGGTACCTGCCTCACGTTGAAAGGCAGCCCATTGTGCAACCATGCCATCGATGAACTTCTGGTCAAGTAGTTGTAGGCCAGGTGCTGCTACTGAAAGGAAAACCGTTCCGACCTCACGTTTAGGGTCCCAGAGCAAACCAAAGGTATCGTGAAAGGAGTCGATGTAGTCGGAGCATTCAGTATTAGCTAGAACTCCCGGCATACGGTAGGAACCGTCTGGGGTAGCTCCGGAAGGCCCAGGCCTGTAGGAGGTCAAACCTTCCTTTTTTGCTTTGAGAAAGAGCTTTTTCATTTTCTTTTCCTGCCACTTGTAACGTCCTGCGTAACCTTTACGCAGGCGACGCATGATGTAGATACCACTGATTGTGAGGTAGATAAGCACTACCCACATGGAGTAGCGGCTAAGTGCTGGTATAAACGAGATGAAGAACCAAAGGACGAAGGCACTAAGAATAATGCCTACAGATAAGTCCGAGACTGATTTAGGAATGCCAAAGAATCCTGAATCTGGTGGAATGATGATGTTACCGTAACGGGTACGGGTCTCTTCTTTTGTACTCATTTTACTGGCCTGCTCCCTCTGGTCTAATGGCGCCTTCTGTTTCATCGCCAACGGTGCGAGTCATGTCTTGGAGATAGCGTGCTGCGTCATGTGCTGAGATGCCACCACGTGGGCGGTAGGTTCGGTTGGTGGTCGTCGTTGCTCCGCTGGCGGCGGTAGGAGTTGAATTGCTGTCGGAGTAATTTGAGTGGCTTGCGCCATAACTTGCGGAATTATCAGCACCGGCTGAAGTGTCTGCTGCGTCGGCGGAGGTCGCGCTGCTCCCTGAGTTGGGAGAACCGGTAGCTCCACTTCCGCTAGAGTTAGGTGCACCGATGTCGGGGACGCTAGTATTCTCGGCGTCTGCACCGGTATCGGGGATACCTGTACTTCTGTTCTCAGCGGTAGATGATTCAGCTACAGGGCTACCCGATGCCGAGGTCTCAGAGCTATCAGCCCCAATGGCATTTGCATCTCCTGTATCTAATTCTGAACCTGTATCTTCTTGGCTATGGCTTGCGCTAGTGTCAGAATCTATGCCAGGTGTACCACTCGATGCAGAAGTATCGTCAGCACTAAGTCCGCCAGCGCCAGCTGCTCCATTACTTTCTGCAGATGCTTGAGCACCGCCAGCTACTTCGGCACCAGCACCGCCAGCTACTTCGGCACCAGCACCGCCAGCTACTTCGGCACCAGCACCGCCAGCTACTTCGGCACCAGCACCGCCAGCTACTTCGGCACCAGCACCGGCCGCTCCACTAGCACCGGCCGCTCCACTAGCACCGGCCGCTCCACTAGCACCGGCCGCAACGGCAGCACCAGTTCCAGCAGTGGCCACACCAACCGCTGTAACAATGGCAGCACCTACCGCAGCACCGCCAGCAGTAGCGAGGAAGCGTCCACCCGATGACCCAAGAACACCAGCCATAGGAGCAACCAACGACACCAATGACGGCAACGCAAAGCAAGCCAAAATAACGACCATGAGACCTGCAATTATGGACAGAACTGGATTAGAGGAACCATCAGTGGTGCTCAAATTTCCACCAACCACAAGGGCGATCCCAAAGCCATAGATGATAGCAGCCGCAGGTTTAAAAGCAACACAAGCGATGATCCAGCCAACCTGTTTCCAAAAGGCTTTATTACCCTGGGCAGTAACGGAGGTGGCAGCAGTGATAGGTAGAAGTGCAGAAAGTAAGGAAGCTGCTATATCCGTACCCATTGCCATCATGGCTTGAATAACCGAGGCTAAAAGCATCAGCGGCCCAATAAAAAGGATGGAGAGGCCAGCTAATCCGACCACAGCGTTATCAATCTCTTGGGGCAGGACGGCCATGAGTGAGGCGGTTTCTTGCTGCGCGGAAGTCAGAATAGTTTTATAACTCCATGGCGCAAAAGCAGATGAGAAACTCATCAGTAGTTGTGTACCAGGAATGGCAACGCCACCGGCAATAGCTACACGCATGAGCCCTTCAATCAAGATGGAGGTATCTTCTCTTGAACCCTGGGATCTACCTACACGGACGAAACCGATAACGAGACCAATGGTGCCGAGCATGGCAGCAAGTGGGCGGGTGGTGTCACTAATAGTGTTGACAACTGAACCTTCACCTGCACCTATAGGGTCAAGCCCCAGCCACCAGCTACCAATAATTTCAAGGATGCTAACTAGCCAGCTGTACAATATCTGGACTAAAGCCTCGAGCGCTTTGCCGATTGCAGTGCTAGCGATGGCTTCAATACCTTTGAATACTGGCCCAAAGACGTTGCCGAGGACATCTTTCAGTATGTCCATGAGCTCACTTTCCTTTCTAGAGGTTTAACGAGAGGCGCTAACCTTTGGGTTAGCGCCTCTCAGTTTTTCTGGTCTAGGAGCCAGAAAATTCAGGGCATTATTTACATGAAGAAGCTGAAGATAGTACCGGCCATACCTAACATGGCAGCACCAATAAGAGGCCAAACCGGTGCTTCAATACGCTCTTCTGCATGCTGTCGGCGAGACTGCGCGGCTTTAACGATGCCAATGATGAAGAAGACTAGCAAGGCCATCATGCCACCATACATAAGCCAGCCAATAACAACGTTTAGGTTTTCAGAACCAGGAAATGGAGTAGGAGTAGGGTTCATTGTTGTTCTTTCTCTTTCTATGAAAAGAACCCCTTGTGAGGGGTTTATGGATGTAGATAGGAGCGACTACGCAAAAGGTGCCACCGCACCTTCTAGGAGCTTGATACTTTAACCAGGCTCTCTAGAGCTTTGCGGTAACGGTAGGGCAACTTAGTAACTTCTTTAGGTTCGCGCAGGTCATTGACAAAGGGAATACCCCAGCTGTGTTTAGTCATTCGAAGGGTCTTTTTGGCCTCCTTGATGGTTTCTTTTGAGAGTTTGGGACGGTCTTCTACCAGCACGATTCCGATAATCTGCTGACCACCGGGAATGGTACCTACACGGAGAAGATTCTGGGCTTTGAAGAGGTGGTCGGCAGCTGTGGTACTCACTAAGATCACAGCATCACAATTATTGTGGTTTTCGCTTAGCACACCATGCCCGTAGCGCACCATTGTTGAGAGTCCGACACCCCCAGCCACCGGATAGAGACCGATGGACGATGAACCAAAGCTAGGAGTTTCAAAGTGCTTCGATACATCGTTATCGAATAGAGCGCTAACACCGATGTCTTCTACATCTTCTTCCTTTGCAGGCGGAGCTACGAAGGGATTGGCAGGGGTTGGTTTTTCTACTACTTGACGGCGTAAGAAAACTACCATATTTAGTTCTCCTTTCGTAGAACGTAGAGCTTAGAAGGAACATCTTGAGATGAGGGTTTATAAAGAACCACGGCTCTACCTTGACTATCGACATCTGCCGGGATAACAGGGATAGCTGAACTGGTAGACCAGGTTTTGATGTCGCCAGTGACACTAATCCGCTGTGGATTAGTTCCACGAGCCCAGGCATAACCACCACCATAGGAGGTGTTAGACCCTACATTCATTGCTTGGTTAGCTGCAACATCTACAAGGGTTGAGCCAGTTAGTAACAGATTACGGGCGAGATCAACTGATACCTGTGATTGGTTATAGCTGCCCTTGACAGTACGGCCGTTCTCCAAGGAACCTGACGCCGTTGCATCGACAAGAACAATGGCCTGTTCTCGTGACTCACTGTTGTTAAAGGCAAAAGCTAAGTGATCATTAACTGATGTGATGAAACCCTGGTATGTGTAACCCGCAGGAGCGGGGATACTTACCGGGGCAGGTAGCTCAGGTGCACTAGACGATATAAGCCAGGCTTGTGTATCAACCGTTGAGACCATCCAGACAGTATTGCCGAAGACGGCGGCAGGGACGCTATCAGCAGGAGCGGTGAGCTGAGTGAGTTCACCCGTTGTATTCGGCACCCAGACAGTACCGGTACTGAGGAATACAGGTACGCCTGAGACCCAGCGTAAGGAAGCTTGCTGGGTAGGTCGGGTGATGGTGTGCATCTCCCCTCCCAAGGGGCCAATAGCTGCTTGGGAGTTTGCTCCACCAACAGCGATAATGTTCTCCCCCAGGCCGCTCACAGTGGTGATAGAGGTAATATCAAAGCCGACGGAATGAGTTGATTCTTGTACTCCATCGATAGAGTTGGCGATTTTCAATTCACTACCCTGCGCGTACAAGAGTTTATCTCCCACGATCAGTGGTGCAGCTGTGGTAGCTTCTAGGGAGTAATCTGCGAATGTGTCCCAGCCAGCTGGTGCTGAAACCGGTAGCTGTACTGCTGGTGGAGTATAGGTAGGCGCGGCTTCTTCCTGTCCTTTTTTCCACAGAATTGCCCCTACCATAGTTACAATGCAGAGGATAAATGCAGTGATTGCGGCCCACAGTTTTAGGGAAAGCCCTCCAAAAATTTTACCTTTGGAGGGATTCATTCCTTCTGGGCTAGATTCTGGAAGCATATGTAGCTCAGTGCCTTGATGCTCCATCCACATTTTGAAGGTGTTTTCATCGTCCATTGCTACATTGACACGTACAGCATGTGTAAGGCCAATATCTTGAGCGATAGCACCGGCCGCCTCAGCAACCTGCTCATTGCGGTAAGCTACCTGACTCTCATCGACCCATCGTTCCCTATCATAGGGGCGGGTAATAAGAGTAGAACCAGGAGCTGAAGCGTAGAGCTGATGATTCTCATCGTCGACTTCTACCGTAATAACCGGGAAGATTGGTAACTCTGGAGGCTTGTGGGGTGATGTATCTTTTTTATTCATTGGAAGGTGCTCCCTGAAAATGAATCAACTAAGATTGAGCCGTCGTCTGCTTTGATCAGGGTTACGGTGTAGAAGCCACGGGCTTCACGAGAACCCGTTATTCCTGAGAATCCGATGCGGATAACAGCCTTATCTGGTTGAGAGAAGTCTGCTGAGTCAACAGAACGGACAATGCCCCGAGTCTTGATTCCGTTGCGAGTTCCATCAATCTGGTTCCTGAAATTATCAGTGCCATACTGCTCGATGTGGAAAAGGTAAGACCCAAAATCATCACCGGGCCCACGACGCTCTATACCCGTAGCTGCGGCTGCTACAGCAATAGCGCTATCTTGTTCCTCGCTGGACCAATATTGGGTATCAGCCTTAGAGGTCTCGATAGTGGATTTCTGTTCTTGAACAGTATTTTCTAGGGATGTTACCTTGTTTTGTGCGGCGTCCAGTTCTCCCTGTGTTTTGATGTATCCCAAAAGCAGGACACTACTAATCAGGACAAGCAGAATAGTGAAAGCGAGCCATAACTTATTACCCCACCTATGTTGAGATTGCTGGTTTTCTGGAGTTGTGCTCATGGTGCGTCCTTTCTACTGATTAGTGTTGCTGTAGAGCATGGCGGTTTCACTGGAGATCGAGTTAATTTGCATCCCGCTGATAGCCCACCGCCCAGGCTCTTCTTCAACAGCGGCAACGCTTACTAGGGCGCGTCCTCCCTTATATTCGTATCCATCTCGACCCAGCCATGTCCATTCAACAATAACTTCTTTAGCGGTAAAGCCTTCGGGCACCTGGCCTGCCTCATCTGGGGCAAAGCTAACCTTGGGGATGGTATAGGCCTGACTGCTGGATACTGCAAGGAAGTCTGCGTTCATTGAGTTCCGCACGTTGGGGTCGATGGATTTGTAGTAGTCCTCAGTCAAAAGTGGCTGGGCCCTGAGAACGGCAGCTGTGGTATTGGCGTCAGTAGTGCTGTCCCAGCAAAATGCAATTTCTGTAAAGCCCTTAATAACCGCTTCGGGGTCTGACCTATTGATAGTGGCCGGATCCGTACAGCTACCTTCTGCTAGCTCATCGCTGATTGCAGTGAGCTGTGTGCTGGTGATGCTGGGCGTAGCCGCTGAGGTGCTGGTGCCTCCCGCAGATGCAGGGGTTTTCTCGTCCTGGGGGTTTTTATCAGGCCAGATGGTGAAGATAGCAAAAAGTAGGCTTAGTACGCTTAGGCCAGTGATAGTGATGATTGCGCCAGTGTTCTTTTTATCGGTCATTAGTTCACCCATGCGCCTTTCTCTTTGAGGATGGGTTCGGGATCAAGGTTGTGCCCATTGTAGGGATAAGCCGGCACTGATGATTCTGGGTCATAAATTTCAAAATGCAGGTGAGTTGCAAAAGTAAATTTTGCGCCACCAGCAGTGCCGCCCTCAATACCAATAATGTCGCCGCGCTTAAGGCTTTGGCCGACACTAACATCTATGGAATCTAGATGACAGAAAGCAAATTGGAAACCAGGGGCTTCAACCTGCTTAGCGATAACACATCCGTCCGCATCAATCATTCCGACCACAGTCATGTCAGTGGGGGTAATAATTTCTCCACCAGCTTGTCCCTGTTGTATGCCCGGGGTTGCAAGGTCAATACCAACATGGTTATTTTTCCAATCTCCCGGAGGAAAAATATTTCGAACGCCAAAGCCGGAAGTATAGACACATCCTGGACAGGGGTTCGTCCATTCGCCAGGACCTAAGTCGCCATCCCATGCCTTTGCCCCATTAATCTGTGAGCAATTTGCTGAGAAATTTACTTGTGCGCCAGAGGTAATAACTTCAACGTAATGTTGGGTTTCTCCAATAGGCGGGATTCCACCATGATTGAGAACGGCCCCAGGACCTGCGTTGTATGCCGCCAGGGCCAACTTCACAATCTGATTTGCATCGCCATTAGCTAGATGCTGTACCTGGTCTTTAAGTTGCTTCATATAGCGACCTTGCGCGGCAATAGCTGCGTGTGGGTCAAGAGGATCTTCACCTGGCGCTATCGTGTCCCATGTTGCGCGCATGAACTGGGCAATGCCTATCGCCCCGGCAGGTGATACAGCATTAGGGTTCCAGCCAGATTCCTGTTGAATCTGTTTAGCAAGTATCTCAGCTGGTAAACCAGAGTTTTCTGCAGCTTTTTTTATATCTTCTACATATTCAGCTGGGACGTTGATGAGGTTGTCACCGTTCGCGTTTTCGGTAGTTACTGAACATTTGGCTGAGACCGTTTCAACAGGGGTAATGGCGGCGATGAAGACACCGACAAGGAGGGGCAGGACGGCAACAAGGCTAATCAAAACGGCTACGAGGACACCTGCTCCTATGAGAAGTCCTTTATTTTTCATGTCTACCTCTGATCTATCCAATACCTGCTAGCTGTAGACCGCGGCCGAGGTGTTTGTCGAGACGGTTTAGAAGCAGGGTGTAAGCATGCCAGGGGGTAATGTCTTGGTTTGCAGCTTGTGAGGTTACCAGGGTGTAACAGCCGGAGCAGACCGGGTGAGAGGTGTCGGTGCCAGGTTGGGCGATAGTAACGAGGTTGGTTGTTCCAGTGCAGAGGGTACAACGGGTGGCAAATGCAACCATATTGTGTTCTTTCGTCTACGTTTGTGGGGTTCGTAGAGATATATGCACTGGGAATACGAATTCGGCGGGCTGGTGAAGTGTTTTTTGAATTATTTTTTGACTTTTACTTATACTGCATGATGTCGCTTTACATCACATCACATCACATCATTATTAAACCGCCCGAGCTACACAGAACGATGCCATATCGAGTGATATGGCATCGTATGATATTACTGATAAACAGCTAGACCTCTATCAATCACTAGCTTTGCAACAGACAGCAGCTTCAAAGTCTGATTGTAGTAGTTCCGACTTAGCGAATATGAAATACCTAGTTGCTCACCCAGGGCTTCTATAGCAGAGGTATTAAGTTCTGTGCCGGTTGCAATCATTGAGACAAGCACGCCAAAGCCTGTTGGCAGGTGAGTTTCTTGCATCGGCAGACAACCGAGTAAATCTTCAACGGTCAGAATCTCGGAAATATTACCCCCCTGTGACGCGAGCCGCTCATGTGCGTCCAGCGCCCGGTGAATGACCTGAGCAAGCCGAACAGTATTAGCCTGGTTATCTCGTAAAGTTTTGGGTGCGATACCTAGAGCTCTTGATGCTGCTGCTACGTTTCCGTCAAAGGCTAGAATAATTTTGAGAGTACGCTCTAGGTGGGCAGGATTTTCCATAACAGTAGCCAAAATACCCATGACATGATGCAAGCGTGTATAGTTCCCATCTTCCTCAATAATGTCTTTAGCAATGTCCTCTTCAACGAGGGATAAGGTTTCGCTGACGCCGGTATTAGCTAGGTGATTATAGGCTTCACTATGCTGAGATTCAGTGATTTTTTTACGTTGGTAGGTTTTGACCTCAGTGATAGCAACGCTTCGAATCCAAGGCCCAAAGGGGCCCTTCGAAGGGTCATAGGAGTCAAGCCGTTGATGAGCCGCAAGCCAGGTGTTTTGATGTACATCATGAGCGTCATGAGCAGGGCAAGAACTGGTGAGACGTGCTCGAATAAGGTAGATGGTATTTTGCCACTCTTTGAGCATTTCTGGTGTCCAGGCGCGGGCGGCTCCGGTCTGTGTATATGTCATGGTTAGCCTCTTTGGGATTGATGTTTTAAGGTGGTAGTTCGTTAAACGATGAGGGTAGCTGTGGCTGCTTATAGCTTGGTGCTTTTACTCATAGGGGGCGCGTAAGTAGGTGTATATTAATAGTTGCGGAACTATGCACTTCAGATAAGCGGGTTAGCCTATTGGGTGCCTAGTGATGCGTAACTGAATCTGGTGCCTCCGATAGGTAAGATCATCTGAGATTCTCCAGATTTCAGCAGGCAGGTTGTCTATCCCGATGCGGGTAGGGAACCTGCTTTTATATACCCGTTGGCTGTCCCCTGTTGAGGCCTGCTAAAGCTATCCATATTTCAGCATGGGTAATGTTTTGGGCCATTGCTTTGATTGTCGGCTCGTTTTCATTGAGTAAGAGGTTGTAACGGATAACGCGGGCTGTATTACGATACTTTCCGGGCCGCAAGGTGGGTAAGTGTTCACATTTTTCATAAGCCCTAATTTGAGCCATAAGCGGGCCGCTGGCCGCGCCCGCTTTGTATGTTGCTAGGGTCTGGATTGGCCTTATCTTAGGTATTCGTAGGGGCAAATTGCTGGCTGACTGCTTGAGGGGATCCATTAGACAACCGATTCCTTGCGTGAGGTTCCTTCAAAAAAGTCAATTACTTCGATACCCATAGCTTCTGCCAAAATTGCAAGTTCGCTAAGTCGAAATTCAACTTCACCAATAAGCCTTGAGTGAAGTGCTGTTTTACTCTTGTTGAGAAGTTTGCCCAGGTCTTCATTGCTGAAGCTGTAGCGAGTAGCTTCTGCGCGAACGTTGCGGGCTACGATCTGCGGGATTGTTAGGTGTCCTGTCATAGTTAAGGACTATATTCTTGTTTACAGAATTTATCAAGGATATATTCTGATTTTCGGAACTTTTACCCCGTTTTTCATGGCTTTTGTATTGGATTGAGCATAGACTCTCATCCTGATAATCAAAGCAAAAATCCCACGGGGTCCAACGATGCTCAACTACACCAAATACCAGCCCCCTCCCCCAAACGGGAAATGGCAACGCTTCTAACACAATAAAGCTTCATCGTTACTAAAATAAACGGTAGGTATTACAAAGTAACTCGCCTGAAACATCATGTTGAGCCGCCCATATGGAGTGCGGCTCAACGCCATATCAAGAAAATCACATCACATCACATCACATCATGTGATAGGAAGGAGCCTGACACTTATGTCAGCTCACACGACAAAGACCGCTACCGCGTTAATTGCCACCGGGATTGTCATTACCGGTCCACTCCCAACGGCAGCATCTGCAGAAGAAGTCACGTTCGAACCTACCACAGCATCAAAGACTGCCTCCCCTCTACCTGGGGAGACAGCCACTGCTGAGGAAAAACTCTTAGAGCCTATATCTACAGAGGAGCCAGTAGAAGATCCCATTGCACCCATTGAAGTAACTCCGATTGACCCTCCAACTGCTCCGGAACCTATTCCAGACCCTTCAGACCCTGCCGATCCGTCCCCAGCTGAACCTACTGACCCTTCATTACCCGTTGTACCCATCGAGACTGAAAACCCGGCTCCCTCGCCCACACCAGTACCAGTTGAAAGCGTCATCCCTGCACCTGATCCCACTACGGAACCAATTGAGAGTGCCGCCCCAGTAGATACCGAGAATCCTGTTGAGGATTCCGCAGCTCCAATTGCATCAGACCAACTTCCTGCCCCAATAGCTGATGCAGTAGCACCACCACAAATCGACCAAGAACAAAACATCATACTGACTGGAACCATCACTAATCAGACTAGCGATGAGGCTACCGGCGCATCCACCATTGTGACCGAACAAATCACCCCAGAGGGCCACCAGGTAACAACCGAGTACGTTACTGACCCAGCAGCGGGGCAGACTAACGTACGCCAGATAATCACTGACGGGGCTACTGGCCGTCAATCTATCTCCGAACGAACTGTACCAGCAACCACTTTTAAGGCAGGCGGTGCGGCATCAATAACTTCAGCACAGCAAGCCGAGGTGCTGGCTGAGAACACCAGTAGCACTAGAGTTATAGCAGGGTGGCTCATTAGCCTACTAGCGCTTGTGCTAGGTGTAGGGGCGTTTTCCCAATACCGCCGCACGAAGAAGTCCCTGTAGCTACATAGCTACAGCCCACGAATAATGGGGCCTACACCTGAACCAGGTGTAGGCCCACAGTTCTGTTAAGGAGAGCAAAATGACCAAGAAGATGGCCAGGCTACTTGCAACAGGCTCTGCAATTTCAGCCTTGAGTGCCATAGCACTCTTTATAACCCCCAGCCCTGTTATAGAAAAGACAGTGCAGGCACCCACTGTAACTGCCCATTCAGCCCCTGAACCGAAGCAGAGCTTTATGGATGTGAAGTGTGATCCCCCTGTTGATATGGGCCAAATACCGGAGCTCTCACCGATGAGCTGGTGGGCACCAGCAATCAACGCTGGGGCATCATTCACGCCAGGTTTTACCTTGCCTGTATCCGCGGCTACTAATGACGGAATTATCTACAGCCATTCAGAGGAAGTCGGAGCAGCACAAGGGGTATCCTTGCTTGTGGGGCATGTCGATTATGAACCTGGAATAATCAGCGACAGTGGCGGAGAGCTAACAGCTTGGGGGCAGTTGCATGAACTTTCAAAATGCGACCTGATTTTTACTGCCGACAAGGACGGTAAGGTGATAGCTACCCAGCTAACGAGCCTTTACGTAGCACCTCAATTTGATGAAACCCTAGAACAAAAAACGGCAGACGAACCGTCCAATGAGGAACTTCAGAAACAGCTACAGAAACAACGTGAGATACAATCACGAGTCTTTCGCTCAGCAGGTCCTTATACCATCACCCTCTTAACCTGTTCAGGACCTTCAGTGGCAGATGTCGGTGGGGCTTTTCAGTTTCGCTACAGTAACAATTTAATTGCTGAGACCAACCCCATTGATTGGGTGTATTAATGGGCTGGTTTCAGCAAAGATTACAGGGGCTAAGGAGGCCTCAGGGCACTATGATATGAGTTATATCTGAAGGCAGGAAGATAGTGCCCTTCACCAAAGCAGATAACAGCTCATTATCAGGTCTACGTATCAAGTAATCTTCGGGGTTCTGGCTGAAAACTTCTTCAAAGAGCATATATCCAGCTGCAACGAGTCCAGGAAGTGGAGAAGTGCCTAGATAAGTAGCCAGTTCTATGATGCGGGGGATAGACAATGTGCCATCTTTAATTTGTTGTGAGAAGTTTGACGGTTGCATGGTCAAATGCTGAGCCAGCTCTCTTTGAGTAGCTGATTTTCGGTTTACATCTATCCACCGCTTAAGTTTAGCTTCGGGCGCTGCGAAAACTAATCCTGGGTGAGATTTGCCTTTTCTAACGAACCACTGGTGCAACAGCTCAAGCGCAGAATAAAACGGGGCCGCATCTACAAGAGTGAGCGGCGCTTTTGCAAGTGATTCATACCCCGAGAACGTGGCCAACTCATTTCCTGGGTTGAGCCTGTATGCCCTGGCAATCGCAATGATAGTTTTCGGTGTAATGCGCTGGCCGCTACGCTGTTCTGAGATCGTGGAAAGACTTAGGTTTGCTTCTGTGCAAATCTCCTTAAGAGTTGCACCTGGGGCAAAACCTTCGACCCATAAGGTAAATTCTGAGGATTCAATATTCACTGAGAAAGGCTTCCTTACAGGGTCATGTACATTTCGATTCTACGCCATACCGTTGGAGTACCTTCCGTGGGCTTGATCCTTACAGCCTAAATTATTCATATCATTTCACATCACATCATTGCATATCACACGACATTAGGGTTAGAATGATGTCATGATCTTACTTATTGGAAACCATAAAGGAGGGGTGGGAAAGTCCACCCTGACCGTCAACTTAGCCACCACTTTTCAGCAGCAAGGCATGAGCGTTACCATCGTTGAGGCAGACCCTTCTATCCACACCGCCTCACGCTGGGCAGACGATAGGGAAGAGTTTGGCTACGAGGCCATCATGACCCTCCGAAAAGAGGGTCGCCTGAGTCAAACTTTGTGCGAACTAGATAAGAGCTACGATGTAGTTCTTGTCGATACGGCCGGCAAAGACTCTAAAGAGTTGCGGTCAGCCATGACAGTTGCAGATCTCGTGCTTGTTCCCAGCCGCCCAGCCCAGGCTGACTTAGACGCAACTGTGGACTTGATGCAGATTATTGACATGGTGCAGGATTTGAACCCTAAGCTCATTCCCTTCATCGTTATCTCACAGGCTTCTACCCATGTAATGAGCTCTGAGGCCCAAGAGGCTAAGGAATACCTGAGCCAGGCAACACCGCAGGCTAAGCTAGCGGATGTAGTGATTTACAGTCGCAAGGCATACCAGGTAGCCCTAGCCGAAGGAAAAGCTGTTACCGAAGGCACCGACTCGAAAGCTAAGGCTGAAATTCAGTTGCTTGCTCAAGAAGTTCTCGAACTCACCAAAGGACGATAATGGCATCCACTTTCCGCCAGCGAGCTACCCCTACCAATATTGACGCCTTTATCGAAGCGGCTGAGGCGCCACGAGTCACTGCCAGTAGCAGAGTTGATTCTGGGCAGAACACGAAAGAGTCCGAGGAAACCCCCGAAGCCCGCCTTGAAAGACGAGCAGCAGGCCGCAAGTACAGTCTCTACACCTTGCGCGGCACCGAAGCCCAAGCTGAACTGTTGAAATATTCAGCTAAGAAAAAAGGTATGAGCCAAAATGAACTCATTAGCCACTACCTCTTCGAAGCTATCGAGTTTGAATTTGGTGCGGACGTACCTATTAAGTAATCACATCATGTCATATCACATGACATCGAAAATCTGGAGAACTCACAATGAATAACGAAATTCCTCTCACCATCGTTGGAAACCTTGCCCGCAACCCTGAACTACGGTTCTTTAAAGATGGGGCAGCTGTAACCTATATGACCGTGGCACACACCCCGCGTGTATGGTCCGCAGCGGACAAAGACTACGTTCCTGGTATCACCACATACCTAGACGTCGAAGTGCGCTCTAAAGGAAGTGAGAAACAGAACGATTATGTTCAGCGTATCAGTGAAGAGTTACAAAAGGGCGATCGACTAATTGCCACAGGAATTCTTATCACCAAGGAACGTAAGCGTGACGGCGAAACCATCCGCAGCATGAGCCTACTTGCCGATGAAATAGCGCCGTCTAACCGTTTTGTTTCCGTCACCATTAACCGTAAGCCTAAGCCCGCTCAGGGTACCGTCGAAGCACACCCCTCGACCCTCGAAAGCTAGGATAGCTAGCAACGTAGCCCACCACAAGGAGGCTAAGATGGGCCAGATTTACTACACCACTCCTAACCGCCCTCAACAGCAGGCCCCGACCTATAATCCTGGGCGTCCGCCGCAAAACTACTATCAGCAACCTATGATGATACCTGAACAGCATAGGCAAAACCCCCTTGCTGGTTTCTTCCACGGTGTTAAAAAAGTGTTTCTCTGGCTCTTCTTAGCTTTCCATTACACCGCCCTTGCTCTGAGCTGGATTTACATCATCGTTCCATTCTTTGGATGGAACCGGTACAGTCGAATTTTCCTAGGCTATGTCGCCTTAACTTTTTTCTCCGTCTGCATCGTCCTGTTTATCTACAACCTTCTAACCGGCAATATTCAGGTTCAGCAAAATTATTAGAGCTCCTTTACCGCTATTTCGTAAATTCATAACTTTCTATTAAACGTCTCGATCCACGGTTAAAGTAGGTGGCATCTATCCGCTATCTGCATGGAGTACATCGTGGCGAAAAAATACGGCCTTATTGAGGGCCAGCTCGATATTTTCGAGTATCTATTCTCAAACTCTCAGGAGGTTCAAGATGAGCAACTACGCAGCTATAGCCAGGCAGAACTGGCAGATTCTAGCTCCGAGCACTTACGTCCAGATGCAAGAGGAAATGAATCTGGACGAGCACTTTCAACAGATTCAGGAACAAGCCGAACTGATGATTCAGGAGCTAACAACTCAGTACGCGGGACCGGATTCCCTGACCGAAGGCTATATACAGAAGGTGGGACGCTTGGAAGCGGCCAAGAAGCGGGCGGAGGAAACAGTGCGTCAGGAGCTACTGCTACCCCCACAAGAACTATGGGAGGAAGAATCGATGAGCCAGGAAGAAATACAGAGCGAATTGGACTGGATTCAGAACAGCCTGGAGGAATCGCTAGTCTTTCATCAGCTGACGCCATCTCTACGGCAGGGCCGGGACGAAGGGGAGATTCAGGTCAGCCAGGAGGCCTACAATCTGGCAGCATCGCCCCTGCTGAAAAGGCAACAGGAATTGCAGAACATGCTGGCCCACTAGCTGAAGACTTAGTGCTTAGTGCCTCTCCGCAAGGGGCACTAAGCGTCGCTGAACGCTATCGACGTAACATTGCGGCAGTAGAAACCTTAAAAAGGTTACAAGAGGCCGGCAGGTCTGCAACTGATGAGGAAAAACAAGTTCTAGCCCAGTACACAGGTTGGGGCGCAGGCGATCTATCCGAAATCTTCAACGAAGCTAACCGTGAGACAGAGCCCGATCGATTCGAGCTCAAAGAGCTACTGGGTGAAGAAAGTTATCGGCAGGCTGCGCGAGGGGTCAACTATGCCCACTATACTGACCCCACTTATACCAAAGCTGTGTGGCAAGGCCTGAAAAAGTATGGTTTCAGCGGGGGACAAGTCCTAGAACCAGGTAGCGGTATCGGAAACTTTATTAGCCAGGCTCCTGCCGATACCCGCGTAACCGGCATCGAAATTGACCCCACCAGCGCAGCTATCTCAGCCTACCTCTACCCCGAAGCCACTATCCGCAATGAATCCTTTGCTGACTCGTTTATCCCGAATGGTTACTTCGACGCAGCTATTGGTAACGTGCCATTTTCCCAGACTGTTTTGCATGACCCACGCCATAACGCAGCTGGACATTCCATGCATAACCATTTCATTATCAAGTCTTTGAACCTCACTAAACCAGGCGGTATGGTAGCTCTGATTACGTCAACAGGAACCCTTGATGCAGCTGGTTCTTCCGCAAGAGAAGCCATGTATGCCCAGGCTGACCTGATGGGTGCGTACCGTCTACCAGAGCGAGCTTTTGATAATGCAGGCACCACGGTAATGACCGACCTGCTGATTTTCCGCAAACGCCTAGAGAATGAGACTCCACTCTCTGATGTCTGGATCACCAGTAAGCAATACAGCACTGAGGACGGACTGACCTATCACCGTAACGCCTATTTTGAAGATGCACCCCAGAACCTGCTGGGAGAAACTGTACTCAAAACTAACCGTTTTGGGCAGATTAGTGAAGCTGTTACTGCAACTGCCCAGAAACGTGCAACATTGTCTCAACGCCTGGCCCAGGCGATTGAGGCCGATGCTCAGGTGGCTATCACAGCAGGTCGCGCATATTCCACTGAACCAGCTAAGGCCTCAGAATCTATGCCCCTACTCCTACCTGGGGAAGGGCTACTAGACCAGCACATTAGCGTGCACCCTAATGGTACATTCACTATCTACCAGGAGAAAGAGCAACGGCCTCTACGGGTACCCAAGACCCAAGAGCAAGAACTCAAGAGTCTGCTTTCATTGCGCGACCAGACGAAGACTCTTCTGGCAGCTGAAGCTACCGATGCTGTGCCAGAGACTGCAATGGAGGCTGCCCGTACCCAGCTACGCGAAACCTACCATAGACATACAGACAAATACGGGCCACTTAACGGTGGAACTCTCACCTATACCCAAAGCGGTGAGACTCGTGTGCGACGCCGCCCTGTCATGAGCACCTTCCTCAAAGACCCTGCCGGAGCCCTGGTACTAGGTCTTGAGAATTATTCCCAAGCCACCAACTCAGCCACACCCGCTGACCTGCTAAACCACCGTATTCTAGAACCGCGTAAACCTGTCACCCACGTAGATAACGCACTGGATGCCCTAGCTGTCTCACTCGACGTTAAGGGCGGAGTGGATATCCAGTACATGGCCGAGCTAATGAAAGACTCCACCGAGGCTGTGATCTCTGAGCTAGGAGACCGCATCTTTGTTCTGCCAAGCTCTAGCGCTGAAGCACCGCAGTACCAGACTGCGGAGGAATACCTTTCTGGGAATGTCAAAGCCAAACTCAAAGAAGCTCAAGCCGCTGCGGAGCGCAACCCTCATTTCACAAAGCATGTTCAAGCTTTGGAGAAGGCCATTCCCGAGGATATTGCTGCGGCTGATATTACTGTTCAGCCTGGCGCAGTCTGGATTCCTGAAGCTGTTCACGAGCAATTCCTGCATGAAGAGCTTGGTGATATGCGTGCCAATCTACGCCGTGTTCACGGCGGCATGTGGGAGCTAACAAACAGCTCAAGCGCTGACCCAAATAACTACGGGACACCCGAGCGTAGCCCAGCCCAGCTGTTCCAGGCAGCAATTGAGAAAAAGCCGATTAGGATTATCACAGATAAGGCTTTTAATCCCGAAGCCACCGCCCATGCCAATGCACAGGCCGAAAAAATCAGTGATCGGTTCGCTGAGTGGGTCTGGGAAGACCCAGAACGTCATCAAATGCTCTTAAGGGCCTACAACGATACACATAATAACTATGCACTGCGGAGCTATGCCGAGGCCGGCAAAGCCCTAACTCTGCCGGGTCTAGTGAAGACCTTTACCCCTCATGCTCACCAGCGCACAGCTATTGCCCGCATGATTAATGAACCCAGCGTCGGGTTATTCCATGAAGTCGGCGCAGGCAAGACCGCTGAAATGGTAATTGGCACTATGGAGCTAAAACGTCTAGGTCTTATCAAAAAGCCTGCGATTTTGGTGCCCAATCACATGCTGGAGCAATTCTCTCGAGAGTGGCTTGAGCTGTACCCCCAAGCCCGTCTGCTTGCAGCCTCCTCATCGGACATTGGTAGTGGCGATAAGCATAGACAGTTTATTGCGCGTGTAGCCACAAATGACTGGGACGCAGTAATTATGACGCACGTTGCTTTCAACAAGCTCCAACTTTCTAATGAAGGCCAGGCCGCCTACCTGCAAAAAGAGGTCGATCTGATGGAGCATGCTCTATATAAGCACAATGAGAGGGCTGCAAGTTCAGGTAAGGAAACTAGAAGCACCAAACAACTCCAAGAACGTATGGAACGACTGGAGGAACAGATTAAAAACCTGTTGTCCAGCCCTTCCCCAGTTGGTATTTCATTTGAGGAAACGGGTATTGACTATCTGTGTGTTGATGAGATGCATGAATTTAAGAACCTCAAAACATTCTCATCAATCCCTGGAGTACAAATTGAAGGTTCAAAGAAAGCAACAAACCTGCATTCTGTAGTGGAATATCTGCGGGAAACCAACGGCAACCGCGTTATCACCGCAGCCACAGGAACCCCGGTGGCTAACTCAATGGCTGAACTTTACGTCATGAACCGCTACTTGGCCCCAGAACTTTTACGTGAACAAGGCTTAGAGGACTTTGATTCTTGGGCTGCGACCTATGGTAAGACGGTGACGGAGATGGAACTGACCGTTGCCGGCGGTGATTCTTACAAAATGAATACCCGCTTTTCGAAATTCGTCAACATCCCAGAGCTGGTACGCACCATGCATACCTACGCAGATGTAAAGCTAGCTGATGATTTAAGTTATCTTAAACGCCCAGAATTGGAACCTAACGAGAAAGGCGAGGCGGCACCTCATATCCTTTCTTTGAAACGATCACCGGAGCAAGCCGCATATATAGAGCACCTGGCAGATCGGTATGAAGCGTTGAGCGGCCGTGCTGAAAAAGGTGCAGATAACCCTTTGGTTATCACCTCAGACGGGCGTAAAGTGGCCGCTGATTACCGTCTGATTGACCCGGCTGCGACGCCTACAGGGGAGGTTCCTACGAAATCGGAGGCCACAGCGCAGGTACTAGCTGAGGTCTACGAGAAAAATAAGAACCGCAACTACCTAATTCCTGGCACTGACCAGGAACACCCTAACCCTGGCGCTTTGCAAGTAGTCTTCTGTGATTACGGTGTTCCCGGTAAAGACCGGGGGTTCGATATGTATAATGAGCTCAAGCAACAGTGCGTTATTGCAGGCATACCCGAAGATAAAATTCGGTTCATTCAAGATGCTGATACTGAGGCGAAAAAGGCAAAACTCTTCCAGCAGTGCCGTGATGGGGAGGTAGCCGTGCTCATTGGCTCTACTTCTCGTATGGGTACAGGAACCAACATTCAGAATCGCCTAGTACATCTAGTTCATATGGATGCCCCTTGGCGCCCCGCTGATTTGGAGCAACGCGATGGCCGTATTTTACGCCCAGGTAATCAGAACCAACAGGTGCGGATTACTCAGGTTGTGACGTCTGAAACCTTTGATGCGGTAATGTGGTCAACTCTTTTGCGTAAGCAACGGTTTATCTCGCAAGTAATGCGCGGTGATATGTCTATCCGCACGATGGAAGATTTAGGTAAGTCTGAAGTCTCTATGGCTCAGACTCAGGCGATTGCAACCGGCAATCCTTTCATCATGAAACATTCGGAGGCAGTTGCTAAGGTGAGAAAACTCCGTAGCATCATGTCTGGTCATGAGAACGGACGTAGATTAGCGCAATTTCAGTACGATACCTTATCTGCCCGAACCAAGGTACTGGAGGATCAGATTCCGGCGATGAAGCAGGCCGCTGGACAGGTTGTTGAGACCACAGGTGATAAGTTCTCAGCAGTGATGAATGGAAAACTTTTTGATTCGCGTGTTGATGTGGCTGAGGCGTTAAAGCAATGGGCTGATGGCATCGGTTCACCGTCCTGGGTAAGGGCTACGCAATTAGGGGAGGTTATTACTATAGGTGGGCTCAACTTTGTAGGGGTGTTGCAAGCAGCTACACCTGGCCACATTTCCAAGACACCGGTAACGCTTCATGTTCAAGACATGCCTTGGGTGAAGGTTGAGACCGGGTACGCAGAAATGAAGCAGGTTAATCGAGGCCTGGTAACCCGTTTAGAAAATGCAGTTTCTTCCATCGCCATGAAGGCTGAAAGTCTAGAGAAAGAACTGGTAAAAGCTAAAGAGCTGTTACCCGGCTATAAGGCTAAGGCAGAGGTTCCATTTGCCCAAGTAGAGCAGGTGCGCCTAGCGGAAGCCGAAGAGCTACGTCTAAGGCAGATGGTGGAGAAATTCAAGACTGCCGATGATCAGGTTCGGTCACAAATGCTGATGGAAAGTCAGCAGGAAGAAATTAGTTTGGTCACAGATTCAGTAGAGAAGCTAGGAGAGAAAGCGATGGAACAGGCAACTATGGAGAAGGTTCTTCCTTCTCTTACAGAGGCGATGGAACAGATTTCCGAGCAAACCGGGATTAAATATTGGCACGATGAGACTGCCTTTGAAGAGACAGAAATGAAAATTGATTCTTCAGGGTATAAGTATGGAGAGGATAGGGCAATACTCTACGACGAACTGAATGCTGGTTTAACGGGTATTGATGTTGTAGCTCTTTATGATGTCAAAGATAACAAGGTGCAAGGTTTTCTTCTCGAAACTCCTACTGAGCAGAAAAGGTTCAGCAACGTAGATGAATTGAAGGTTGGAGTTCAGAGCAGTTATTTAGAGTATAACCATCGCGAGTTAACAAATAGGGCTCAGGAACTACAAAAGAATCTGAAAGAAGCTTGGGATGAGTATGGAAAAGCAGAAGGTGATTTAGCCAAAATTAAGGCCTCAGAATCGTCTGTGAAGGCTTCTATCGATGAGCGGGAGTCTTTAATTGAGCAGCAGGCTGTAACCGATTTTGCTCGTTTACGATCAGCAGAGCAAGAGGTCGAAAAGGCTGGAATCTTTAATCGCACTAAGAGGCAAGATGAGTTTAAGCACCTTAAGGCTGAAATTTCCCAGAAGTACCACGGCGCTTCAGAGGCTTACCAGGCAATGAAGTGGGCTAAAGAAAACGATGAAGAGCTGGCGAGCTGGAAGAAGCATCTATCTGAGGTTTCCTCTAGTAAAGAAGCTAAAGCCCAAGAGCTATCTGAGGTAAGAGGAAAGATTCAGGTTGCAGACGAAAAGCTCAAGGCTGTTCAGGTTAAAGCTGAGGAATTAAAGCGTCAAAGGCAGGCGACTGATCCTGTTTTACGGAGCCAGCAGAGAGTCGCAATGGCGGCAAGTGTTCAGCATGCTAACCAAGACCGTCGTATGGGTAAAGTGCAAGGATTAGTCCGTTAGTAAATGCTATGCTAACTATGGCGTAAGTTGTAGATTGCTTTTGCGTTCTCTTTGGCGCTGATGTTTCGCATTCTATAGCTTGTGCCCAATGTATCTGGCTATGGTTTGGTAGCCACGGTTGCAGATACAGGGGGGCACCTCTTAGTGAGGTGCCCCTTTTTTCATACCCGATATAAACATCAAAAGTTGGATTAAAGAGATTCATCCTACCGTATAGATGTCATTCTTAGTTACTTAGGTTTTTGGCTTTAAGGCGGGCAATCGTAGGCCGAGAAACCTCAAAAGCCGCAGCCACCTTAGACTCACTCATACCCGAAGCAAGAGACTGCAACGCCGCCTCCCTCTGATCCGGTGAGAGCTTCTGAGGCCGCCCCAATACTCTCCCCTGAGCCCGCGCATGAGCCAGCCCCTCCCTAGTTCGCTCGATCAGCAAATCACGTTCCCACTCTGCAAGCGAAGCAATGACCTTGATAATAAGGCGGCCTGCCGGGGTCGAAGTATCAAGCTCAATATCCAGGGCCTGCACTTTGATACCTCGTTCATCTAGTTGCCGAATGGTGTTTAGGGTATCGAGGGTTGTGCGACCAAGCCTGTCTAACCTGGTAACAACAATGGCGTCATCTTTCCGAGCGTAGTTGATGGCCTCAGCAAGGCCGGGGCGTTGAGCTCTAGCGCCGGAAGCAATATCTGTGTAGACCTTTTCGCACCCCTGGGTAAGCAGGGCCTGTTTTTGGGTGGTGAGGGATTCTGCTTGCTCAGGGGTGGAGATGCGGGCGTAACCAATCTTCATTGCAGTTTTACCGGTTGCTTTGTGAGTAGATAGCACCGAAAATGAGGGCGGCGGCTGCAAGTATGATGGCGGTTGTCCAGGCCATAGGGAGGCCAGCGAGCCCTTCTGAGAAACGGTCAATTACGATGGCCGAAAGAAGCCCACCGAGCGGAGACCCAATGCTTGGAATCGGGTTGGGGGTGTGGCCGGTAAAGGATTTTATGCCGATGAAGGCTACCGCTACCACGACCAGGAAGCCAATGGTTGCGAGCCTGTTAGCGGCCTCCTGTGCGGGGGCGATTGCCCGGAAGATGGAGAGTAGGGGCGGGTAAATCACTAGGGCCAGGAAGCCCGAGAATAGCCATGTGGGTGGTTCGTAGCGGCCAGAGAAGATGAGGCCCAGGAAGTTGGCCACGGCTAGAAGGAAAAGGATTACTACGATGCGCCATGACCACCCCCAGGCGCTGAGGGGTTCGATGATCTGTTCTGGGGTATTACCTAGAAGGTCTTTGGCCGCGGTCAGGGTTGGGTACATGAGTGTTCTCTTTTCGTGTGTTTCTTGGGTGCATTAATACGACCGGTTTTGATACAGGGTAAGCAGGGCTGTGTTGCCGAAGTCAGCGGCCCCCTTTTTTGTATCAGAAGTCTGTATCATAAGTCGATTGTATCTAAAGTTTGAGTGTGAGCGGTTTTGATACAAAGTACGACACCAAATGTTCAGACCCCTATTGACATTGTTTAGGGGGGTATATACACTAGGGGTATGCCACAGAACAAATACCTCACCACCCCAGAGCAATTCCTGGAACAACTCGACAAGCTCCCCCCCGGCTGGGCAGAAACCGAAGGCGGGCTCCTTGAAGTAGTCAAACGCCTCGGTCAATTCCAGGACGAGCTCAACAATCAATCACAGCAAATCGCAGCCGTCCGTGCCGCAGCAGTCACCCAACTACTCAAAAGCAAGTCCGGGGCCGAAATCGCCCGCGAACTAGGACTAGGCAGAGCCAACATATCCCGACTCTCAAAAGCGCAGAAGTGGAGCAACCCAACATGGTAGAAGCAGAGTTTACGCTCGAACACCCCCTGAAATACAGCAAAAAGTCAGCCTTCTGGTGGCTGGCCACCTATGCGATCGAGATAGCCTGCACAGTGGCAGCTATGTATTTTGCGGCCCAATCAACCCCCTGGGACAATGACATGCCAGAGTCCTCCGGGGTGTACATGCTTCTTGTTGTCGCCTCATTCCTGCTCAGTCGTGTTCTGACCGACCTCACGTGGAAGCAGGTCAGATACCACACCGCAGGGTACATGGCCGAATTCAGTATCTTCGACAAGGTTACTGGCCCCGGCTCTGCCTTCAACTATCTGGCATGGTTCACTGTGGACCTTGCAACGGTGGCAGCCTTTTATGCGTTCAACCCCTCAAACTTCACGTATTCATCTCTTGCTACCGCAATAGCAATCGCACTTTTCGTGAAGAATATGGCTTCACTGGCGAAGCTAATCTATCGGGCTGCCAGGACAAGGAACCTGGACTACAAAGAGTACACTTTGCGCTATCGCTTACTCGGGGCAAAACTGCTGGTGATAACGTCTCTGTATCTAGCTTTTCCAGCCTATGCGGAAGTTCCCCCGGAGGCGGGTATGGTTGTGATCTTGTTAGGTTGCATGGCTATTGCCCGTATTGTGTTCTGGGGCATGGGTGAAGTAGTGAGAGCAGTCCGGGGATAGAAGTAATAAGTACCCTGGCCTAGCGGGGCGGTGGTGTCAAAATGACGCTACCGCCCCGCTTTTTGTGTCTGGGGATAAAAATAACCCCCTGCACAAGTGAAAAGCAGGGGGTGGAGTAAAACTGACATCAAATCAATTAATTTTTAGGTGGCAACGGCGGGACAGAACGATAAAGAACCAGACCCTTAAACCCCTTGGTCTTACCCTGCCCGGTGCCCATCTCACGCACGTTCGCGCCAGGATAGTACTCCTTGACAGTTTCCAGGGCAACGCGGAACGATTTTTTGAACTCGGCTAGACTTTGGGATTCTGAACCGAACTGAGAATATAACTGATCCCAAGTAATATGAACGGGGCTGGTCAGGTTAGCTAGGCGTGAGGATAACCAGAGATAAATATCAAGGGCTAGGGGTGACTTTGTTTCTTGGATTAGCGCCCGCCATGCTTCGGTCACAATCGGAACGGCATGGCCAACGACTACCGCTTCATAAAATTCTTGGGAGAGCAGGAGGTAAGATTCACGCTCTTTAATATCGGCGTTGGCATCAAAATGAATTTCCCGGCCACTGCCGACTCTAAAATCGTATTCGCTGACAACGTTGCCCCCCTCGCCGTCTGCGGTGACAAAGGAGAGCTGGATACTCATGGAGAGTACCGCGCGGAGCTGACGGACAGCTTCACGGGCGTTGCGTTGATTCCACTGGATACCTAAATCTTGCAAAAAGCCTCGGTAGCTCTTAGCTAGCTCGATACGGGGTGAGCCTGTTTTGACGGCCTCGGTGGTCACATACAGCAAAGCAGCGCGGGCTAGTTTGCCGGAGGGGATAAAGGACTCTCGGGAGCCGTCTGGGTTAGTGACGATGCCGGGGGTGATACCCAGTGTCCAGGTACCGTTTTCGCGGAGCCAGATTTTCTCGTCAGTGGCTCGGTAGGGCAGGCAGCAGTAAATGAATTGTGCTGGGTAGAAGCTACTGTGAGAGTTGCCGGTTTCTTGTGCCAGGTCAGCACGCTTTTTGGCTACTTTTGCTATCTGAGAGAAGTTGATAGACTCATTCATGGTCAATCCCCTACTATGACTAGGTGGTTGGCTGGCCCTCATGGTGTTGCTAGCACTATGGGGGCATCTTTTTTGCCCTAACGTTTTGAGCCTAGAGGTCATACCACCCCCTGTCAAGGGAACCACCTTTGTTACTGACCAGTAACAAAGGTGGTGAGTTGTCCAGGGTGGGACATTTACCCCAAAGTGAAAGTTATCCACAGGAATGTGACTCAGTTCACCCGATGCGGCCTGAAGGGTGGGACATTTACCCCAAAGTTGAGCTAAGGGTGGGACATTTACCCCAAAGTAGTGGGACATTTACCCCAAAGTAGTGGGACATTTACCCCAAAGTGAAAGTTATCCACACCCACTATTTATACTAGTCAAACCGCGATTTTTGAGCTTTTTTCAGGGGTACTACAAAAAGCTTTTACAAAAAGCTTTTTTCATTTAAACCTCCTACTTAAACGCGCGCGCGAAACTTGTGGATAAGCAATCTTCAGCTGATGGTCATCTTTCCCGGCA
>NZ_JBLXXQ010000007.1:0-118260 GCF_048512965.1 Rothia sp. P5764 | reverse complement strand
TTGCCAAGGCTCCCCCCCTCCTCTTTGTCGCGGGCTTAGTCAGCATGCCCTTCTTGACCAAAGGTTCACCACCCCATGAACATAGGGGGGCGGGGCAACTGTCGCATTTGCGACAGTTGCCCCGCCCCCTATCTGAACGCTAGAAAGCTGGCTGAAAAGCCCCAAGCTGATAAGAATCAAGTACCCAATTCCCTGATTCATCCTGAATAAGCGTCATAGTCCACACAGCATACCCACCATCCATAGTTCCTTTGACATCCCTAGACTTCCACTTCCAGGTAGCCATTTTTGTCACCTGATAGTTTCCAGAACCATGCTCTGACCCATGAGCATCGGAACCCACCGACACGACATCAACGAAGGAGTACCCGCGGCCCTTTGCTGCCTCCAGGAATTGAGAGCTGAGCGCGTTACGCCCATTATCAACGAGCAAAGAGCGCATATTCTCACTCATAAGAGGTTCTGCACGCCGCATCGCATCAGTAGTCGTAGCATCCAAAACTGAGTCATAACAAAAAGAAATGCTCATAACTGCCTCAGCCACTTTATCTGGGTCGCTTCGGTCTACTGATGATGGATCTACGCATGTACCGTCTGCCACAATCAGCTCAGGACTCACGCTAGGTTCAGCAGTGGCCGCAATACTACTGGTTGGAGCTGGGGAAGATACCTCAACTCTAGCTTCTTGCTGACTAAGTGGCCCCTGTGCAATCAGAGCAACGACCCCAGCAATAATGAGCACAATGATTGCAGAGACAACCGCTATGCCGGCAACTAAATATTTTTTCTCACGCGCTCCACGCATCGCAGAGTTTCCTTTCTAACAGGAGATCGAGAAGCTACAGGTCATAGCTCCTTTTTCAATCAAGATAGGCTCAGGGTCGATATTGCCACCCGGGTTATCCCAGCCAGTTCGGGCGGTGAACCACTTGAAGTTTGTATAGTCAAAACCCGGTTTGTAAATCTCTAAGTGCAGGTGCGTAGAAAAAGCGTTCTTCACTCCCCCGCCAGTACCACCTTCAACACCAATGACCGTCCCACGTTCAACCTCCATACCTGGATTCACATCATAGGAGTGCAAGTGACAGAATGAGAAGCCAAATTCAGGCCCCTCGGTAGCTGTTGCAAAGACACAACCATCTGCCTCATAAATATCTGTAATCTTCATCTTAACCGGCGCAACAATTTCAGTGCCGGGATTGTTTCCAACACCAGGACTGGCCAGATCAACACCCCAGTGAACAAAGTGATTCTGGGCATCAACAGCTAAAGCGCGCGGAGCGAAACCTGAAGTTTTCACACACCCTGGGCAGGGATTGGTCCACTCCCCGTCTCCTAAATCACCATCCCAAACTTTTGCAACCTGAGAGCACCCTTTGGAGTAGGTCATCTGCGAGGTACCCATAATTTTTACAACGTAATTTTGAGTCTCAGGGAATGGCGGAATACCTTTGTATTGCACAACAGCACCAGGGCCAGCATTGTAACCAGCTAGAGCCAGCTCGATTGCCTTATTCGCATCCCCACCTGCCAGATGTTCAAGCTGCTCTTTCATCTGCTTCATATAACGGCCCTGCGCCGCAATGGAAGCGAACGGATCAAAGGGGTCTTCTCCTGGCGCGATGGCTTCCCATGTTGAAGGAATGAACTGTGTTAGTCCTTTAGCCCCTGCTGGAGACTCCGCTTTGGGATTCCAGTTGGACTCAGCCTGAATTTGCGCAGCGATAATCTGAGCCGGTATCCCTGACTCTTTGCCGGCTTTATCAATTGCCTCTTTATATTCCTGAGGAACGTTAACCGTCGTGGAGCCCTCGGAAACGCTAATAGGGTTACTGCAACTACGTGCAGCAGCTTGCAACTGCTGGTTTTCTTCCCATGCACCATAGCCACCAATCAGAGCTAAGGATCCCACAGCAAAGGCAAATATGACTATAAACGTCAGCGGCCCAATCAAAGACCCGATAATTTTCAGAACTAGCGCCCGCGTCCCCCACCTAACTGCTCCCCTACCTACCCCCATCAACTACACCTCCAGCTCACTCGGCGCTTGCACAGCAGCTAAAGCGGATACCTTTCGATAATCGCCGGAATCATCGACTGAGGACGGGCGGGTAGAAAGCGATAGCGCTAAAACGAGACCAAAAACCAAGAGGACAGCAAGAATCATCAACAGCCCAGAAAAAACTAACCGAAGCTTAGAGCCCTCCATCCAATGACCTATGCGGTAGAAAAGAGTGTCTCCATCAGGAGCTTCCTCCAACCTCTCACGCATATCCAGCCACAGCTTCTTAGGTAAAGAAAGATCGACCTCCTCGTCTTCATTGAGACTATAGAGAGTGTTGTCGCTGATCTCAGATTTTCTTTTTCGGAATGGTTTCATACCCACTTTTAGGGAAGATATAGCCGTTTTGTAAGTCAAATACCAAGCAAAAACGAAAGACCTAACCGTTATAACGGTTAGGTCTTTCATATATTCACGCCATTAATGACTCTCCGTAGATCTCTGAGCCTGATTCAAGAACCGTCCGAGCGATCAGACAGAGCCTTTCACACCGGGCAACAACATGCCTTGCAGTAACCGGAGCATACCCGGTCAGCCGAGAAACCCTATCAACCAATTCATTGCGAGAAACAGAAAAAGCGCCGGCTTTCATCACTGCCAAAGGCACAAAGCGCAGCCACTCACGCTCCATATCCCCAGCCTCTGGATCTGGGAAGCAAGCTAAAATCTCCCGGATTGTCACAGGCGCAACATTGCGTGCAGCAACTCGTTCGTAATGCCCGACCAAAGCTCGGTCAATCACCTGCGCTAGTTCCATCATCTGCCGGTGAGACTCACGCAAGGCAGTCGCCTTCATCCCTAAACGCTTTGCCGCCAACGAAAAATCACCATCGCAGTCACGAATCAAAAACATCGACCTGTCATACAAACGCTGCTCCCATGAGCATTCCACGATCTTCAAGACCCTCGACACCCTAGCAAGAGTATCAAGACGATTGATGATGTCATCACTATGGTCGGGCTCCTCATGACTCATATAGGAAGTAGCATTTTGCGCATCGCTCATCGCCTTTTCTTCCAGCAGAAATTGCTGACGCACCTTCTTCATATATTCAGCTACCCGGTTCTTCGCTACGCCGCTAATCCACGCTTCAAAACTTCCGCGGTCAGCATCAAAAAGGTGCATGTTCTTTGTCGCCGCTATGAAAGTATCCTGGTGAACGTCATCCACAAATTCTGAGTGCTTGCCGGTCATTTTCCTAGCGATAAGACGGCGAGTGGACTTCCATGCCTCAAGTTTTTTGTTGTCCCACTGGTTCATTGGGCCTGGTGACTTGAAATCTTCTTCTGGTGCGTTCATAGCGGTTTTCATTCCCCTGACTGCCTGCTCGGGGAAGACCCCCTCATACGAGCTGTTTAATAATTATGATTTTTTGTAGCTAGTGCATACATCTAGCCGACTTGGGTATAACAGAAGATGAGAATCTTACTTATTTTCTTCTTCGAATAATTCAGGTTCCCTCTGACGCAAGGCATTCAGTCGATTCAGGCCAGTTCGAGCACTCTTCCCGATGATTTGTCCTGCCCAGGCCCCGGTCAGCCTTTCCCCCTTCGCAATAGCCTCACGAACTGCAACTCGTAGAGCATCATCGCCTGGCATGTCACCGGCCCGTAACTCGGACACCCCGCCAACTCCAGAATCAGGGACGGTATCTGAACCATCCAGCTGAGAGTCATTAACCGTATTTTGCGCTTCACCTTCATTTTCAGAAGCCGGAGCTACCGCAGACAGCTCCATACGTTGCACTGCCGGAGTGATAGCTTCATCAACTGTCGCATTTGCGACAGTTGCCGCTTCGAGATATTCCATGTCCAAAGGATTTTTCTCCCCGTCCTCCGACTCAATACCGAACGCTAATCGGGAGAGTTCCTCAGTAGCCGCAAACACACTCAGAGGAGCCGCTGACGCTATAGCTGCACCAATCCATGATTGAACCACTGTACTTCCTTCCCCTACCGCAAGAGCATGAGCAGCATTTGCGACAACTGAAACCGAAGTAAATACCCCCAGAGTCAGCCAGGTCAAAGCGACCGGCTCATTCCTGGCCCGGTGGATGACAGCAGCCATCGAATAAGCCAAAATTGCTATATCGATAAAAACCGGCACCGCCCACCGCAACCACCAAGGAAGACCCACCCAAGCGGCCACATCGTGAAGCCCATTGAAGGAGACAACGAAAGAGGTGAATCCTAGTAACCCCACAAGAACGATGGTGAACCAGAGCATCTTACGGGAGTCGGGATTAATTCTTGTACGTGAACTGTTATTTTTCTGCATTAGTGCCATTTTCTGGTAATCTTCTTCATGAAATACTCATCATTGTTCCTACCAGTCGTGTGGTATGAACTGTTCAAGACAAGGTGAATATTTCTTCCTAAGGACGGTAGAGGCCCCATGCCCTCGATATGGGGCCTCTACCGTTTTTCTTACTTCTCTTGAAGTCGCGTCAACTCTGTATCCAAGTTTGTAACGATAGCTTCAAGCCGGCTCTCAATCTCCTTGAGCTCTCCGAAGAGATCTGGCTGGATGTTCATTCTTTTGAAAAGATGAACGGTTGAAGCCATGCCCCTGGTAATTGCTTCAACCATTTGGGAGCTGTACTGATCTGTTGAGAAGTTCTCATCACCGTTACCCAAAACCAAGTCTTGGATGTTCTGCACAAGCTCATTCAAGTGGTACTCAACTGAGTCGAAACCTGTTCGGATGAAGTCAGCGCTAGTAGTGGTTTTCTCATCATCGACTACCTCAGATTTCTCAGTCTGAGCTTCTTTTTTCCTCTGAGACGGCTGACCTTTTCCTGCCGGCGTTTTGAAAAACCCAATTCCCAAGTCTTCTGCAGGTGTATCAAGGACATCATCGGCCAATTCAAAAGTGTCGTCACCAGTATCAGACCGGTTTTTCTTCTTAGAAGATACCCGAATCCGACCATCTAGCCCCTCAGAGATAGTTTCCTCATCCAAAAGCCCTTGTTCCTGGGCTTCGGCTACACCGCGTGCAACCGTAGCATGGTGAACTCCCATGACCGCGCTAATAGCCCGGGTAGACATGCCCGCTGTGGTGTACTGGGCGATGGCTGCCACCCGCTCTTCTTTGGGTGGGTTCAGTTCTAGGCCCGTGAATTCGTAGGTAACGTAGGCATTCCAGCTTTTGTAGCCCAATGCTATCCAGACCTTCTTTTCGAAGGCTTCAATCACAAGTTGCTGAGCGTCAATAAGAGTTGAGCGGATTCTCTGAGTAAGGGCTCGTGCTTCGGCTTTATCAGCTACATCAACGAGTTCGCCGGTGAGCGTTTCTTGTTCTAGGGGTTCTAAAATTGCGGTGCTCATGATTGCTCCAATCGTAAAAATCTATGGGGTTGGGGTTTTGCTGATATTCAAGACAAGGGTTTCTTAAGGGATGGATGAGCTACTCTGTCGAGTACACCAAGAGTTATCAGGCCAATAAAGCTAAAAAGATACAGACAGGCGCATAGTGCGATTACCCATTCCCAATAGCTGTCAGGGATAAAGAGTCGGTTAGCAAAAAATACAGTCATGTACGTGAGACAAAATGTCCATATAAACCACACCGAGTAGAAAGCTACTGGTAAGGACATGCAGCTATGTTTTTTCAATTTCATTGCAGGGAATCCTTAACGCTCAGTGGATGGGTTTGGATCATGGTCGCTAAGCTCATTCCTTTGATAACGCGAGAGGCAGAAGGTCCGAGTTTGAATTGGCTTTCATCAATGTGGGAACTCGAATGACTCATTTGATTAATCACTTGCTCTACTGGCAGGGAGGTGATAGCTGCGATAGCCCTGGCGTTCATACCGTAAGAAGCGTAGAAGCGGACGGCTTCAGCTTCTTCCCCAGGCTTCGGCGTATACCCACTCAGTTGCCAAAATTCACCTTCTAGGTAGTCTTCCCAGGTTTGGTATCCCGCCGCTTCCCACACTTTGCTCCGGTAGGCAAGGACAGGAAGCATTGAGGTAGCTTGGTAGCGGCCTTCAAGGTCTGCTGTGAGTAGCCTGATTTCTTCTTCAGTCAGTGGAGATTGTTCTATCATGGTGCGAGTCCTTCTCAGGAGGGTCTAAACGATTTCCTTGCTATGACAGCGAGTCAGTGGCCTGCACCTGATACCCAGTGCCTAAGGGCTGTGTCATGGATCGTTTTGCTCTCCTGAGCCGGTAAAGCTCAAGGATAAATACGAACAGGAAGAATGCGGCTAAGCAGTAAATGAAGGTCTCCATGATGGTTCCGGCTGCGCCCATAACCAGCTCTGCTTCTGGTGTTGCCGGCACACCGGTTTCTGAGGTGAGTCCCTTAGAGGCCAGGTAAGAGTGAGTGCCAAATAAAATAGCGAATGAAAAGATGGCGCTAATACCTGCAAACTTCAAAAAGTTGGTCATAAGTTTGTGAATCAAATCTGCAAAGAAGTCTTCAGACGGAATCTTTAGGTTGGTATTGGCTGTATTGGTGGTCATGGTTTTACTTTCCTCTGGTCTAAGTCGTGGGTTGGAATTATCTGCCGATTTTTTCTGACCGGCAGCAGGAGCATTCGGTGGTTTCGTAGTATTCAACGTTGTGGGTGGGGCAGGTTTTGAGGTGCGGTTGCTGAGCGGGGGAAAGGCTGGAAGGTCGGTTGCGTGATTTTGTTGCTCGTTTTTCTTTTTCAGTGACGGCTACTGCATAAATCATGTGGAAGTCTTTAGCGATGCAGGCCACCGTGTAGTTCAGAGGGTGCCTAACTGCCACGTGGGTATTTTTGAAGACCGACTGGACCATGTCAGCTAGAAGCTCTTCTGAGATATAGCTCAGATTGGTGCCAAGATGTGCTTCCAGCTTTTTTCTCAGGAGCTGATGGGGAACTCCGTGAGTAACTTTTGGAGGATCTGCGGGGATTACTGGAGAGGGATTGATTTTTGCATCATCTTCCTCAGCGCCAGAGTTTTCCACAGGGCTACTGGTGTTAAGTTCTTCAGGTGAGGAGGAAGAGGGGTTAACTGGGTTAAACGGGTTAAACGCGCGCGCGTTCCTTTTAAGGGGCACGGTTTCGAGGTGCTCATTTTGGCCGGTTGAAGAACTCATTTTGGCCGGTTGAACGTCCTGTTTTGGCCGGTTGAACGATTTACCGGCCATTTTGACCGGTTGGCTCTGACTAGTGACTTTGTATCTACCGGCCATTTTGACCGGTTGATCCTCGGGTAAGTTATCCACAAGGTCGTCAAATGTTTCATACTCTTTGCGCAGACGCCTGTATTCGTTAATCTCATCAGCAGTTTTCAAGTGAACCGGCAGCTCATGGTCGCTATTCTCTGGGTGCAGGATGATTGCGTCCATTTTGCGTCCACGGGCAAATTCTGCGGGGCGACGCTCTGTGTGCAGTAGGTCCATCTCGCGCAGCTTTGAGATGCTTCGGCGCAGGGTGCGTTCTCCTAGCCCGGAGAGGGCTGCAAGTTTCTTCTGCCCGGTGTAGCAGACTCCATCGCTTCCTGCTTCGTTGGCGATGTAAATCATCGCTTTGAATTCTGAGTTGCCGAGGTCTTTACGGAGTGCCCAGACCATCATTTCAAGAGACATTAGACAACCTCCGGGGAAAGTGAGGTAGGGGCGGTAAGTACAGAGACTGGGAGTTCGAATAACTCCGCGATCTTTTCAAGTTCACTGGGCTTGAACTCAACTCGACAGTTAAGGCGGCTGCTGAGCTGAACTTGGGAGATGCCAATCTGAGGAGCAAGCTCTTTTTGTGTAATATGCCGGCGTCCCATCTCCGCCCGGACGTTCCCGGCAATCTGTTCTACATAGGTCATACCTAGAACAATATCGGTTGTACCGAAGTTTTGCAACACAAAATTATAGGTTCAGCAAATATTTTTATAGGCTTATGCTTGCAATATCCATCCTACCCCTGTAAATTTAGAGGCATGAACGTACTAACACTAACCCCGAATCAAGTCATAGCAAACGAGATACGAGCTTGGATGGCACGCACCGGATTGAAGCAAGTAGACCTTGCAGAAGCTCTTCAAATCTCACAAGGTAGCACTTCGGAGAAGTTGCGAGGAAAAATTGCGTTCTCTCTGAATGACTTGCTGATCATTTCGGGCGTGCTAGGAATCACTCTAGGAGAGCTTCTGGGTGAAGGGATTATTAATGCGAAAATTCCCCCAGTCTCAATAGCTGCAGGAGACAAGAAAAACGCTCCGTTCGGCTTCAAACCAAACGGAGCGTCCTACCAGGTGGTGCCCCCACTGGGACTCGAACCCAGAACACAAGGATTTTAAGTCCTCTGCCTCTGCCAATTGGGCTATGGGGGCTAGGGCGGTGCCAGCTCGGCGCTTAAGCCGGGCTGGCACATTCTTCGCCTCTACATTTATACCAGAAAAGTCTTTAGAGCTTGGCCTTAGACTTCTCGGGGGCGGTACCGGTAGCCTGCTGGAAAGCCCGGCGGGGTGAGCGCTGGTGGCGGATTGATGAGGTGTCACGGCCAAAGACCTGGTTGAGCGCCCAGGTAGTCATGACACGAGCGGTACGCTCAGTAGTGGGGATAGCCAGGCCGTGGTAGCCACGGTGCATAATCCAGGCCAGAGGACCGCCGATGGTCTTACCCTTGATATTAGCAACACCCTTCCACAGGCCTAGACCGGCAACAACGCCAATAGTCTCGTGGTAGTAGTCGGTCAGGGCTTCGCCACGGCGCTTAGCCAGCAGGTTCTCTGCCAGCTTGAGAGCCTGGCGTGAAGCGTGCTGAGCGTTAGGCACGCAGAAGCCACCAACCCCGCCACCGGAGAGATCGGGGACAGCGGCATTATCGCCAGCGGCCCAAGCATCTTCAATCACGCCGTCCTCGCCAGCAACACGCAGGTCAGCCTGAACACGAACGCGGCCGCGCTCGTCAACGGGGAAGTCAGTTTCCTTGAGCATGGGGGAAGCAGCAACACCGGCAGTCCAAATCAAGGTGTCGGTGTCGAGCTCACCAGCGGGTGACTTATCGCCCATATTGATGAGCTTGAGGTGGCCGTCGGTTGCATCGGACAATGAGGTGTTCAGCAGAACCTCGATGCCGCGGGCACGCAGTTCAGCAACAACTTTCTCGGCGCGGTCTGCGGGGACCTCGGGCATGATGCGGGGGGCCGCTTCGACCATCACAAAACGCAGGTCAGAAACCCGCAGGCGCTCGTTACGGTTAACTGCCTCACGGGCCATGTCTTCGAGCTCAGAGATGGTTTCCACACCGGCAAAGCCACCGCCGACGATGACGAAGGTAAGTGCACGACGGCGTTCGTCCTCATCGGTGGTCAGCGAAGCGATTTCGATGCGTTCCAGAACCCAGTTACGTACAGAGACAGCTTCTTCAACGGTCTTCATACCAATGGCAACCTCGGCCAGGCCGGGGATGGGGAAAGCACGGGTTACAGCACCGGCACCCAGGACGATTTCATCGTAGGTCAGCTCAAAAGGCTCACCGGCGTTGATGGGTTCGATGGTTGCGGTCTTGGAGGCATGGTTAATCGACAGCACGCGGCCACCGATAATTTCTGAATCGCGCAAGTGCTGACGAAGCGGAACGGTCGCATTACGGCCTTCCATGGAACCAGCGGCAACCTCGGGGAGGAAGGGCTGGTAGGTCATGTAAGGGTTGGGATCAACGATGGTGACAACACCACCGGATTCTTTGATAACCTTCTGAATCTTCTTTGCAACGGTGAAACCGACGTAGCCGCCGCCGACAATGAGAACGCGGGGGCGATCCTGTGCAATCTTGTTGAATGCCATTCGTGTTTAACTTCCTGTTGATGTGTTGCCGGTACTCCGGCAAAAAGTCTCCATGCTTATCTTGCCACTTTTAACTGCATAAATATAGTTTTTTACCCAGCATGTGATGGGCAGAGCGGTCTGAAGGGCCTTGCAGGGAATAAGACCGGGGCTAGGTTCTCTGCTTCCGCTCCCCTAGCGTCGCCGGTTACGCCGTAGGATCCCGGTAAGTTGATGAATACTGCCCAGGGTAATAATTCCTAGCCAGAAAGCGAAAGCAGCTAGCACGATAAAGGGTAGAACCCCTGAGTCTTCCACTGGCCGGGAAGGAACGGGGGCCGCAAGCGGGCTAATGCTCTCGCCCACCTTGTGCAGAGGTGTTTGGCTGGGGCTGGGATCAGCGGTAGAACTGGCCGCGTTCTTTCGGTGAACCCTGATCCAGTCCTTCATGGAGCCTAAGGGGTTGGTCTGGGTATCATCCGGGGTATCGACTGCCAAGGCTTTGGCGGGGTTGATAATGCCGTAACCGTAGAGCACATCTCTCCCGGGTGCCCCCTCATCATCTGCCGACGAGATAATCCGTTCAATGACCTGATGGGCGGTGAGGTCCGGGTATTTCTCCATGATGAGGGCGGCCAACCCGGTCACCAGCGGTGCCGAGGCGCTGGTTCCAGACCAGGTAGCGTACTTGTTACCCGGGATAGCACCAACCATTGACTCACTCGGTGCGGACACGGCAATGGAGATACCCTGGGAGGAAGAAGACCAGGAATCCTGACGGTTGGTATCAACACCACCTACGGTGAGCACACCGGGCATGGTCGCTGGTGCCCCAACCTGGGTGATCCCAGCACCCCGGTTCCCCGCAGAAGCAATAATCAGAACCCCTTTTTCTTCGGCGTAAGCAAAGGCAGAATCCCAAGATGCCGGCCACGAGGTGTCGTTGGACCCTACGGAGAGGTTGATAATGTCGGCCCCCTTGTCCACCGCGTAGCGGACGGCATCAGGTATCTGCTCGTTGATGGAAGGGCTACCGGCAACGCTGGTTCCCAGTTCAAGAGAAATCGGCAGAATGGTGGCATCGGGCGCGACCCCTATCACGCCAGCAGGTTTGCCCGGCTGACCGGGGTTAGCCGATGTTGAGCCGTCGCTGTGGCCGTGGCCAGCAATCATCGAAGCGACCAGGGTACCGTGCTCAGGCTCAAGGCCCAGGCCTTTCCACCCCTTAGAAGAACTGCTCACGCCCGAGGCATCGTAGCCATCAATGACGTTATTCACGAGGTCCTGGTGGGTTCCATCCACACCCGTATCAATGACGGCAACAGTGATTCCTTTGCCTGTGGTTTGCTTCCACAAGCCGGTGATACCGTACTGGGTCAGCCAGTACTCGCGGCTACGAATAGAATCGCCCCGGGGAGATGTCGATGCTGAGGGGCTAGCCTGAGGGTCCGCTGAAAGGCTCGGGCTGGCAGTTACTGCCTGCGCGGTGGGGGCTAGGCCCAGGGCACCGCTACAGGCTACAAAAGTAGCGCAGAGCAGGGCTAGGCCTTTTCGCAAACGCTGGTGGGCCATTGGTTCCTCTAGAGCCCCGCGCGAGATGCTACTGACAGGGCAAGGCCATCCAGAATATCCTTTTCAGAGGCCAGGGCACTGGTGACGGCGCCCCCTGTCATGGCCGAGACTCGCTCTACAATGCGCGCCCAAATCACTGAGCCAGCGGGAATCACATCGACCCGCCCATCGTGCATGTACCCCAGCTTAGAGCGCTGGGCGCTAGTCATAGCCACCATGTCAGCAGCCGCCTTGCTGATCTCCTTGATGCAGATATCAGCCCGGTCGATACGGGCAGGGTCATAGCTCTCCAGGCCTAAGGCGTGAGCCGCAACCGTTGTCACGGTACCGGCCACACCGACAATGCGCTGGGTAGCGGAAAGGTCAACAGTACCCAAGGCGGTAGCAAGAGCTTTATCGGTATCGGCAATAACCCGAGCCACCTGCGAGACATTGGGCGGGTCAGAGCTAATGTGCCGCTCGGTCAGCCGCACGCAACCGATATCAACGGAACGAGCCGCAAGAACACCCTTCTGATTACCCAAAACGAACTCGGTGGAGCCACCGCCCAGGTCAACCACCAGGGTTGTTTCACCGGTGTTGCCTACCGATGACAGGGCACCCGCAAAGGACAGCTCAGCTTCTTCGGTCCCGGTTATTACCTCGGGCTCAATCCCCAGAATGTCCTGGATACCGCGGGTAAAAATATCGCGGTTACCGGCATCGCGGGTGGCGCTGGTCGCGGCAAAACGCACCTGCTTGACCCCGTACTCTTTCAGGAGCGCCGCATAGTCGCGGGTTGCCGCGAAGGTACGTTCCAGGGATTCCTTAGCCAGCCAGCCGGTCGCATCCACGCCCTTGCCCAAGCGCACAATTTTCATCTGCCGCTCTAAGTCTTTGAGCTGGATACCATTGTCGGTGGACTGGGCTTCAGCGATCAAGAGGCGGATTGAGTTGGTTCCGCAGTCGATAGCTCCAAGGCGCATGGGTTCTCCCTCAGATAGTCTCGGGGTGGGGGTTGGCTTACTGGTGGCTGAGGTTTAGTCGCGCCAGGTGGGGTCGCAGTGACAGGTGTCAGGGGTCCACCACTGAGCAATCAAATCTAGGGTCTGGTCCCCGTAAGGGTTGATACCGCGCCCAACCGCCAGGGTATGCCCAAGAACAGCGTGCAGGCACTTTACGCGAGTCGGCATACCCCCGGCAGAAACACCCTCAATTTCAGGTACCTGATCGAGGCCGGCAAGGGAGCGGATACGGTCGCGTTCAGCCAGGTAGTTCTCGTGGGCCGCCCTGTATGCCTCAGCTTTATCGACCTTATCGGTAACCTCATCGGTCATTTCATACATGACCCCCTCGGCCTCAAGACGGGAGACCGCGGCGGTAATCACGGGGTGAGCCAAATAAAAAACGGTGGGGAAAGGTGAGCCGTTAGCCAGCCGGGGTGCGGTTGCCGCAACCAGAGGATTCCCGCACACACAGCGGGCAGGGATTTCCACAACATCACGCACGCTTCGGCCTAGCTGTGCCGAAAGCACCCGGATATCAAGGTCGGTGGGGGCAAGAGTCTCGGCTGTCACGCCAAAGCCTTGGGGGTTGTGTGTGGTCATGGTGTCCTTTGATGTGGCCGGTGGGCATTGTCGGTTTAGTCTACTGGGTGGCCCGTCACCGGGTACCCGGATAAATTCTAGGGAGCGGTCGGACTCCTAGGGGTTTCTGTTGGAGTAGCAGATCCCGTGGAGGTAGGGCCCTTTGCCTTCTCAGACTGAGGGGCATTGGGGTCTTCAGCCGCGAGCTGGAAGGAACCCCACAATTTAGTGGTCCAGGAGTCCTCGGGTGCTGTCTTGGCGGCGGCACTGGTGTCATCGGCAAGTTCGCTGGTGGGATCCAGCCCGACTACCAAGTAGGGGGTCTCCCCCGGCTCCACGTAGAAGAGACGGCTACGAGCCTGCTGCTTGACGTAGTTGTCGTCCTGCCAGAGGTTAACCTGGTTCTGTAAATCTTTCTTCTCAGCCTCCAAGCTAGTGATATTGTCCTTGGCGGCCTTAATCTCCTGGTTCTGTTTGATAAAGGATCTAAGCGGGCTGTAGACCGAAAGCGCGATAATGACCAGGACCAAGGCGAAGGTGATGAAGTGACCCGAGAAAGAGTGCGCCGCGACAGGCTTATCGGGGAGCTCAGAGCCGGTAGAGGGCACAGGCTGTTTAGCTCGCTGAGCCCTAACAGATGAGGCGGCCGGTTTTCCCAGGCCAAAGCCAAAGAAAGCCGCAATGCGGTTAGGCTTTTTGTTCCCCTGTTGCCGTGCCATGCTGTATTTCCTGATTCTGCGGGTTGGTCCGCCGCTCTTTTGCTAGGGCTTCACTCAGAAGCCCGCATGCTCTCTTCCGTCAAGATTACCAGTCTACCCGCTCCCCCACCCACCCCACCAAGGCAAAAGGTAAGAGCTATGCCCTCATAGGCTGAACAGTGACCGAGTATAAAGAAGTGCCCCGGTAGGTAGCTACCGGGGCACCGCAGTCAGTCTATAAAACAGACTTACTTGGCAAAGCGGGGGAAAGCGCTCTTACCGGCGTAAACAGCCTGGTCGCCGAGCTCTTCCTCGATACGCAGGAGCTGGTTGTACTTAGCAACGCGCTCTGAACGTGCGGGAGCGCCGGTCTTGATCTGGCCGGCGTTGGTTGCAACAGCCAGGTCAGCAATGGTGACGTCCTCGGTCTCACCTGAACGATGTGAAACCATGCAACGGTACTCGCTGCGCTGAGCCAGTGCCATAGCGTCAAGGGTCTCGGTCAGTGAACCAATCTGGTTTACCTTGACCAGCAGGGCGTTAGCAGCACCGCCGTTGATGCCCTGGGCCAGACGCTCGGGGTTGGTCACAAAGAGGTCATCGCCAACAATCTGGACCTTGTCGCCGATTTCGGCGGTGAGGGTCTTGTAGCCCTCCCAGTCATTTTCATCCAGGGGATCCTCGATAGAAACGAGGGGGTACTTGGCAACCAGGTCAGCGTAGTAGGCGCTCATTTCAGCAGCGGTCTTCTTCTGGCCTTCAAAGTCGTATGCGCCGTCATTGTAGAACTCGGAAGAAGCGACGTCCAGAGCCAATGCAATCTGCTCGCCGGGCTTGTAGCCAGCCTTCTCGATAGCCTCAATGATCAGGTCCAGAGCTGCCGCGTTGGACTCCAGGTTGGGAGCAAAGCCACCCTCGTCGCCCAGACCTGTGGATAGGCCACGATCGTGCAGAACAGCCTTGAGCGAGTGGTAAACCTCAACGCCAGCCTGCAGGGCAGCAGAGTAGGTGTCGAAGCCGATGGGGGCAATCATGAATTCCTGGATATCAACGTTGGAGTCAGCATGTGAGCCACCGTTGAGGATGTTCATCATAGGAACGGGCAGAAGGTGAGCGTTGGGGCCGCCCAGGTACTTGAAGAGGGGCAAGTCAGCGGACTCAGCGGCGGCCTTAGCAACAGCCATGGAGACACCAAGGATAGCGTTTGCACCCAGCTTGCCCTTGTTATCGGTGCCGTCAAGGGCAATCATGGCTGCATCAACAGCACGCTGGTCAGTGGCATCAATACCAATAACCTCTTCAGCGATTTCATCAATCACAGCAGATACAGCGCCAAGAACGCCCTTGCCCAGGTAAACAGCCTTATCGCCATCGCGACGCTCAACTGCCTCCCATTCACCGGTGGATGCGCCTGAGGGAACTGCTGCGCGGCCAAAAGCGCCGTCTTCCAGAAGTACCTCTACTTCAACTGTGGGGTTGCCGCGTGAGTCGAGAATCTGACGGGCATGTACTGCGGTAATCAAAGCCATGAAAATGCTCCTTGAAGGATAAAAAGGTGGAATGGCTGTATAGCGTCAAGCTGATTGCTCAATAGGCCTCTCGGCCCAGACGCGTTTATGCTTCCAGTCTACCAAAAAACCCACATAAGCACACAGAAATTCAATATTTCCCACCTTTTTCTTCAATACGTCTGTGATTTGTGGGAGCAGAGCCAACGGCTCACAACACCGGAGCCTCCGAGCTGCCGAGTCCCCCTACAGGAGAGGTGCCCTACACTCACCCGCTCAGAGAGCATTGAGGGAGAGACTATTCAGAGTGGTGCTGAATATAGGAGCGGGTGTGGCTCCTCAGGGACCGTTCAGCATCCAAACCAGCGGCACGGGCAGCAGCCACCAGCTCAAACAGGTAAGCGCCCAGGGCATCTTCAGTCTCGATACCGGCAGGCAGACCGGCAGGATGCTCCCCCTGACTCGGCCACAGACCGGCTTTTGAGGCCTTATCCAAGGTCTTATCTGCCAGAGCAAGGGCAGGCAGGTGCGGTGGAATACCGTCTAGAAGCCCCCTACGTTCAGGCTTCTCAAGCTTCTTGAGCCGGTCCCAGGCTTCACATATTTCCTGGGCGCTCGGGCCGGGCCCAGCACCCTCACGGGGAGAAAAGACGTGAGGGTTACGGCGAATCAGTTTTGCGGCCAAATCAGCTACCACATCTTCCATGCCAAACCCACCCAGCTCTGCGGGCACCTCTGAGGCCATCTGGGCATGAAAAATAAGGTTGAGAAGCACATCGCCCAGTTCCTCCCGGAGCAGGGGAAGGTTAAGACCCCGAGGGTCTTCAAGAGCTTCAAGAACCTCGTAGGTTTCTTCAATGAGATAGTGCATGATGCTCTGGTGGGTTTGTGCACCGGTCCAGGCGCACCCGCCGGGCTGACGCAGGGTCTGCATGATCTCCAGGAGCTGGGAGAAATCAGCCGCTGTGGGAGTCCTATCAGAGCCCGGTATCTGTTGCCCAGTCCCCTGCCTGTTAGTAGCTTCATGGGGTTTGGGAGTTGAGGGTTGAGGCTCCGAGGGTTTAGGCTCCTGAGACACGGCTCTCCCCTTCTTGTTCCTGGAGAGCTAGCTGGCTGTAGACCATCTGGACGCTCCGCAAGAGTGCCTGCTTCTCATCCTGGGAACAGAAAGCACCGTTAATGGCGTTGAGAGTGACCTCAAAGAATTCGGTCAGACCAAAGCCGTGATATCGGGCCAGCTCAGCAAACTCACGGGTCATGCTGGTGGAGCTCATCAGCCGGTTATCGGGGTTGATTGTTACCGCAAAGCCAGCCTGCAGGAGCAGTGCCACCGGGTGCTCCTCGTAGGAACGGGCAGGTTCAAAGTCGAGGCCGAGCCCCACCCGGTCAAGGTGTTCCGCCGCATCGGTTTGCAGGTTAGAACAGGGGCAGGTTTCCAGGGTAGTCCGGCGATTCTTAACCCATTCGGCAACCTCACCCAACTGTAGGACGGTCTGCTCCCGGTCAGCATCGGGCAGCAGCTCACCGGTCGGGTCAATCTCAGCCAGGGTCCGAGCGGTAATGTCCTCTGTGATACGTACACCGTGGCCCAGGCGCAGAGCACGACCAGCCACCAGGGCTTGACGAATCGAGTCAAGCCCGTAGGCCTCTCCCGCATGAAGGGTGACCGGCAGAAAATGACGGGCCGCAAGATCAAGGGCCTCCGCGTGGTCAGCAGCAGAGAAGCCGTCCTCCGGGCCAGCTAGGTCAAAACCCACCACACCCAGGGGGCGGTAGGCCAGAGCTGTTTTCACAACCTCCAGGGAATTATTCTGGTGGCGCATGGCGCACAAAATCTGGTTGACCAGGATACGCCCGCCAGCCTGCCCTACCTGTTCCATACCGTCCATGAGCCCGTCAGCTACCGCTTCAACAGCCTGGGCCATACTCAGCCCCTGGGTCAGGTGCAGTTCGGGGGCCCAACGGATCTCGCCATAGATCACACCGTCAGCAGCCAAGGTCAAGACATGCTCCATAGCCACCCGGCGCAAGTTTTCAGCAGTCTGCATCAGCGCTACCGTGTGCTCAAAAGTTTCAAGATACCGTTCTAAAGAACGAGAATCAGCGGCCTGTTTAAACCATGCCGCTAGAGCCTGAGGCTCCTCAGCAGGCAGCTCGTGCCCTATCTCCTGCGCCAGCTCAATCATGGTTTCCGGGAGCAGACCACCGTCAAGGTGATCGTGCAGACAGACCTTGGGCAATGACTGTAACCAGGTAGTGGGGGTATCGCTCACTCGTTTTCTTCTCTCATGGTTTTCTTGTGGAAACCGCCCCGCCACACGCGAAGGTGTGCCGGGGCGGTAGCTGGGGGCCGGTCATTAGTGAAAAACCCTAGCGGTGACTAGCTAGAAATTCCAGGAGGCCAGAGCTTCACTCATATGCGCTGGGATATTAGCTCCGGTGCGGGGGAACATACGCAATTCCTCTACATACTGCTGTGCGGGCAGATGCTCGGGGTAGCGCACGAAAGCCTCTTCATCGGCGTAGTCAAAGGAGGCAACCACAGGAATGCCGGGGGTAAAGCGCAGATTGATAGCCAGCGGTGAACCGTAGCCTTCCTTGTAAGAATCAGCCTTGAGCTGCAAAATGCCCAGAACATCTTCGGGAATCAGGTCAAAGGTGCGGACCTGCTCCCAGAAACCGTTCCGACGCACGTGAGTCAGGGCATCGTAGTAGGAGCCCAGGGTGCGTACACGGATCAGAACTGTTGAAACATCCAGCGCGGTACCCTTGAGGCCGAACAGGGCATCATAAGCCGGGGCAAGTCGGGACACGACCTCAGCCTCAGTCAGAATCAGGTTGCCATCTGCCTTCTGCGTCTCAGAGGGCTTGGCCTGGCTCTGCTCAGAGTAAGAGGGAGCTACGTCCACGCCGGCACCGGTCATAGGGGCATCCAGGGTGGCAGCGGCAACCTTGCTCGGGGCGGCGGGGATAACAGAAGCAGATGCCCTTGTTGAGGGTGCGGGCTCTTCGTCAGTACCGAATTCGCTGTCGTCGATATGGCTGGGCAAATCCTCACTGGCGTAAGGGTCAGCTACGATGCTTTCACTGTCATCCTCAGTAACCAGTAGCGCCGGAACATCAGAAACAGGTTCAGGTGATGTGGCCTGGCCCAGAAGATATGAGGGAGCTTCTGCCTTCTCAGCCGGCTGCGAAGCCGCTTGAGAATCATCGATATCAACGGTGCCATCAAAGTGTCCGCCGGTTGCCGGGTACTGGCTTGCAGACTCGGAGTGAACAGCGCCTCCTTCTTCAGCCTTGTTCTCAGCTTCGACAGGCTCATGGCTGGACTCAACAGTGGGCTCTTCTAGACGGGGGGCCTCTTCAATCGCTTGGGGAGCGATGTGCGCTGAGTTATCTGCAACCTCGTCACTGAAGCCCAACTCGGGGTCAAGAGTCCCAGCTACAGAAAGGCTCTCTTCCCCAGGTTCTTGGGTTCCAGCCGCGTTTTCATCCTCGTCTGTGTGAGCAAACCGCTGGGCTACGTAGCTGGTCTCAGAAACAGAGTCAGCTTGCTCAGTAGCCAGCTCAGAAGATTCTTCGACGGTCTCAGACAGGCTGAGGCTATCAAGGGGCTCGCCAAGGGCGCTGGCGGTTGATACCTCATCGGAACGAGTAACAGAATCGACGGTCCCTACCTCTTCAGCATCGGCCTCAGCCAGATCAGCATCAAGCCCCGCACCGCTCTGAGCGGTTTCTTCTTCATCAGATGCTAGACGAGCAGAAACCCGGTGCAGTCGCTCTTCAACAGGCTCCGGATTCTCCGTAGTTTCAGGTGCTTCTTCGGTCTGAGCAGCCGCAGCTACCACAGCAGGTGCCGCGATATGGCCCAAATTCAGAGAATAGTTAAGGTTGTGGGTCCGGCTGGCCTCAGTATTCATGAAAGAAACCTGGACCGCAGTTTCGTTACCCACAGCGGGGTTGACCACAATCAGTGCCCTAGTCCATGCACCGCGTTCGCTTTTTTCCTCTTCGACGTAGAGGTCAGCTACCGGGCTGAACCACTCGCTACCGGGCTCAATGACGCCAGATTCAATTTCCTGGCCCCGCTGGTAGAGCGTGTAGCTCATCTCATTACCCGCCTGAGTCAGGCTCAGTGTTACCTGTCCATCGGCCTTGGAGCGCATCTTCTCGACCGTGGCTTTGAAGCCTTTACCTGCGTTTGCCTCCGCAGAGACTCCCGCCGCAACAGCGGTCTCAGCAGGTGGCAAGGAGGCGGAACCCGCTGATTCTTTACTGGTTTCTGCGTCACTTGCAAGGACATCACGGGGTGATGCTGGGCTAGGAGCTGGCTGGTTTTTCTTTCGGCTAAAAAGTCCCACGGTTGTTCTCTTTTCTCGCGGTTGGACAGTTACTGGAGGGAGGTAACCCTATGCGTTGATTCGGTCCAAAATAATGGTGGACGGCGTGTACTCGCCGCCAATAGTCCACGCACCCTCAAGTGACTCGAGGGCTCGGGCAAATCGTTCGGGGGTATCTGTCATGAGAGTCATCAGGGGCTGACCTGCTGTAACAGTATCACCGGGCTTGGCGTGAAGCATAATACCTGCGGCAAGCTGAACGTCGTCTTCTTTACGTGCACGGCCTGCGCCCAAACGCCAGGAGGCTACCCCAACGGCGAGAGCATCCAAGCGGGTTAGAGTCCCTGAGCTATCAGCTAGCACGGTATGAGTTTCACGGGCTGTGGGCAGAGGTGCATCGGGGTCTCCGCCCTGAGCAGCAATCATCTGACGCCACTTATCCATAGCACGGCCATCTGCCAGCGCTTCAGCGGGGTCTGCCTCGACACCGGAGTTTTTCAGCATGACCCGGGCTAGCTCAACGGTCAGCTCCACAAGATCTGCAGGCCCCCCGCCCGCGAGCACCTCAACGGACTCAGCGACCTCACAGGCGTTACCAACGGCCAGACCCAGCGGAGTGTCCATATTGGTCAGCAGGGCACTGGTTGTTACGCCTGCGTCCTGGCCCAAATCGACCATAACCTCAGCCAGCTCGCGAGCCTGAGCCAGGTCTTTCATGAAAGCACCGGAGCCCACCTTGACATCGAGCACCAGTGAACCGGTGCCCTCAGCAATTTTCTTACTCATAATCGAGGACGCAATCAGCGGAATCGCCTCAACAGTGCTGGTGGTATCACGCAGGGCGTAGAGCTTCTTATCGGCAGGTGCCAGGCCTGAACCGGCAGCGGAGATAACCGCCCCAACACTCCCCAAAATCTCCAGGGTACGTTCCTTGCTGATATTGGCCTGCCAGCCAGGGATGGCTTCAAGCTTGTCCAGGGTGCCACCGGTATGGCCCAGACCCCGGCCTGACAGCTGGGGAACAGCGACCCCGTAGACAGCCACCAGAGGGGCCAGCGGCAGGGTGATCTTGTCCCCCACCCCACCGGTAGAGTGCTTATCGGCAGTAGCCAGCTTCTTGTCGGGACCAATGATTGAGGAAAAGTCCATGCGCTCACCAGAACGAATCATGGCATCGGTCCAGCGCACAATCTCGGGGCGGCTCATACCGTTGAGAAAAATAGCCATGGCAAGAGCACTCATCTGCTCATCGGCAACCACACCGCGAGTATAGGCATCAATGACCCAGTCAATTTGCTCGGGTGAGAGGACCCCTCCGTCTCGCTTGGTGCGGATGACATCTACGGCGTCAAAAGCTTCGGTGCTCACGCTGTCCTTTCTACGCGAGTGCTACCTTGCTCCCCGCGCTCTTCTTGCTTGCTATTAACTCTATGTTCAAGTATGCCAGTTCAAACCGGCGAGCGCCCGCTCCCGGGCAGGCAACCGCAGTGAAAGATTAGCCTCTTGCTGTCTCTAAGCGTTCGGGGCCAAAGGCATCGGGCAGCATCTGTTCAATCGTCATCAGCCCGCTCACAGACTGTAGGAGCATACCGGGTGCGCTGTGCTCAAAGAGGAGTTGGCGGCACCTGCCGCAGGGCATGAGCGCTTTTCCGTCCTGATCGACGCAGGCAAAAGCTACCAGCTGCCCTCCCCCGGTGCGGAAAAGTTCAGAGATCAAGGAACATTCGGCACAGAGAGTAATACCGTATGAGGCGTTCTCGATGTTGGCCCCGGTAATAACGCGGCCGTCCTCGGTGAGGGCTGCGGCACCTACCGGGTAGTTGGAGTAGGGAGAGTAAGAACAGGCCAGTGCATCGGTGGCGGCCTGGGTCAGCTCTTCCCAGTTAATCTCGGGCATCTTTGTTCCTTTGCTTAAGACAGGGGTGGCTACCGCACCAAGCGGTAGCCACCAGAGATTTATTCCTTGACGTAGGGAATGCCTACGGCTGCGGGGCCTCGTGAACGGCCCACCAGGCCTGCCACCGCGAAGATGGTCACCAGGTAGGGCAGCATGGCCAACAGTTCGGTGGGTACGCTGGTGCCCAGGATTGAGAGAACGAACTGCAGGTTCAGTGAGAAGCCAAAGAGCAGGGCGGCGCTCAGGGCACCGATCGGGGTCCAACGTCCGAAGATAAGGGCAGCAAGGGCGATGTAGCCCTGGCCGGCGGTCATGTCGGAGTTGAAGGATGAAACGGATACCAGGGTGAAGAAAGCTCCGCCCATACCGGCAACGGCACCAGCTAGCAGGACGTTGGTAGCGCGCAGGCGGTTAACATTCACACCCAAGGTATCAGCGGCCTTGGGGTGCTCACCTACGGCGCGGGTGCGCAAGCCCCAGCGGGTCTTGTTCAGTGCGAACCAGATAGTAGCAACGACGATATACATGATGTAGACCAGGACGTTCTGGTTGAAAAGCACCGGACCGAGCACGGGGATCTCCGACAGGCCGGGGATAGCGAAAGCAGGGAGTTTAGGTGCTGAGTTCAGCACTGATGCGTTGGGCTCCAGAACTCGGGTGAAGAAGAAGCCGGTCAGACCTGATACCAGGACGTTGACCACAACACCCACGATGACCTGGTCCACCAGGTATTTGATGGCGAAGACTGCCAGCAGGGCAGAGACCAGCATGCCACCCACCATGGCAGCTACCAGACCAGCCCAGGGGCTCTTGGTCAGAGATCCGACGAGTACTGCACTAAAGGCACCCAGCAAAAGCTGGCCTTCGATAGCGATATTGACAACACCAGAACGCTCACAGAGCAGGCCGCCCATTGAACCGAAGATCATGGGAACAGAGAGCAGAACAGCACCGTTAAGCAGGGAGACCAGTGACAGCGAGGGGCTAGCTGTTGAGCCAACTGCCCAGACCAGCAGGCCGGTTGCAAAGAGTAGCCAAAAGAGAGGGGCTACCCACTTACCCAGTGTCTTACCTGCCTTGGCGGTCACCAGAGAGTAAAGGGCCAGTGCCAGCATCAGGGCCGATGCAACCCACCCGTAGGTCTGGGGGTTGATCCGCAGCGGCTCAGCGCTAAACCAGCTCACGCCGTCTGAGATACCCAGGCTAATAGTTGACTGGGGGGCGCGAAGACCTATCAGAAGGGTTGCAACTAGGGCCAGGACGGCATAGATAACAGGGTTTTTCCAGTCTTTGACGACCAGAGTTTCAGTGTCGGAAGAAAGGCTGGTTGCCTTGGTTGCTTCTACACTCATGGTTATGCCTCCACAGCCTTCTTTTGAGCTGACTTTTTCTTGGTGGTTTTGCCGGTGGGGTCGGGCAGGTGGAAGATGGAGCGAACCAGCGGGGGTGCTGCGATGAACAGAACGATCAGCGCCTGCAGAACCAGCACGATGTCGATAGAGGTACCAGTAGATACCTGCATAGAAACCCCGCCTGCACGGAATGCACCGAAAAGCAGTGCCGCGAAGAAAGTGCCAACGGGCTTGGACCGACCCAGCAGAGCCACGGTGATAGCGTCAAAACCCAGTGAACCTGCAATACCTGTGGTAAGTACCTTTTCGCTACCTGCCACCTGGGCGGCACCGGCCAGACCGGCGAGGGCACCGGAGAGCGCCATGACGATGATGTAGCCTGAGGCCACCTTGATGCCTGCGGTGCGAGCGGCGTGCGGGTTAGCGCCAACGGCACGCAGCCGGAAACCAACGGTGGAGCGGTTCAGGAGCCACCAAACAAAAGCTACAGCCAGGATAGCTACGATAAAGCCCAGGTGCAGGCGGAAGGCTGGCCCAAGAAGCTGGGGGAAGACCGCCGTATCGGGCAGTTTCTCGGAGATGGGGTTGGAGCTTCCCGCACGCTGAAAGAGCGGGGTCTTGAGCAGGTAGACCAGCAGGTTGGCGGCAATGTAGTTCATCATGATGGACAGGATGACCTCGTGGGCGCCTGTCTTAGCTTTGAGGACACCGATGATACCGCCCCAGAGGGCACCACCGACGATACCGCCAACAATAATCAGGGGAACCATAGCAACTAGGGGCAGGCCAGCGTTCAGTGCAACCCAGCCTGAAACCAGGGCACCAAGGATAAGCTGGCCCTGGGCACCGATGTTAAAGAGACCGGCCCGGAAGGAGAGGGCGACAGCTAGGCCCGCAAAGATCAGCGGAGTGGCTACAGTCAGGGTTTCGGTGATGGGGCGAAGCTGCTGGTTAAAGGTGCGCCCGTTGGGGTTGAAAATCGCCCCCTGCAGCAGTGCCATGTAGGCGTCATAAGCTGCGCTCCAGCCTGCACTGAGGGTGTCAATGGGGCGGGCAAAGAAGTACTTTGAGGCGGCCTGGGTGGCGGGGTCCGTCGCGGCAATGAGCAAGCCACCCACGATAAAGGCGGCCAGGGCGGCACCGATTGACAGGCCGATGTTACCGCCGGCAATGCGGGCAAAGGTGGAAGGCTTGGGCTGGATGACGGTCTGACTTTCAGTTGCCGGCGCGGGGCTAGTAGCCGCACTCTTGGCAGTCTGAGCGGGGTCTACCTGCTCGGCTGCGGGCTTGTTGTCACTCACGCTTATTCTCCTTCTGCCCAGGGGGTTTGGGGGGTGGTTACGGCTGAAACTTCTTCATGTTCATCGGCGGCTCTCTGGGCCTCCTCGTAGGTTGCCCCGGCCATCATCTGGCCCAGTACCGAGCGGGGTGTCTCAGGCGGGACAATGCCCATGAGCTCCCCGTGGAAGAACACGGCGATACGGTCAGCAAGACCGTAGACCTCATCAAGTTCAGTCGAGACGATAATGACCGGTAGGCCCTTATCTCGTTCCTGAACTATGCGCTTGTGAATGAATTCGATGGAACCGACATCCACGCCACGAGTGGGTTGGGAGGCCACAAAGAGTTCGAGGGGGCGGCTGAGTTCGCGGGCCACCACAATTTTCTGCTGGTTACCACCGGAAAGAGTGGACGCGGTATGTTCTTTGGAGCCCATGCGGATATCAAATTCGGCTCCGGCACGGTCCGCGTTCTCAGAGATTTTGGACCGGTTGAGGGTTCCCATGGACGAGAAATCTTTGCTGTCAAAGAGGTCAAGAATCAGGTTCTCGGAGATAGAGAAGGAGCCGATCAGGCCGTCCTTGCTGCGGTCTTCGGGAACAAAGCCAACACCCGACTGTAGGACCTGCTTGGTGGAAAGCCCCAGCAGTTCTTTACCGTTGAGCTTCATGGATCCGGTTGCCTTGGGGTGCAAACCGATAATGCTTTCTGCCAGTTCGGTCTGCCCGTTGCCCTGAACGCCGGCTACGGCCAGAATCTCGCCGCCGCGGACGCTGAAGCTAACGTCCTTGAGCAGAGGAACACCGTTACTGGCAATCAGGGTGAGGTTTTCAAGCTCGAAAGTCTTTTGGGTGAGCTGGGGGGCGCCCTTATCGACGGTGAGCTGAACGGCCTTACCGACCATCAGGGAGGCCAGCTCGGTAGTGGACATAGCGGGGCTGGCCTGGCCCACCACCTTACCGCGGCGAATGACGGTAATATCATCGGAGATCTCACGGACTTCACGCAGCTTGTGGGAGATAAAGAGCAGGGATTTGCCGTCTTTGCGCAGTTCGTCCATGATGCCCAGGAGCTGGTCGGTTTCTGCGGGGGTGAGCACAGCGGTAGGCTCATCGAGAATCAGGATTTCGGCCTCCCGAACCAGGGCCTTAATAATTTCAACGCGCTGCTGAACACCCACGGGCAGGTCTTCTACTACCGCGTCGGGGTCCACGGCGAAGCCGTAGCGGTCAGAGATTTGGCGGATTTTACGGCGGGTAGTTTCCAGATCCAGGGTTACCCCCTTAAGGCTCTCTGAACCCAGAGCCACATTTTCTGCCACGGTAAAGACCGGAACCAGCATAAAGTGCTGGTGAACCATACCGATACCGGCGGCCATAGCATCGGAGGGGCCGGAAAACTCGACCGGCTGATCATCAATATAGATTTGCCCCTCGGTGGGCTGATAAAGGCCGTAGATGACGTTCATCAGAGTGGATTTACCGGCACCGTTTTCGCCCAGCAGACAGTGGACTGTCCCCGGGGTGACCGTCAGGTCGATGCTATCGTTCGCGGTAAAATCACCAAATCTCTTGGTCACCTTGCGCAGTTCGAGTTTCATGGGGGGTGGCTTTCTGTGAGAGAACCTGGGCACATCACCGCGCGGGGCGGCAGAAAGGTTTGCTTCGTGCTTTAGTTTAGCGGGTTGGGGCTTACTTACTGGACACTGCCCCTTCACCGCACAAACGGCTCACCCCTCTAGCGGGTAGAGGGTGTGAGCCGTTGCGGGGGTTAGCAAGTGGCTAACGGGTGCTTATTATGCAGCAGTGGGTGAGCCTTCGGTCTCAACCTTGATGGTGCCGGAGATGATATCTTCCTTAATCTTCTCCAGCTCCGCCTTGGTCTCATCGGAGACCTTGCTGTCGAAGTTGTGGAAGGGAGCCAGGCCAACGCCGTCGTTCTCCAGGGTACCGATGTAGGCCTCGGAGGTGAACTTGCCGTCCATGTCAGCTTTGATGGTCTCGGTGATAGCTTCGTCCATCTTCTTCATGATGGAGGTCAGGATGATGTCCTGGAAGTCGGGGTTGGTTTCGTAGCCATCAGAGTCAACCCAGACAACGGAGGCGGGGGCATCGGCGTGAGCCGCGTTGTATTCCTTGACAGCTTCAAGGGTGCCTGCACCTACGGGGCCAGCAACGGGCAGAATGATATCGGCGCCCTGGTCCAGGAAGTTCTGGGTATTGGTCTTGCCCTTGGTGGCATCTTCGAAGTCACCGGTGAAGGTGCCGGACTGGTTCTCGGTGTTCCAACCGAGGACCTCAACCTTGGTGCCCTTCTGCTCGTTGTAGTATTTGACGCCCTGGGCGAAGCCGTCCATGAAGATGGTTACGGTGGGGAACTGGGCACCACCGTAGGTTGCGACCTTACCGGTCTTGGTCTGGGAAGCGGCCAGGTAGCCAGCCTGGAAAGCGGCCTGGGCGGTGTCAAAGACGATGGGGCGCACGTTATCGAGCTCGATGGAGTTATCGTCCACGATGGTGAAGTGCAGGTCGCTGTTGGCTTCTGCTGCTTCCTTGGTCGCGTCTGCCAGACCGTAACCCACGGTGACGGTTAGGTTGCAACCGGCCTGGACCATTTCGTTGAGGTTGGGAGCGTAGTCAGTCTCAGCGCTAGACTGGGCCTTCTTTTCCTGAATGCCGTATTGGGAGACGGCGTCGGTCAGACCCTTGTAGGAGTTCTGGTTGAAGGACTTGTCGTTGAAGCCACCGGAGTCAGAGACGATGCAGCCCAGGTAGTCTTTGTTGTCGCCGGAGGCCTTGGAGGACTCTTCGGGGGCTGAGCCGCAGCCTGCCAGAAGCAGGGCGGAGATGCCCAGGATAGAACCGGTTGATGCGAAGTGCTTGCGTGAGAGAGCCATGAAGGTCCTTTTCGTGCCACTCTGGGAGGTAGGTGCACCAGTGCACTACTACCCGCGTGTGATGTGTAATCCCAGAAGAAATTTTGCGTAACACAACACATCATAGTGTGATTTATCTTCCGGTTCATCTCTGATTCACCCAAAAAGGAGTGACCCCAGCAACAAGGCTCTGCTATTTAATCACACCGGGATTATTGGCCCTGATCACCCAGCACCCCTAGGTAAAGAGTGCCCATTTGTTCCAATGGTGCTCTGCTGACCTAAGAAGCGCCACCTCTTCCTCAAAAGTGGGCAGGCACCTCTTTAGGCAAGCCGTGAACGCTCTAGACTAATAGCCCTTAAAGCGGTGGCAGCCATTACTCGAACGCCATACTCGATAGCCCGCTCATCGGGGGCATAGTCTCCCCGGTGTAAATCGTAGGTTATTCCACCTGGCACACGAGTACCTAGGCGAATGAGGGCACCGGGGACTTCCTGCAGTATCCAGGCGAAGTCTTCACCCCCCATAGATTGTTCCACTAGCACCACAGAGTCCTCCCCCAGTTCAGCCCTGCTGGCTGCTTCGACCAGGGCGACTTCCTCTTCGGTGTTAACGGATGGGGGTACGCCGCGAAAATGCTCTAGTTCAATCTCGACCCGGTAGGGGGCCGCGACCTGCTCCACCACCTGATCGAGCATGGCTCCTGCCTGCTTCCAAACCTCAGCATCTAAACAGCGCATAGTTCCGGCCAGGAAAGCGGTGGAGGGGATTGCATTGGGGGCCACTCCGGCTTCGATCTGCCCCCAGGCCACCAGCACACCACTGCGCACATCGGTCTTACGTGAGAGCACTGCTGGGACGTTGATAGCTATCTGGGAGAGGGCGTAGATGATGTCTTCGGTCAGGTGGGGCCGAGAGGTGTGCCCACCGCGCCCTTTGAGGCTGATTTTGATGGTGTCGGAAGCGCTGGTTATAGCCCCAATACGGGTTCCGATTTTACCCACATCTACCTTGGGTTCACAGTGTAAGGCAAAAGCGCGCGGCACCCCTTCTAGGATGCCCTGGGCGATCACATCAACAGCCCCGCCAGGCAGTTGTTCTTCGGCAGGCTGGAAGATGATGCGGATGCGCCCGCCCAGGGGCCTGTGCTGGTCAAGCCGATGCAGGAGGATGGCAACGCCTAGCATGACGGTCTGGTGGATGTCGTGCCCGCAGGCGTGCATGATCCCGGGGTGTTTGGAGGCGTAGGGCAGTTCTGTTTGCTCTTGAATGGGTAGAGCATCAATGTCTGCGCGTAGGGCTGCCGCCAGCGGGCCCTGCCCTACATCCACATAGCAGCCGGTGCCCTTGAGGTGCCGGGGCGCTAAGCCTTCCTGGGTCAGGGCGCTAAAGATTCGCTCCGTGGTTTTTTTCTCTAGGTAGGAAAGCTCGGGGTGGCGGTGAACCTCCCGGCGGAAGGCTTTCAATTCAGGAATCAGGTTGTCTACCGAGTTTTTGAGCATATCTTCAGTCTGTGTCGAGCTCAGCCCTGGAAACCCTGAAACTACGTCTTGAGTCGTAGAAGATTTATCCATAAGCCTACCTTACTGGCAGTATGGGGTATAACAGAAGAATGTTTAGACAGCTCCTAGTCGAAGGGCTCTTTCGATAAGTTAAAAATAGCCCTAACTGACCAATAAATTAACAAAAACAGATTTATTGTCAGAAAAAAGGGTTTATCTATCCCCCCACTTAGTACATGGCAGCTGGAGGGCCAGACTCGGCCAGTAGGCAGTAGATGTGATTAAACTAATCTATATCTCCAAATTGTCTAGCCCGTAGGGCAAACATCCGCATATACAGTTAAAAATGTAGCTATAGCTGATTTTTAAAATTTAGCGCACTGGTTGGTTAATGACGATTGACCTCCCCTTATAGTAGAATAGAGTGAGCATCGGTAGAAGAGCTTAAATTAGGTTCACCCTGGTTTGCCCTCTAGGTAACGCTTAGGGATTATAGCTTAACTGGGCATACCCCCTAGAAGCTCACCTACTCTTGAACTTGAACATCATTGATCGAAAGAAATCACGCACCATGACCCCTCAAATTTCACGCCGTAACATCGCCAAGGGCGCCGCCTGGGCCGCCCCGGCTGTTATCGCCACCTCAGCAATTCCAGCCTATGCCGCTTCTACCCAAATCCCCCCTCTGGGTACTATCTGCTCCCTCTACTTTGGAGGTGGTAATAGAAACTCTCAAACCACCTCTGTATATTTGGCAGTTGAATCTGCCGATGGTGTCATCCATGCCGGTCAAACCGTCTCCTGGGTAGTCGATATGAGCCGGGGTACTGTGCCTGGCCTTAATTACCCCCAGGATGGCTCCTGGACTCTGACCACAAGCGTTCCCAAGGGTCAGTCCGCTACCCAGTTTGTAGTTACCCTAACCGCTAACCAGGATGTCCCCGTCCAGAACGTCAACTGCGTGGCTCGTATGATCTGGGATGGCTCTGCCTCAGCAGGTTCCTCCAACATTAGCCCCAAGAGCACCCTGTCGGTAACCTCCAGCGGCAACAATACTAGCTACTCCAGCAAGATCACCATCCCCCAACGCTACGGCACATCTGTCAACGACACTAGCCGTACCCCGCTACGGATTGATGGTGCCTGCTACCCCAAGATCCAGTGGTCTGATTTAGGCAACTCAACCCGTTACGACAAAGACACCATTCTCTACTTCAATGGTCAAGGTCCTATCCTGCCGGACTCCAACGCTAATAACACCCAAAAGATCACCACCGGCACCTGCTAAAACCGGCGGTAAACCTGTTCAGGGCGAGCTACTCCTTTTGACAGGAGCAGCTCGCCCTTTAGTGTGCTCTCAGCCTGCCCTGATTCAAAACTTCAGACCAGTTACAGGGGTCTAACTGTCAGCCTTTCTAAAGCTAAAGCCGGTGCATGCCAGACAGACTAAGAGCTTGCCCCCTCCCCTAGGCCAAGCTCACACAGACCAAAAAGTCCTCCCGGCCTATCCCGCGATTGGGGTAGGCCGGGAGGACTAAGCGTGCTGGCAAGGCCAAGCAGCTAGCCGGCGGTGACTCAGGGCTACTAGAGCACAGCCAGCTGAGAGTGCCTAAAGAACCCTAGCCACCACAGCCTGCTTGACCTCGGCAATAGCCTTGGTGATTTCAATGCCACGGGGGCAGGCCTCAGTACAGTTAAAGGTGGTGCGGCAACGCCAGACACCCTCCTTGTCGTTGAGGATTTCCAGGCGCATATCCCCGGCATCATCACGCGAATCAAAAATGAAACGGTGGGCGTTCACAATAGCTGCCGGGCCAAAGTACTGCCCATCAGTCCAAAAGACAGGGCAGGAGCTTGTGCAAGCCGCACAAAGAATACACTTGGTGGTGTCATCAAACCGGGCCCGGTCCTCCTGGGACTGCAGGCGCTCACGCTCAGGCTCGTGGGTGTCATTGACCAAGAAGGGCATAATCTCCCGGTAGGCCTGGAAGAAGGGCTCCATGTCAACAATCAGGTCCTTCTCGCAGGGCAGGCCCTTAATTGGCTCAACGGTGATCGGCTTGGACAGGTCAAGATCCTTGAGCAGGGTCTTACAGGCCAGGCGGTTACGGCCGTTAATACGCATGGCATCAGAGCCACAAATACCGTGAGCGCACGAGCGACGGAAAGACAGTGAGCCGTCAATCTCCCACTTAATCTTGTGCAAGGCATCGAGCACCCTGTCGGTGCCAAACATGGTCAGCTTAAACTCATCCCAGTGGGCCTCTGCCGACAGTTCAGGGTCGTAACGGCGGACCTGGACGGTCACATCAAAAGTAGGGATAGCGCCAGCTTCACCGGCCTCAGCCTTAAGAACGACCTTGGATTCTGGTTCGCGTGCTTCAAAATCAGCCATTTTAGTACTTACGCTCCATCGGTTCGTAGCGGGTGAAGGTCACGGGCTTGGTATCAAAGCGTAGACCCTTAATGCCTTCCATCTCTGCCTGCTCATCCAGGTAGACCATGGAGTGCTTCATGAAGTTGGCATCGTCGCGGTCAGGGTAGTCCTCACGGAAGTGACCACCACGAGACTCCTTGCGGTGCAGAGCAGCTACCGACATGACCTTAGCCAACTGGAGCAGGAAGCCCAGCTCAACGGCTTCAAGCAGGTCCAGGTTAAAGCGCTTGCCCTTATCCTGAATCTGAATATTCTGGTAGCGCTCTTCCAGCTCAACAATCTTGTTGACCGCATTGTGAATGGTCTCTGCGGTACGGAAAACCTGCATGTCTGCATCCATGACATCCTGCAGTTCCTTACGCAGCTGGCCGACCTTTTCGGTGCCCTCGCCCTTGCGAATCTGGTTCAGCAAGGCCAGGGTTTCATCGGCTGCATCATCGGGGACGGGCAGGAAGTCCGCAGAAGCGGCGTACTCGGCAGCATACATGCCAGCACGCTTACCAAAGACGTTAATATCGAGCAGGGAATTAGTACCCAGGCGGTTAGAGCCGTGCACCGATACACAGGCAACCTCACCGGCGGCGTAGAGGCCGGGGATGATGTCCTCAGAATTGGAGTGGACCTCAGCCTTAATGTTGGTGGGGATACCACCCATAGCGTAGTGGGCTGTGGGGAAGACCGGCACCGGCTCGGTGTAAGGCTCAACGCCCAGATAGGTACGAGCGAACTCGGTAATATCGGGGAGCTTCTCGTCAATATGGGCGGGCTCCAGGTGGGTCAGATCCAGCAGGACGTAATCCTTGTTGGGACCACAGCCTCGGCCTTCGCGCACTTCGTTTGCCATCGAGCGGGCCACAATGTCGCGGGGCGCCAGGTCCTTAATGGTGGGTGCGTAGCGCTCCATGAAACGCTCACCCTCAGAGTTACGCAGAATACCGCCCTCACCACGGGCGGCCTCAGAAACCAGGATGCCCAGGCCGGCAAGACCCGTGGGGTGGAACTGCACGAATTCCATATCCTCCAGGGGAATACCGTTGCGTAGGGCAATGGCCATACCGTCACCGGTCAGGGTGTGGGCATTGGAGGTGGTCTTGAAGATCTTGCCGCAACCGCCAGAAGCGAAGACAACTGACTTAGCCTGGAAGACATGCACATCACCGGTTGCCAGGTCGTAGGAGACAACACCGGCGGGGCGGCGGACGCCCTTTTCGTCCTCCACCATGACCAAATCGAGCACGTAGTACTCGTTGTAGAACTCCACGTTGTGCTTAACGCAGTTCTGGTAGAGGGTCTGGAGAATCATGTGGCCGGTGCGGTCCGCAGCGTAGCAGGCGCGGCGCACAGGAGCCTTACCGTGGTCGCGGGTGTGACCACCAAAGCGACGCTGATCAATACGGCCCTCGGGGGTGCGGTTGAAGGGCAGACCCATCTTTTCCAGATCCAGCACAGCGTCAATGGCTTCCTTAGCCATGACCTCTGCCGAGTCCTGATCTACCAGGTAGTCCCCACCTTTGATGGTGTCAAAGGTATGCCACTCCCAGTTGTCCTCTTCGACATTGGCAAGAGCTGCACACATACCGCCCTGGGCGGCACCTGTATGGGAGCGAGTGGGGTAAAGCTTGGTCAGAACAGCAGTGCGAACACGCTGGCCTGCTTCGATGGCGGCTCGCATACCTGCGCCACCTGCACCGATGATAACGACGTCGTACTTATGTACCTGCATTGTGGGAATGCTTCTTTCTAAAATCTAGAGCGCTGTAACTTTAGGGAGCAGTGCAGAAGGAGGGCAGAAGCTCTGCGCTAGCACCGGCGGGGCAGGGATCTAAGGTGAAAATCACCAGGGTTCCGAGCAGAATCACGAAAGCGGTTGCCAAGAAAAGCGCAATCTTGAGGACGGAACGAACACCGTCCTTCTCTGCGTAATCGTCGATGATGACGCGGATACCGTTGGCACCGTGCATCATAGCCAGCCAGAGCAAAAGCAGATCCCAGACCTGCCAGAAGGGGTTAGCCAGCTTGCCGCCCACAAAACCAAAGTCAATGCGGTGGACGCCTTCGCCCATCATCAGGTTGACGAAGAGGTGGCCAAAAATCAGGACAACCAGCAGAACGCCTGAGACTCGCATGTAGAGCCAGGCGAACATCTCAAAGTTGTTGCGCTTGGAGGAAGAGCGGTTGTATTTAACTCCCGAGACGGTGTTATCGCGGCTACGAGGAACTGAAATCTTAGTTTTGAGAGGTGTTGCCATGTCTTAGTGACCCCCAAAGGCGAGCATGAGGTGACGGATAAGGAAGGGAACCATAACTATGGCCCATAGAATCAGAACACCCCAGAGCATGGCCTTCTGGTTCTTGGCACCGTTCTTCCAGAAGTCAACCAGAATAATACGGATACCGTTGAAGGCATGGTAGACGATAGCCGCAACCAAAGCGGCTTCACCCATGGCCATCAGAGGATTCTTGTAGATATGCATGATGGAGTTATAGGCCTCCGGTGAGATGCGTACAACTGCCGTGTCAAGTACATGAACCAGCAAGAAGAAAAAGATAGCGATACCGGTGATGCGGTGGGCAACCCACGACCACATACCTTCGCGGCCGCGATACAGCGTGCCCTTGGATGTATTCGGCACTGAATAACCTCCTGTGTGATGCGGGCCAAGCGCCAGTTTTGTACCACATGGCGCCCGCACACCAACCTAGTGTGTGTTCTACTCAACAGCAAGATTAGCAGGTTTTGAGGCAACTTACTTACAGGGTGTCACCAGTATCGGGCAAGAGAATCCCAAAAAATAGCGAACATTTTAATGCCCTTAACCCCTATAATCCCAGTATTTCGCGGAATTATAAGGTCGGAATCCCTCAGAAAGTGACTGCCGTCGTAGAAAGAACCCCAAAAATTTCAACACGATGACTTTAAAATATCGGTACACTATAGGGATAATGAGAACTCCACTTGAACGGTTCTACCCCCTCATTCCGGCCGGCGGCGTAGGGTCCCGCCTATGGCCTCTTTCTCGCGCTGTAGAACCTAAATTCCTTCTTGACCTGACAGGAACAGGCTCATCCCTGCTCCGCTCCACCTACGATCGACTGGTTGACCTAGCCCCCAAGGGTATTATGGTCGTTACCGGGCAGGCCCACGCCAAGGCCGTCACCCAGCAGCTCAGCGAGCTCCGCGGATCCGATTTGGTTCTTGAACCATCACCGCGTGACTCAGCGGCTGCAATCGGTCTTGCCTGCGCTATCCTGCACGAACGCGACCCTGAGGCCATCATCGGATCCTTCGCTGCCGACCATATTATCGACCCCGTAGAAGACTTCCAGGATGTCGTGCGCGAAGCCGTACACGCCGCAGCCTCGGGCAAGATCGTCACCATCGGCATTGAGCCAACGGAACCTTCCACGGCTTTCGGTTACATCAAGGCCACTCAAAACCTAGGTCTGGACCATGCCCCCAGCGCCCTAGCAGTTGAGCAGTTTGTTGAGAAGCCTGATGAGGCGACCGCAAGCTCCTATGTAACTTCCGGCGACTACACCTGGAACGCAGGTATGTTCGTAGCACCTGCGGCTCTCATGCTCAAGCACCTTGAAGCTAAGGAACCCGAGCTCTACGCAGGCATCAAGGAAATCGCCCGCGCCTGGGACACCTCAGAGCGCGACATCTGCATGAACCGCCTCTGGGAGAACCTACCCAAGACCGCCATCGACTACGCTGTAGCTGAGCCGGCCGCCGCTGCCGGCGATGTCGCTATGGTGCCGGGCCGCTTCAGCTGGGATGACGTCGGTGACTTTGACGCCGTTGCCCGCCTCAACATTGAAAAGAGCGGTGATGACCTCTTTGTTCTCGGCAACAAGGACAACGTCATTAGCGAGGACAGCACCGGAATTATCGTCAACAACACCAACCGTAAGATTTCCGTCATTGGCATTGAAGATATCGTCATTGTCGATACCGCAGACGCTCTGCTGGTAACCGTCCGCGACGATGCCCAGAGCGTGAAGAACACCGTAGCTACACTCAAGGAGCAGGGGCTGAACAATCTGCTCTAGGCGCTAACTTCTTACATAGCTCATGGCCCGCACTCTAAGGGTGCGGGCCTTACTTTCACTCAGCATATGCAAACGATTCTCATTTAAGTTAGCATGGGGGCATGCTTACACCACGACGAGTCTTCATCCCCACCATGACCTGCCTAACCGCCCTCATCATTAGCGGATGTGGTGCAACCCCCACCCCCGCACCCTCAGCCACCACAGAGACCGGTAGCACAAGCACCCAAAACACCACCATCTCCGAAGCCTCCTCCCCCAGCTCCCGCCTGGCCCTGACCTACGACGGCGGCATCATGATCCTGGACGGCAAAACCTTTGAAGTTCTCACTACCATAGACAAAGAAGGATTCCTGCGCCTTCAACCCGCAGGCGACAACCGCCACCTAGTCGTCGCGGACGGCTCCAACTACACCATGCTCGACCTAGGAGCCTGGACCCAAGAACACGGCGACCACAACCACTACTACACCACCACCCCCTCCCTCACCCAGCTGACCTTCCCCGCCGACAAAACCGGGCACGTCATCAGCAGCCACGGCAAAGCCGCCATGTTCGCAGACGGCACCGGCACCTTCCAGGTCTACAACCCCGCCCAGCTCACCGACGAATCCCAAAACACAGCCAGCTCACTCGAACTACAAACCGTCACCCTGCCCGCAGCCCACCACGGCTTCGCCATTCCCCTAGACGACGACCGCTACCTAGTCTCCCGAGGAACAGAAGAAAGCCGCACAGGTGCCGCAGTTATCGATGCCCAAGGAAACGTACTCTCAGAAAACAAGGACTGCCCCGGCATCCACGGCGAAGCCCACGCCGCCAACGACACCTACACCCTCGGCTGCCAAGACGGCGCACTCATCTACACCAAGGGCACCTTCACCAAAGTCACCAACCCCCAAGACCCCTACTCGCGCTCAGGCAACCAGGCAGGCGACCCCGACTCCCCCATCGTCCTGGCCGACTACAAAACCGACCAGGCCGCCGAGCTCGAACGCCCCGAACAGTTCGCCCTGATCAACACCATCACCAAGGAACGCACTAAAATCGCCCTGCCCGAAGGCGTCTCCTACACCTTCCGTTCGCTGGCCCGCGGCCCCGAAGGCTCCCACCTGTTACTGACGACCGACGGCAAGCTCCGCTTCTGGGCTGAGGACGGCACCGAGCTGGGTTCCGTCGACATCATGGACTCCTGGACCGAGTCAGAAATCTGGCAGGATCCCCGCCCCGCCATCTGGGTTGACGGCGAAACCGCCTACGTCACCGACCCCGCCACCAAGAAGCTACACGTTGTATCTCTAGCGAAGATTGCGGACGGTACCGCAGAGGTCTTCGCCAGCATCGATCTGCCCGAGGTACCTAACGAAATCAACGGTATCTCCCGCGCCGCAGAGCTGGTCACCACCACCGAAGTGGACTCTGACCACTAGCGTTTTATCGATAAAGCTTATTCATAAGCGGTTCCGCAGGCTCACGCTCGCTGCCGACCCTCTCGCTGGTTCGCTGACGCTCACAAGCGATTCACGCCAGCCCCGAGCCAGCAGCTTCGCTGTGAGCCTGCTCCACCGATCTTTATGAATAAGCTTCTATTGTTTAAAGGCGCACTGTTGCCAGCTGCCTGCACTGAATCGGTAGACCGTCAGCCGGTTCACGGTGAAACGGGCAAGCGCGGGTGGCAGGGTCGCAAAATCGCGTAAGGACGCCCCAAGGGAGTAAACAAACCGAAGACGCTCACAGAGGAAGAGAAGCTACGCCGTAGGATTGAGCAACTAGAAGCAGAAAACACCTGCCTAAAAAAAATTGCGGGACTTGAGGAACCAACAGCGAGGCTAAAGGCCAAAATCATCGCCGTCCTCAAGTCAGAACACCACCTGAGTAATTTACTTCAAGCAGCAGGTTTGGCCTGATCAACATACTTCTACCACCAGTTACGGCTAAATCATCCTGATGTACATACTCAGCTGAAGAAAGCCATTATAGCTATCTTTAAGAAAACGAAACGGCGGTATAGTTACCGCCGTGTCCTTGCCGAACTATGCCACCTAGGGTGGAAAGTCAATCACAAGCTCGTCTACAATCTCATGGACCAGATAGGGCTGAAGTATAAGGTCAGGGCAGGTAAAAAGTACAGCTCTTATCAGGGGCAGGTTAGTTGTATCGCTGAAAATCTTTTGAACCGTAACTTCACTCCCAAGGAGCCTAATGCTGTGTGGGTCAGTGATGCCACTGAGTTTTTAAGTCTGCGGTACCAAGGTTTATTGGCACCCCTTATGGATTTGTATGATTGTAGTATTCTGGCGCACGAGTTATCGACTTCGCCGTCGACAAAGTTTACATCTGCTTCGTTGAAGGAGGCTTTGATGTGGCATGAACCTGGTATGGGGTTGGTGGTTCGTACTGATCGGGTTTCCAGTATCAGCATTCTAGCTGGCGGAAACTGATTAAGTCGGTCGGTGGTGTTCAGTCCATGTCACGCAAGGGTAATTGCTATGACAATGCTGTGATGGAGAACTTTTTGGGCATTTGAAGGCTGAGATGTATTACGGGGGGCGTTTTGCGAGTGTTGATGAGTATGTTTTTTGGGTGTAACAATAATCGTTTTCAGGAGCGGCTGAAGGGCCTGGACTCCGGTGAGGTATCGGAGTAAGCCTTTGGGGTCCTGGTTGTCTAGAATTTAACTCAGCCCAATTTTCGGAGGCTAGTTCAGAAGACAAAATCTCTAGACCTTGAACTTAAGTACAAAAATAGGTAATCCACTTCTGAACTTTTGTATATACCCTTACGTGAGCCTAATACTCCACAATAGATAGCAGGACAACAGTCTAACTCAACTCACAACGCTAAGGACTCCGAGCCGTGAAGAACATCAGCAAAGCACTGGCAATTATCTTCATCGCCGTTGCTCTCACCCTCAGTTTTTCACCTGCGCGGGCTGCTTCTTTGCCGCAGGATATTGATATTAAAGCTTCCCCCGCCTCAGCATCTAGCATGTCTCCTACTTTCTCTCGTTGGCTTTGCAAGTCAGGAATATGTGACTAACACTCATACGTTCCGAGGTAGCACTGCCCGAGGGTTGGTAGCATAAATCTATGACGACAAGCCCCCATAGTGCTTCCAGCAAGAAGTGGTTTCCCCTTGGCCCCTACCTGAGGGGGCTGCTTATCTGCCTGGTATTTATTTTTATTGCGGTCGATTTATCTTCGGGGGTCTACGAAAATACACATACCCAGAATCGTGTATGGGCTGTTGCAATTGCCTATCTGCCCGTTTTTATGATGGGATTCGGGCTCATGCCCGGAATTTATGGCTGGTATTTTTCTCTTGCCAACATCACGGTGCTTTATAACGATTCCAGTTTCGTCTGGGCTGGGTTCTCATCGGCGTCAATTCTGGTGCCTGTGTATTGCGCTTACCTGGCTAAAAAACGTCAGGTCGTGGCATTCGGTATTGTCCTGTGTGTTTTTGTTGTGTATCCGGGTTGGGTTTCAATTACATCGGTTACTCAGTTCATAACAACGTCATTAGCAGTTTTTTCATACATCACAGGGCTAGTACTCAGAAGGTTCCGGCTTCAGCGGGAAAAAGACCAGCAAAAGATTATCTCTATTCAGGAAGCCCAGCTCCAGGCACGGAATGAGGAACGCACCCGCCTTGCCTACGAGTTACACGATATCGTTGCCCATGAAGTCACCATCATCGCTATGCAGGCTCGGCGTGCACAGTTTACAGAGGATCCAAAGAGCACAGCCGCTATTCTGACTGGGATTGGGGACTCTGCGAGCCAGGCGCTCGAGGATCTTCGCAAGCTGGTGGCTGTCCTTAAAGCCGAGAAAAATGACTCACTGAACGGCGAGCTACCCAGCGCTCCCCAGTCGGAAGAGAATTTGCTGCTGGGCGACATCTCTCTTTCAGGGGAAACCACATCGTCTCTAGCCCTGACTCACGATTTACATAAAATATCTGATGCCCTAGAAAATGCAGGCTTTACGGTTACGCTGACCGTTGATGGGGATGTAAGCCTTATTCCTTTGGCATCTCGCCAGGCGCTAAGACGTACAGCTCGCGAGATAGGGACCAACATTCTCAAGCATGGCTCCCCTGAGGGATCTGTAAAAATAGACCTCACAGTGGATCAGCGTAACGTCACGCTATCCTCAGAGAACGTCATCTCTCATAACAAACCCGTTTCTTCATCTTTGACCGGGTTAGAATCAATGAAGGCTAGGTTTCATGATTTGGGTGGAACATCGTCTTATCAAAATGACCACGGTGTGTGGAAGATTCAGGTGAGCCTTCCCCTGCCTGAAACAGTGACCAAAGCTTTTTAAGCTGCCGCTCTAGCTCGTACAGACAGTGAAGGAACCATTCATGGTTAAAGTCCTCCTCGTAGATGATGAATCCCTTATTCGTAATATTTTGAAGGATTATCTTTCCTCCGATGAAAGCCTGGAAGTGGTGGGGGAAGCTTCAAATGGCAAGCTGGCAATTTCACAGGCAAGGGCCCTACAGCCAGATGTAATTTTGATGGATATGCAGATGCCTCTGATGGACGGTGTCGAGGCAACCCAGTATATTCATCATTCTTTCCCCGACATAAGAATATTGGGGCTGAGCACCTTTGCGACTGATCGCTATGTTGTTGAACTCTTGCGGGCAGGTGCCTCGGGGTACTTGGTAAAGGACTCCCGCCCCGAAGAGGTCACCAGCGCAATCCACACCGTCCATGACGGAGGATCAGTACTGTCCCCCGAGGTTACCCGCTATGTGGTGCAAGGGCTTGAGCAGTCAGTTCCTGCCGAAATTTCTCCCGACGAAGAACTCATGTCAGTTCTTACCGCGAAAGAAATAGAAGTCATTGAGCTTCTCGCGCGCGGTCTAAATAATAAAGAGATGGCCGCAGAACTTTTCGTTACTGAATCCACAATTAAAGCGCGTTTTATGAAAATTATGGAAAAAATGCAGGTGCGCGATAGGGTTCAGATTCTAGTTAAAGCTATTGAATACAATCTAATCAACCTAAAAACCTGGTAAACCCCATAGCTTTGCTATTTTTAGCCGAGATCGATTCCTAGCACAGCCCCGATAGGGTAGACGAGCCCAGCAAAGGCTGGGGCAAGATCTTCCAAGCTAAGGCTGTCGATGCGGTGTATATCTAGCAAAGCGTCAACACCCCAACCCATCACGCTGTACTGCGCTAAGAATCTCGCTAAATCATCGGGTGCCAGATGCGAGCGGCTAAGATTACTGAACGCAAATTTTTTGACCTGCTCAAATTCCGTCTCGCTATAAGTTTCAGGAATATTGACGATAGCTTGCGCCACGCTCCCTAGAATTTCTAATGTCTCTTTGCTTTCACCGTTGTCTCCGCTGAAGCTCCAGATGATGTGTGGTTTGCCTTCAATCAATGCGCGCATCGGCTGAAGGTTAATCCCGGCAGGTAGCCATGATGCTACGAGAGGATTCGCTGGGTTCATAAGCAAACACATGGCCACAAAGGTCTCAAGGCTCCCCGCCTTGGTTGCTGGCTCCGGGCCTGTGATAATGATGCGCTCTGTTGAGCCCTGCTGGTAGCGCTGGAGGTTAGCGGTCACTTCCACTGCCTGAAATGCAGAGGGTGCAGCAGGCTCGGGAAAGCTCTGGACCACAGTTTCAGGAGCAACAATAGCCACTGTAGCTTGAGCACTGGCAGTCTCAGCCTTTTCATCAAGAGCTTGCATAAAGTACTGCACCCAAGCCTGTGCATTTGCTGGGCTGAGCACAAAGGACGCTGACCCCGCCTGCTGATCGTTGTCCTGTTTAGTCAGTAGCGGCTGGTTAGCAACACTTTGGTTGGTCTGCTCTGTCACTGCTGTCACGGTTTCTGCATAGTTTTTGCTAACGGCAGCAGGCCAGCCGATAGTTATAAAAGTATGCTCTGACCTGTGATCGATAGTAGCAACGAGAGTGTAATTATTTGGGGTAAACATAGTGGTGTTCCTCTTAGAGGTTAGTGCCAATTACTAAGGACGCGAAGGCCTGGTTTTCAAGGGTAACGGCAGCCTCGTTGGCTAGCTGTCGTACAGCGTCCAGCTGTTCTTCTATGCCACGGAGGCGCTCTGTCAAGGCAGGGATGTAGTGGGGGTCTCGTCGAATAACAGCATCACGAGCCATCACGCGCGAGGCCTTCTGATCGTTAGAAGTGTTGCTTTCCAGTCGAAGTATTGCCCGCTGGACAGCAAGTTTCATAGCACTATCCGGGGCTGTTTTGACTGAACTAAACCGATCGGCAGGGTCAAGCGGGACGTTGGTATCATCAACCAGAACAAACAGGTCATCGTAAGGGATATCAGCAACCCCAAAGATACCTGCGCTGGCATCCAAGGCTCGCACACCCGACAGGGTTTCTGCCACCAGCAAGGTACCTAGCAAGAGGGAGCTGATTGTGTCTGTATCGACAGTGCGGGTCACTAAAATCCTTCGTGAACCCCACTCTACAGGCTGCTCCAAATAGTTGGTGACACTCTGTTGAATAGACTGCCCAGCACCTTTTCGCTGACTTATTTTTACCAAAGAACCACTGTTTTCTGGGCGAGCCAACCCTAGGTTACCTAGAGCGCTTTCAACATAGCTGAATACTTGTTCAGCAGGCAGGGGACTAAGAATGACTAGAGCAGATTCATGCAGCTGGTAATAACGCCGATGGATGTCGATGAGGACGGTAGTGGTGGCTCGGTCTCGGAGATCCAGGTCGCCGCTACCATCATGCCCGTTGGCATAATCGGACCAGAACTGTCTGGTAAGGTGCGGCCATGGGAGGACTCCGCCGGGTGCTTTAGCTAACCTGTTAGAACGTTCGGTGACTACCGCTTGAATCTGGTCGTCAAGCTGATGGAGCTTGAATGCAGGAAAAAATACCTGTTCCAGGAGTCGTTGTAGCGAGGTTTCCAGGTAAAACGGGCTACCTGTCTCGTAGAACTCAGTGTAGTCCATATGCGTATTACCGCCGAGAATACCTCCCTCACCTGAAATAGCGGCCGCCCTCTGAACGGCGGTTGAACCATGAGAATCCTGATAAATCATATGTTCAATGAGGTGGAAGAACCCTTCTTGACCAGGTTCCTCATCCCGCATACCAGCAGGTACTGCCAAACTGATGGAAAAGTTAGCTGCTTTTTGATCGTGGATAGCGATAACGCGTAATCCTTCGATTGTAAGCTCTTCGCACCCGTGGCTATCCAGGGATTTACGGCTAAAACTCATAAGAAGTTACCTTCCTTTCGTACCTATCGATCAAGGTAGTTAGTGGCCAAGTCGATGAGAAGCTGGGCGGCTTGAAGATTTGCCCCCGCATAATGGTGCCAGTCATAAGCGTGATGAATGAGACGGAAGGCGATAGCCGAATTTAAATTATTTTCCGAAAAGTCCCCATACCCAGTAAGAAATCCTTGCTGAAGATCGGTTAGTTTCAGTCGTAGGTTGGGGTAGAAAGCGTATAGTTCAGCGAACTCCCCTAGAACCCACCCAATGTCATATTCTGGCAAGGCGTAACCAACATCTTCACCGGTTAGTAGGACTCCGGTGACCTGGTCAGCAGAAATAAGCCAGTTAATAAAGCCGGCATTTCCGTGGGAGACTGCTAGGTTTTCCCCCCTTGTGACGGCTTCGATCCACTGCCTCAGCTTTTCAAAATGTTCGGTAGCTAGAACTTTTGTGAGATATTCCCAGCCTTTTAGAAAAAGAGGGTTACTACCGCATAGCCTACTCCGCCGCCAACCAAGGCCAGCGCCAGGCTACGAGTCCAACGGCCAACCGCTGAGGTACCCTTTGAGGTAGTGGGGTAGGTAGTCTCGTTCTTGTAAGCAGTCATGTTATTTTTCCTTTCAATGATGATGGGCTAGTAGCCCTTGACGATGAATCAGGCAGAAAGCCCGATGTTAAGCCCCATTGTCTGAGGCAAATAATTGTTGCAGCGAAACCTTAGAGCCGGTTCGTAAAGCGTTGTTGCTGTATACACGGGTTGCCACCCAGAACAGCAGCGGAATAGTTACCCCAGCGATACTGGCAGCGGTCACCATTTCCCAGGTCTGCACGCCGTCCAGACCAAAGCGAATAGGCATCAGGTAGGAAGAGAAAAGCGGGACGAATGACAGCCCCCTAAGCCAAGCCTCTTCAAGATAGGTGGGTGTCAGGTACAGGGTGACCACCAGCAGCACCATCTGCAAAACCGACAGCGGCATCACTGCGGCACTCAGGTCCTCCTGTCGGGAGACCGTTGACGCCAGAATCGTGTTCATGGTTGCGAAGATGATGTAGCCCAGCAAGAACCATACAAGGAACCACAAGAGGGCTGCGCCTACTTCAAGCTCCAGCAGTGACCACCCGTCCACGAGGGTGAAACCCAGCAGACCAGTGCCGCCAATAAGAAGTAGCTGAACCAGCGTTATCGCGCCGATACCAATCATCTTTCCTGCCAACAGAGGTACAACACCGATTTTGGTGAGGAGGATTTCGACAACCCTCGATGACTTCTCTTCAACAACACCAGAGGTCAGGCTCTGGGATGAGTACACAAGAGAGCTGAGCAAAGCACTCACCATCGCTGTAGCAAAGAGCAGGCGGGTATCCAGCTGGAAGCTAGCATCCCCCATTTTCTCCCGCAAGAACCAACCGCCAACACCTGCTCCAATACCCACAGTCAGGGCAAGCACCCCGGTGGCTAGCAGGATGGTCTTATTCTTGGTGCGGGTAAGAACCTCACGTCGAATGACGATTAACATTTCACGGTAAGCAGTGCTCACTGATTTTTCACCTACTTCATGCTGGGTAGTCTGCTGGGTCATACCTTTAGCTTTCATCGTGTCTGACCTGCCGATTCAAGCTCTGCCTCACGGGCAGGGGTGATACCGCGGCCCGACGAAATATAATCCTGCGATAGGAGTGCGCCCAAGGACTGTTGCACAGGCTCAATACTGCGCAGCCCTCCAAATCGTGTGGCAGTTTCTAGTACGCTCTGGGGAACGGTTGCACCCCGTCCATCAACTGTGATGAAAACTGATGATTGGTTGCTCATCTTGAATTCGATATGGAAGGAAGCGACCAACGATAGTTCGGCAACGAATTCTCCGGCCGGGCGATCAAACTTTAGTTCCCACCGGGTCTGATCAGTACCTTGCAGCTCAGAGACAGCACCATCTGCCATCACTCTGCCTCGATCAAGTACGCAGACACGGTCGCATAGGCGCTCAACAAGCTCCAACTGATGCGATGAAAACAGGATGCCCACGCCCTGGGCTGCCTGTTGTTGGATAAGACCAGCCATTGTATCTACGGCTAGGGGGTCAAGCCCCGAGAAAGGTTCATCAAGTACCAGTAGTTCTGGGTTACCAACCAGGGAAACAGCTAGCTGAACTCGCTGCTGGTTACCTAGCGACAAATCTTGGATGAGGGTTTTCTCTCGACCCGATAGGCCCAGTGTAGCGATAAGTTCGTCAGCTTTTTCCTTCGCCTGCCCCAGGGTTTTCCCTTCAAGTAGAGCAAAGTGAACAATCTGATCTTTGACACTCATCTGGGGGTACAGGCCCCGCTCTTCCGGCATGTAACCGATTGACCTGCGGTTCTCGGTTGAGATGGGCTTCCCGTCCCAGGTGATATGCCCGCCGGTGGGGTTAAGCATTCCTAAAATGAGTCGCATGGTGGTGGTTTTACCTGCGCCGTTGCCACCGATGAAACCAACAATTTCACCGCGACGGACGCCGAAATCTACATCCTGCAGCACCTTGTGGTCACCGAAGCTGCGGCTAATCCCGTGGAGTTTGAGACCGTTCATTGCGCACCTCGCTTTTCTTTCTCTTGCGCCTTCACTAAAAACTCTAGTGAGGCGTTAGAGCTTGCCACATATACTTTCGTACAGTTCTGGGGTAGACGATAGTTCATGCATTTGTATGTTCGCTACCACACCTGCAACAATTGTTGAACAATCTGAGGTGGTCTCGCCCGGGTTGGCTTTCTTTTACAGTCGCTACCGTAAAGGAGGCGCAAGCACTTGCTTTCCTGCCCCTCCCCCATGAACAAATGCTTCGATGCACTCGCAGTGCTGGTCGATTGCACTAACCTTGAAGTTGCACTGCACGTGTGCGCCCACCTGGTTGAACACCCTGCCACCAGACAGGTAGAACTAGTACCCGATGCACGAACCGTCCTGGTCCACCTTGCCAGCATCAAACAGGCGCATGCCTTCATGTCCGCCCTCAGCCGGCCTCAGCGGCGATGTGCGTGCCCACAGGCAAACCATCACAATCGATGCAATCTATGACGGTCAGGATTTTATCGATGTTGCATCTCTGCTAAGCATTAGCCAGGATGCTGTGGTCATGCCCATACCACCGGGCATTGGTCGGCAACTTTTGTAGGCTTTGCCCAGGGCTTCTTCTACTTGCACCACCACGACGAAGCTCTGGAGGCGCCCCGCTAGCACTGGGGTCGGAGGCTAGTTCAACAACACGAAGAAGCAGGGCCTTTTGCTATAGATTTACTGTTCCCAGCTGCTGCCAGCTACCTGAGTGATAGCGGTAGACCGTCAGCTGGTCGATGGTGAAATTCGAAAGCTCAGGCGGAAGGCTCGCAAAGTCCTGCAAGGACGCCGCCAGGGCAGGGGCCGGTGCATGGTTGGCTAGGGTGAGGTGCGGCTCGTAGGGAAAAGGGGACACGGACTCCCCTACCGCCCTCTGGCAGGTTGCATGAATCAGGGTGAGCCTATCTGCCCCGGCAACAACGGGGAGGTAGGTTACGGGGGTAACAGGCTCAAAGGTTGCGGCCGGGCCCAGGCCCACCTGCACGGGGCCGATGCTGGCCACCACCTGCTCAATGGAGCGCCGGGGGTCGCCGCCGGCGTCCTCGCTAATCAAAATCGTAATGTGGCAGCTTTCTGCAACGGGGCCTACCATGCCCTGGCTCGCCCGCCAGCTGACCAGGCGCGCAGACACCGCCGCAGGTACCTCAGCAACAATGCTGAGGTACCTGCGGTCGGGGTCTATGGTCGGTGAAGAAGCCACCAGGCTAGGTCGTCTAACTCTTAGAGGGCGGGCAGGAAGCCTACCGCGTCATACACGTTCTTCACGGTCACAGAGGCAATCTCACGGGCCTTACCCGCACCGATAGCCAGCAGGCGGTCTAGCTCCGCCGGGTCGTCCATGAGTTCCAGAGCGCGCTCACGAATGGGCGATAGCTCCTCAACCACAATCTCGGCCAGGTCAACCTTGAGGTGGCCGTACATCTTGCCCTCATACTCAGCTACGATTTGGTCAATCGGCTTACCTGTCACTGCCGAGTAAATAGAAAGCAGATTCGAAACACCCGGCTTATTCTCCCGGTCATAACTAATCTCGCTTCCCGCATCGGTCACCGCCGACTTAATTTTCTTTGCAGTCTTCTTGGGGTCATCGAGCAACCAGATAATCCCCTTATCGGTAGTTGCCGACTTACTCATCTTGGAATCAGGAGTCTGCAAGTCATAAATCTTGGCGGTCTCCTTAAGAATCACAGGCTCAGGCACCACAAAAGTATCGCCAAAACGGGAGTTAAAACGCTGAGCCAAATTACGGGTCAGCTCCAGATGCTGACGCTGGTCCTCGCCCACAGGCACCACATCAGCCTGGTAGAGCAAAATATCAGCAGCCATCAGCACCGGGTAAGTAAAGAGACCCACAGAAGCGTTATCGGTACCCTGCTTAGCGGCCTTGTCCTTGAACTGGGTCATACGGGCAGCTTCACCATAACCGGTAATGCAGTTCAGAACCCAGGCCAGCTGAGCATGCTCAGGCACATGCGACTGCACAAAAAGCGGAGTCTTGGCCGGATCAATACCCGCCGCGATGTACTGGGCCGCAGTCTTGCGAGTACGCTCCAGCAAGACAGCAGGATCCTGCGGAACAGTAATGGAGTGCATATCCGGAATAAAGTACAGGCACTCGTGATCCTTCTGCAGGCCCACCCAGTTATTCACCGCACCAATATAGTTACCCAGGTGCATGGAATCAGCCGAAGGCTGCGCCCCCGAAAAAGCGCGAGGCACCCCCCTTGAAGCATTTGGGATAGCGGCTTTAGGATCACGGTCGGGTGTCTGTGAAGTAGTCACGGGTTCGTCCTTTGCTAGGGATACATCTGCGGGGCAGGCCTCTGCTGAAGTGACCCACCGGCCCACACACAGCGGGCACAAAAATGAGGGAGAGGTTAGGAGCCTTCGCGGGCCAGCTCCATACCGTTCTTCGCGGTGAAATTAATGGTGTCCAAGGCACGATTGATCATGTCACGAGAATTTTCATCGTTCACATCCAACTGCTCAGCAATCACCTTGGACTGCACCAAACAAATCTGGAAAGAATGCGCCAGTTTCTCGGTATGCACATCAGCCTCATATTCAGCGCGCTGGACAGCATGCCCCTCATAGGCGCGGCGCTGGGCAGCAAGCGTACGGTTAACATTCACCAGTAGATAAACAGCAATACCGAGCCAGGCAGCGATAATACCGGCCAGAATCCAACCCAGCGCCGAGGCCTCATGAGCAGACTGAATAATCGCCCACACCAGCAGGACAACTAAAATACCCATACCGATAGCAGCACCAATCAAGACGGTCTTGGTGTTCTGTTCTTGAGCTGTTTTTTCTAAGCCGTTATATTGCATGGTTCCCATTATGTCAAAGGAATGCGGTCGCAGTGAACCTTAGACTAGTCCCACCGCGTAAAGTGGTGAGCATGATGGTAAGTGCCAGAGAAACCAAATACCAGGCAGTGGCCCGTCATATCTGCGACCGCTACCTCACCGATACTCAGCCACACTCCCCTCTTCCCACAGAAAGAGAGCTTCAAGACCGCCTCGGTGTCTCCCGCGATACCGTACGCCGAGCTATCCGAGAGCTCATCGACCGGCAACTGGTCTACAACATTCAGGGATCAGGTACCTTTGTCGCCCCCCAAGAATCACCATCACGAGCGCCATTGCTACGCCCCTTCACCCAAGACATGCTCACCAGAGGGCATACCCCGCACTCACTGACGCTCTCCTGCCACCTGGTCATAGCTCCCCTGCACGTCCAAAGAGACCTAGCCCTCGACCCAGACAGCAAAGTCATCGAAATTAGCAGGCTCCGGCAAGCTGACGGCTCGCCCATCGCCCTCGAAACAGCCTACTTCCTGCCCGAAGCCTTTTCCCAAATGCAACCCGAAGCCTCCACTTCGCTCGATGCCCAAATGCGGGCCAGCGGCTACCAAGTAGAAACAGCCCAGGTCAAAGTCACCGCCACCAACCTCACCCAGGCAGAAGCCCACCACCTAGGTGTACCCCAGGGAGCGGCAGCCCTGCGAGTAGACAAGGTAGGCTACACCGCCCGAGGCCTGGCCGTTGAAAGCACCCACACCCTCTACCGGGGTGACCGCTACGACTACGAGTTCCAGCTCCACCGCAGGCAAACCCACCGCTGAGGCATCCTAACTCATCCCCCGATAAAAGAACCGGGGCCGCTCCTCCCCTCCAGGAAGTAACGGCCCCGTTTTGCTTGGTGACCCCTAAGCGGTTTCAGCCAAACGCTCAGCGGTCTCTACCACATTCACCAGCAACATAGCGCGGGTCATAGGACCAACACCACCGGGATTAGGCGAATACCAGCTCGACTTAGCGGTGGCCTCGGGAGAGATATCACCGGTCAGCTTCTTCTTACCGGTTTCGGTATCTTCTACGCGAGAAACACCAACGTCCAGGAGGACAGCACCCTCCTTGACCTGCTCCGCTGTCACCACATGAGCAAGACCCACGGCCGCCACAATAATGTCAGCCTGGCGCAGGGCCTCACTCACATCCTCGGTACCGGTGTGAACCAGGGTAGCCGTGGAGTTTACATCCTTGCGTGTCAGGAGCAGACTCAGGGGGCGGCCCACAGTAATACCGCGCCCCAGCACAGCAACCTTCTTGCCCTTCCAGGAGATACCGTGACGCTCCACCAACTCAATCACGCCGTTGGGAGTGCAGGGCAAAGGCGAGTTCAGAGGCTCACCCACATTCAAAACCAGGCGACCCAGGTTCATGGGGTGCAGGCCGTCGGCGTCCTTCTCGGGAGCAATTTTCTCAAGAACCCGGTTGGTATCTAGGTGCCGGGGCAGGGGTAGCTGCACAATATAGCCGGTACAAGCCGGGTCGGCATTGAGCTTATCCAGCTCGGCCTCTAGCTCATCCTGGCTGATATCCTCGGGGAGTTCAACACGGATAGAGGCAATACCCACCTCGGCACAGTCGCGGTGCTTACCGCCCACATAGGAACGGGAGGCCGGGTCATCGCCTACCAAAACGGTGGCAAGCCCCGGGGTAATCCCCTCTTCCTTGAGCTTGGCAACGCGCTGGGCCAGCTCACTCTTAATCTGGGCCGCTGTGGCAACCCCGTCCAGAATCTGAGGCACTCCTACCACTCCTCAATACCGGAGTAGAGCGGGAACTTCTCGCACAGAGCGGTCACGCGAGCACGCTGGGAAGCCACATCGACACCGGGCTTAAGAGTCTCAGCAATAATATCGGCGACTTCAGTAAAGGCCTCGGAATTAAAGCCACGAGTTGCCAGCGCGGGAGTACCGATGCGCAGGCCGGAGGTCACCATGGGCGGGCGGGGGTCATTGGGCACAGCGTTACGGTTGACAGTAATACCGGCTTCGTGGAGCAGATCTTCAGCTTCACGACCGTTAATCTGGGCATCGCGCAGGTCCACCAGAACCAGGTGAACGTCGGTGCCACCGGAGATAACCTTTACACCGGCTTCGGCCATATCTGACTGGTTGAGGCGGTCAGCCAGAATCTTTGCACCCTCTAAGGTACGAGCCTGACGGTCCTTGAAATCATCGGAGGCAGCAATCTTGAAAGCTGTTGCCTTACCGGCAATAGCGTGCATGAGCGGGCCGCCCTGCTGGCCGGGGAAGACAGCCGAATCAATCTTTTTCTTGAGCTCTTCAACGCACATGATGAAACCTGAGCGGGGGCCAGCCAGGGTCTTATGTACGGTTGAGGACACAACGTGAGCGTGAGGTACCGGGTTGGGGTGTAAGCCAGCGGCGACCAGGCCAGCGAAGTGAGCCATATCCACCCAGAGATAGGCACCAATCTCATCGGCGATCGCACGGAAAGCCGCAAAATCAAGCTGACGGGTATAAGCAGACCAGCCCGCAATGATGAGCTTAGGCTTCTCAGCCAGCGCCAGCTCACGAACTTCGTCCATGCTGACCCGACCGGTTTCTTCATCTACACCGTAGGCAACAACCTGATAAAGCTTGCCCGATACGTTCAGTTTCATGCCGTGGGTTAGGTGACCACCGTGCGCCAGGGACAGCCCCATAATTTTGTCGCCGGGATTCAGCAGGGCATGCATGACAGCGTTATTGGCCTGAGCACCTGAGTGGGGCTGGACGTTCGCGTGCTCAGCACCAAAGAGAGCCTTGGCCCGGTCGATAGCGAGCTGTTCAAGGACGTCCACAAATTCACAGCCGCCGTAGTAACGGCGGCCGGGGTAGCCTTCAGCATACTTGTTGGTCAGTACAGAGCCTTGAGCTTGAAGAACAGCGCGGGGGGCAAAGTTCTCGGAGGCGATCATCTCGAGGGTGTTCTGCTGGCGGCTCTGCTCCTGGGCAATAGCCTGAGCGACTTCGGGGTCGACTTCGGCCAGGGGTAGGTTGGTGACGTTGGGTGAAAGGTTGGTCATGCCACTTCCTTGACTAGGGTGGATCGAGGTTTTCCTTTTGTGCGGACTTGGTACCGCTCAAAGCCCGATACTTGGGGACTCACCCACCTTGGGGAGCCATCACCTTTAAAGTGTAAATTACCTCTAGGTGATGCAGGGCATATCTCTTCACATATAAGATTTTTTCTCTACACGCCCACCCCCACAGTGTATCTAAAATCACAGAAAGATAAGTGTGTGGTGCATCCAAGGGGAGCCGATGCCATAAGCCCCGCTTCTACGCCTGTTTGAGGATTGTTCGCACGAACTCAAAGTAGCTATCAGGATCAAAATCTGTGGCGGTCGCCGCCTGCACAAGGAAGCCGGTTACAACAGCCAGCACAGCCGACCCTATCGGGGTGAAAGCCAGCTCTCACGTCCTGACTCGGTGATCTTAAGTTCGGTTGCGACCCAGCCCCGGTGGCTCTCAAGAATCCTCTTCCTCAGGTCTGTAAGTTGCTCCTGCGCTACCTTTTGGATCGCCGGCAAGGAATCTACTCTTCGCTAACCTTGGGCACCCATCCATCTTAAATCAGACAAGCTGCTTGCCCCGAAGAAGGCCCCCGCAAACCGCTTTCTTGCTAGACTAGAGGGCGAACTAGCCGTAGTTACCTGTTCCAGTTACTACACAGGAGAGTTACCGGGTAGCGCACACCTGGATACCCCCATCTCGTCACCCATCACTCATGCATTAGGGAAGAGGCCTCACAATCGTGACCGAAACTCCAAAATCACGTCGCCAACAGCGCCTTGAACAACAGAAGAAGGCCAGCCGCAAGTGGATCGCAACTGGCGCAGCCGCAATTATCCTGCTCAGTGGCGGTGCTATCGCCTACGTCAACATGACCGGCGATAAGACCCCTTCAACCCCCAGCGGGCAGGCCGTCCCTGCAGCTTGCTCCACCACACAGTCTGTAACTGTTGCTACTACTGATGCCATGGCAACCGCACTTAAATCCATGCCGGTTGATGAGGACACCTGCGTAACCCTCGATATCACCACCACGAAGACCGCTAGCAACATCGTGACCGAAGTAGCCGGTGAGTCCGCCTCAACCAACCTGTGGATTCCCGATTCCAGTGTCCGTGCCCAGCTCGCCATGGCCGAAGCCAAAACAGAGCTAACCCCCATTGCTGAATCTCTGGCGAAGAGCCCCGGTGTTCTTGTATCCGAGAAAGACACTACCTACTCCAACTGGCTTGATGTCCTCAAGGCCCAGGACGCCGTTGGTATGGGCGATCCTAAGGTAGAAGCAGGCGCTTTCTCTGCGCTCATGGGCGGTATCTCCGAAGCTTCTAGCGGCGCTGTCAGTCTTGAAGACCTCACTAGCGGTAGCGCCCTGCGCGCGCAGTCTATTGGGGTTGACGAACCCGCGCAGAACGCTTCTGAGCTCCTTGAGGCTGTTGACAGCGGTAGCAAAGACGCAGTGGTTGTCAGCGAAGCTGATTACGCAACCTACGCCGCATCGCACAGCGACTCAGGCCTTAAGGCTACCGTCCCCGGTGACGGCTCTTTTACCCTGGATTATCCCCTCTACCAGGCATCCTCTAGCACCAACACCACCGTTGATGAGGCAGCCCAGCAGATCGTTAAGTTCATGTCCAGCGAAGAGGGCAAGCAGGCTCTGGCACAGGCCGGTCTGCGCACCGCTGAGGGCACAGTTGTTAACAACGATAAGAACGTCGGTGATTACAAGGCGCTTGTTCCTAGTAACAAGGAAACCCTGGGCCAGATGTGGACTTCCTACTCCTTGCAGTCCGCTCCCCTGAACGCGCTGGTTGTGTTGGATGCTTCCGGCTCCATGCTCGATAAAGTAGCTGGTACTGATAAGACCCGCATGGATATTACCGTTGAGTCAGTGCTGGCTGGTTCTCAGCTCTTCCCGGCCCGTGACTCTATGGGCCTGTGGAAGTTCTCCCGCAACATTACAACCGCTGATGGTAAGGTCTCGGACTATGAAGAGCTGGTCCCTGTTCGCGGCCTTGAAGAAACCGTTGACGGCAAGACTCAGCGTGAGTTGCTTCAGGAGGCTGGTGCTGGTATTGCAGCTACCATTAACCCCGATGACCAGACCGCTCTGAACGATACCTTGCTGGCAACTTTCCGTTCTGCCAAGGCTAACTACCAGCCCGGCTCTGTTAACGCAGTCATTATGCTGACCGATGGCAAGAACGTTGATCCAGATTCGATTAGCCAGGAAGAGCTCATTAGCACTATCCAGGCTGAGCAGGATCCTGAAAACCCTGTGTTTGTGATTCTGATTGGCATTTCGGAAGAGGCTGATATGAACGCTCTGACAACCATTGCTCGGAGTGTTGGCGGTGAGGCTCACATCGCATCATCGCCCACCGATATTCAGCGTATTTTCGCTGAAGCTCTAACCGGCATCTCTGACGCCGCTAGTGAGGCCGCTGCTGCTCAACAGCATTAAGGTATCAGCCGGGTAGTTTTTGTTCCGGTATTCCGTTGATTCAGAGTCCCGCCCTACGATTCATCGTGGGGCGGGACTTTTGTGTGTGTTGGGTTGGGGGTTTGGTGGAAGAAGTGGCGTGATGGAGGGCAGAATTCTGAGCAAGCGAAGATAAAAATTCTGCCCGTAATCGGTGCACGCCTCCCGAGGAAAGTTTTTAGTGGAAGAAGTGGCGTGATGGAGGGCAGAATTCTGAGCGAGCGAAGATGAAAATTCTGCCCGTAATCGGTGCACGCCTCCCGAGGAAAGTTTTTAGTGGAAGAAGTGGCGTGCACCGGTAAAGTACATGCTCACTCCCGCTTCTTGGGCGGCTTGGATGACTTCTTCATCGCGGATGGAGCCACCAGGCTGGACAAGAGCGCGGATACCGGCGTTAAGAAGGACCTGAAGGCCGTCTGCGAAGGGAAAGAAAGCGTCAGAAGCCGCTACGGAGCCGCGGGCACGTTCTTGGCCTGGGGCTAGGGTGTTGGCGCGTTCTACGGAGAGGCGGCAGGAGTCTACGCGATTAACCTGTCCCATACCGATGCCGACCGCGGCACCGTCCTGGGCGAGCAGGATTGCGTTGGATTTGGCGGAGCGTAGGGCTTTCCAGGCGAAGGCGAGGTCTGCCAGGGTCTGAGGATCAGCGGCTTGGCCGGCAACCAGCTGCCAGTTGGCGGGGTCATCGCCTTCGGCCTGTAGACGGTCGGCATCCTGCAGAAGAGCGCCGCCGGAGATTTGGCGGTACTCGATGCTGTCGCGGGCAAAGTCTGCAGGGAGCTGGAGGATACGCAGGTTCTTCTTGCTCTGTAGAATCTCCAGGGCTTCGGTAGAGTATGAGGGGGCGATAATGACCTCGGTGAAGATACCCTTGACGGTTTGGGCCATTGCGGCGGTGACTTCACGGTTGGCGGCAATGACGCCGCCGTAGGCGGAGAGCGGGTCGCAGGCATGGGCCTTGGCGTGAGCGTCAGCAATGGGGTCGGCGGCCTTGGCGGCACCGACGGCAATACCGCAGGGGTTGTTGTGCTTGATGATGGCTACAGCGGGTTCCTCGAAGTCGTAGGCGGCGCGTAGGGCGGCATCGCCGTCCACGTAGTTGTTGTAGCTCATGGCTTTGCCGCCAAGTAGCTCTGCCTGGGCGATACCGGGTGCTGCGGTGGGATCAACGTAGAGTGCTGCGGCCTGGTGGGGGTTTTCACCATAGCGCAGGGACTCACTGCGCTCGAAGGAGAGACCGGCGAAGGGGGGCCAGTAGTTGGCCTCCCCGTCTTTTTCGAACTGGGCGGCAGTCCAGGTGGCCACGGCGGTGTCGTAGGCGGCGGTGTGGGCGAAAGCGGCTGAGGCCAGGCGGCGGCGTTCTGCCAGGTTGAAGCCACCCTTCTGGGCGGCTTCAAGAACAGCACCGTAAGAGGCCGGGTTAACAACGACCGCTACAGCGTCGTGGTTCTTAGCTGCGGCACGCACCATGGAGGGGCCCCCGATATCAATCTTTTCGATGATGGCGTCCTGGTCAGCGCCTGAGGCCACGGTATCGACGAAGGGGTAGAGGTTGACAACCACCAGGTCAAAAGGCTCAATATCCATTTCTGTCAGGGTGTCAATGTGCTCTTGCTTGCGGCGGTCTGCCAGGATACCGGCGTGGATGCGGGGGTGCAAGGTCTTCACGCGGCCTTCAAGACATTCGGGGAACCCGGTGATATCGGAAACCTCAGTGACGGGCACTCCGGCGGCGGCGATGGTGGCGGCTGTTGAACCGGTGGAAACTAGGGCTACCCCAGCTTCGTGTAGGCCACGAGCCAGGTCTTCTAGCCCGGTCTTGTCATAGACAGAGATCAGGGCGCGTTTGAGGGGTAGGCGGTCAAGCTTAATGAGACTCACAGATCTTCTCCGTTTCGTATGCCGGCGAGGGGACCGGCAGGTTGTTACCTGAGTGTGAGTCGCTTTATCTGGAGCCCCGACCCTAGGCCCAGCCCCGAGTGGGGCTATAACTAGGGTTAGGCGGTGGGCTCTTGCGCCAGGGAGGCTATGGTGGCTACCAGGAGTTGGCGTTCTTGCACTTTGATACGTTCGTGCAGGCTCTCTTCGGTGTCACCGTCAAGAAGGGGAACGGCGGCCTGGGCCAGGATAGGGCCGGTATCAACTCCCGCATCGACCAGGTGTACGGTCACGCCGCTGATCTTGACCCCGTGGGCCAGGGCGTCACGCACGCCGTGGGCTCCTGGGAAGGACGGTAGCAGAGCCGGGTGGGTATTAATGATGCGCCCGGTGAAGCGTTCCACGAGCTGAGCATCGACGATCCGCATGAAGCCGGCAAAAACAATGTAGTCGGGGGCGTAGCTCGCTATTTTTTCTTCCAGCGCCCGGTTCCAGTCAGCGCGGGTGGAGAAGTCCGCAGGTTCTAGGAGGAAAGTTTCAATCCCGGCGCCCTGTGCTCGTTCTATGCCGAGGCAGGGCTTATCGGCTCCTACCGCCACAATATCGGCGGTTAGCTGACCATCTGCAAGGGAGTCAAGAATGGACTGTAAATTTGTGCCCGAGCCGGACACCATCACCACAATGCGCATGAACACCAGTGTATCGCACGCCACGGCTAACGATGGAGGCATGTCCATGATAATCAGCCAGGATGAGTGGGTTCTATCCTCCTCTGAAATTCTATGAAGTCCACTGAGGTTGTACAGTGGTGCTTATGTCAGAGAATCAGCAGGTTTCCCCCTACTCCGAATCAGCCCTTGAATCAGTCAAGGTCTGGTCGCGTTCTTCCTTCCTCCTGATAGTTGCTACGGTCGGTACCACCTATTTTGCTGGTACCCTAGCTGTTGCCACCTTGCTCTTAGCGCTACTGACCGTAGCCTGTGCTATCACGACCCTGGTCAAAATGGTTAAGGTCCGTTTCCCGGGGTTCTCCATCATGCTCATGGTCATGATTGTGCTCTGGTCCCTCTTCCTCAGTTTTGGGGCCGGTCTCCAGCTGATTTTTTCTGATGCCTCTTCTGCCTATTCAGAATGTCTGCAAGGGGCTTTGACGATTACCCGCCAGCAGGAGTGTGCTCAAGAAATGAGCGACGGACTCTTCAAGCAGATGATGGGTAACTAGCCTCACCTGGGCACCGTATGAGAAGCCCCGCCCCGCGGTGTGCGGTCTGGGGCTTCTTGAGCAGAGATTCTGCTGATGCGCTTATAATCTGGGTTCTTCCTCAGCTTGATCTTGAAGCTGCTGATTCCAACGGCGGCGCAAGGACTTAGGGCGTTTGACCACGGGGGCGGACTTCTTAGTAGGTTCCGCCTGCCTTTCTTCAGCATCGGCCAAGCTCTTAGGGGCCTCTGCCTCAGAATCAGTTTTTTCTGTTTCTTCGTCGTCCGTTTCGGGCTCTGTTTCAGGCTCAGCATCGGCTAAGTCTTTATCTGCCCTATCGGTCTGTTCTCGGGGAGCATCCACCGGGGAGTCCGAATGGGCTAGGTTTGGTTCGGTCTCAGGACTGTTTTCTGAAGCTTCCTCTTCCTCAGCCGCCGGGTATTCATCCTTCTCACCCTGATCGTTGATCGCTGCCGTGGCTTTTTTCTTTTCTGCCCGTTCAGCGACACGCTTGGCCTTGGCTTCGGCCTTAGCCTGCTTCTTCTGGGCACGGGTGGGCTTCTGGTCGGCAAATCGCTCCAGTTCAAGGCTGCTATCACGGACCAGCAGATGAGCCAAGCCCAGGCCGATTATCAGACCCAGCACCAGCAGAAGGGCACCGCAAGCGCCGAACAGCAAGGGTGAAGGCCCGACCTCGGTAAAGCGACCAAGCCCCAGGGAACCGTGAGCGGCCCAGCCCAGAAGGAAGAGAAGAATAAAGGAGGGAATAAAGGCAAGCGCAGCAAGGCCCAGGGTGGACAGCGGCCAGGAGATCCAGCGGAAGCGAATCTTAAGAGAAAGCCACTCATCAAAGTGGTTTTCTCCCTCGCGGAAGAACCACCAGCCACCCACAGCACCTGCAATCAGCGGCACCGCCAACCCGATGTAGCCCCAGGGTTCAGCGGTATGCGGAAGAGCGCCCAGTACGGGGAGGGAGGGCATGACCCCCACGCTGGTGCCGGTGGGGCCTACGGAGGTCCCCACGCCCAGGAAGAAGCCCGCGCCGGAGCTCCAGGCCATAGAGTAAATCACCAGGTTCAGGAGCAAACCTAGCTGTAGGAGCGTCAGGGCAAAGCCGCCCACTGCCCCGGAGTGCAAAGCCTGGTAAAGGCCCACCACCTTGTCCCAGTGCACAAAAAGACTGGTCACAAGGAGCAAAGAACCACCGGCAACATAAGCCATAACCCCCACCAGGGAAGCCCGAACCATAGCCCAAATATAGGATCCGGCCCAGCGTGAGTACTGGCTAAACTTCTTGACCCAGTCGGCGGCATCCACACCAATCATGGCAGCTAGGGACCGCGACTCAGCAAAGCCCCCGGCAAGAATACCCAGGGCAGTCACCCACAGGGGAATGATAGCCGCAAGCACCGGTGAGGTGGTGAAATAGTCATCGGTAGATATCAGGCTGATGCCGGCGCTAACCAGCGAGTAGGCCACCATGCCACCTACAAGAGGCTCCCAAAACTGGCCCTCGTAGCTAGCACGGGCCAGCCTGCGACCCGACCTGTAGCACAGGGCCAGCGGAATAAGAGTGAGGCCCAGTGGGACCAGGCTCATCGTCCCAGACACCGCCGAAAAGCTACCCTGCGCGGGTATGTTCATATTCAGGGGGACACCGTGGACCAGCAACCAGATATGGCCCGCCACGGACAGGGCGCCGGCAACGGTATCGGTATTAAAACCGTTGGTGTACCAGACCGCTGTGAGCATGAGCCCAACGGTGATATAGGAGACCAGGGCAACCAGAGCAAGTTCAACGGCGCCCTGAAGCCACAGGGGCATGGGAAAGGTTCTTTTGGGGTGCACGGTGGTATTCATCGCCTTTCATCATGTCATGTTTCCTGTCTCTACGCCTGGTCACGAACCGTAAGAATACTAGGTGCGGTGAAAATAACCTCAACCACGGCAGACAACGGACGATATTGCCGGGGAGTAGAGTGTCCCTATGAGTATCGAGAACACCTATGTTTTGGTCACCGGCGCTTCTGCCGGCATCGGCGCCGAGTTCGCCAGGCAGTACGCCGCAGCGGGCTATAACCTGGTGCTGACCGCGCGTAGGGAGAAGACCCTTGAAAATCTGGCTGGCCAGCTCAGCTCAACCTACAGGGTAGAGGTTGAGGTCATCCCCGCGGACCTACTGGTTTCCGGTGACGTTCAAAAACTCGTTGACCGGCTAGCTCAGGCTGAGCACCCGGTGGAAATTTTGGTCAATAATGCGGGCTTCGGTTTGGGCCAGCCTTTTGAGGAGGCCCCCGCCCAGCGGCATCTGGATCAGGTGCAGGTCCTGGCAGCTGTCCCCCTTCAGCTCATGCACGCCGCAATCCGCGCCATGCTCCCACGGGGCAGGGGCCGCATTATCAATGTCGCATCGGTGGCGGCCTTTACACCAGGTGGCACCTACTCAGCAGTCAAACGGTTTATGGTGGTTGCCTCAGAGTCAGCAAATATCCAGTACCGGGACCGAGGTATTGATGTAACTGCCCTCTGCCCGGGCCTGACCCGCTCGGATTTTCATCATGCCATGGGGCAAGAACAGCCCAAAGTGCCGGGCGTATTCTGGCTCAGCCCCCAGCAGGTAGTTACCGAAGCCATAGCGGCGGTCAATGCCGGTAAACCGGTCTGTGTGCCCTCCCTGCCCTATAAGGTAGCAGCGGGTATCTCGCAGATTATCCCCCGCAGGGCAGTGGCGGCGCTGATTTCCCGCACACGGAACTATTAGAATCCACAGGCTGGGGGTGCTCTTCCCTGCTTAGTCTTCCCAGGGGTTAACAGCGCTAACCCCCCAGGTGCGGTAGACATCGGCTTTCCCCGAAATAATCTCAAGCCGGTGGACGGTCGCTGTGGCCGCCATCAGCCCCTCCAAAGCAGCCCTTGCCAGGGGAGCCGGGCACTCAGAGCCCACCGCCTGCAAGGGCCTCTCAGCATGACGACCAGCCCACTCCAAAGACACCCGCGTGTCCACCTCAAGGAGGTGGTCACCAAACCGGTCAATCAGCTCAGCCAGCCACCGTTCAGTCTGCGGGTAGGGGTAGAGCCCTTTAAGCTCGCCCAGGCTTAGCACCGAGACGTACATGGTGCGGTAGGAGTTCCGGCGCAGGCAGTTCACAACCTGCTGGTGAGGGGTAGCCTTGCGAATCTCGGCAAGGACATCAGAATCAAGGAGCAGACCGACGTGGCTCATGCAACTTTCAGCGCACCGTACTCAGGGGCTGGGATACCGCTGGGGTTAGGAGCCAGAAGGAAGTTAAGGAACTCACTGCGCTCATTCGAGATACGCGCATAGTCCTGAATACTGATAGCGACAAAACCACCGCAGGCAGGCGTAGCAGCTGCAGACCTGTTCTTTTGAAGAGTGACATGGGGGCGGGTGTTTGACATATCGCCGTTGCGCTTAAGGTGCGCATTCCTTTCGAAACTTGCTCTTGTCTACACCAAACAGCGCCAATATGCGCGATGAAGACCGCTTCGTCATCCGAGCCACCCGTGAACATGGGGTTGGCGTTCAACCAAGTCGGAGCTTGACAGTTGAATCTCTTGAAGCTGGTATAACCATAACTCACACCGCAGGCACCTGTAAACTCTTGCCCAGATTTTTTAAAACGTGACATCCCTCTCATCTTCTGGTGCCAGCTTTCATCAGCGTGCGATACGCTAGAAGACTAGGTCTATTTACTCCGCACGCGTGAGGTTTTTTGTGGCAGATTCAGCACCATTTCCCGACATCCCAGTCACAGCACCCGCCATTATTCGGCAGGTGGGCTCAGGCACCTACACCCGGGGGCAGGGCGCCATGCGGAAAGGGAGCGTTATCCGCTACCACTACGACGAAAACGAACGGGTTCTCGAAGGCCAGGTAGCAGGCTCAACAGCCCAGCCCTACAGCACCCGAATCACTTTCCCGGCCCAAGTTGCGGCAGGCTCCTACTCCTTTTCTGCCACCTGTTCCTGCCCCGTGCTCCACAATTGCAAGCACGCTGTGGCGCTCATGCTGACCGCCATCGACCGTTCAGCCAAAGCCAAGCGGGCGCTCACGGCCTCATCAAGCACCTGGACCGCCCGTGCTACTGAGAGCGGCCGCACCCGACCCAGCGCAGAAGCCATGCGGGAACTCGAAAAATTTGGCATCACCACCGCCTCATCTCTGGCTGCCCCCCAGGACAGCCTGCCCCTTGAGCAACCTGCTCCCGCCGACAGCACCCCGGACCAGAGCGCCCTACCCACCTGGCGGCGTACCCTGGCCCATTCCCTAGCCGCCCGCCCCGGCTACGACAACCGCAACCACGGAGTATCCGGCGCCCTTGACCTGCGCCTGACCGTCCCCGGCAAATATGGCTGGACCAAAAGCAGCGGCTCACCCCGCATCACCGTTGAAGCTCGCCCCCTGATGATGGGTGCCCGTGACCGCTGGATTAAAGGCGGGCTAAGCTGGGAAAAGTTCTCGGGAAACGCCGCGGGCTCCGCCGGAACCGGACTGCTAGCTGAGCACGCCACCTGGTTCAACGAGTTCTACGCCGTCATTCGCGGCTCCCAATCCATATACACCTCCCACCGCGACTGGGCATCGCTCTCCACCGTAGATTCATCCCTACTCTGGCAGATGCTCCGGGCCGCCGACGATATCAACCTGCCCATTCTGCTCCACGGCAAAGAAACCGGGCTGGTCATTGCCGACACCCCGCAGGTAGAACTGGAACTCACGCCCGTCCCCGAACGCGGCAGCTCCCAGGACGCCCTCCAACTCACTCCCCTGCTCCGCTGGGGCTCCTACACCATTCCGGCAAGCTACACCCACAAGATGGGTACCAACCGGCAGGGCTTAATCGCCCTGGGTGGGAGTGCCCAAGCTAATTACGTAGAAGCTGCCGCCGCCGCCCGCTGGGACTCCGCCCTGCCCTCGGCACTAGCCCATGTGGAGGAAAGCGCCCCCATTCACACCGGCCAGCCAGAAACTCAACAGGCCCACCAGGCACCCGCGCCCCACCAGCACCGCCCTCGCTGGCTCAGCCCAGAAGCCGAGCTAGTCCTTATTCCACTGGACGAACCGCTCGATGCCGTCGCCGAATCCCTGATGTCCAGTCAACCGGTCACCGTTCCTTCCAAAGACCTACCGGCCTTTTTCTCTGACTTCTACCCCGCCCTCACCCGCACCCTGCCGGTAGCGACCACCTCCGAAAAGCTGGAGCTCCCCACAGTACGCACCCCCTCCCTGGTTCTGACCATCACTTTTAGTGAACCCGGCCCGCCCTTTAGAGCCAGCACCGCCTGGCACTGGGAGTACCCCGCCAACCCCACCGGCACCGACGACGAAACCATCGTGCTCGATGCCCTGGGCTACCCCGGGGAAGACCGCGCCGATATCCGCGACACAGCCCACGAATATCGAGTACTCAAAGACGTCAAGCGAATCCGCCCCGGTGTGCCCTTTACCAAGCACATCACCGAAAACTGGGACACCCGAACCCTGCTCGAAACCTACCTACCCGCCTACCAGAAGATTGACGGGGTCAGGGTTCAGGTCCGGGGGCCACAGCCAGAGTTCAAGGAACTCGACCAGGCCCCAGACATTGTTGTGACCGTTGATGACACCCGCCGCCGAGACTGGTTCGGGCTGGGTATCGCCATCAAGGTCGGTGAATGGACTGTAGGCTTTGCCGACATCCTGGCCGCTCTGGCTAAAAACCAGACCCACCTGCTCCTGGGCAACGGCCAGTACTTTGCCCTGGACCGGCCCGAGTTCATGAAATTACAAGACTTGCTCCGTGAAGCCCAGCAGCTCACCGATAAGACAGGACCCCTGGAAATCAACCGCCACCAGGTAGGCCTGTGGGAAGAACTCGAAGAACTCGCCGCCGAAACCCACACCGTCACCGCCTGGGACGAGCAGGTCAGCGCCCTGCTTAACCTCGAACACCACCGTCTGGCGGAAGTACCCGCCTGCCTGCACACCACCCTGCGCCCCTACCAGGTAGAGGGCTACCAGTGGCTTACTTTCCTGTGGGAGCAGTCCTTGGGTGGCGTGCTAGCCGATGATATGGGCCTGGGCAAGACACTGCAAACCATTGCGCTCTTTGTGCACGCCGCCGAGCAAGCCAGCGAGCGCCGGGAGCAGATGGCACCTTTCCTGGTAGTTGCTCCCACCTCCGTTGTGCCCAACTGGGTACGGGAGATTAAGAAGTTTGCGCCCTCGCTGACCGTGGTAGGAGTCGAGGAATCTGTCCGTAAATCCAAACGCCCCCTGGAAAAGACCATTGCCGGGGCGCAGGTTGTGGTGACCAGCTACGCCCTCTTTAGACTTGATGAGGAAAGCTACTACTCTCTCGGTACCGCCCAGCCCTGGAACGGACTGATACTCGACGAGGCCCAGTTCGTTAAGAATGCCAAGACCAAGGCCCACCAGGCTGCCCGCGACTTACCGGCCCGCGTCAAAATTGCGGTCACCGGTACCCCCATGGAAAACAACCTCATGGAACTGTGGTCCATGTTCTCCATTACCGCGCCGGGGCTCTTCCCCTCTGCCCGCGCTTTTAAAGATTCCTACGCTACTCCCATCGAATCGGGCGAGGAAACTAAAGCTCTGGGCCGCCTGCGCCGCCGGATCCGCCCACTCATGAAACGGCGCACCAAGGAAGTTGTGGCCGCTGACCTACCTGAGAAGACAGACACCCGCATTGACGTCCCACTGGCCCCGGCTCACCGCAAGGCCTACGACACCCACCTGCAACGGGAGCGACAGAAGATTCTGGGCCTGCTACAGGATATGGACAAGAACCGTTTTACTATCTTCCAGTCCCTCACCACCCTGCGCCGTTTGGCGCTCGATGCCTCACTGATTGACCCCGAAAAGTACGCTCAGGTGGACTCATCCAAGCTTGACTACCTGGCAGAGAACCTGCCCGAGATCATTCACGACGGGCACCGGGCCCTCATTTTTAGCCAGTTCACCGGCTACCTGCGCAAGATTGCCGACCGCCTCGCAGAGTTGGGCATCCCCTACCTCTACTTGGACGGCTCAACCCGCAACCGGGGCGAGCTCCTGCGGTCCTTTGAAGAGGGCGCCGCCCCGGTCTTCCTCATTTCGCTCAAGGCTGGTGGCTTTGGGCTTAACCTGACCACCGCCGATTACTGCTTCATCATGGACCCCTGGTGGAACCCCGCCGCCGAACAGCAGGCTGTGGACCGGGTCCACCGCATCGGGCAGACTAAGAACGTTATGGTCTACCGCCTGGTTTCCGCCGGGACGATTGAGGAGAAGGTCATGGAACTCAAAGAGTCCAAGGCCGCCCTCTTTGATGCTGTTGTTGATGAGGGTGCCTTCTTTTCCTCCCAGCTCACGGCGGCACAAATCAGGGACCTGCTTACCGACGCGGAACCCACCAGCTAGGTAACCGGTGCGGGCTTTCCTTCCAGATGCGGGGGTACCGCGCGTGTTTAGCAGGAAACTGTGTATCTGGCACCAGGACAAGGGTACGAAAGGAGAATAAGGGGTGGCTAAACTGCTGATGGATCTGACCCCTCTGAGCTACTCCCCTGCCTTGAGGCGAATCTGGTTGGGCGGTATTTTCTCCACCGTGGGGTACTCCATTACCGGTGTTGCTATCTCGCTGGAAATCTACGCGCTGACCTCATCGGCGGCGGCAGTAGGAGCGGTTGGCCTGGTGGCGCTGGTGCCGCTTGTTCTGGGTGGCCTCTACGGCGGGGTTATTGCTGATACCTATGATCGGCGCAAGGTGGCCCTGGCTGCGACGCTGAGTATGTGGGTGCTGACCGCGCTCATGGCCGCTCATTCCTGGCTCAATATCCACTCGGTCTGGGTGCTCTATGCTCTGATTGCCGCCGAATCCCTGTTTCAGCCCATTAACCAGGCAGCTCGCGGTGCCATTATTCCCCGGCTGGTCAAGCCCCGCCTACTGCCAGCGGCCAATACTCTCATGATGTCGGTGGGTACTCTGGGCATGAGCCTGGGCCCCATTATTGGTGGTGTTCTGGTGGCGACTCTGGGCTATCAGCTGACTTATTCCATTAATGTTCTGGCTATGACGGTGGGTATCTGGGCGCTCTACCGGCTCCCGGCCATGAAGCCTGAGGGCACCGCCGAGCAACCACGGCGCGGCGGCCTGTCGTCCATTGCTGAGGGCCTGCGTTTTGTGCGCGGTAACCAGGTGGTGGGTATGTCCTTCCTCGTGGATCTTTTGGGTATGTTCTTTGCCCAGGCCCGCCCTATTATTCCGGCGCTTGCGGCCCTGTCCTTTGGTGGCGGTGAGATAGGGGCAGGGTTCCTGCTGGCGGCTGGCCCTATCGGGGCTCTCACAGGTATTGCCTTCTCGGGTTTCCTCAAAGACCTCTCGCGCCAGGGCCGCTTTTTGACTCTGAGCTATGCGGGCTGGGGGCTGGGCTTTACCGCTTTCGGTCTGATTGCCTGGGTTTTTGACGGCCAGGGGCAGGGGGCCTCGGTGCGCGAGAGCCTCCTGAGACTTTCGCTGGCTGGGCTTGCTCTTGCTTTTATGGGCTGGGCCGATGCCCTGGGCGGGGTCTACCGTTCTACCATTATTCAGACGGCTGCCCCCGACCATATTCGAGGCCGGATGCAGGGGCTCTTCATTATTACCGTGGTCGGTGGCCCCCAGTTGGGCACCGCTGGGGTGGGGTTTGCGGCTGAGGCTATGGGTGCCCCACTGACGGCGGTTATGGGTGGTGCTCTGGTGATTATCACGATTGCCCTGGCGACGGTGCGTGTGCCGGCCCTATGGCGCTATGTGCCTGAGCCGGTCCCTGATACCCGGCAAATGCCACAGGTTTAAAAACTAGGGCCCTTTCCTTTTCACCGTACTGGATAAGGAAAGGGCCCTGTCTGCCTATTGTGCAGGTTGAGGCCGAGCAAGCGCCTTTCCTGCGAGTACAGTACACACCACCAGGATTACCGCACTCAGGACAGGGTAATTAACAAAAGTAGGGGTGCGTAGGTAAGCCACAAAACTAAGAAGCAAGAAAACCGCAGTAACTACAGGGAAACGGTGAAAGAAACTTCCAGGTTCAAAGGTTCTCTTTACCATCAAGCAGAGAATAACGAAAAATAGGGAAGTGTAGATTACTCCCACTGTATCCTGAGATATCTCAGCCGCACCCATTGTTCTTGGCTCCTACTTGCTCACGGTTTAGAAGTCGATGGTTGCCGGGTCGGGGCCGATGCGTCCCTCGGCAGAAGAGAGCGCATCAATGGCGGTGATGTCATCATCGGTAAGAGTGACCTTCAGTGACTCAAAGTTAGAGACAATACGCTCGGGGGTCACAGATTTAGGGATAGCCACAATGCCGTGAGCACGATGCCAGGCCAGGATAACCTGCGCCGGGGTTGCGCCGTGAGCCTGAGCGATTTGACCAATGACAGGGTTTTCCAGCAGGCCAGAACGGTTACCCATACCCAGCGGGCTCCAGGCCTGGGTGATAATCCCCAGCTCTGCGTGCACCTGGCGCAAGCGCTCCTGGGCAAAGTAGGGGTGCAATTCAATCTGGTGAATCGCCGGGGTCACCCCGGTCTCGGCGATAATCTCGCGGAGCTGTTCCTCGGGGAAGTTGGACACACCAATCGACTTAGCCCTACCCTGCTTCTGAAGCTCAATCAGGGCCTTCCAGGTCTCCACGTAGAGGCCCTGAGAAGGCTTAGCCCAGTGAATCAGGAGCAGGTCAACATAGTCGGTGCCCAGACGTTCCAGGGATGCCTCCACAGCGGTCATAGCCTGCTCGTAACCCTGCTCGTCGTTCCAGACCTTGGTGGTCACAAAAACTTCCTCGCGGGCAAGACCGGAAGCCGCGATAGCCTTGCCGGTGCCTTCTTCGTTCCCGTAGATTTTGGCGGTGTCGATGTGACGGTAACCGGCTTCCAAGGCCAGGCCCACCACCTTTTCGGCCACGTCGTTCTCTACCTGCCAGACACCGTAGCCTAGCTGGGGAATGGTCTTGCCGTCGTTAAAGCTCAGACGGGGTGCAGAAGTCATGGAAGGTATCCTTTCGCGGGGGGGTTGGCTACCTCCCACTGTATGCCCGTGATCTGGCTCCCGGCTAGTAGTGTTCGGTAGTGGTGAACCAGATCTTAGGCTCAGGGACGTTTTTTACCTTTGTGCTGGGCGCCCCGCCCACGATGAGCCGGTCGGGTATCTTCCAGAAGCAGGGAAAGCGAAATACGGCGGCGCTGAGGGTCAGCCTCCACCACCCGCACCTGCACAATCTGCCCCGAGTGGACGATGGTGTGCGGGTCTGAGACAAAGTTTTCGCTCATCTGCGACACGTGAATCAGCCCGTCCTGGTGAACCCCAATATCCACGAAAGCACCGAAAGCAGCCACGTTCGAGACGGTTCCCTCCAAAATCATGCCCGGGGCCAGGTCCTTGATGTTTTCCACGCCCTCAGCAAAGGCGGCGGTGCGGAAGCAGGGGCGGGGGTCGCGCCCGGGGGCGCTAAGTTCAGCAAAGATATCGGTAACGGTGGGCAGGCCCACGCTCTCGGTCACAAAGTTACGGGGGTCAAGCTGACTGAGGGCTTCTGAGGGCACCCGGCTACCGTCCAAGCCACCGGCGGCCTGCACGATGGCGCGGGCCAGCGGGTAGGACTCAGGGTGAACCCCGGAGGCATCCAGCGCTTCGCTCCCACCCACAATGCGCACAAAACCAGCGGCCTGCTCATAGGCTTTGGGCCCCAGGCGGGGTACATTGAGCAGGTCACGGCGGCAGGTGAAAGGGCCGTGCTCGGTCCGGTAGGCCACAATATTCTCGGCAATCGTCTTATTGAGGCCAGCTACCCGCGCCAAAAGAGCCGGGGAGGCAGAATTGACCAGCACACCTACCGCGTTCACGCAGTCCTCTACCACAGCATCCAGCGAGCGCGTCAGGGCTGCCGGGGTGACGTCGTGCTGGTACTGGCCCACGCCAATGGATTGGGGGTCAATTTTGACCAGCTCGGCCAGGGGGTCTTGCAGGCGGCGGGCGATGGAGACGGCTCCGCGCAAGGAGACGTCTAACCCGGGCAGTTCACGCGAGGCCAGTTCTGAGGCGGAATAGACTGACGCCCCGGCTTCGGAGACCACGACCTTTTGAACACCCCGGTGCCCGGCGGCGGTCAGGCCTTGAATGAGCTGGCCGGCCAGCTTATCGGTTTCCCGACTGGCTGTGCCGTTACCCACCGCAACCAACTCTACTGAGTGCCGGGTCACCAGTTCTTCCAGGGTGGTCAGGGCGGCCTCCCACTGGTTGCGGGGGGCATGCGGGTAGATCACGGCGGTCTCCAGCACCTGGCCGGTAGCGCCCACCACGGCCACTTTAACCCCGGTCCGCAGGCCCGGGTCCAGTCCCAGGGTGGGGCGGGAACCGGCCGGGGCGGCTAGCAGAACATCGCGCAGGTTAGAGGCAAAGACGGCAATGGCATCCTTCTCGGCCTGCTCAAAGAGCTGAGTACGCACCTGGCTGGCAAGACGCGGGAGCAGCCGTTGCCGCCAGGCCAGCCGCACCGTCTTGGCCAGCCAGCCCAGCACCATCTGCTCATCCGAGACAGTGTTGAGTACCTGGGCACCAATGCCCAGGGCCTCAGCTACGGTGCGTTCGTACCAGCCGCGCTCGCGCTCGTATTCCTCGGACAGGATCTCGGCGGCTTCGCGGGCCGCACCCTTGAGCTGGCTCTTGGGCGGGGGCAGAACATCTACATCGATATTGACTTTGACGGCCCCGGCTTTCTCCGCACGGAACAGGGCCAGCACCCGGTGGGAGGGGATCCGCCGGATTTCTTCGTTGAACTCAAAGTAGTCACTGAACTTAGCGCCGGTTTCCTGCTGTCCAGCAATGAGCCGGGAGGTAATCACACCCCTGCGAGTAAAACGCTGGCGCAGGGTCTCTGCCAGGGTGGGGTCGCTCACGGCCTGTTCAATGAGCAGAGCACGGGCACCCTCCAGGGCATTCTCAACGGAGGCGACGGTGGCTTCTACGGTTCCGGGTTCAGCGTCTGCAAGCTCCGGCTCAACGTAGGCATCGGCAATATCTGCGGTGGGGGCAAAGGGTACTTCTAGCAGGTCCTCCACCAGAGAGTCCAGGCCGGCTTCGCGTGCTAGGTAAGCCAGGGTCTTGCGCTTGGTCTTATGCGGGGCGTAGAGGGCTTCTAGCTCGTTCTTTGTCGGTGCCAGCGCCAAGGCCCGGGCTAGTTCCTCGGTCAGGACAGCCCGCTCGTGCAGGGTATTGACGATGGCTACCCGGCGCTCTTCCAGCTCGCGCAGGTAACGCAACCGCTCAGCAAGGGTACGAAGCTGGGTATCGTCTAACCCACCGGTCGCTTCCTTGCGGTAGCGGGCGATAAAGGGGACGGTAGCGCCGTCATCGAGCAGGGCAAGAGCCGCTATCACCTGCTCTGGCCGGACGCCCAGCTCCTGGGCAATCCGCTGCTCAATGGGGGAAAGTTCTGCCTCACCTGCTCTTGTCATAGTTTCTAGTTTCTCATTAAGACAGAGTGCCCAGAACCTATGCCGCTAGGCGGGCTATTTATACCGTGCTGACCGGCCAAGGCACCGCCTTGCACCATGGCAGGTTCGAGAGTCATAATGAGCTTATTTGTCTGTAACAGTTGGGCCTATGGTGGTCAGACAGGTGCCCAGCCACCTAAAGTGGTGTCAGGGGACTCAGGATCTCATATATCTATGGCCTAGCCTCAGCTACAGGTTTCTTCCCCCTCCAGTTCACCCGTCCCCTTTGCTTTGGAGAACCACGTGCCAGATGCAACCGATTTCGAATACGCCGACTTCTGCGAAAATTATGGCTCCTTGCTAACCGGCCTCGCCCGTATGGGGTGGACTGCATCTGAGGCCTTTAGCCGGATCGTTGTTCTTTACCCCAGCATTGACCGTGAGCTGCTAGAACGCGCTATCAACTCGGGCCGCTGGGTCTTTGAGGGCCGCAAAGAGCAGATTCACACCAATGTGCTGATGGCTTCAGCCCTCTGGTACGCGGTTGCTATCACCTACGACCTAGAAGCTGACTACGAGTACGCCGCGACGGGCCTTGACCCCACCATCGTCCAGGACCTGCCCCGCATGCTGGAATCTTTCTCAGTACCCGCTCAGGTAATCGCCGAGGTGGTGGGCCGCATCGGTGCCGCTCTCAAATACATGGCAGAGCACCCCTACACCGAGCTCGATGAGCAGACTTACGACGATTTTGTAGTCAACCTACCGGCAGAAGTTGATTACATCTCTCGGGACGACTTCGCCTGGCCGCCCTCTCGCGCCCTCATCGAAGACCGCCTGGGCAACCGTTCCTGGAGCAGGGCTCTGCTCAAAGTCGGCATCTGCCCGCCGCATGCGGACTCCCACGGGCTCAAACTGGCTGCAACGAGCCTGAGCGAACGCACCTTCCGCAATACCCTGGGCGATTTCCTCAGCTACTGCATCCGCTACGACCGTAAACCCTCCGTCTTGCTCTACGGTAGCTGGGCCGAAGACCCCGCCCGTACTGGCCGGGTGCCTCACCTGGGTGCTGTCCGCGCCAAATATGACTCTTGGAACCGGGCCCTACAGGTAGGCCGCCAGATGATTAGTGATGCCCTGAGCAGCGCGGCCGCCAGCATACCCGCTGGTGGGGGGCATCAGCAGGCTTCCGCGCCCACAGGCTCCCTCAAAATCAAAGATATCCAGGCGCAGGGAATCGGCGTTGTCCGGCCCAAGTCTCTCACCGACGATGAGCAGATAGCCCGTGCCTGGCAGGAACTCACCGATGTCATGCGTCAGCGCCTTGAAGAGCTCCCCTGGAACCTGTCCCTACGCCTTTACTACATCTCACCGGAGGTTGTAGAAACCGGTGACTACACCAGCTACGTCAATATCCTGCGCTCACCGGCTGGCTATTTCTGTGAACTCACCTCACCCGACGAGTTTGAGACAGTCCTAGTTCAGCTCGACACTCAAGCCCTGCTCAACCGGGGCTGGACCGCACCCACGGGCTCAGGTCGCTGGACCCGGAACTTCCTCTCTGTGACCGACGCCGCCGATGGAATTATTAGCGCCATGCGCATGGGCATGGGGTGCGGCCAGCCTGACTACTACCAGTCTGATGACCCCACCGGTAGCGCCACCGTAGATGTTGCCCACCCTGGCACCGGGTCTATCCCCATGGTGCCGGTAACAGGCCAAGGCTACGTTGTGGTCGAGGACTTTAGCTAAAGCTCACCTCCCGCTCCGTTTGAGGTTCTGAGCCCTGCGCTTTCTTGCGCGCACCGCTAGAATGGTGTGCCTATGGCAATCTTCAAGAAGGCCCGCAGGGCACCGCGTCTTCCCGCTTCCGGTTTTACGGGCAAGCGCCGGGGAGTTTCTTCCTCCTCGGGATACAAGCCAACCCTGGCGATCATTCTTCTGGTTCTTCTGCTGGTCACCGGTGTTCTCTGGTTGCGATCCCATAACTGGGATCTCCGCGCCGGTTTTGAGAGCATCACCGGTGGTGGACGACCGGTCAGCACCGGCTTCGCGGGCTCAGGGGTCGAAACCTACTCGACTGCCTCCCAGGTCCTTGAAACCATCACCGTGGCCAAACCCTATAGCGGGGGCGGTTACAAGCGTTCAGCTTTCGGCCAGGCCTGGGAGGATATTGACGGCAATGGGTGTGACCAACGCAATGATATTCTGGCCAGGGACCTCACCGACCTGGACCTATCTAAGAACTGTAAGGTGCTTTCCGGGACCCTTACTGACCCCTACACCACCGAGATCATTAGCTTCAGGCGCGGTGAAAAAACCAGCGAAGCTGTGCCCATTGACCATGTTGTAGCGCTCTCTAACGCTTGGAGTTCAGGGGCCTGGCGGTGGAGTCTCACAGAGCGCACCCTTATAGCAAACGACCCGCTCAACCTCCAAGCAGCCGGGCAGTTCAGCAACACCACCAAGTCCAATAAGGACGCCGCTAGCTGGCTCCCCCAAACAGGCTACCGGTGCGAGTACGTTGCCCGGCAGGTTTCAGTCAAGGCTGCCTATCATTTGACCATCACCTCAGCGGAAAAACGAGCCATGCAGGGGGTCCTGGCAACCTGCCCAGATCAGCCCGCCTACCGTTCCAGCTTTGCTCGTGGCTAGCGCTTTGACCGGCTTGCTGGTGTGTCACCCAGCGCAATAAAGACACTCACAGAGATCTCCCCGGTTAAGGTTAGATGTGCCACCTGTCACCGAGGCCCGGAGGAAGACCTTGACCTACACCTTTGAAGGCTACCGGGGCGGAAGCCGTGAATACCGGCGGCTGCTCACAGCCCTCTTTGCTGCGGGGGTCGCAACCTTTGCCCAGCTCTATTCCCCCCAACCACTGATTCCCCAGATAGCCCGCGACCTGGCTATCTCAGCGGACCGCGCCGCTCTCACCATCTCCTGCTCCACCGCCGGTCTTGCCCTCTGCACCCTCCTGTGGGCGGCATTAGCTGACCGTTGGGGGCGGGTGCGCACCATGACCCTAGCTCTGTGCGGGGCAACCCTTCTGGGGCTCATAACCCCCTGGATCCAGCTCTACCCTCTGCTCCTTGTTCTTCGAACATTCGAAGGGGCCTTTCTGGGCGGTGTTGCGGGGCTGGCGGTAGCCGTCATTGTGACAGAAGCCCATATTTCGGTCCGGGCTGCGGCCGCCGGGCTTTATATCTCAGGAACCAGCGTGGGCGGGCTCATCGGTAGATTACTCTCCGGGGCTCTGACCGAACTGTTAAGCTGGCGGGTAGCTATGTTCTCGGTCTCCTTCACCAGCTTCATGGCCGCGCTAATCTTTATCGTGCTCATGCCTGCCTCACATGACCGTCCCTGCCAAAGAGCTGCAGCCTCTGCCCCCTACGCTGACAGCTCCTGGGCAAAAGTGGGGGCACTGCTGCGCAACCGTCAAGAAGTAACCCTCTTCACCGCAGGGTTTGCCCTCATGGGTGCCTTCGTCAGCATCTACAACTACATCGGCTTCAAGCTCCAGGCCGCTCCTTACCACCTCTCACCGCTCCTGCTCTCTTTTATCTTTCTGATCTACCTGCTGGGTACAGTTTCGTCGGGGTTTGGCGGTAGGCTGGCCCAGCGCGGAGGGCTCAAACGGGTTTTCCTGGCGGCCTGTCTGCTCATGGCTGGAGGAATCCTACTCACCCTGGCCCGCCCCCTGCCACTGGTCATAGCTGGCCTAGCGCTTCTGACTGCGGCTTTCTTTGCCGCTCACGCGCTTGCCTCCGGCTGGGCAGGTGCGCTGGCTGGCCCTGCAAAATCGCAGGCGACTGCGCTCTATAACTCCTTCTACTACGGGGGTTCAGCTCTTATCGGTTGGGGGGCAGGGCTACTTCTGCCCCATGCAGGCTGGGAAGGGCTGGCGCTGAGCTGTACCGCCTTGGTTTTCTTCTGCTGTCTGCTCTCTGCGCTCTATCTCCCCTCTCAAGGGGCAGACACTGCGGGATAAGAACTTGTATGCCATCAGCTAGGGCAAAGGCCCGCCACCGGGTGTACCGGTAGCGGGCCTCAGCAACTTACCCTCTAGGGCCTATTGAGCTGATGAGTCATGTTCCTGGTGCTCCAGCGCCTTCTGGCGGGCACGGGCTTTCAGAGTTGTTCCCTGGTTGTTACGGTGAATGAAGAACCAGCCAAGGGCAAGCAAGGCGTACCAGAAAGGCATAGCAATCAGGGCCTGGCGGGTGTCTTCATAGCTAAAGAGCAGGACAATAACACCCACGAAGAAAGCCAGAACAAGGTAGCAGGTGTAGATGCCGCCGGGGAGCTTATAGACAGATGACTCGTGCAGTTCGGGGCGGGTCTTACGGTACTTAATGTAGCTGACCATAATCAGAGACCAGGTTACTACGGTGAGCACCGAGGCCACGGTGGTCACCAGTGTAAAGGCCTCAATTAAGGAGTCTCCCGAGTAGAGCAGGATAATGCCTGAGAAGAGTAGCACCGTGGTGAGGAAAAGGCCATTGCGCGGTACACCGTTCTTGGAGAGGCGGCCAAAGATAGCCGGGGCGCTACCGGTCTGAGCCAGACCGAAAATCAGGCGGGAGGTAGAGAAAATACCCGAGTTGGCCGATGAGGTAGCGCTGGTCAGCACCACAAAATTAATCAGGTGTGCGGCAATAGCTAGCCCTGCCAGGGTGAACATTTCAACGAAGGGGCTCTGCTCAGGGTCAATAGTGCGCCAGGGTGTGACCATCAGAATAACTGCCAAGGTCAAAACGTAGAAGACGATAATACGAAGAGGCACCGCGTTGATAGCGCGGGGAAGGGTCACAGTGGGGTTCTTGGTTTCGGCAGCTGTAGTGCCTATGAGCTCGGCACCCAGGAAAGCGAAAATACCGATCTGGAAGGCCGCGAAGAAGCCGCTGGCGCCCATGGGGAAGAAACCGCCGTCATTCCAGAGGTTTTCCACCGATGCCCGCTGTCCGCTGGGTGAGGTAAAGCCGGCAATTACCATAATCGCTCCCACGATGATAAGAAGGACGATGGCAACAATTTTGATCAAAGCGAACCAGAACTCGATTTCGCCAAAGTTCTTGACGCTGGGCAGGTTCAAGGCAAGGAGCAAGCCAATCAAGCAGACAGCGGGAATCCAGGCGGGTAAATCAGGCCACCAAAAGTGGACATAGCCGGTAATGGCGATAATATCGGCAACGCCGATGACAACCCAGGTAAACCAGTAGGACCAGCCCATGAGAAAGCCAGCACTGGGCCCCAGGATATCGGTGATGAAATCGTTGAAGGTTTTATAGCTCAGGTTAGAGAGGAGTAGCTCTCCCATGGCCCGCAGAACCAAGAAAATGACGACCCCAATAATCGCGTAGACCAGAAGCAAGGATGGGCCAGCCAGTGAAATCGTTTTGCCGGAGCCCATGAAGAGGCCGGTACCAATCGCTCCACCGATAGCGATGAGCTGAATATGCCGGTTGGAAAGCCCGCGTTGCAGGCCTTCCTTTTCTTCTAGGCCCGGTGTGTTCTCGGTTGTTGCCATAAGCACCCCCTGATGTTGTTGTGTCCTGTCTGCTTTTGCCCTCTTCATCCGGGGCCAGTGGGTCCCTGGGAGGGATGATCAGGCTCATAAGACTAAGTGGTTATGGTCAAGTCTAAGCCCTCTTGCTCCTCATATCTTTCAGTACCGGGTAGTAGGCAGGATTCATGATAAATTGATGAAAGTTCGCTCACTCCAAAAAACATAATTTAGATGGGAAAAATCGCGTGGACGCTCTCCAGCAGGTACTCGATGAAACCAGCCGTATCATTTGGGGTCCCTGGCTTTTGCTACCGCTTCTCGTGGGCACCGGCATTTTTCTGACTGTCCGCCTGGGACTAATTCAAATCAGACTTTTTACCAAGGCAATGAGCCTGCAGTTTGGTCGCCGAGCCAGGCAGGAGGGCGCAAAAGGTGACATTTCATCCTTCCAGGCTATGAGCACGGCCCTGGGGGCAACGGTGGGTACCGGCAACATTGTGGGTGTCGCTCTCTCCCTGAGTATCGGTGGCCCCGGGGCGCTCTTTTGGATGTGGGTTACCGCTATTATCGGCATGGCCTCTAAATACTCAGAATGTTTTTTGGGTGTCCGTTTCCGTCACCGTGACAAGATGGGGGAACTAACAGGAGGCCCCCAAGCCTACCTGCAACGAGGCATCCCTAACCGCTTTGGCAAGTTCCTGGCAACAATGTTTGCTATCTGCTGTGTTTTCGCCTGCTTTGGCATTGGTAACATGACCCAATCCAATGCTATCTCCGCTAACCTGGAGCACTCCTTAGGGGTACCATCCTGGGCTACCGCCCTTGTCCTTGCCCTCCTAACTGCCTTGGCTCTTTTGGGTGGCATTAAGACAGTCTCGAAGATTGCCGCTTTTTGTGTTCCCCTGATGATTCTGCTTTATCTAGGCTTCGGTGGCTACATTGTGGCACGTAACGCCGCTATGATCCCGGAGGCCTTTGCCATGATTCTGCGGGGAGCTTTCACCGGGCAAGGAGCCCTGGGCGGGGCGGTCGGTGCAGGAATGATTTTTGCCCTACAGGTCGGTGCCCAACGCTCCCTCTTCTCTAACGAGTCAGGAATGGGTACCGCCTCTATCCCCGCTTCAGTTGCCACGACGTCGCACCCTGTGCGCCAGGGCCTGGCCTCCATGACCCAGACTTTCGTGGATACCCTTGTGGTGATTTCCATGACCGGTTTCATTCTGCTGACCACGGGCACCTGGACTAACTCCGAACCAGCTACTGCCACCGCCCAAGCATTTTCCTCCGGTATTCCTGGGCCCTGGGGCGGCTATGTGGTAACCCTCTGCCTGGTGCTTTTGGGGTATTCAACCGTGCTGGGCTGGTCCTACTACGGTGAGCGCGCCCTTGAGTCCCTGGGCGGCGGTAAACGAGCCATTACTGGCTACCGCATGGTCTTTGCCCTCATGTGCGGGCTGGGCGCAGTCGCTCCCCTGTCCGTAGTTTTTACTTTCTCCGATATCATGAACGGCCTGATGGCTATCCCCAACCTCATTGGCCTCATCCTGCTCTCAGGCCTGGTCGCCCGTGAAACCAAGAAGTACCTGACCCACGACCCCAACTTTGTTGCCACGGTCGATACCATTGACGGCTTCATGTACGGCCTACCCGGCGGCTTGGATGCCCAGATTGACCACGAGGTAGACCTCAGCCAAAGCGAACCCGCCCTAGAGCACCCCGACACCACCCGCCTCAAAGTAATCACTCAGAAGATGATTGAGGAAGACCTTATGACCAAGGAAGATTCCAAGGTCTACGATGTGTCCGTTGAGCAGGTGCATACCGGTAGCATCCCCCTGGTCACTGGTTCTCTGCCGATTATCCAGCAGGCCAAACCCACCTTTGGCTCCCCCACCGATCCCAGGGCAGCAGAGCCACCTCAATCCTAATTAGGGGGCGGGGTCTATAATGGGTGCCTTAGCTACCGGTGGCGCTTAGAGTTTCCGCGAGCACCGGCTACCCTTTCAACCTCGCAAGGAGAGTTATGGAAACCAATAAGCAGAAGCAAGACCTCGAGCAGAAGGCAGCACGCACCGCTGCCGGGGAAGATTTAAACGCTCCGGTGCCCGAGAAGTTCCACCGTCAGCCCTACTCTTTTGTTCGTCGCGGTGACCGCCTGACCGCCCGCCGCCAGAAAGCCTGGGATGCTTACGCCCCCACCCACCTGCTGGACCTCCCCCGCAATATTGGTGACACCTCAGTTGCCGAGGGTGCCGTCTTTAACCCTGAAGAGCTCTACGGCCGCGCCGGTGCGCCCCTGGTCCTTGAAATTGGCTCTGGCCTGGGTGAGGCCATTGTCCACCGGGCAAGTCAGGTCCCCGAAGCCAATTTCCTAGCTGTTGAGGTTTACACCCCCGGCATTGCCGACCTGCTGCTCAAGATGGGCCAGGCCGGGGTAGAGAATGTGCGTGTAGCGCAGGCTAACGCCCCAGAGCTACTCGATAACCTGCTTGAAGAGAACTCTGTCGATGAGCTGTGGGTTTTCTTCCCCGATCCCTGGCATAAGGCTCGCCACCACAAGCGTCGCCTGGTCTCCCCGGCTTTTGCCGATAAGGTAGCCCGCGTGCTCAAGCCCGGCGGTACCTGGCGACTGGCAACCGACTGGGAAGAATACGCCCTGGTTATGCGTGAAGTTCTCGATGCCCACCCCGATTTTGTGAACGCTCACGCCGGTGAGAACACCAGTGAGGATGACCCCGTTGGCGGTTGGGCTCCCCGCTGGGAGGGCCGTGTGGTGACTTCCTTTGAGCGTAAGGCCGGTGAGGCTGGCCGCCGCGCCCACGACCTGACCTATATCCGCCGCTAAAGCTCGGTATATAAAGAGACCATCATAGAAAAGCCCTGCCCATCTAACAAGGGCAGGGCACAGTGAAAGCATTTAAGGTCAAAACGGTTCCACGCAGATTATAGATAGTGGTAATAGTCTTTTCATCCGCTATTTCAGGTTCTCTTACAAATCCTGGCGACAGATTTATTTTTTTACTACCTCTAGTGCTACTCCATAACCACCAGTATTTTTGAGAAGATTTTGAATTTCTTCAAAAGTATCTAAATCACCGCTGTAGCTCACAGTGATGAGTGCTTTTTCATTGTCGCAGGTAACTGTCTTAGATACAGAAACTGATGGTGATATATTCTCTAAATTTTTTGTAATCGCAGAGTGGGAATTCAAAGCCGAATCAACATCTTCAATGCTCGATAAACCACTACAGGCGGGGCGATCTGTTTGCCCCTCAGATTTATTACCCAAAAAACCCAAAACACCCACGGCAAAAATACAAACAAAAAATAAAGCTGAAATAAGTACAAACAATGTTTTTTTATTTTTCATTTTTATCACCCATATTACCTTTGCTGAGTTTCAAGATGGTAAGTCATATCACAAGCGAGAATCATGTTTTCATCATGGGTGGCAATCACAACATGTGAACCCTGATCTGCAACGGCTCTTAATAATCTCTGAACATTATCCCGATTGCCTTCATCCAGACTGGCAGTAGGTTCATCAACAAAAAGGTAGGATGCCTCCCGATAAAGAGCCCGGGCAATTCCCACACGCTGTTTTTCACCACCGCTTAACCTACTAGCTTTCTCACCCTGTCGGCCATGAAGAGAAACACTATTCAAGACTTTCTCCATCTTATCTTTCTCCCTTCTTGGAACGTGCTGGGCTACGGCAAGGTTCTGCGCCACTGTCCATTCATCAATGATTCCATAATCCTGGAATACGAACGCCGCCTCATCTCTCCAAAATGATAATCTTTTTTTATTCGACGGATTACTAAAATCTCTACCATCAATCTCAATAGATCCAGTAGTTATTGGCTGAAGAAGACCAAGGCAATTAAGTAATGTAGTCTTACCGCTTCCACTCTCACCTATTAAGCCAGTAACCCTCCCAGGCTCAATGAATATTTCATCAATAGCCATAATAGTTCGCCCCTTAATCTGAACACTAATATCGCGTCCTCTAATCATCAGGAAACCTTTCTAAGGACAGTTTTGGAAAATATAAATTGAGCAAATGATGGTTGCAATATCAAACTAAGGGTTACACACAGAAGAACAACTCCAAAACATGCAAAATTATAGGAGCCGGCTTGACCAATCACGCTTATCCAGGCAAGAACCCCAAGAGCTGTAGCTATTATCGCTTCACCCAAAAGACGCTTTCTAAGGATAGCTAGCCAGCTATTACCTGATACTCGCTGGGTATAGTGAGTCTTCGCCTTACGAAGAAGATAAATATAGCTTGCCAGTACAGTACTAAGGACAAGAGAAGTCATATTGAGCACAAGAGACAGAAGTAGCGACCTAGTACGCGCTTCTGCCATCTGGCTTGACTGCAGGCCAGCATCGCTTGCCCGATCTACGGAAAGTATGACCCCACTCAGTTCTGATTCTTGCACCTTCTTTGTAAGCTCAAAGGAATCGTCAAAAAATATATTATTTGTTGAAATAACTGACGTGATAAAAGAAGGTGAGTAGGTATCAGAGAGTGAGCTAACAGATACAACCAATGGAGTTTCATAGAGCTCTAACTGAGAGTTTCCAGTACCAGAAATAGCAGGCAGGGACCCTTGCTCAGCAGCCACGAGAAAACGAACTCTATCCTGCGCTTGGCTTGAGGGAATCCACAGTTTTAATTGCTCTAAAATAGACTCTCTCAAAGCAATCGGTATTTCTTTTTTATCAATATCCACATATTTACGATGGTAGCGATCTTCAAGTTTTTTCAGATAGCTATCATTAGTAAGCATAACTCCATCAAAAGGCTCAAGATTATCCCCTAGAAATTCACCTGGATTGACACCATAGGTGAAGTACAACTTATTTTCATCTTCTGCATCTGTAACCACCCTCAATAAATCTCCCTCTGCCTGGGTTAACTGCTCATCATTACCCCCTAGCCGTAAGCTCTGCGCCTGAGAGAGAGCATCCCAATACGATGCCTGCTGGGCAATTCCCAGCTGAGTGAATCCCTGCCCAACCAAGGCAGGAAGACTCACTGCAGTAATAAAAATTGCTAGGTATTTCGCTCCTTCTGAGGCAAACCGATAATTCTGAATCCCATCCTCCCGACCTGCTACATTCTCTAGCCGTGGTGCCGTCAAAATGCTGGTCAAGAATACACACAAGCCTGTTATTAGCACCATAGCGACAAAGGCAAGTAGCGCAACCCAAATAAAGGAGCCCAAGGCATGGAATCCCCTGAGAAGGAAGACGGCTAACAGGGCAACAAGAAAAGTTCCTAGAGCGGGAACACAAAAACAAAGCAAAATATTACCCAACTGGGCAGCAAGTATCCGCCAGTGAGGTAAGCCCGCAAGAGTCTGTAGTATATGGACTCTTGCTCGTGATGCAGAATAGGCTAAGGAAGCTATACCAAGAAGCAGGCATACGCTCACCAGAGCCAAGCCATAGCCGTTTGCCCACACTGTCTGTACGAGAACCTCAAACCATCCAGCTTTTTTATAGGAAAAAACTGCTCCTAGACTTGTCAGCTCTTTCGAGAGGATGTCAATATCGTCAGGTGAGGAGATGTGGGCGACATAAACCCCTTCTAAAGAAGCGTTTCCTAGGTCAGCTGCGACCTCTTGAGAACCGCTGTAATCTGGACGATACCAGTTGATTGGCCCTGTCTGAATATCTTTGTTGGTAAAGTAGTACAGAGACCTATCCTTGAGAAAATTTTCAGGATTCGGGACCACTTTTGCCAGTTTAATATTTCTTTCATCAGAAATATGTGAAAGACGGTCAATAATTTTGTTTTTGGTTTCTACGCTCTGCTTGAAGCTTGCTGAAATAACAAGATTCGCCCCCTGCGGAGTATTTTCATCCACGGTAGCACAATAGGTGTCAGCGACTAACAAAAAAACTGATGCAACAAGAACTGCTACTAAACGAACAATATATCTCACATCAACCCTTAAAAATAAATTTATTTTCGGCGCTAAGCTAAAGCCTAGGGAAAATTTAAATTTGTCCTAGGCTTTAGTCCAAAATAGGCCTCAACTAAATCTAGCAAACCCTATAATAATACTTATTATTAGTAAAAATAGTACCGAATTTCTTCGCAACTGCACGTTTCCCAGCAGCGGTGTCGATGTTACGAACGGTACCCCAGTCATTCTGAGCTGTGGAACCATGACAGCGAGACCCGTGATCGTAATAGGAGCGGGCGTATGCGTTCCAAAAACCATATTCCCAATAGCCACCTTCAGCAGGCCATTGAGCTGAAGCATTAGCAGCAGTCATAGCTCCCAGTCCAACCCCAGCTACCAAGGTAAAACTTGCAACCATTTTTCTAATCTTTGTGGGGAATATTTCTCTCCTTTGATTATATTCCGCTTAGGAGTCCTGTGACTACCACAGGAACCTCAGGAAAATACATCAATAAAGCGCGGAAAGTGATTTATAAATCACCACGCCTGATATTTATTATCTCCTGACACCTATATCTAAAAGGTGTTGAAAATCATACTACAATAGGCTTTGTGTGTTTGGCAACCCTGGACGTAATTAATCCCTTAGCGGGGGCGGTAGAGCACCACGGCCTGGGACTTGGGGCGGGGTGCCGGACGCTGTCCGCGCGCCAGGTGCACCGCACCGCCAGACGTCCCGGCGGCAAACACACGAGCGCCCTCCTGTAGGCGGTGGCGTAGGACCTCATTTTCACGCAACAGCTCCGCGTTACGGGCCTTGAGGGCCTCTACCCGGTTCTCCAACTGCATGATGCGTTTAATCCCCTCGAGGGAGACACCGGACTGGGAAAGCTCCTGAATCTCTTGGAGCTTGAGCACATCCCGCTCCGAGTAGCGGCGAGCCCGGCCCGGAGCTCGTGAGGGCTGAACCAGCCCCATGCGGTCATACTGGCGCAGAGTCTGGGGGTGCATACCCGCCAACTCTGCGGCCACAGAAATCACAAAGACCGGCCGGTCAGATTCAAGTTCCATGGTTACTCAGCCGCCTTCCGCAAAAAGCTCAGCCCGTAGGTTAACCTGAGGTGCCAGCGCCAGGAAGTTATCCAAGGCATCAGAGGCCTCCTGACTCAGGTCGGTAGGTACCTGAACCTCGGGAATGACCAGTAGGTCGCCGCTACCCTTCTTGGTGACGAAGCCCCGCCCCTTGGCCCGCAGTTTCCGGCCGGCTGGTGAGCCGGCAGCCAAGCGGAGTTTGACGGTAGAACCATCGAGGGTGGGCGCTTCAATAACACCACCGTGCAAGGCTTCTTGCAGGCTGACAGGAACCTTGACCAGCAGATGATCACCCTGGCGTTCAAAAACGGGGTGGGCATCGACTCTCACCGTAACGATGAGGTCGCCCGCTCCCCCGTGACCGGGGTGGCCTTTGCCGCGCAGGCGGACTTTCTGGCCGTCCTTAACTCCGCGGGGCAGACGGACCGTGGTTTGGGAGCCTCCGGGGCGGAAGACCGATACTTCACCGCCCTGGTAGGCCTGTTTCAGAGAAATGCGGACGCTAGTGGTGGCATCCTCGCCCTTGGGAGCCGGAGCGGAGAAGCCGCCGGGGAAGCCGCCCCCGCTGCTGGCACCGAAACCGCCGCCACCGAACATGCCCCCAAGTAGGTCCTCAATATTAATGTTGGCGCCGCCGGAGGAGGTATGAAAGCCACCTGCGCCTGCGGGAAAGCCACCGGCGCTTCCAGGAAAGCCACCTGCGCCTGCGGCGCCTGCGGGAAAACCCCCGGGGAAACCACCACCAGCCCCTGCGAAGCCTGCAGCCCCGTACTTGCGGATCTGGTCGTATTCTTCTTTTTGCTTGGCATCTGAGAGGACGTCGTAGGCTTCGGAGACCTCTTTGAACTTCTTTTCTGCGGCTGTGTCCCCTGGGTTCTGGTCGGGGTGGTACTTGCGGGCTAGCTTGCGGTAGGCCTTCTTGATGTCTGCCTCGGAGGCAGACTCAGCTACGCCTAGTACCTTATAAAAATCTTGATGGAGCCAGTTTTCGCTCGCCATTGCCTCTCCTTCCGAGGTAGATCTTAAGTCTTTTATGCTGTGCTTATTATCTTGGGGTCTTGCTCACGGCAAACCCCTCTTCATGTGTGCAGGTAGGGGCAACCCAGTATTTGGTTCCCTGCCTGGTGTAAAAGGCGGGCACCCAACCTGATCTATCAGGCCGGGCGCCCGCCCCTTGTCTGTTTTATTCGGCCACTGCCACAGCTACCTGGGCGGTGCGGACCAGGCGGTCCTTGACCCGGTAGCCATTACGCAGGACCATGCAGACTGCATCCGGTTCAACCTCGCTGGTCGGTTGCTGCAAAACAGCCTCGTGGACCTGCGGATCGAAAGGCTCCCCTACCTCGCCAAAGCGTTCCAGGCCCTGCTTAGCAAGGGTCTCTTCCAGCTTGGTGGCAATAGCGGCAAAGGGGCCATCTTCCAGGTCGCCGTGTTTGCGGGCGGCATCAATATCGTCAATCACCGGCAGCAGCGCAGAAACTAGGTCAGCAACCACGAAGTCGCGGAGCTGTTCCTTCTCCTTGGCCGTGCGGTTCTTGAAGTTGGTGAACTCAGCCTTGAGGCGAAGCAGGTCTTCCAAACGCTCAGCCGCTAGGGCCGCATCGGGGCTAACCTCAGCTTCTGATTCCGCTTCGGCGGCGGCAGACTCTTCGCCTGCCGCAGCCTGAGCGGAAACACCGTCGGGCTCAGGGTGGCCCTCAGCAGCAGGTGCCTGGAAGGCTTCTTCCAAGGGGTCACCGCCCTGGGGTTCTGTGGGCTCTTGGGTGTTCTCAGCCATGATTAGTTCTTCTTCTCGTCGTCTTCATCGATTACTTCGGCATCAACAACGTCATCGTCTTCAGCCTGTTCCCCCTCGCCGGCGGCGGCATCAGCCTGAGCCTGGGCGTAGAGAGCTTCACCCAGCTTGGTCTGTGAAGCCTGCAGCTTCTCGAAGGCGGTCTTGACGGCTTCGTCGTCTTCACCTTCAAGGGCGGCCTTCAGGGCGTCAACGTCAGCCTGAACCTCGGTCTTGACATCCTCGGGCAGCTTGTCACCGTTTTCCTTGATGAGCTTCTCGATGGAGTAAGCGGAGTTCTCGGCGGCGTTGCGGGTCTCGGCGGCCTCGCGGCGTGCCTTGTCCTGCTCTGCGTGAGCCTCAGCGTCCTTGACCATGCGGTCGATGTCGTCCTTGGAGAGTGAGGTACCGCCGGTGATGGTCATGGACTGCTCCTTGCCGGTGCCCTTGTCCTTAGCGGAGACGTGAACGATGCCGTTAGCATCGATGTCGAAGGTGACCTCAATCTGGGGTACGCCACGAGGAGCGGGGGCGATACCGGTCAGTTCGAAGGTGCCCAGGTTCTTGTTGTCGCGAGTGAACTCGCGCTCACCCTGGAAAACCTGAATCGATACGGAGGGCTGGTTGTCCTCAGCGGTGGTGAAGGTTTCAGAGCGCTTGGTGGGTATCGCGGTGTTGCGCTCAATCAGCTTGGTCATCACGCCGCCCTTGGTCTCGATACCCAGGGAGAGGGGGGTGACGTCAATCAGCAGAACGTCCTTGCGCTCACCCTTCAGCACACCGGCCTGCAGGGCTGCACCCATGGCGACAACCTCATCGGGGTTAACACCCTTGTTGGGTTCGCGGCCACCGGAGAGTTCCTTGACTACCTCGGTTACTGCGGGCATACGGGTTGAGCCACCGACCAGAACGATGTGAGCGATGTCCGAAACCTTAACGTCTGCCTCAGCGATAACGTCGTTGAAGGGCTTCTTGGTGCGCTCGATCAGGTCGCTGGTCATGTCCTGGAACTTGGCGCGGGTCAGCTTCTCGTCCAGGTGGATGGGGCCCTCGGGGGTAACGGAGAGGTACTGCAGGGAGATGTTGGTGGAGGTTGCAGAAGAGAGTTCCTTCTTGGCCTGCTCAGCGGCCTCACGCAGACGCTGGAGAGCGATCTTGTCCTTGGATAGGTCGGCGCCGGTCTTGGACTTGACCTGCTCCAGGAGCCAGTCAACGATGCGCTGGTCCCAGTCGTCGCCACCCAGGCGGTTATCGCCCGAGGTTGCGCGAACCTGGATGGTGGAGAAGCCGTCTTCGTCCTTACCAACTTCGAGCAGGGAGACGTCGAAGGTACCGCCACCGAGGTCGAATACCAGGATCAGTTCGTCTTCGTTGCCCTTGTCCAGGCCGTAGGCGAGTGCTGCGGCAGTGGGTTCGTTGACGATACGCAGGACGTTGAGGCCGGCGATTTCACCGGCTTCCTTGGTGGCCTGACGCTCAGCGTCGTTGAAGTAGGCGGGAACGGTAATAACTGCGTCGGTGACCTTATCGTTCAGGTAGGCCTCCGCGTCACCCTTGAGCTTCATGAGGGTACGAGCTGAGATTTCCTGAGCGGTGTAGGGCTTGCCGTCGATCTCCTGGGTCCAGGTGGTGCCCATATGACGCTTGACGGATGCGATGGTGCGGTCAACGTTGGTAACTGCCTGACGCTTGGCGACGTCGCCTACCAGGACTTCGCCATCCTTGCTGAAGGCAACGACGGAGGGGGTGGTGCGGGCGCCCTCGGCGTTTGCGATAACGACGGGCTCGCCGCCTTCGAGGACTGATACAACTGAGTTGGTGGTACCGAGGTCAATGCCTACTGCACGTGCCATGATGTGTTCTCCTATTGAGTTGGGTTACTTGAAAGTCTTGCAAACATCTTGAGTCAAATAGGCTCAATCCGTTTGGCTCACTCTCTAGTCTGACAGATTTGAAACAGAAGTCAAGAGAGTTGAGTGTAAAAGACTCAACTTTTTTGCAATAAATTTATTCATCTGCAGCGGACGGTCAGGCCACCCCAAGCAAAACACCCACTTCTCACCTCTACAGGCTTCACGACCCCAGCACCCCGTTACTTGATTTAATACCCCTGGGGGTATAATTATTTGTGAAAGATTCCTCGCTTTAGGAGAAAATAATGTGCCGTCCTGTTACCTGCAAGCTGTGTTCTAAGACCACTTGGGCTGGCTGTGGTCAGCATATAGATACCGTGAAGGCTTCAGTCCCTCCTGGACAATGGTGCAATGGCAAGCATACTGAAGCAGAGAAAGCGGTAGCTGTACCAAGCGGTGGCTTCTTCGCCAAGCTCTTTGGGCGCTAACCTTGCTTGTCCGATTCTAAGTGTGTGCCGGGTAGTTACCTAGTATCTTTCTGGGCAACGCAAAAGCCCCGTAGGTGTGTGGCCTACGGGGCTTTCGTCATCTCGAAAGAACTCAAGAAACTGGCGTATGGATACTCAACAGCTCACTGCTGTATGAACCGGAAGCTAGACAACCTCTCAAGAGCACCCATCAAGTGTGTGTACCTGTGTATTATACACAAGCCATCGAAAACTCTCAGCGACAGGCGCCTACAGCGCCGCCAAAAGGAGCTTTTTACTCTTTGCTCTCAACCAGGTTTCCACCCAGAGTTTTTTGAGCCAGCTCCTTAGCATCATCTACATTAGAGAACACACCCCAGTGATCATCAGCCAAAGACCATTGCCCATCTTCTAATTCCCCTAGGTCACCAAAATCTTCTCTGGTAAATTCACTCGCCGAGAAGAGCCCCACCATCATTTTAGGATTCTGAGACATATCAGCAGACATCAGGGTCTCCAAGCTAGTCATATCCACCGAGGAGCAGAAAAAGACCTGAGTGTCATCGGGAATATCTTCAACCTGATCCAGGGGCTTAGCGTCATTGAGCACAGTGTCCTGATAGTCAGCGCAGAACTCCATCCCTTTCTCTTTACCTATTTCTGTCATGCCCTGAGTAAGGTCCTCATAGGTCTTGGTCTTTGGGCCAGACAGCAGAAAGAAACTACTCGCAACAGCAATGACCACGCCCAGGCCTAACAGAAGACCAATCATCAAGCCTTTTTTACTCTTCGGGGCAGGCTCCCCCGCTCCAGGCTGAGCCGGCGCAGGAGGCAGATTACTCTCGTGCTGGGGCGAATCTGCCCGCCCATCAGCCAGGGGCTCCTGGCCAGGGGTAGCTCCCTGCTCAGGATGAGGAGTATTAGTCTGCTCAAGCCCAGGAGTAGTTTCAGGATGATCGTGGTTCTGCGGGTTCTGCGGGTTTTGCGGAGACTGGGGATTATAGGGATTTTGAGACACAGCTTGCCTTCTCTCTTCTTATAACCAGGGCATCTGAGATGACCTAGAACGTCCCTGTAAAACTATCATCTTCTCTTCCGGCTGGAGAACAATATTACTTATCGCTCTGACTAGCCTGGTCACCAACAGACACTTCCAGGGGCCGGTTATCCTCTCCTCCTAGGTCAGCTTGGGTCCTCGGATCATCTTGAGTTCCCTGGTCATCCTCCAGTGATCGGTTGGATTCCAAACCCAGGCGTGCACGCTCTTCGGCAATAATTTGCGAGGCCATCTTGGAGTCTGAAATATCCACGGACTCGGCGGCTGAGTCCTTGGCCGCCGAGATGCGGGCGTATTCGTCAAAGAGCTGGGATTTGATACCCAGCAAGTCAATCATGCGTTCGTCCACGGTATCTGCGCCGAGCAGGCGGAAGACATCCACGGTGTGGGTTTGGCCCATACGGTGAGCTCGTGCAATAGCCTGGGCCTCAATAGTGGGTTTGAACTGGGGTTCAGCCAGCACCACAATAGATGCGCTTTGAATGTTCAGTCCGGCACCGGCAGCGGTAATTTGGGCCAGTAGGACGGAGCCGGAGGGCGCGGTGGCTAGGCCGTCAACGGTATCTTGGCGGTCGGTGGGAGGCATAGCGCCGGTAATAAGGCCGACAACCTTGTCACCAAGGGCGGCTTCGAGACGGGAGAGCACGCTCAGGAAGAAGGAGAAGACCAGGACCTTGCGGTCGGCGGCGGTGGCTTCTTCTACGATTTCGAGCAGGCGCGTGAGTTTGGCGGATTCATCGGCGGACCAGGCGGCGCGGCGCATAAGGGAGAAGTTTCCATCGGCTACGGCCTGGCGGTAGGCATCGGTGTCACCGGGGGTGAGTTCGAGCCAGTCGCGGTGCTCGGTCATATCCGGTAGTTCGGAGAGCACGTCTTTTTGGTTGCGTCGTAGGTAGGCGGGGGCAATGCGGGCCCGGAATTCGCTGGCTAGGAGGCTGTCCATGCCGGCTTCGGCTACCAGCTGGGGTTGCAGGTAGTCCACCAGGGTGACGAACTCACTGACCTTGTTTTCCATGGGGGTACCGGAGAGGAGGACGGCGTATTCGGCACTGCGCACCAGGGCGGATACTGCCTGTGAGCGCTGGGCATCCTTGTTTTTGATGAGGTGGGCTTCGTCGGCTACCACGGCGTCGGCGCGCCAGGTGCCGTCGGAGTAGAGGCGGGCACCGTCGTAGGTGGTAATCAGCAGGCCGCCTTTAGCTTTCCAGTTGGAGAGGGCTTCTTCGCGGCTGTCGCCGTGGGCCAGGTAGGTACTAATGGCGGTGAATTTTTGGGTTTCGCGTTCCCAGTTGATGACGAGAGAGGCGGGGCAGACCACGATGAAGTGGGTTTTGCCCTTATTGGCCAGGTGGGTGAGGGCGGCAAGAGTTTGCATGGTTTTACCGAGGCCCATTTCGTCGCCCAGGATAATTTTCTTTTGGGCCAGCATGAATTTAGTGCCGTAGTTTTGGTAGCCGCGGAGGGTGGCCTTAAGGCCGGTAAGGTCGAGGGGGAATTTGCGGATGCGTTCGAAGATTTCAGCGGGCAGATAGGCGTCGCCGATGGTTTCGTTACCCAGGTAGTGGGCAAGGAGGGCCTGGTGGGCGGCAGGATCAGCTAGGTAGCCTGCCCAGGCTTGGTCGGCGGTGAGCCAGGTGGCCGCAGGTACGTTCAGGGGCGCATGGGTGCGGCACCATTCTAGGTCGGTGAGGAGTTGCTGGTAGTCGGTGGGATCATCGCCCACAGCGATGAAGAGGGGGCCGGTGGTGGGCACAGGCTGAGTGAGGAGGGGCGCATAGCTGCTCAAGCGATCCAGCAGGTCGCTGTCGCCGATAGTGGAGTCAATGACGCGCAGACGGTCGAGGCCGATGAGGATGCGCTCGGCGGCCGGGGTGCGGGTTTGGCCCAGGTTTTCTTTTTCTTGGCCTGCGGCTTCGTCGAGCAGGCGGGTGGCGGCCGCGTAGATTTGGGCGGCGGTGGTTTCCCCTACCCCGGGGATTCGGGTGAGGGCGGCAGGTGAACCTTGGGAGAGAACCTGGGCGACGGTAGTGATGCCGGCTTGGGTGAGTGGCGCGGTGCGCACAGTTCCACTGGTAATATCCCGGAGCTTATCTACGGGCATATCGGCCAGAGTCAGCTGGGCACGTTCTGCTTTGAGAGCCTGCATATCCCTTCCCATGCCGGTCATCAGCTGAGCACGTTCGGGAGTGTTAATGGCCTGCCAGATGGCCAGGTAGGCAGCATGGGCCTCTACAGGTACTTCTTCAAAGACAGGGTTTTCCCACTGCTCACCCGCAAAACGGGCAACAGCACGGGCAGCTACGTCCCTGAGGCCCAGCTTGTTCTCGGCTAGGGCAGCTTCGGGGCTGATGGTATCGAGCTGGGCTAGCTGCTCAAAGAGGGGCTGGAGCCTGCTCACAGCCGATGAGGTACTGACTACGCGTTCGGAGAGAGCGGCGGTAGCGGCCTCAGCGCGCCGTTTCTTCTCACCGCCACCGAAGAGCTTACTGACCAGACCGCCGGAAGCGGCCTGAATATCTGCGGTCATCTGGGCCAGCCCAGCATCGGCAGCGGCTAAAGCACGCAAATCATCCAGGGTCGCGGGGCTCTGCTGACGCCAAAACTGCTGGTGAAGCCAGGAACTCAACCCCGCAATACTCTGGGGCGAGAGCGGCGCAAACCGGTAAAGGGACCCGCTATAGCCCTCGGGCAAGCTAAAACGCGGTGCGGTTGGCTGGCTCAGCTCGTCCAAGGCCTGGCGGCTACGCTGGGCATAGCCCTGAAGTATCTCTGCCTGGCGCAAAAGATCAGCTGTCATGGGGTCTCCTTAAAATTTATGCCTTGCCCCAGAGCGTGAAGGGCCGGGGATAGGTGCTCTGAGTCCCATTATGGCCCAGCAGACCGGCACCGTGCGATAGCCTGGAGCAAAAGGAAAGGAAACCTTTGTGCCCACATTCACCAGCGCCGATGATTTAGGTAGCTTCATGCTGGAGGCCCACGCGCAGGCCACCCAGCTGGGCAAACTGGCTCAAGGCCCCTACCTGGTAGCTATCGACGGGCGGAGCGGCTCAGGCAAAACTACCCTGGCCCGCCAGATACAAGATATTCTGGCAACCGCCGGAACCACCGTTGAGCTCTTCCACCTCGAGGACCTCTACCAGGGGTGGGACGGCCTAGCTCAGGCTGTGCAGACCTGGCAGGAATTAGCGCTCAGCCTGACCGGGGACGGCACTGACCCAGGGCCCACTCCCCTCTGGTACGGCTGGGACTGGCAGAGCGGGCAAGCAACCGGCCCGCATATTTTTACCCCAGCCCAGGCACCGGCCGGCAGTATTGTCCTGGCCGAAGGGGTTGGCGCGCTCTGCGGTACCCACGACCTGGGAATCCTCATAGAGCTAGATACCCTCACTCGCAAAGACCGCGCTCTGATCCGTGACGGTGACACCTACCGCCCCTACTGGGACAGGTGGGCCCTGCAGGAAGAAGCCCTCTATAGCCACTACCGCCACATCTACCATGCGGTACAGGTCACCTACCGCCCAACTGAGGGCCCCCACACCGTAGAATATGCTTGGCCCGAGACCACCCGATAAGCAAAGAGGAAGCATGACCCCCAAACAAGCCCACCTACAGGCAGATAGCCCCTCAGCAGGGCTCCCGCTGATCGCCATCTTCACTCTTGCTTCCCTAACCGCCGTAGGTCCTCTGGCTATCGACATGTACCTGGCAGCCCTACCGACCATTGCAGAAGAATTTTCTAGCAGTGCAGCGCTGACCCAGTTCACCTTAACTTCTTTCATGCTGGGCATGGGTAGTGGCCAGTTTTTGGTGGGCCCGCTCTCAGACAAAACAGGCAGATTACTGCCTCTGCGCATCGGTGTTTTCTGCTGTGCGCTAGCTACCCTTGCCTGCGCCTTCGCGCCCACTATTCAGGCCCTGATTTTAGCCAGGTTCTTCATGGGGTTCGCAGGTTCTATCGGCCTGGTACTTTCACGAGCTATCGTCACCGATAGCACCAGGGGCAAAGAAACAGCTCGCCTGATGAGCATTATGATGATGATTAACGGCCTAGCCCCGGTGCTAGCACCCATCCTCGGGGGAATAGTTCTTAGCTACGGTAGTTGGCAAGATATTTTTAAGCTCCTGGCTCTGATCATCACCCTGTCCATGATCCTGGTTCTTACCTTTATCAAGGAATCCCTGCCCCTAGAACGCCGACGTCGCGGCAGCCTAGCCTCCACCTACAGGGGCGTGATTGAAGTAGCCCAAAATCCCTCTTACCGGGGCTTTATGCTGACTATGGTCCTAGCCTTCGGCGCGCTCTTTGCCTATATTTCTGGCTCCTCCTACCTGCTACAAAAGGTGCTAGGGCTAGATGCGGTTCATTTCACCTACGTCTTTGGTTTTAACTCTCTGGGTATTGTTCTGGTCTCTAGCCTTAATGCCCGCCTGGTGAGCCATTTTGCCCCGGTTAGGTTGCTGACCTGGGGTGCCTGGTCTCTGCTTGCCTCCTCAGCCTTACTTACGGTGCACTTTTTAGCGGGAGCCTCACTGCTACCGACCCTGATTCTGCTCTTTACTTTTACCAGCTCCCTGGGCTTAGTCCTGGGTAACGCTTCGGCTCTAGCGCTCAGCCAAGTCCGGCAAGAAGCTGGTGCAGGGTCCGCTCTACTGGGAACAACTCAGGCCCTCATGGGTGCTTTAGCGTCTCCGCTCGTAGCCCTAGGCGGTAGCCAGGCTTACCTGCCCATGGCTGTGACCATGTTCGGCTTCGCGCTGTTGGCGGTTCTGGCTCTGATGAGAACACCCCGGGAAGCTAAGAACTAGGTTCTCCTTCCCCGGAGTGCCGCGCTCTCTAGTATTGGACGCTGTCGGTTAGCCTGCCAAGTAACCCATCAACTCATCAGTCAGGGCAGAATCCAGCGCTAAGGGCGTACCGTTCAGGTGGGTCACCGGCGCCAGCAGACGCACCGAGGAAGCCAGCCACACAGCATCCGCTTCGAGCAGGTCTTGGGGGTAAAGAGGGCCATAACCCAGCTCCCAGCCAGCTTGACGGGCCCCCTTAAAAATTGCCCCCTGGGTAGTACCGGGTAGGATGCCGTGGGCAGGCTCAGGGGTATAGAGCACCCGCTGGTCACCGCTTCGCTTGGCAACAATGACAGAGGAGGTAGCGCCCTCCAAGATACGGCGGTCATCGGTCACCCAGATAGCATCATCTGCACCGTGCTTACCCACATAGCGCAAGACCGACATGTTCACAGCATAGGAGAGGGTCTTAGCCCCAGCTAGAAGCCAGGGGTAGGCAGAGTCGTCGGCGGGGTCGTGGCCGCGCGGTAGCAACATGGCCCGCACGCCCTCCTGGCGCTGGCGAACAATGGTAGGTGAGGAGGGGGCCACTGTCACCCAGGTATGAGCCCCCTCTTCCGGGGTTCCCCGCGAAATAATGATTTTGACGGTGTGCTCTTCGCCCAGTACCGTCTGGGGGCCGGCAAGAGCAGAATCAACGGCCAGTTGCACCGCAGAGCGCAGTTTCTCTTCCTCCGGCAGAGGCAAATCAAGGATTCGGGCTGATCCGGTCAAACGGCTCAGATGGGCCTCGAACTTACGCACCTTGCGGTTGGCAGCCAGCATGGTTTCAAAGACACCGTCGCCGCGGGTGAGGCCCTGGTCTTCAATATTAATCAGCGGTGTGGAGGCATCAACCAGCTCCCCTGCGGGGTTCTGCTGGGTCAGCATTACTACGGTTGTATGAGTCATAGTCTTAAGCCTACTCCTGACCAGGCCCCCAGTAAGAGCGAGATAGCTGGCTTACTGCCAGACCCAGGTCAGGTTCCCGGTGTAAGCGGCCAAAAGATAGCCGCAGACCAATAGCCCAAGGGTACCCAGGGCGAACCAGAGGTCTGCCCACCGGTAGCTGGGCACGCGCGCCCAGGTGCGGGGTCCCGGGCCAAAGCCACGCGCCTCCATAGTGGTCGCTAACCGGCTCCCGCGCCGGATGGCCTGCACCAGCAGAGCGAAGGTCTGCCCGCCCAGGGTGCGAGCGCGAAGCCAGAGCGTATCTTGGGACCCCAAACCTCTAGCCCTTCTAGCCTGCCCCAGGGTATTCCATTCGGCCATCATCAACCCCACCAGCCGCAGGGCTGCCAGGGCACCGAGCACGAACCTGGCCGGTAGCTTGAGACTCTGGGCTAGGGAGTCTGCAATATCGGTCGGGTCGGTGGTTGCTATGAGGAAAATGCCGGGCAGTAGCATAGCTAGCCCGCGAAGCATCAGGGCTATGCCTACCGCCGCTGATCCGGTGCTCACCCAGAGAGGGCCAAAGTGCAGCAGGGTGCTGCCGGTTTTTTCTGCTAGCAGGGAGGTGGACCAGCCCGAGAGCAGGGCGCCAAAGAGCACGGGCCAAAAGCGACCCAAGAGTGCCAGGGGGCTAAGTCCCAGCAATCGCAGGGCCAGTAGCTCTAGGCAGAGCACCGTCAAGGAGGTAACCCAGTCCTGAGTTAAAAGTAGCCCCAGGGTCAGGGCGAAGGTCGCCCCCAGTTTGACTCCGGCGTTGATTCTACCGAGGGCGCCTTGCCGCTCAGCGGTAGCGGCGAAGGGATCATAGGCCACGGTTTCCCCCTCCTTCTAGGCTGTAGGTATCCCCGCCTAGGGCGGCAACATAGTCGGCATCGTGAGTGATAGAGATGACTGCCGTACCTACTTGGATAAGCTCTCGGATGAGGGTGACCAGTTCCTTCCAGGTTCGAGCGTCCTGGCCGAAAGTGGGCTCATCCAGTACCAGGATTTTAGGCTGGGTCGCTAGCGCGGTAGCCACCGAGAGCCTGCGCTTTTCACCACCGGAGAGCGTGAAGGGGTTGGCCTCTTGCAGGTGGGTAAGCCTCAAGCGTTCTAGGAGCTGGTCGGTAGCCTGGGCCAGGGAGGCTTCATCGAGGCTTTGCTTGCGGGCCCGTGCCAGGTGGCGGGGGCCAAACTCCAGTTCAGCTCTAACAGTGGGTGCGATGAACTGTTGCTCTGGGTCTTGGAAGACCAACCCAATTCGATCGGCCAGTTCAGCTGCTGGCCAGCTGGCTATGTCCGACCGATAGCGCTCAGCCAGATCACCGGTCAGGTGGGGGTGGGCAATGACCTGCCCGGCCACCGGGTAGAGCAGGCCGGTCAGGGTCAAAGCCAGGGTTGATTTGCCACAACCGTTGGGGCCTAGCAGGGCTAAGTGACTGCCAGCGTAGAGCTGAAGGTTGATACCCTCAGCAACTACAGGTAGGTCTAGGGTAGGTTTTTGACCCGATGCCAGGGCACGAGCGCGGTGCTTGAGCTGGCGACGGCTGGGGTAGGCGCGAGTAAGGGTCAAGTCACGGGCTTCTAGCACAAGTGGACCCAGCGCAGGGCTGTCCTTTGTGGGTGCCGGTGGGTGCGGCTGGTAGCCTGGCACCCAGACACCAGCATCAATGAGTTCCTGGCCTGCCTGGCTGAGCACGCGTTCGGGTGGACCATCGTGGCTGATACCGCCCTTGGCGCCGAGCACTATGATCCGGTCCATGTGCCGAGCCCAGATATCCAGGCGGTGTTCGATAACAACAAGGGTTGAGCCTGTCTCTTGGCAGGCTGCCACCACAGCGTCTCGAACCTCTATGACACCTGCGGGGTCCAGGTTGGCGGTTGGCTCATCGAGCAGCAGGGCGCCTGGGTTCATGGCTAGGATGCCGGCTAACCCCAGCCGTTGCTTCTGCCCGCCGGAAAGGGCCGATGTTGACCGGCTGTAGTCTAGGTGGCCTAAACCCACGGCCTTGAGGGCGCTTTTGACCCGCTCCCAGATCTGGGTGCGGGGGACGGACAGATTCTCGGGGCCAAAAGCGACGTCATCACCAACCCTGGCTAGGACCACGGAGCTTTCCGGGTCCTGTTGCATGAGCCCGCAGGTCCCGCGTGATTGGGCGGGAGTCAGGCCGTTAACGGACAGCTCCCCCAACTGGGATTGGCCGTCTTCGTCTTCTAGCAGGCCACCTAAGGCCTGGAGCAGGGTGGTTTTACCAGCACCGGAGGGGCCCACCAGGAGCACCTTCTGACCGGGTTCAATCTCGAAGGTCAAGTTAGAGAAAGTGGGCTTGGGCCGCCCCGGGTAGTGCCACCCGAACTCCCGGGCCCGGAAGTGGGCCCCCCGGCCTCTTGACTCTGGGCCGGGGGACGCAAGCTGATGATCTTCTGCGGTCAACGCCCTAGCCCTTTGAGCTGGCTGGTCCGCCCCGGCGGGAAGGCCTGCGAGCGGCCCGCCCTGCTGCCAGGGAATCTAGCGCGCCGGTTGAGACCAGACCGCGCACCAGCAACCAGGAGACCAGACCGGCCAGAACCAGGCCCGAGATCATAGAGCACAGAACATAGATGACTGCTTTTTGACCCACCATCTCACCGGCATAGTAGATGATGATTTCTGAGATCCCCATAGCGGCACCTGAGGCTAAACCGGCCAGCATGGCGGTGGCGAGGTTCCAGACCTTGTAGAAGAAGATCAGGAATATCAGCTCAGCACCCAGGCCCTGAACTAGGCCAGAGATTACTACAGTGAAGTTGTAGTGGGTGCCCAAGAGGGCCTCGATGACTGCCGCCAGAATCTCGGTGTAAAGGGCTGCACCGGGTTTGCGGATGACCAGGGCCCCCAGCAGACCCGCAAGTAGCCAGACACCCCCGGCTAAGGGGGAGTATTCAGGGGCCAGGGCTAGGGTGGTAGTGATGGCGGAGTAGCCAAAATTTGACCAGAGCCAGAAGATCAGGGCGCAAGCTACGGCCAGCACCGATGCTACGACGATATCGTTGACGCGCCAGGTGAGCGCGGATTTCTTGGACATAAAGCCTTCCTTTGGTGAGAACAGCAAAGGGGGCATGCACCGGCGCACCTGGGTACGCCTATTTACTTCGACTCCCTAGCGCCGGTACTAACCGGATCAGGTTGGAGGGTCTGCATGTGCACTCTCAGCGCCAGTCTGGCGCTCCCCTGTCGTTTATGGTTACCCGCCGGTCATAGAGCGGGGTCCCAAGCATGGAACCCTTCCAGTATAGAGCAAGCCGGGATACCCACGAAAATGAACAGTTATCCAGGCTGCGGGACTTCCCTAGTGTCTTTGTGCATAAGCTACAGCAATCATGAGGTGGCTCATGATCCCATCGACGGTAAGGAAGGTGAACTGCCGCGCCCTCCACATTCCACTACAGCGGCTGAATAAAGGCCCCCAGCACAACACTGGTTACTATCCATTCATTCCAGGCATTGTGAAAAAATAAGACCGAAACTGGGAGTTTCTATTTTTATAATCAGACTCGTGTCTATAAAAACTACTCTTTAGATACTCTAGGGCTAGCAATTATTTTGCCTATCACACCAAGGGGTAGTTCCTGGAAGGTACCTCCTATTCTTAGCGACAAGTCTATAAACGGCCTCCATGCAGGAACCCAGCAAGGGAAAATTATAGATTCTTGAGAACAGCGACAGGCCGGTAATTCTATCTAAAAACTTCATAAACCCCCCTGCCCCAGTAAAATACTGATGGTTCTCTATGTAAACAATAGATTTACTAAAATCACACGCATATTCTTGCTCGCTAGATTTTTCAAACACCTGGTAAGGAATAAAATCCACCAGCATATTTCTGTCTAGTTTAATAAGATAATCAACGGTTTTCGTACAAAAACCACAATTTCCATCAAAGATAAACAATTCTTTCATCTAAAAACCTCCATCTTGTTTATCAGCCTAGGCCATACATCCATAAAATACAGGGCATGGCCCCACCAGGAGCACCGTGAGGATCCCCCCCCCTTACCCGAACACCTACCTAAGCCCCTGATAAGCTCTTCAGTCATCAGGAGCAGACCGCGCTCACTTTGCCTGCCCTATACCCCAACCCTAGCGGGCAACTCACACCCTAACAATAAGTACTGATAGTCTTAGGGCAAGGGGCCATCCGGCCCGCCACACCAACAGAAGGGATCCCTCATGAACCCCCTCACAAAAATTGCAGGCTCGGCCGCCTCTCTAGGCGGTATCGCCCTGGCCAACAAGGTACTAGCCGCTAGCTGGGTTCGCATCACCGGCAACGAACCGCCAGAAAACAACCCAAATGAGGAAGAACGCTGGCGCGACATCATCCTCTGGTCACTGATCACCGGCCTGGTAGGCACCCTCATCAAGGTGTCCATCACCCGTGCCCAGCACAAGATTGAGACCAAGTCAAAGCTCAAAAACGGCGGGCAGGCAGAAGTCTAAGGCTGACCAGCTCAACTTTTTATCCGCCTTCTTAAACCGGCTCTGCGCCCGCAGGGCCGGCTTTTTTACGCCACCATCCACAGAAAACACTGTTGCACCTGGTGAGGCAAGTATCATAGACCCATGACTTCACCACACACCGGTAGCTTAGAAGCCAAGCCCCCAGCCCCCCGCTCCACCGTCTTCGCCTGGACCCTCTGGGACGTTGGGAACGCCAGTTTCAACGCGATTATGACCACCTTCGTCTTCGCGGTCTACCTCACCAGCAATACCGGCTTTGGCGATAAGGAACACAGCTCCGCTGTCCTCTCTTACGGCCTAACTATCGCTGGATTCTGTATTGCTCTTTTGGCGCCGGTTTCGGGCCAGCGAGCCGACGCCAGTGGCCGACGAGCCCTGTGGCTAGGCGTCAACAGTATGCTCCTGGCGGCAATTATGGCCCTCTGCTTCTTCGTCGCACCCGCTCCCCAATATCTCTTACTGGGCGTTGCTTTACTTTCCTTAGGTAACCTGGTCAACGAGTTTGCGGTGGTCAACTACAACGCCATCCTGCCAGCAATTTCTACTAAAGCAACCATCGGCAAAATTAGTGGCTCAGGATGGGCCGCAGGCTATATCGGTGGCATTGTTGCCCTGGGCATCGTACTCCTAGGTTTCGTCACCCCCGGCCTGCTGGGCATCCCCACAGACCAGGCCTACAACATTCGTGCCGTAGCGCTCTTCTCAGCGGCCTGGGCATTTATCTTCTCCCTACCGCTCATGCTCAAAGCCCGTTCACTGCCCAAACCCGAACGCGCACCCCAGGAAAAGGCAAGTCTTCTCGACTCCTACAAGGAGCTCTTTGCCACGGTCAAGAAGCTCCGCAAGGAAGCACCCACCACCCTCTACTTCCTGGTCTCCTCAGCGGTCTTCCGTGACGGCCTCAACGGCATCTTTACCTTCGGTGGTGTCCTGGCAGCAGGCTCCTTCGGATTTAGCACTAACCAAGTCATTATCTTCGCGATTTTCGGCAACATTGTCGCCGGTGCTGGCGCTATGCTAGGGGGCTACCTCGATGACGCTCTCGGCCCCAAACGGGTCATCATTTTCTCTCTGAGCGCTCTCATCGCTGTCTCCCTTCCCCTGCTCATCTGGCCCTCCACCACCATGTTCTGGGTCTGCGGGCTCACCCTCTGTGCCTTCGTAGGACCCGCCCAGTCAGCCGCCCGCTCCTACCTCGGCAGGCTCACCGAGGAAGGCAAGGAAGGCGAGATTTACGGCCTCTACTCCACCACCGGACGCGCCGCCAGCTTCCTGGCACCGGGTCTCTTCGGGCTCTGCGTGACCCTGACCGGCAACCAGCTCTGGGGCATTTTAGGTATCACCCTCGTCCTCTTTGTAGGCCTGCTTCTGATCATCCCCATCAAAGATCCCAAAGTCAGAAAATCAGCCAGCTCAGCTAACAGCTAGGACCAGGCAAGGTAAGCTCACAACAGCGCCGGAGCTAGCCCCCCAGAAGAACAAGCCCCGGCTACTTTAGGCCCTAGACAGCCTGAGATACCGGTCCCGGTATAGTGCCCAAAAAAATTCAACCGACCAGCTCAATAATTCCAGCACCCACCAGGTGCTCAAGAGCCCTATCAAACTCAGGGCGAGGCACCGGGCCATACAGCGTCACCATCACAGCGTGTAAATCATCGGCGCTCAAGGGGTGCGCCAAGGCCTCCCAGATATCCCACCCAATCAGAGATGTCCGGGTGAGCTTGCCCTGAGAAGCCACCAAGAAATCCTCCCCCGTTTCAAGCCCACTCGTGCCCGGTGCACGCCGGTAGCAGACCCCAGAAACCGAATTCACCTCAGCCTGCCCGGTTTCTACAAAGGTGTAGTCAGCCTGATGCGAAGCCAAATCCAGCTCACCGGCAAGCAGATCCTGAAAGAAAACCAAAGTATCAGTAATCTCACTGTAGGTTAGCCGAATAGCGCCACCCACCGAATTCACCAGATCCGCAAACTGCGCCAACCCCCGCGGCATTCTCTGAACACCAGACGACTGCTCCACCAGGGCAAAGAGCGCCTCAGCCAGAGGCACCCGCTCCCAAGACAGGGCCGCCTTACCCGCTTTATCCCGATCCAGAATCACCAAGTAACCAAGCCTAAAATCCTGGTCCGGCTCAGCCACCGTCAAACCGCGCTCAGCGGGGTCATACTGCTTCTTAGCCTGCCCCACCTCCTCAATAACCGACAGCGGCTTAGGGTAAGGGCTAACCCGCAAAGTACCGACATCAATAACCGCTGTCTCATCACTCAAATAGGTAAAATGGCGCCCCAAAAAGCGTGCGGCGGTCGTCTTACCTGTCCCTGATGCCGCCACCAGAGCCACCGTCTGCCCGGTCTTAGGGCTAGCCAAGGCAGCAGCATGAAGCAAATGCTTACGCCCCGCATAAGCTTTGAGCAGGTGCATCGTGACCTGCACAGTCAGCGTTTCAGCGGCCCAGGCAAGATTGCGCGAATTAATAACACTCACCTCTAGAGCCCTCGCATAATCCGCCTGAACCTCACTATCCGATCGAGGGCTCAAGACCACCAGACGGATACCATCAATGACCTGGGCGATACCGTCCTCAATCTGCTCAGGCTCCAGAGAAGCCCAGGCCTCACACGCACCGTCCCAGAGCTGAGGGTTAGGATCCTCAAAGCAAATCAAGACCGGAACACCGGCAGGACGAATCAGCAAACCGCGCATATAAAACCTCCGCTAGCTCTGGTCAGGGGCAAGAGGAATAGTAGTGCGGTGAAAGTTCATATAACTCCGTGAAGCAGTAGGCCCACGCTGCCCCTGATACCGGTTCCCATAAGCGCCCGAACCGTAAGCATGCTCAGTGGGGCTAGTCAGCTTAAAGAAACACAGCTGGCCCACCTTAGAACCAGGCCAGAGCATAATCGGCAGGGTAGCCATATTCGACAGTTCAAGGGTCACATGCCCCGAAAAACCAGGGTCAATAAAACCCGCCGTAGAGTGAGTCAAAAGGCCCAGACGCCCCAGGGACGACTTACCCTCCAAACGGGCCGCCACGTCATCGGGCAGGGTAACCTTCTCGTAGGTTGCGCCCAGCACAAACTCGCCGGGGTGCAAAACGAAAGGTTCGTCGGGGGCAACCTCTACCAGTCGGGTCAAGTCTTCTTGAGGTTGGCTAGGGTCAATATAGGGGTACTTATGGTTATCAAAAAGCCTGAAAAAACGGTCAATACGAACATCAACCGAGGCAGGTTGAATCATTGACTCATCGTAAGGTTCAAGGGCTATACGCCCCGCCTGAATTTCTTTGCGGATATCCTGATCAGAAAATAGCACACTTCCAAAATACCGCACACAGGTGCTCAATGAGCTCTCCAACAAGGTACAGGTATCGAAAGGTTGCGTGAGGCCACCAGGCCGCCAGGCCACCGGGTAGGCATGGTGCCTGCCAACCTCCCTTAACGCCAGCCCCGAGCCAGTTGGCAGGCACCATACCCACCCTCCCTTCAAAACCAGCCCCGAGCCAGTAGGCAGGCACCATACCCACCCTCCCTTCAAAGCCAGCCCCAAGCCACTTGGTAAACATGATGCTCACTAAACTGCCCTCAGGTGGCGAGCCCCACCCTTTTACCGGGGCGCTCCTGCGCGTAGGCTAAAAGTAAACGATTTCCTCCCTTAAGGCAGGCTATGAACCCCCTTGTGCTCTGCACCCTCATCATCATTGTGACCCTGGCCGTCAGCGGCTACGCCAAGGTCAAAGAACCAACCAGCACAGTCACCGCGATCGTAAACCTCAAGCTGAACAGATTCCTCCCCGTCAAGCTTGTTGCCCGGGTACTTCCCTGGGCTGAGCTGGCCCTCGCGGTGGCCCTCCTGGTGCTCCCCGGCACCTTCCAAATCCTTGCCGCCCTAGCTTCCCTTGCACTCTTCGCAAGCTACTGGGCAGTTATCGCCCGTGCCCTGGTACAAGGCAACACCGCAAGCTGTAACTGCTTCGGCGGCGCCTCAACCGCCCCCACCTCAGTCTTTACTCTCATTCGGAACACCGCTCTCTTCTTGGCCTCAGCGGGTGCGCTCATCGGTGCCCTCAACACCGGTGGCTCTGCTATTACCCAGCTGCTCGCTCTAAATTCAGCTGGTTGGCTCTGGCTCATTGGTGCCTTTTTAGCTTCACTCACCCTATGGTCCATCAACCGGGCCGAAAGCCTGAAAACACCCCCTAGCCAGCAGCCAGAGCAAGCACCCCCGGCGGCTGCCGCTCAGGCAGAGGACGACTATATCCGCACTCCCATCCCCTACTCCGCTCTCTACTACCCCGCGGAGGATCCCACCTCTTCTAGAGACGGCACCGGCCAGCAAACCAGCCTCCGTGACCTGGCACTAGCCCAGGCCCGCATCATCATCTGGGTCTCCCCCGGCTGCGGACACTGCCACAAGGTGGTAAACAAGCTCGCAGGTTGGCAGGAGCAAATCCCAATGATTGCTCTTCACCCGGTAGTTGCTAGCGGCAAGGACGTCAGCGCATTTGCCATGGCGCCCCATATCCAGGTCCTCATTGACCCCGGCTTTATGACCCGCAAACTGTTCGGTCAGGGAACCCCCGGCGCCCTAGCGCTGGGCATGGACGGTCTTCTAGCCGGCGGACCTGTCACCGGGGGTGACAATGTCATCACCTTTGTCGAAGACATCATTACGGAAGTCACCCAGGACTACCCCAACCATGTCCAAGACGGTTCCTCTACTCCTGACGGTACCCGCCAAGCTTAAGCGCGTCCCCTCATCCCTTCATGGGGTAGATCAGATTGAAAAGGCCGGTCTAGCTCATCAACCGAGCTAGACCGGCTTCTGCTCAAATAGCCTGTGACCCTTGCCCAATTTAGAGGATACTGAACTGCTGTAGAGTCTCCTCTGGTAGGAAAGCCGCCACCGCCAAGGCAATCAGGAAGGCTAAAGAGATAGCGCCGAGTACCGTGGACTTCCAGCCGGGGTGAAGCTCATTGAAGGTTACAAGCCCGGGGTGCTGGGTTTTCATCTGGGTTACGTTAATAACCTTGTATACAGTGGTTTGCGGTGAGATAGCTGTAGCAATGGCGCGCATAGTCTTGGCGTCCCAGATACGCCCATCAAGACGGAAAATCCGTTTCTGCTTCGAATTAAGAGCCCACAGGGCTGGGGCCCCTTTGAACCGTAAAGCAGCGATACCCTTTAGTTCTTTACCCGATGCTTGTTTGGGGGTAAGGCGCTCAGCCAGAACGGTATGTTCGATGTCGGCAAGGGGAACAGTTTCCCAGCCCACGAGTTTGCCCCGCAAAATATGGCTATTGGTTTTGACAATAATCTGGGGTCGTAAAACGGAATAGATAGCGCAAATAGCTCCCAGGGCAATAAACACCAGTATGACCATCACGATAGGGGTGGGGCGTTTAGTCAGCATGAACCAGATGCAGGCTAAGGCAAGGACGGTGCTGGGGACACCGGCGATAAGCCTGCGATGGTAGGAGTGGATACGAGGGTGGTAGATAGCCCTTACTTGGCCGTATTTCTCGGGTACTTGGTGCACGTGTTCTGCCATGGCTCTACTCTATCGACATAGTCGTGCCTCTCCGGGCACAACCCGGCGTGAGCTACATTTAAAGGGTGCATTTTCGTTCTTCTGTTGATCGTGTCCTTGCCTACTGGGTAATGGGGGTTGCTCTTGCTATCCTCCTAGCGCTCGGCTCTCTCGCTCTCATTAACCGGCTGGTGTACGGCCCCGAGGGGCAGGTTCGTGCCTATTTTGCGGCTTTGCGGGAGGGGGACGGCGCCAAGGCACTCGGCATCTTGGGGGTTGAAGCACCCGATGCTGGAGCGGCTGTGCTCGACGGCAAGGGGCTTAAGGCGGCAGTTGATTCTCTGCACAATGTTGATTTGACCACCCTAGAAATTACCGATGGAGGGCAGAAGGCCACGGTTCGGGCCTCTTATACTCTGGACGGTCAGGAGGCCAGCACAGATTTTTCTCTGCACAAGGTGGGCTCCCACTGGGGTGTATTCGATAGCTGGAACATAGATCTGGAAGAGCTACCCACGGTTAAGGTGGAGTCTCCCATGGTGCAGGCGGCAACCCTCAATAATGTGAAAGTAGCTATTGCCGACGGCGATGAGGACTTTGGTGCTTTCTTTCCAGGGCTTTACACCGTGACCTATGAGTCAGCTCTGTTCTCTGCAAGTTCTGACCGGGTGGCACTCACCTCAGCCGAGGGTGAGCCGACACTGAAGGTGGCTTTGGAGCCCTCCGATGCGGCTAAAGCCTCAGTTCAGCAGCAGGTGCGGACCTACCTTGATAGCTGTGCCACCCAGAATTCGCTCTACCCTGCCGGGTGCCCTTTTGAGTATGACTTCACGGGCCGGGTCAGCGGGAACGTGACCTGGACGATTAAGGAGTACCCGGAGCCAGCAGTGAGCCTCGATGGCAATAGGTGGAAGCTCGGTCCGGGTAAGGGAATCGCTGAGATTTCGTTTACACAGCTTGATCTCTACACCGGTAAGACTAAGCAGGTCACGGATCAGGTTCCTTTCAAGCTTTCAGGAAGGCTAACTACTTCTGACCAGACCATTACCTTTACACCGGCTACGTAACTTATTGGCTTTTACGGAGCTCATCTCACTGTCTGCCCTCCTAGGAGGGCAGACAGTTTTCTATGGGTTTTAACTGTGGGATATGTGCCTTGCTCATGCGGTGTTCGCCAACTGGCTCGGGGCTGGCGTTTAGGGGTGTTGACGAACACCGTATGAGCAGAGGCAATAAGCCCCCTAATTAACCCCGCGCAGATCAAGCACCAGGTCTGATTCATCTCCCGGGTCGCCGGTCACAACTACAGGTAGCCCCCAGTCCTGCTGGTAGAGATGGCAGGCCGCGTGATCCGGAATCTCACCCCCAGGTTCCCCATCACAGGCAGCCGCGCGGGCGGTAATGTGTAGGACCGCTTCGGTAATTTCTGGGTTGAGGCGCAGGGTGCGGGTGAGCCCCTGGGCGGTACCAGCTCCCTCCAGGATGAAATTTTCGGGGGTGGACGAAATCTTGAGCTGGGTGGGGTCGCCCCAGCGGGTGTCGAGTTTCTGCCCGGTGGGTGCGCTGAAGCGGGCGGTGAGGTTGAGGGTGCCTCCGGTGAGACGGGTAGAGTTGCGGGTGACCTGAGCGGTGCCTTCGTCCACGTGTTGTATGGCTTCAGGGATGCTGATGCGCACGAGCTGGTGGGCGTTGGCTTCTACTGCGATGAGGCGGGAGCCGCCGTCATGGGTCTGTTCTACGATCAGGTCGGAGGGTTCTGCCAGGCCGCGTGCCAGGGTTCCTAGCTCCCCGCTGGCAGGGTCAAAGCGGCGGATTGCGCCATTGTAGGTGTCGGCAATGGCGATGGAGCCGTCGGCTAGTTCGGTCAGGCCCAGGCAGTGTTGCAAGCGGGCTTGGGGGTGGGGTCCATCGACGAAGCCGAAGTCGAAGAGGCCGATGCCGATTGCGGTGCTGACGGTGGCTTCTGCGCCATTGAAAGTGATGTGGCGTAGGGCGCTGGTTTCTGAGTCGGCAACCCAGATGGAGCCGTCAGCGCTTTCGATGATGCCGGAGGATTGGGCGAACCAGGAGTCTGCGGCGGCACCGTCTTTGAGGCCTTCGGCACCGGTTCCGGCGAAGACGTCGAGTTGGCCGGTTTCGGGGTTGTAGCTAAAGATTTGGTGGGTTCCGGCCATGGCGATGAGGAAGGCTCTGGCGGTGCGGGAATAGACCAGGTCCCAGGGGGATGAGAGGGCCACGGTGAGGGGGTCGGCGCCGGTGGCAATGTAGTTGGGGTCTTGGCGAGCGCTTTGGCCATCGATCAGGCGTTGAGTTCCGCTTCCGGCCAGGGTGGTGACTTCTCCGGTAGCTAGCTGGAGGCCGCGGATACGGTGATTGACGGAGTCTGCGATAAGTACGTCAGCGGCAAGTTCTTGGCGCAGGTGTTTGGGGACGAGGGCTAGACCTTGAGGCTCGTTGAAGCGGGCGGTGGCGGCGTTACCGTCTGCGTAGCCTTTTTCGGTGCCGCCGAAGGTGGCCAGGGGGGTTTCGAGGTCTGTTCCTAGGTGGACGAGCCGGTGGTGGGCGGTGTCGGTGACCAGGTAGGTGCCATCGACTCCTGCGAGGTCGGCGGGCAGGGCCAGGGCTTTGCCGGGGAAGGCGAAGGTGCCTTGGGCTTTGGGGCGGGGAACGTAGGGTCCGTCGCCGCGGTGGAGGGTGCCCTGCACTTCGTGGGTTTGGACGAGTTCTTCGACCAGGGAGGTGAGCCCTTGGACGTGGCCTTCGCCGGAGAGGTGGGCGATGATGTAGCCTTCGGGGTCGATGACGACCAGGGTGGGCCAGGCCCGGGCGGTGTAGGCGGCCCAGGTCTCGAGGTTGGGGTCATCGAGGACGGGGTGGGTGATGTCGTAGCGGTCTACGGCGGCGGCGAGCGCCTGAGGGTCTGCTTCGTGTTCGAATTTGGGCGAGTGGACGCCAATGGTGACGAGCACGTCGGAGTATTTTTCTTCGAGGGGGCGTAGTTCATCGAGTACGTGCAGGCAGTTCATGCAGCAGAAGGTCCAGAAGTCCAGGATGACGATTTTGCCCCGGAGTTTTTCGAGAGAGAGTTCTTGGTCACCGGTGTTGAGCCAGCCTCTACCGACAAGTTCTGAGGCACGGACTTTGCTCTGGCGTGCGGCTGCATGATCTGCCATGGGTGTACCTTTCGTGTGTGCCCTGTGGGCGTTCGGTTTGTTCTGTACCAGCCTATCCAAGGAGCTGGGTGGCGGTTATTTGTTGCGCTCTGTGTAGTGGGAGCCGGTTATAGAACTCAACTGTGCGTAATAGTTGCGTAACAGCTAGGATTGTCTGCGGTTGCTACCGTTGGTGGGGCCTGACCACGGGGGAAGTTTTTCCGTATGCCGATGGTTATGTTTGGGGTGCGTGCCGGTTGGTGCGCTTTTACGCTAAAGAAGGTTCATGTGAGCTCTCCGCATCAAGCTGGTTCTTTACCCCCGGCTTCTCAGAAGCTGGCGAGGTCCTTGCGGCCGCGTCACCTGTCGATGATTGCCCTGGGCGGGGCGATTGGGGCTGGTTTGTTGGTGGCTTCGAGTACGGCCATTGTGACTGCTGGTCCTGCGGTTATTTTGACCTATCTTTTGGCTGGTGGTGTGCTGGTTTTGGTCATGCGGATGCTGGGTGAGATGTCGGCCCGGACTCCTGAGACGGGGTCGTTTTCAGTGTATGCGCGACGTTTTATTGGCCCGTGGGCTGGTTTTTCTGTGGGTTGGCTGTACTGGTGGTTTTGGTCGGTGACGGTGGCGATTGAGGCTACGGCGGCGGCTCAGATTGTGACGGCGTGGCTGCCTGCTTTGCCCCAATGGTTGCTTGCACTGGTGTTTGTGCTGGCTTTTATGGGGTTGAATCTGCTGTCGGTGCGTTCTTACGGTGAGGCTGAGTTCTGGTTTTCGTCCATTAAGGTGGGAGCTATCGCCGTCATTATTGTGGTGGGGGTTCTTGCCCTGCTGGGGATTATTCCCAGTTCCACAGCTTCTTGGGGTAATTACTCGGCTTCTGGTGGGTTCTTCCCTCACGGTGGGGGTGCCGTGTTTGCGGCCCTGCTGGCGGTTATTTTTTCGATGTTTGGGGCTGAGATTGCCACGGTGGCGGCTGGGGAGTCGAGTAACCCAGCGGTTGCGGTGACTAAGGCTGTGCGTTCGGTGATGTTCCGGGTCCTCTTCTTCTATGTGGGGTCTATGGCGGTTACCCTGCTGGTGATTCCGTGGACGGCTGTGACAGGTGGTGTTTCGCCTTTCGTGACCATGTTTGAGGTGCTGGGTATTCCCTGGGCTGGTTTGGTCATGAATGTTGTGGTGTTGACTGCCTTGTTGTCTTGTTTGAACGCTAGCCTGTATGCGGCGTCCCGCATGGTCTTTGCTTTGGCGGAACAGGGCGATGCTCCGGCAACCTTCTCCCAGGTATCGAGCACCAGGGCCCCGCAGAACGCTATTGTGCTCTCTTCTCTCATTGGGTTGGCCTCGGTTCTGCTCAACTATTTCATGCCGGATCAGGTCTTTGCGCTGCTGGTGAATTCAACCGGTGGGGTAGGCATTTTTGTGTGGTTGATTGTGGCTGTCTCCCACCTGCGGAGCCGCCGTTTGCTCCCTGCCCGGAGTGAGCAAAGTGCTCTGTACTCCCCCGGCTGGCCCTGGGTCAACTACCTGCTGATTTCGGCCCTGGTGGCCCTGCTAATTTATATGGGGGTTACGGAGGCGCACAGGCTAGAGGTGCTTATTTCGCTGGCTGTGGCTCTGACTCTGTCGCTGATTGGTTTTCGGGTGCATACGGGTGGCCCAGAGAACGGTATAAAATAGCCAGATTTTTTGGGGACAAATAGTGGGGACAAAACCCAGGCGTACGGAGGATACTGGGGAGTAACCCCTGGTCGATAGAAGCACCTTGTCCCCATATATGGTGGGACGTCCAGGCTTTTGACAGAGAACCCCCATGTCACCTGCATACCTACTGGCTATAGTGATGGTAAAGCAGACCTGCGGTTGGTCTTCCCACTCTCTACCGCCGGTAGCTCTTCCCACCTGTCCCTGCTGTTTGGAGGCTCCCCATGACTCAACAGACCGACTCTTGCCCCTCATCTGCCCTATACCAAAAAATTGCCAGAATTTCTGCCCGCTTGGAGCAGGTCACCCCGCAGTTCGATGGGGCTGTTTCTGTTATTTCTCCTGCTCACCGCGCTGAAAGTGATGAGCAGAGCGCCAAGCCCTGGGGCAAGGCATCCTAGGTTTGATGAGCTATCACCAGCTCATATTGGCGTGGGGCAGGTCTTGTTGAAGACCTGCCCCACTTTTTTTGCCTAATGCTGGCGGGAGTCCTCATCAGCGAGCTTGGCTAGCATGTCGTTGTAGGCATTGAGCTCCGCGTTGCCGTCGCGGTCGGCTTGACGATCCACACGGCGCTGGACTTTCTTGTCGTTCATTGACCATTGGACAGCCACCGATACGGCAATCACCATGGTTGGTATTTCGCCAATTGCCCACATGAGTGAGCCACCTAGCTGTTGGTCCTCGATAGCCGATAGACCCCAGGGCCGCCCTAGGTTCCCGAACCAGGAGGCTTGAAGGAGGGTATCCATTTGCATGATGGCGATCCCTACAAAGGCGTGGTAACCCAGGGTCGCGATGATCAGCAGAAGTCGCATGAGGTGGGCTGGGCGGTAGGGGATGGGGTCGATCCCGATGAGCACCAGGCTAAAGATGTAGCCGGTAATCAGGAAGTGAATCAGCATAAATTCGTGGCCTACATGGTAGCGGAGCATGACCCCGAAGAGCGGGGTAAAGTAGACAACCACAATGGAGCCAGCAAAATTCACCGCCGCGAAGATGGGGTGGGTGATGACCTTTGACCAGCCGGAGTGAACCAGTCGCAGGATCCATTCGCGGGGGCCGCGGGTGCCGTCCTGCCGTGGCTCTAGAGCGCGCAGGAGCAGGGTAATGGGGGCTCCGAGCACCAGGAAGATAGGGCAGACCATGGTCAGGAACATGTGCTCAACCATGTGTGCTGAGAAAAGTACACGGGCGTAGACCGTCAGGGCACCAGAGGTGATGTAGAGCAGGATAAAAAGCCCGAAGAACCAGGATAGGGTACGCCCGATGGGCCATTTACCGCCCACACGGCGAACTTTGAGCAGTGCCCATAGGTAGGAAAAACCTGCGCAAGAGATGAAAGCGACCCAGAACCAGTCAAAGCGCCACTGGGTGAACCACTCGGCTACATGGGGTTCGGGGGGCATGTCATAGAGGGTGATGATGCGGACCGGTTCCGCACCGGTGGGCAGGGTTTCTGGGGCAGGTGGCGGGGTACGTGAGAGGGAAACGGCTAGGCCGCTGGTGATGCCCATGAGTACCAGCTCGCACAGGATGGCTGACCAGATGCCGCGTGCCGCCCCCAGGTTTCCTGCCTGCATCTGGGGTATTAGGCGCAGGCGGTGCATAGCGCCCAAGGCACCCAATGCCAGGGTCAGGGTGAGCTTGGCTAGTACCAAGGCACCGTAGGTGGTAGTGAAAAGTTCACCTAGGTGGTTGAGCCGTACCAGGGCGTTCACCATACCGGAGAGTAAAACCAGAATAAAGCCAAAGAGCGCAAGAGTTGAATAACGGCGTAGAACAGCAAGGGCCAGTGGTGCCCTGCGTGAGGTGGCGGTTTCTTGCCCGCGTTTGGTTTCTACCAGGGTGCCGCTACCGGCGTCCTTTGCTGAAATTGTGCGGCAGATGTAGGCCAGGGTGATGAGCCCGCCGCACCAGAGCACCACGCCGAGTAGGTGCAGTCCCAGAGAGTTCACAGCTCCCATGTGGTCATCACCGCCAGAAGAGTGACCGCCCAGGGCCATGGTGACAATTCCTATCAGGGAAAGGCCAAAGGTTAGGAGTAGGCCGGTCAGGGACCGCACAGCAAAAACCAGGGTAGCGACGACTGCCGCAACCACAATCATGGTGGCCTTTTCTTTACCCGAGTCGATGGTGGTCATGAAGCTGATCAGCTCGGAGGTGTAGTCTGCACTCCCTGAGGGGGCACGGCCCGAGATATCGGCATAGCTAAAAATCAGTACCGCGATAGCGGTCAGGGTCCAGGTAACCGAGGCCGCTGAGGCCAGGTTCATGATCGCGATGAAGGCCGGGTGCTCTGGACGGTGCAGGTTCTTTTCACGCTGGCGGGCAGTAGATGCATGGGCCATATTGACGTTGACCCGCCCCCGCGCAGAGTCGAGGAACCGAGGAACCAGCCCCAGAGCAAACAGCAGGGCACCCATGGTCGTGGCCATAGCAAAGTTTTGAACTGTCTCAGCTACGGGTAGGCCCCAGCGCACTACCGGGCCGGCATCGGCCAGGTCGGTGCCGGTGTTAATACCGGTCACCGCCATGCTGAACACCAGGGCCACGAGGGCTACAACGGGGAAAGCCCAAATCAAGTTTCCGGCAAGCCCCTCCCCTATGCCTGCCGGTCGAATCCGGCCTGTGGTCGGTGAGCTGTCGGATCCCCGCGATTCCTTGCCTGTCTTCTGCGCTGTCATGGTGTGTGTCCTGCCTTCTCTCTCAAGCTAAGTCTGCCTGGGGGGTGGTTTAGCGGAAAAGGCTCTCGCCGATAAACCCGCCTTCGGAGCACCCGGCGGGCAGGGCAAAGACCGCAGACCCGATCGGAACGGTCCAGGTGTTGAGCATATCCAGTTCAGCCAGCCGTTGCTGAATGGGAAGGAACTGGGTCAGGGGGTTAGCCTGGTAAGAGCAGAAGATGAGGCCCGATGAGCTGACCCCGCCCTCTGCCTGGTGGTGCTCAGAGAAGCCTGAGGCGTTCTGGACTGGCTCGTCGTAGTTGTAGCCCCGGCGGAGTATCTGTTCCACCCGTTTTTGGGGCGCAGCCCTGCGAATGTGGGCGTAGGGCGCAATGACGGTGAAGCCCATGTCGTTAGTTGCCGACAGGTCAGCGGGGTCACGTTCCTGGGTGCCGGTTAGGGGCGCGCCGTTGGTGAGGTTGCGCCCGATAGCGTCCTCGCGGGCAGGACGATCCGCCTGGTCCCAGGTATCCAGGTTCATGTGAATACGTCGAATCACCAGGGAGGCCCCGCCCTCTTCCCAGGGGCTCAGTTCCTCGTGCTTACCCCAGACAAAGGAGTCCATAGAGCCGTCCTGGGCGGATGGATTGATGGTGCCGTCCACCTGCCCAAAGAGGTTGCGCATGGTCTGGCCTTGGTTTTGGCTGCCGTAGGCGCGGCGGAAGCCCTCCTGAACCCAGCGTACCGACCCGAAAGTACGAATGTTCTTGAGCAGGACGCGCTGGGCATGGGCTAGGGTAAAACGGTCGTCACTGCACAGTTGGAGCAGTAAATCACCGTCCTTCCAGCGGTCTTGGAGCTGATCAATCTGCTCAAAAACGGGCAGGGGTTTGAGCCAGTCCGGTTTCTTTTCTGGGGCAACGATGTCAAAGATGCGTTCGCCAAAGCCGAAAGTGACCGTCAGGTTGGCAGGAACCAGAGCTAGCTCTGGTTCCTGATCGGTCAGGGGTGCGGTCCCCCCGGCCAGGCGGGCCGCATCAGCGGTAAGAATCCGCAGTAAACGGCGCACACCCTCGCGGTCTAGTCCGCTGTTGAGGTCAATAGCGATAAAAGAGGCGTAGCTGGGGGCTGGCGTGTCGATGCCAGCCTGTCGGGGTCCATAAAAGGGAACCTGTGCGCTCTGAAGCGGCGCTGTAGTTTCGGCCTGGTTCTCAGTCTGCTGGGCACCGGCGTATTGGCTGGCAAGGGTAGCGGCAACACCCGTTCCCGCGCCCAGGGCCCCGGTTAGAGCTAGTCGACGGTCTATGCCCCGGGGTTCTGGTGAGTCTTGGCTTGTCTTGTAGCTGGCGTCGTCCTGTGCCTTATCTGCGCCGCCCAGGGCCCGTTCTAAGTCCTCATTAAATGAGCTACTCATGGTGTTTTCCTTTGGTGGTACCTGCCCCGGTAACGCGGTGCGGAACCGGGGCAGGTCAGTAGCTAGCGTGAGCTAGCTAGGGTTGGGTTAGGCGCACTGTGGCAGGGTTGCTTCTGCGCTTGCGGTGCCGGAGGTGTCCATGGAGTGCATGGAGTGCATGGAGTGGTCGGTGGAGTCGCCCATGGTTTCAGCAGCAGGGCTTGTTGCCTGACCGGGAGCGTATTCTTCCTTAGCTCCACTGTAGTCACGGACCTCGGCGTCAAAGCTGTATTCACCAGCTGAGGTTTCCAGTGTGATGGTGTCACTTGCACCGGCAACCAGTGAGCACTTCATGCCCATGAGCATGATGTGGTCGCTACCGGGTGCCAGTTCCAGGGTTGCGCCGGGTTCAATGGTGAAGCCACCCTCTACTTTCTTCATGGTGCTGGTTCCGGTAGCAGAGTCGATGACGGTGGTGTGAAGCTCCACCATACCCGCAGCGCTGCTCCGGGCACCGGTGATAGTGATGGGCTGGTCGCCGGTATTGGTGATGCGGGCAAAGGCACCGGTCATATCGCTGGTATTGGCTTTGATCCAGCTTTCTTCTGCGACCAGGCCGGTTTGGCTGGTGGCGCTGGGAGCGGCACTGGCGGCAGATGAGCTTGCAGTAGCGGTGGCGCTACCGGTGGCAGCGGTCTGGTCTGATGAGCCGCAGGCGGTCAGAGCGAGCAGGGCGACAGCTGCCAGGGCAGCAGGGCGGTAAATCTTATGTGATGACATAGTGAAATCTTCTTTGTTTAAAAGTTGGTGGGTTTACTTGCGCTTAGTTTTAGCGAGTACGACGGTCAGGGCAGTACCAAGTGCGGCTGCCGCAACCACAGCAAGAACAATTTTCATGGGGGTCGAGAGCCCCTCTGTTGCTGAGGCTACAGGGTCAGATGCAGCGACGTTCGATGCCGCTGAGCTACTGGGATTGGTAGCAGTGACGGTTGACCCAGCATCTGTGCTTGCGCCCTGACCCACATCGTAGGTGAGGGTTCCCTGGATCGGGTGACCGTCGGATGAGACCACACGCCAGGCAACGGTGTAGGTCTCGTCCTCATCACCTGCTGTCAGGCCCTGGGTTACGCTTGTTCCCTTAACCTGAGGGTCACCCTGGGTAACGTCTTCCCCGGCTGCGTTGGTCACACGTACCTGGTTGGCACCGTCCATCTGCATGATGTTGCCGCTAAAGGTGAGTTCTAGCTGGCGGGGAGCTTGGGACAGGCTAGAGCCGTCCGCAGGGTTCGTGGAGATAAGCTCGTCATGGGCCGTCGCGGCGCTTATTCCCAGCAGGCTGGTGCCTGCCAAAGTGGCTACCGCTAAGAAAGCACGAGCTGTTGTTGAGGCTGTATGAGCCTTGGTCATTATTGTTCCTTGCTATCGCATCGATACATAAGTTGTTAGGGGTGCATAGCAAGGGCGGGCGGGCCGCGCGTCAGCCGGCAGGTGCCCAGGGTAGCGCCCCTTATTGAGCCTGGGCGCTGAAAACCGGGGATGTGGTGTTTGGCGGGCAAGAAGCCGCGCAGATGGAAAGGGGTGAAAAATCTCTGTGCCGCTTTGAGCAGAGCCCTGAGCAGGGAGTACATCTGCTCACCGTAGGCCAGCACAGCGTAGGTGGCTAGAGCAGCACAGAGGTGCCCAAACCACATGGCTAGGCTCTGAGGCTCGGCATGAAGGGCGCTGACCTGCAGTTGCGCGCCGTGGATGTGGCTCGTATGTACTTGACTGCCGGCCGTCAGGGTAGCCGACTGGCTGTGGCTGTATAGCCCGTGAAGTAGGCCCTGTCCGGCTAGTACACCAGTAGCCAAACTGAACTGACTGAGTTTGACCCGTGTAGCCCCTAGCGTCAGGAGAGCAGCCAGGGAGGTAGCCAGAGCAAGAATCAGGGGGTTGGGCAGGTGCCCGCCGGCAAGCAGGTGAGAGCTTGCGCCGAAGCCAGTGGCTGCGCAGGCAACGAACCAGGCGCGTATGAGCTGACGCTGGCGCATAGTTTCTCCCCTCCCTCGTGCTGTAGGTCAGAAGATTAAAGCTTTGGTCCCAATCTTCTGCGGTGGCCTACCCCGGAGAAAAATTTATCTGCGATCCTAGGAACGCCCGGGGTTACAGGCTTATTATCTCACAGGCTAGTGGTCTCAGGCCCCTCGGCTTGGTCCTGATTATAGTTTGAGAAAGCAAAAGGGCCACCCCGTACTCGGGGTGGCCCTTTTCAAAGTCTGCTCAAGAATTTACTTCTTGGAGGAGACTGCTGCCTTCAACTTTGAACCAGCGGTCAGCTTGACGCCGTGACCAGCAGGAATCTGAATGGTTTCGCCGGTCTGGGGGTTGCGACCGGTACGAGCTGCACGGTCAGTGCGCTCAATGGCCATCCAGCCGGGGATGGTGATTTTCTCGCCCTTAGCAACAGATGCTTCAAAGACCTGGAACAGTGCGTCAAGGACGCCGTTCACTGCAGCCTGGCTGGTGCCGGCCTTCTCTGCTACCTCTGCTACGAGTTCGCTACGGTTCTTAGCCATGGAATGCTCCTCCTGAGACTTTACAAAAAGTGAGTGGCTTGGGTTAGCCCTTTCACAAGGCTAACCGTATCAGCTACAGATTACCAGCTTGACTTGGTAACACCGGGTAGCTCGCCACGGTGTGCCATCTCGCGGAAGCGGACACGCGAAATGCCGAACTTCTGGAAGGTGCCACGGGGGCGGCCATCGATCTGGTCACGGTTACGAAGACGAACGGGTGAAGCGTTACGGGGTAGCTTCTGGAGACCCAGGCGGGCTGCTTCGCGCTCTTCGGGGGTTGCGTTTTCGTCAACCAAGGTCTTCTTCAGTTCCAGACGCTTTTCAGCGTAGCGTGCAACGATGACCTTGCGCTGCTCGTTGCGAGCAATCTTGGACTTCTTAGCCATTGTTTAGCGCTCCTCTCGGAAGTCAACGTGCTTACGGACAACGGGATCGTACTTCTTGAGAACCATACGATCGGGGTTGTTACGGCGGTTCTTACGGGTAACGTAAGTAAAGCCGGTGCCCGCAGTGGACTTAAGTTTGATGATAGGACGAACGTCCTTAGCCTTTGATGCCATGTTTAGATCTTCTCTCCGCGTGCAAGAATGTCAGCAACTACTGCGTCGATACCACGTGCGTCAATCACCTTGATGCCCTTTGCAGAGACGTTCAGGGTTACGTTGCGACGAAGTGAGGGTACGTAGTACTTCTTCTTCTGCACGTTCGGATCGAAACGACGCTTGTTGCGGCGATGCGAGTGCGAAATGCTGTGTCCAAAGCCGGGAACAGCTCCGGTCACCTGGCAGACAGCTGCCATAGTTTTCTCCTCCAAATGTTGACGAAATGACGGTACGCAGTTGGCGCTTACCAGCCGAAGCCGATAATCAGCAATGGGCGTCCCGTCACCTAATAGGTAGAGCACCGGGTTATTCTCCAAGGCTAGAGTGTTTGAGACTCATCTTCGGGTGAGAGGCCGAAGTGAATCCCCGCCGCGGGAAAAACGGTGAAGCTTAGGCGAACGAGAGGTGTTGCCACCACTACGAACAGCCTTAAAGTCTAGGTAATTACGGGAAACCACGCAAGCTCAGACCCCAATAAAAAGCTTGCGACAGCCGGTGCTGGGCTACCTGCTCCGGTCTTCGCAAGCTTAATCCTCGGGCCCAAATTTGCGCTTGAACCTTCCGTCAATTCTACCGTTTATTTAACTTTTCGCAAGTCATTTCAGGCTTTAATCGGCACTCTCAGGTTCTTTATGCGCGTTTTAAAACTCGCGCTCTCACAAGGGCAAGGAGCTAAATTACACGTGTGTAATCTTGAGTGTGACGTTAACTTCTTAACTCTTTTAATCCTTTAAAGGAGCTGTTAATCTACCTTCTACCCCTCTTCGGGGAGCGCATCAAAGCGGGTCCATTCGGGGTATTTGGGCGCGATGTTGTCGCCGGAACTTGTTCCGCGCAGACGGCGGCCGATCCAGGGCACCACAAATTCACGGGCCCACTTTGCATTCGCCAGCGCCTCCTGGGCGCGGGTCTGAGGCATTGATTCGGGTACGACGGGGTCACCAATACGGATATTCTCAGCGCTCAGGGTTTCCAGTGCCCGGCGGGCAACCAGAGTATGGCCAGCAGGGTTCATATGGAGACGGTCCGGTGCCCAGTACCTCAGATCTCTCAGCTCGCGCATACGCCAGTAATCGACGATAGCCACGCCCCGGTCCTCTGCGACTTCACGCAAGAGCTCGTTGAAGAGCGCCACACGGGCCCGGTTGCCGCTAAAGAAGCCCTTGGGTCCGGGGTCAAAACCGGTCATGGTAAAGACCTCAATATTTTCGTCGCGCAGAGTTTTGAAGGCCGCATCATAATGTTGGATGAGGGCATCAACATCGAAGCCTGGGCGGAGTGAATCGTTGCCGCCCCCAATCAGGCTGACCAGGTTAGGTTTAAGCTCAAGGGCGGGTTCTAGCTGCTCTTCAATGATAGGCACGAGCAGGCGGCCCCTGATTGCCAGGTTAGCGTAGAGAGCCTGGGGGTCAGCCAGCATAAACTGTTCAGCCACCCGGTCGGTCCAGCCGCGTACACCGTTGGGGCGCTCGGGGGCATCGTCGCCTACGCCTTCGCTCAGAGAGTCGCCCAGTGCTACATAGCGGATACTTTCGTCGCGGCCAAGAACGGACATCATGGGTGTGCCTCTCAGATGTAAATGCTCAGTACACCCGCCACTTTACTCCTTTTTGCAGAGATGCAAAGAACTCTTGCCCGTGATATCAGTCCCCTGGCTTTCTGCTATCCCCTGCCTCCATTGGCGCTCCAAGGATTTTACGAGTCTGAGAGCTCTCTGCTCTTGCCCATTTCCTTACCCTGTACCCAGTAGGCGTGCACGTACATAAAGTCTTTGGGTATTTTAGCTTCTTTGAGTAGGTAGCGACGGGTGGGTAACAAGACTTTTGCTTCGCAGACTAGGTGGGGGTACCAGCCCTTCCAGTCTGTGCTTTGAGCTTTCTCTAGCAAGGTTTCAGCGCTGGGTTGGATCCACTCAATCGTGATGTTCTGATGGTGGCGTAGCGGGATTTGGTGGTGGCTGGGTTGCCAGTCTAGCAACCAGACTTTGAGTGGGAAGCTGTCTGCCAGCTGGTCTGCCAGAGCATTGACGTAGGGTATGCCTGCTGCGTCTGCCACAAAGATGAAGCCTTCAGGCTTGTTTGGGGGGAGGGAGAAGGGGCTTGAGCCGTAGTAGGAGGCTTCAAAACGGTCACCGGCAACGGCAGTTTCTGCCCACCGGCTGGCTGGGCCGGCGGGTTGGTGTAGAAGAAAGAGGAGGGTGAATTCGCCGGCTTTGGGGTCGATGTCGATCATGGTGTAGCCACGCATGACTTCTTTGGCGGGGTGGTCTGGGTCTGGGAACCAGCAGCGCAGGTATTCCCCTTCAGCCGGGGTGTAGGTTCTGAGGAACTCTGGGGAGGATATTCGTAAGGCTTTCATGGTAGGGCTGTGCATCCAGGTTTTAGTGACGGTGCAGGGGAGGTCTTCTGCCCGTAGGAGTTTCAAAATTGCCCCGTTAATGCCCCTGCCCATTGCGGTGCCCCTTCCTTAGCCTGTCTTTAGATTGAGCTGGTCACAAGTCCAGCCTGTTCTCATTCTGTATTTCTTAGGCTACCCTAACTTAGCCGAGGAGTTTAGTAGATCAGGGAGCAGTTTCCGAGCTCGCGAGGAAAGAAAACTGCGACCGAATGGTCACCGGTTGATGGTGCACTCTTCGGTCGCAGTCTTAATCTCTATTTCAGAGCCCCCTACCGGATTCGAACCGGTGACCCCCTGTTTACAAGACAGGTGCTCTGGCCAGCTGAGCTAAGGAGGCAACGACATCCTAGTATACCGGATATTACTCTTATACGCATATCTGGTAGGAGCTTGGGGTCTTGCTTCTAGCCTTCTAAGCCTCAGCGAGTAACTTGGGGTGAGGATGCCGTCAGGATGGGGCTAAGTTTGCCAGCTATTCGCTGATCTTCTTATCGGTGATTTTCTGGTTGATCCACTGGGAGAAGTCAGCGCTGGTAGCGTTGTAGAGGTCTCCGTCTGCGAAGATCGTGGGGGTTCCGCTAATACCGTTGCTTGCAGATTCTAGGGTGACAGTGTTGATGAAAGGGCGCCAGGTGTTGTTGGCGACATCGTCCTTAACATCTGCCCCGTACTTGGAGGCAATATCAACCAGTTCTTCGTTGGAGAGGCCACCTGTGCCCTGGTGGGAGAAGATTTCGCGTTGGAAGTCTAGGTACTTGTCGGCCGAAACCTGGTTAGCTACCGAGTAGGCTGCGTTGTTGGCTCGTGAGGAGTAGTAGGTGGGGCTGTGGGCGTCCAAGAAGGTCAGGTTACGGATTTCTAGGGTAATCTTGCCGCTATCTACTAGCTGCTGAATTTCGTCACCGTAGGTGCTCTCAAAGTCTGCACAGTGGACGCAGTCAAAGTCCTGGAAAATGGTTAGTCGGACGGGTTGCCCATTGTCTTTTGCTTGATCTGGCAGGGCCACACCCAGGGGCATAGCTGTCTCTTTACCATCAATACTGGTGTAGGTCGCCTCCGACTTGCCGAGGTCCTGACTGTCCCGACTTTCCTCAGCGCTTGCACCTTGGACGATTCCGTCTTTGGTAAGCACAATGCCACCGTACTGGTTTGCAGAGGTGGGGACAGGCCCTGCTTCAGGAATTTTGTTACGGTTGCCGTTGATTACAACAACTGCAACGATAGCGATGATAAGGGCAATAACACCGAGGACGGTGAACTGGATCCAGCGAGTGGATGACTTAGCAGATTTCTTAGCCTGTTGGGCTGCCAGCTGGCGGGCCTTCTCACGGGCATCTGCTGCAGAGCTTGTCTTGGACACAGCTATGCTCGCTTTCTGTATAGGTTTCTGATGTTTTAAGCCTACCTTGCTTTGGAGCCGATAGTCCCCTAACTTCCGCCCTAGGCTACTTTCCTATGAAAATATTGGGGTTAGTATCAGCCGGTTGTGAGCTGGAAGGTTTAGCTAGCTGTTCGGACAGCTGAGAACAGCCGTCCTTCTTAGAGACAAGCTGTACCAAGGTCAGGGCGGTGACAGCCTGTGGAAGGCCATTGCGTGTGGTTCTTGCCAGCCTGAGCTTCTGAGCGGCACTCGGCATGGTAGGGCAAGCCTTCAATAAGCTCACAGCATATAACTCTTTAAAGCAAAAAAGGGGGGGCAGGTCACCAAACCCCACCCCCCC
>NZ_JBLXXQ010000006.1:0-156625 GCF_048512965.1 Rothia sp. P5764 | reverse complement strand
TGGGGGGGTGGGGTTTGGTGACCTCACCCCCCCTTTTTGTTTAATAAGAAAACAGTGTCCAGCTATACCCAAGCTCTATCTTGACAGCGGATGTGCCTGAAAACGCACCCCAAACCTGTCTACCCCACTACGCAAGTAGATACTAAGCCCGATAAACTAGAAGCCAGCGTCCAGCACAGGGCAAGACAGTTAGCCCTGATAACAGAACACTATAGAGGAGAACACTTGGCTGATTACTCACGCAACCACTCAGAATCTAACCGAGGTGGATACAAGAAGAGCAGGCCCCAGAACTCCTCTAACAGTAAACGTAGCTACGGAGACCGCACCGAAGGCGGCTACCGCAAGCAGGAGGGTGAGAGCCCCTTCCGCGGCGAGAAGAAGAAACCCTTTGACTCACAGCGTGGCGGAAAGCGCTACGACGACCGCAACTCCAACGGTCCAAGGAAGGACAGATTCTCCAAAGATCGCAACTCCAACGGCCCCCGCCGTGACTTTGACCGCGATAGGAAGCAAGGCTACAAGGACCGAGAGGCTGAAAAAACCGACTACAGGCCTTCCAAGAAGGCACCCGAGATTGACACAGACGTTACCGGGAAAGAGCTAGAGAACTGGACTCTGCGTGCTCTACGCCAGCTCGAAGCCCAGAACGCAGAGACCGTAGCTAAGCACCTGGTCATGGTTGGGCGTTACCTCGATATTGACCCCGACTTCGCACTCGAACACGCGATCGCTGCCTCTAAACGAGCAGGCCGTATCGGCGTCGTCCGCGAAGTCGTAGGCATTGCCGCCTACGCAGCAGAAAACTTTGGGCTTGCCCTGCGTGAGCTCCGCACCCACCGCCGTATCTCCGGTTCTCATGACCACCTTGCCCTGCTAGTGGACTGCGAACGCGCCCTGGGTAGGGTTGATAAGGCACTTACCTTGGCCGATGAGGCCAACCAAGAGGAAGTACCCGCAGCCGTACGTTCAGAGGTAGCAATTGTTGTCTCCGGTATCTACCTTGACCGGGGCGAACTCTCAAAGGCTATCTCTGCACTCGAAATTCCCGAGCTTAACCCCAAGCGCGGCTATGACTACTCACCCCGCCTATTCAAGGCTTACGCTGAACTGCTGCAGCAGGATGGCCGAACCAAAGAAGCGGCCCGCTGGGCCCGTCTAGCGCTCATGACTGAGGCCGCACTGGGCCAGGGAGACTTCGTGGAGCCCGAAATCTTTGACATCTTCACCGAAGAAGATTTGCTTGAACCTGAGGAAGTTTCAGTAGACCTTGAAGCCGCTGAAGCCCAGAGCCAGGAATCGGCACCTTCCGATCAGGAAACTAGCCAAGCAGAAGACTCAGTAGCCGGCCTTGATGACGCTCAAGAAGGGCTCACCACAGCTGAAGCCGTGGTCAGTGAAGAAGAGGCTGAAGAGGAAAACCTCCACCAAGTCTCCGCTGACCATGAAGCGCCCATAGAGGACGAAGCCTAATGCTGCTAGCCGCATACGACGCTATCCTGTCCGACCTTGATGGCGTAGTTTACGCTGGCCCCTACGCCATTGAGGGAGCACCCCAAGCGCTTAACCGCGCCCAGGAGCAGGGCATCGCCCTTGCATTTGTCACCAACAATGCCTCCCGTAGCGTGCAAACAGTTGCCGACCACCTGGTTGAGCTAGGAGTCAAAACCGATGCTGATCACGTGGTCAGCTCAGCCCAGGCAGCCGCTCACCTACTGGCTACCCAGCTACCGGCAGGCTCTAAGGTTCTAATTACCGGTGCACAGGCTCTAGCAGATTGTGTAGCTGCAGAGGGTCTAAGGCCCGTGACCAGCCAGGCCGATCAACCCCTTGCCGTGGCCCAGGGTTTCAACCCCAAGATGTGCTGGGAAGACCTGGCTGAGGCCTCCTACACCCTTGCTGATCATTCGGTGCTCTGGGTGGCATCTAATACCGACTTCACTATCCCTAAAGAACGCGGTTTTGCTCCCGGCAACGGCACACTGGTTGCAGCGGTAGCAAGAGCCACCGGACGCAAGCCCCTGGTCGCCGGTAAACCCGAGACCCCCATCTTTGAAACAGCTGCCCAGAAACTCGGCGCCCACAAGCCCCTAGTAGTAGGGGACCGCCTGGACACTGACATCCAAGGCGGTAACCGAGCGGGTATGGCAACCGCTGTTGTGATGACCGGTGTTGAGACCTTCCAGACCATTCTGGCCGCCATCCCAGGAGAACGCCCAACCTATATCTTGGAAGACCTCAACGGCTTCTTTGAGACCTACCCCCATATCCAGCTTCAAGAAACCGAAACCGGCATTGAGGCTCGAGGCGCTGGCTGGACCGCTCTAGCAAGAGATGAGGAAATTCACCTGCAGGGGCAGGGGAGCGACCTCGATAGCTGGCGAGTAGCCTGCGCGGCATGGTGGGCCAAGCACCCCCATGCGAGTGAACCCACTTCCCCCAAGGATATACACCGTGGCTAAACTCCAGGACGAAACAATATCTGCCGATTCGACTAAAGACTCGACGACCGATGTGAGCCTAGACCCTGAGTTTGAGGCAGAACTTGCCGCGACTCTTGCCTGCGACCCCACCGAACGTATCGAGCGGTTAAGCCGCCTGGTCCAGAGCCTGCAAGACGAGCTGGATAAGCACGGGGCACCAGAGAGCAAGGAACTGTAGCGTGCGGCTAGACCAGTACATGGTACAAGCAGGCATCACCCGTTCACGCACCCTGGCTGTCAAAATGATTAACGCCGGGCACATTAGCGTCAACGGGCAAACCGTGCAGAAAGCCTCCCACAAGGTGCACGAAGCTGATACGGTCAGCGTCCGCAGGAGCGAGCTCACCGAGTACGTCAGCCGAGCTGGACACAAGCTTGCCGGTGCTCTCGATGCTTTCCCCAGGCTGACCGTAGTAGGTAAGCGCTGCCTTGACGCAGGTGCTTCGACCGGCGGCTTCACCGATGTTTTGCTGCGCCGGGGGGCATCGTGGGTTGCCGCGGTGGACGTAGGCCACGACCAGCTTGTTCCTGAGATACGTAACCACCCGGATGTTGCCGTCTATGAGGGAATGAACGTGCGCCACATGAGCCCTGAAGATATTGGCGGGCAGGTGGACCTCACAGTATCTGACCTCAGCTTTATTTCCCTGACTAAGGTTCTTGGGCCGCTGGCAGGAGCAACCGCTGCTGGCGGTGACCTGCTCCTGATGGTCAAACCCCAGTTTGAGGTAGGACCAGCGCGCATTGGCAAAGGTGGTGTCGTAACAGACCCAGCCGCGCGAGCCGAAGCAGTGGCCCGTGTCCGCGCCTCAGCTCAAGCTGTGGGTCTGGAAGTTCTTGGGGAAGAAACCAGCCCTCTGCCCGGGCAGGACGGTAATGTGGAGTTCTTCCTCTGGTGCCGTAAGCCTCTAGAATACTAACCTGACACCAGGAATCGAATAAATATTCGAAAAAATGTGTGTTGCCGGGCTTAAAAGCCCCTAAAACCTCGGGCTGTCAGTTAGCCTAAAAAGGTGAAGGAAACAGCAAACTCAGCTCCCAAGCCCCTGGCCGGTGAACGCAAGATACTGGTCTTTGCCCACACCGGTCGTCTTGAGGCCCGTGATGCCGCCCGCGCAACCTGTACCCAGCTCTACCAAGCCGGCCTGGTTCCCGTAATGAACCGTGCCGACTTAGAGGCTCTGACTGAAAAGTGGGAGAACCCCGTACCTGTAGCGGTAGCCCACGAAAGCGTGGCTCTCAAAGACATTGAGCTTGGCATGGTCTTAGGCGGTGATGGCTCAATTCTGCGAGCTGCCGAGATGATTCGGCATACCCAGATTCCTCTGATCGGCGTTAACCTCGGCCATGTTGGCTTCCTGGCCGAAGCCGAAGAAGTAGACCTCGCCGAGACGATTGAACGTGTCGTATCCGGTGCCTACACCGTTGAAGAACGCATGGCTATTGACGTCAAAGTGTGGGACGGGCGAACTAAGATCCTTGATACCTGGGCCCTCAACGAGGCCAGCGTTGAAAAGGGCAACCGCGAAAAAATGATCGAAGTAGTCGTTGAAGTGGACCGCCGCCCACTCTCGTCATTTGGCTGTGATGGCGTGGTGCTCGCAACGCCAACAGGCTCCACCGCCTACGCCTTCTCCGGTGGTGGACCCGTGGTTTGGCCCAGCGTTGAAGCTATGCTGATGGTTCCCCTATCGGCTCACGCGCTCTTTGCCCGCCCCCTAGTTACCGCGCCCACCTCCATGATGGCCGTGGAGCTGGTATCCACCAACGGTGCTGAGGGCGTGCTCTGGTGCGACGGCCGCCGAACCAGCGACCTGCCCCCGGGTGCCCGCGTTGAAGTAACCCGCTCTGCTAAGCCGGTACGTTTGGCCCGTATGCACCCGGCGCCTTTCTCGGAGCGCCTGGTCAAAAAATTTGAACTGCCTATCGCCGGCTGGCGTGGCCCCCATTCCCTGGGCCCGGCCACCAGTACACTGCCCCAAGTCAGCGCTCAGTAACTATACCCGGAAGAGATGCACACCCGTGATTGAAGAAATCCATCTGCGTGACTTAGGCGTGATCACCGATGCTCGCCTACCCCTTGAACCGGGGTTCTCGGTGCTCACCGGCGAAACCGGTGCCGGTAAGACCATGGTCGTGACCGCCCTCGGCATGCTTCTGGGCGCTCGTTCCGATGCTTCTAGCGTGCGCAACGGTGCAAAAAATGCGTTGGCTGAAGCCGTTATCCGTCTGCCACAGGGGCACCGAGCCCTCCACCTGGCAGAAGAAGCTGGGGGAGCGGTCGAAGAGCTCGACGGCGGTAGCTCGGAGTTACTGCTAGCCCGAACCGTGAGCGCCACGGGGCGTTCTCGCGCTCACGTTGGTGGGGTTTCTGCCCCTATCGGGACGCTGGCTGATATTGGGCACACCCTGGTCGCGGTCCATGGTCAGTCAGACCAACTACGGCTTAAAGATGCCGCCGAACAGCGGGCTGCCCTAGATGCTTATGCCGGTAAGAAACTGGAAAAGCTCTTAGCAAGCTATACACTCAACTATGAGCGCTACCGCAAGGCCGCCGGAGAACTGCGTGACGTCCGCGAAAACACCAGGGCGCGTGCTCTCGAAGCTCAGACCCTTCAAGGTGCACTTGCCGAAATCGATTCGGTCGCGCCTACCGACGGCGAAGACGAAGCCCTAAGAATTGAGAGCCAGAAGCTAACCAATGTGGAGTCTTTGCGGCTGGCCGCAAGCACAGCATCAAGAGCTCTGGCCGGCAGTGAGTACGCAGACGCCGATGCCCCAAATGTGCTGGGACTGCTCGATGCGGCCCGGTCTGCCCTGGCCGCTGAGGCTGAAGCTGACGCAGATTTAGCCTCGCTAGCAGGGCGTTTGAACGAGGCTCTGATTCATGTCACCGATATTGCCGAGGAAATCTCCGCCTACACTTCTGGGTTAGATAGCGAAGGCCCCGAGCGCTTGGCCGAGGTAGAGAACCGCCGTGCCGCGCTCAAAACCCTGACCCGCAAATATGGGGCCGATATTGCTGAGGTCCTTGCCTGGGCTGAGGAATCACGCGCCCGACTTGCAACTCTCACCGATGACCCGGCCCGCCAAGAGGCTTTGGAGAGCGAACTCCGCCAGCTCCGTGAAACGCTGGGGAATCAGGCTAGCCAACTCACTGAGCTACGGTCCAAGGCCGCCCGTAAGCTGGCCCTGGCGGTGAGCGAAGAACTGACAGCTCTGGCCATGCCCAACGCCTCACTGGTCGTGCAGGTAGAAGAAACCGAGAAGTTCCACCGGTTTGGCAAAGACTCCGTGACCTTTATGCTGGCTCCCCACCGGCAGGCTGTTCCCAGGCCGCTGGGTAAGGGGGCCTCGGGCGGTGAGCTCTCCCGTGTCATGCTGGCACTAGAAGTTGTACTCTCTGAGGTAGACCCCGTACCCACCTTTATCTTTGACGAGGTGGACTCAGGCGTGGGCGGTAAAGCCGCTATCGAGATCGGCCGTCGCCTTGCCATGCTTGCCAAGAACGTGCAGGTACTGGTGGTTACCCACCTGCCCCAGGTCGCGGCCTTTGCCGACCAACACATTCTGGTGCGTAAAAACGATGACGGTTCCCTCTCTAAGGTCCAGGTACTTTCGTCCGAGGAGCGGGTAGTGGAACTTGCCCGTATGCTCTCTGGACACGACCAATCGGCGGCCGCACAAGAACACGCCCGCGAGCTACTACAGAACGCTGGCCAGCTTTAAAAGGAGAGTACCGGCCTCAGAACTTTAGCTGCAGGAACAATGAACTGCTACGAGAGATTGCTGGCAGTCAGCCAGGGTAGAGGCCACAAAATATCCGCCTTAACCGCTCTTCTTAGTGCGGTTTTCGCGGATTTTCCTGAACGGGAAAACGTGATTTTACATAAAGATAAGTCCCGCGAAACCATTCAGGCCAAAGTGGTGATAAGCTGGAATTCCGTGGTAGATACTCAGACATCAAACAACGGTAAAGTCACCCGCCAGATCTTCGTGACCGGTGGCGTGGCATCATCTCTCGGCAAAGGCCTTTCCGCCTCATCTCTAGGCCGGCTCCTCCGCTCCCGTGGTCTTTCTGTGACCATGCAGAAGCTTGACCCCTATCTCAACGTCGACCCCGGCACCATGAACCCCTTCCAGCACGGTGAAGTCTTTGTGACCGACGACGGCGCTGAAACCGACCTCGATATCGGTCACTATGAGCGGTTCCTAGACGAAAATCTCAGCCAGTCCGCTAACGTCACAACCGGCCAGGTCTACTCCCACGTGATCGCCAAGGAACGCCGCGGCGAATACCTGGGCGACACCGTACAGGTTATCCCGCACATCACTGACGAAATTAAACGCCGCATGCGTCTGCCTGCTGAAGACGAGAACGCCCCCGACATCATCATCACCGAAATTGGCGGCACTGTAGGTGATATCGAATCGCTGCCCTTCCTCGAAGCCGCACGCCAGGTCCGCCGCGATCTGGGCCGCCGTAACGTCTTCTTCCTGCACGTATCGCTGGTGCCCTTTATCGGGCCCTCCGGCGAACTAAAAACCAAGCCCACCCAGCACTCTGTTGCGGCCCTGCGCGGCCTGGGCATCATTCCCGACGGCCTGATTCTGCGCTGTGAACGCGAAGTTCCCGAATCGCACAAGGTCAAGATTGGTAACGCCTGCGACGTAGAACCCGAGGCCGTTATCTCCTGCGCCGATGCGCCCAGCATCTATGACATTCCCAAGACCCTGCACAGCCAGAAGCTGGACACCTACATCTTGGACTACCTGGGCATCGAAGCTCAGCCCCTTGACTTCACCCAGTGGGATAAGCTGCTGAGCGCGGTACACACCCCCAAGACCGAGGTCCACGTCGCGCTGGTTGGTAAGTACATTGACCTGCCCGACGCTTACCTGTCGGTGACTGAGGCCCTGCGTGCCGGTGGCTTCGCTAACGACGCCAAGGTAAACATCAAGTGGGTAGCCGCAGACCTCTGCTCAAGCCCCGAGGACGCCGCCCATCAGCTTCGCGGCATAGACGCTGTGCTCGTACCCGGTGGCTTCGGTATCCGTGGCCTGGATGGCAAGATCGGTGCCCTGCGTCATGCCCGCCAGAACAAGATTCCCACCCTAGGTATCTGCTTAGGCCTCCAGTCCATGGTCCTAGAGTATGCGCGCAACGTCCTGGGCATTACCGATGCATCATCCACCGAGTTTGACCCCGAGACTGCCTCACCCCTGATTGCCACCATTGAAGAGCAGAAAGCCTACGTTGAGGGTGCAGGCGACCTGGGTGGAACCATGCGCCTGGGCCTTTACCCTGCGCACCTGGCTGAGGGCTCCCTGGCTGCTAGCGTCTACGGTGCGACCGAAGTGTCGGAACGTCACCGCCACCGTTACGAAGTCAACAACGACTACCGCGCCCAGCTTGAAGAAGCAGGTCTAGTTATTTCGGGTACCTCCCCGGATTCCTCCCTGGTTGAGTTCGTAGAACTACCTGTTAGCGAGCACCCCTACTACATCGCAACTCAGGCTCACCCCGAGTACCGTTCACGCCCGACCAAGCCGCACCCGCTCTTTTCCGGGCTGATAAAGGCGGCGCTGCAAGCACGCAAGGCCTAACTGCCACTCTTGCCTAGGTACTAGAAGAGGCCCCGGTTATTTTTTCCCCAGAAAATAGCCGGGGCCTTGAGCCTTGCAGAACATATCCCGCTACCAGGGACTGCTTTCAAAAGAACCCAGCTGGACCCGCCCTTGGGTCGGTGCCACCGACCGGGTAGGGTTGAAGAGAACAAAACGGGTTGAACACGGCAGAAGGGCAGACCCATGCAAAAGAACCTTAACTATGACATCGGAACAGCTGACCGGATCGATGCCGCTGCGCTCGCAGCCGGGCAGGAGGGCATTGCGGATATTGCTAACCCCCGTTATGTCACCAGTCGTACGACCAAATTTGAGGGGTATGTCTGGGATGTTGTACGCGAAGGAATTGCACTGACTCCTGGCGATACTCCCTTTGAACGGGACTTCTTGCTCCACCCCGGGGCGGTGGCTGTGATTGCACTCAATGACCTTAAGGAAGTGCTCCTCATTAACCAGTACCGTCATCCCGTGAGGGCTAACCTGTGGGAAATCCCGGCGGGCCTGCTCGATATTGACGGTGAGCCACCGCTTGAAGCCGCCGCCCGTGAGTTGGCTGAAGAAACAGACCTTCGTGCTGAACGGTGGGACACCCTCATGGAGTTCTACAACTCGCCCGGGGGTATGGGGGAGACCTGCCGCATCTACCTGGCCCGGAACCTGAGTCAGATTCCCGCCGAAGAGCGCGAAGACCGCGTCCACGAGGAGTCAGAAATCGTGCTGCGCTGGGTGCCTCTGGACCAAGCCGTGGAGGCTGTCCTCGCCGGACGTATCCACAACGCGGCCTCAACTAATGCTATCCTGGCGCTGGATGCAGCGGCCCGGCGGAACTTTGAAACCCTATACTCCACCGATGCTCCTTTCACCGCCCACCCAGCCCTGCGCGAGCCTAACTATCGCGGTGAGATCCGACCGGCAGAGGGCCTCTAGGCATGGAGCAACCCCGCAACCTGGGGGGAAGAACGCGCAAGGAGCCAGAAGCGCTGACCCCACTCGACCAGGCGGTGGAGGCCTACCTCAACCACCTGGCCATTGAGCGTGGCCTGGCCGCCAACACGCTGGCCTCCTACCGGCGAGACCTAATCCGCTACAGTGTTTACCTTGATAGCGTCGGAATTATCGACCCCAAGAACATCACCAAAAAGCACGTGCGTGACTTTGTCGCTGATTGTGCCACTCCACCTGCTGGGGGCGGGAATCCGCTATCCCAGAGGTCTATCGCCCGGGTGATTAGTGCTGTCAGAGGCGCTCACAAATTTTGGTTGCTTGAGGCCATGACAGCCACTAACGCTGCCTCTACCGTGCGGCCACCCACACCGGGTGCCCGGCTCCCCAAAGCGGTACCGCTGAGCGACATTACACGTTTACTGGAAAGCCCTGACCCGGCCACGCCTGCGGGGCTACGGGATAGGGCACTCCTGGAGTTTCTCTACTCCACCGGGGCCCGCATTAGCGAAGCCATCAACGTGGACCTCGATGATGTTGTGATAGACCGAAACCAGTCAGACTCAGCCCTGCCCGCTGTGGTGCGCCTGTTTGGTAAGGGCAGTAAAGAACGGGTGGTGCCGGTGGGCTCTTATGCAAGCAGAGCCATTGAAGACTACCTGGTGCGCGGCAGACCCGCCCTGGCTGCTAAGGGTAAGGGCACCCCTGCCCTGTTCCTGAATGGGCGGGACGGCGCGCGGATAACCCGGCAGGGGGCCTACCTGGTCCTCAAGAAGCACGCCCAAAGAGTAAAAATTCGGGCCGAGATTTCACCGCACACCCTGCGGCACTCATTTGCCACTCACCTGCTTGAAGGCGGGGCAGATATCAGGGTGGTACAAGAGCTTCTGGGGCATGCCTCCGTGACCACCACCCAGGTCTACACCAAGGTCACCGCAGATACCCTGCGTGAAGTTTTTGCCGCCAGTCACCCGCGTGCCCGATAAAAGGCACCTGCCCGGGCGCTATAACTAGCTCCCGGGCAGGTCGGCGGGCTATGGTGCGGGTTTAGAGGTGGCGCTCATCGACACCCCGGTAGGCTGAGAGCGGCCTAATCAGTGAGTTATCGGCTCGCTGCTCCAGAATGTGGGCGGTCCACCCGGTCAGTCGGGAGGCCACAAAGATGGGGGTAAAGGTGGGGGTATCAAAGCCCATCAGATGGTAGGTAGGCCCAGCGGGGTAGTCCAGATTGGGCTTGATCCCCTTTGCCTCGTCCATTGCTTCTGCCAGGCCCTGGTAGAGGCCAATGACATCTGAGCGGTCATAGTACTGCACCATGTCAAAGAACGATTTCTGCATGGTGGGTACGCGGGAATCTCCGTTCTTGTAGACGCGGTGGCCAAAGCCCATAATCTTCTTTTTCTGGGCCAGAGCGGCCTCCATCCATTCCTTGGCACGTGCCTTGGCAGCGGCCTGGGACTCGCCAGCAATGACACCGATTTCATCGAAGGTGTGCTGAACTGCCTCGTTAGCGCCGCCGTGCAGGGGACCCTTGAGGGCTCCGATTGCGCCGGTGACAGCTGAGTGCAGATCAGCCAGGGACGATGTAATCACGCGGGCTGTGAAGGTGGAAGCGTTGAAAGAGTGCTCGGCGTACATGACCATCGAGACGTTGAAGGCGGTTTTGACTTCGGGGGCCGGGACCTGGCCAAAGGCCATGTAGAGGAAATTATCGCAGTAGTCCAGATCATCGCGGGGCTCAAGGAGTTCCTGACCTCGTCGGCGGCGCTGGTCGTAGCAGACCACAGCGGGCATGACCGCAAAAAGCTCCCAGGCTTTGCCCAGCTCAGCCTCAGGGGCTGAATCTTCGCTCTCCGGGTGGCAGGCCCCCAGGAAAGAGACGGCTGTGCGGCACACGTCCATGGGGTGACAGTCCAGAGGCAGAGCATCGATAACAGCTTTGAGGGCCGGTGGCAGTGCTCGGTGGGAGCGTTCAAAAGCGGTGAACTCTGCAAGCTGTTCATCGGTGGGTAGCTCGCCGTTCCAGAGAAGCAGGGCTACCTGCTCAAAAGGAAGAGTAGCAAGTTCTTGGACGGGGTAGCCGCGATAGAGCAGGGAGTTGGTTTGGGCATTGACCTTTGAGATCGCGGTGTAGTCGGCAACAACACCGGCAAGACCCTTAGCGACGTCTTTGTCAGTCATGGTGTATCTCCTTGTGATGGGGTGAAACGATGCACCCGAACTATGTTTGGTCTGGGCAGGGGCCGAGCAAAAACTACCCGACCCCTGCCCTGAGGCGGGGTTAGTTCGTTGATTCCCCAAATTTTCCGGGTACCTCGAAATTGAAGATGCCGGTATCAAAGTGGTTGTAGCCTTCGTAATCGACCAGTTCGTAGAGACGCGAACGGGTGAGCATCTGGTCTACAGCGGCTTCTTGGGTTCCATCGGATTCGATGGTTTCCAGTACCCGTTCCATGGCCCCCAGTGAGGAGCGGAGCAGAGTAACCGGGTAGATAATGAGAGAAATACCGGCTTGAGCAAGCTGGTCTTTGGTGTAGAGCTGGCTCTTCCCGAACTCGGTCATATTGGCCAAGACCGGCACCTGGACGGCATCGCAGACAGCCTTGAACTCGTCCAGGTTCTTCATGGCCTCGGGGAAGATTGCATCGGCGCCGGCATCGACCAGGGCCTTGATGCGGTCGATGGTCTCTGCCAGTGAAGAGGTGCCACGCAGGTCGGTCCGGGCCATAATCAGGAAGTTCTCGTCCCTGCGGGCTTCGGCTGCCGCCCGGATTCGCTTGGTCGCGGTTTCCAGGTCAACCATGTTCTTGTTATCCAGGTGGCCGCACCGCTTGGGGTTGAACTGATCCTCAATATGGCAACCGGCCAGCCCGTGTTCCTCGAACTCTTGGATAGTTCGGGCCACGTTCATGGGTTCGCCAAAACCGGTGTCAGCATCGACGATAGCCGGTAGGTTGGTGACGCGGGCAATCTGCCCGGCCCTCTGAGCGACCTCGGTCAGAGTGGTCAGCCCGACGTCGGGAAAACCTAGCTCATTGGCCAGCACTGCACCGGAGATGTAGATGCCGTCAAAGTTCTTCTCTTCAATCAGGCGGGCTGAGAGAGGGGTGTAGGTTCCCGGGAACTGGCGAATCTGGTTGCTTGCCAGCATGGCGCGCAAATCCTGGCGTTTTTGAGTGGCGGTTTTCGATGAGTAAAGCATTAGAAGATACCTTTCGCACCGGTTTGAAGGTCAAGGGAGGCGGTGATGTTGAGGGCATCAAGTTCACCGGCACCTAGCTGGGCCAGGTTTTCTACGGCGGTGAGGAAGCGGTCCTGCTCCTCCTCAGAGACTTGACCTGCGGCTAGGGTACGGAACTTCTTGATATAGTCGGCGCGAGCGAAGGGGCGGGCTCCGAGCGGGTGAGCGTCGGCTACCGCGATTTCCTCAATCAGGGTTTCACCGTTGGTTAGCTTGATTTCTGCACGCCCGCCAAAGGCCTTTTCTGCCGGGTCCTTGGAGTGGTAGCGGCGGGTCCACTCAGCATCTTCTGCGGTGGTGACCTTGTGCCAGAGCTCTACGGTGTCGGGGCGCTGGGCCCTTTCGGGGGCGTAGGAGGCTAGGTGATCCCATTGGCCGTCCTGGAGCATGACGGTAAAGATGTAGGGAATCGAATGGTCAAGGGTTTCGCGGGTTGCGCTGGGGTCGTACTTCTGCGGGTCGTTAGCGCCTGAGCCAATGACGTAGTGGGTGTGGTGTGAGGTATGCAGAACAATGGACTCAACATTTTGCGGGTCGGTAAGTTCCGGGTGTTCCTTGTGGAGCTTGCGAGCCAAATCGATCCAGGCCTGGGCCTGGTACTCGGCGGAGTGTTCCTTGGTGTAGGTATCCAAGATAGCGCGCTTGGGCTCACCGGGTGCGGGGAGCGGAACCTGGTAACGGGCATCGGGGCCATCTAGCATCCAGGCAATCACGCCGTCTTCACCCTCGTAAATGGGAACCGGGGAGGTCTGCCCGCGCATGGCACGGTCAACAGCTTCAACAGCCATTTTTCCGGCGAAAGCAGGAGCGTGGGCTTTCCAGGTAGAAATCTCGCCCTTACGTGACTGGCGGGTAGCGGTGGTGGTGTGCAAACCCTGGCCAATGGCCTGGAAGATAGTCTCGGTATCCAGCCCCAGAAGGGTACCGATTCCTGCGGCAGCGGAGGGGCCGATGTGGGCAACGTGGTCAATCTTGTGCTTGTGCAGGCAGATTGCTTTGACCAGGTCTACCTGAACTTCGTAGCCGGTAGCGATGCCACGAATAAGGTCGTACCCGCTGCGACCGGTGTGCTGGGCAACAGCCAGTATGGGCGGAATGTTGTCGCCGGGGTGGGAATACTCAGCAGCCAGGAAAGTGTCGTGGTAGTCCAGCTCGCGCACGGCAACACCGTTGGCCCAGGCTGCCCACTCGGGGGAAACCTTGGTCGTGGCGGGGACACCAAAAATTGTCGCGCCGCTACCGTTGGGGGAGTGGGCGTGAGTGAGCGCCTGGTCGCGGGCAGAGATAATGGGGCCGCGATTGAGCGAAGCGATAGCCACCGATGCATTATCGATGATGCGGTTAATGACCATCTCTTCAACCTCGGGGAGCACCTCAACAGGGTCGGTTGCTAGCTGGGCGAGCTTATAGGCTAGCTGGTCCTCGCGGGGTAGGTTCTCATCGGAACGGTAGACACGAACTTCGTGTGTAACGGTCATGGAATGATCCTTTCAACAACAGTGGGTTACTTGGTTTTAGGCTGTGGTGGCTGATCCTGCGGTGATAGTCGAAGGCTGAGGCGGGGACTGCTCGAACTGGATCTGTTGGTTTTGTGAGTTTGCCGCCTCCTCAATGGCATAGAGAGCCTTGGCCAGGTGGAGCCGGACGGCGGCCTCGGCTAACTGCTGATCTCCTGAGGCGATGCACCGGGCTATCTGCGCGTGTTCCTCAGCTGCTTGGGCCAGCCGAATAGGGTTGGCCTTGGAGAGCTTGCGGATGCGGGTCAGCTGGGTTCGCAGGGAGGCTTGGGCCTGGTGCAGGTAGCGGTTATCCGCAGCCCTGTCGATTGCGCTGTCAAGCTCATCAACGAGTGCATAGTATTCGGCCAGCTGGCTACTGCCTTGGTGTAGCTCAAGGGCAGCTTGCTCAAAGGCGCTGGCAAGCCGACGGAAAGTTAGAGGGTTACCGCGGCGGGCGGCTAGGGCTGCTGCAGTACAGTCCAAGCTGGTCCGCAATTCAAAGAGGGAGTAGACATTGGCCAGAGAAATTGGGGCAACAATTACGCCCCGCCCAGGGGCAGGTTCAGCTAACCCCTCAGCAAGGAGCCGGGAAATTGCTTCCCGGACAGGGGTGCGTGAGACTCCCAGCCGTTCAGACTGCTCGACTTCAGCAATCACAGAGCCGGGGGCCAGCATTCCCTCCATGATGTTGCTACGCAAACTTTGATAGGCAAGCTCGCCTGCTTTCATGGCTACCTCTCCAGCTCAACTATGACTTCTAGCACTGGTGTGCAGATGGGATTACTCTAAAACACCGCCGGGGATTTTGTATACATAAAGTTTGAAAAATATGGTTTATGGCGAAATATTTGTGTCATTTTTGGGTCTAGGGCAATTTTTTGTATACAAACTCTTGCTTAAGTGTGACCCTCAGCACTAGGTTGGAGTCACTTACCTCCACAACAAACAGTCCCACAGTCCTGAAGGAGTGCCCCTGGTGACAACCTACAGTGAAACCTACCGCGACAGTATCGACAACCCAGAGGGCTTCTGGTTAACCCAAGCGCAAGCCATCCACTGGGATAGTCCTCCGCACACAGCCCTGGATAGCTCAGCTGAACCTATCTACCGCTGGTTCCCCGATGGGCAACTCAACACCTGCTACAACGCTGTAGACAGGCATGTCCAAGCGGGCAAGGGTGACCAAACCGCTATTATTTACGACTCAGCCATGCTGGGTACCCGCCAACAGATCACTTACGCCGAGCTCAAAGAGCAGGTCGAACAGCTGGCGGGAGCGCTCGCATCGGCTGGAGTAGCTCAAGGGGACCGCGTCCTCATTTACATGCCCATGATTCCGCAAGCTGCTGTGGCCATGCTGGCTGTGGCACGGCTGGGCGCTGTGCACTCCGTGGTCTTTGGTGGCTTTGCTCCCAACGAACTAGCCAGTCGTATCAATGACTGTCAACCCGGCGTGGTACTTACCGCATCCGGCGGCATTGAACCCCGCCGTCACATTGAATACATCCCGGCAGTTGAAAAAGCACTGGAACTAGCAGAAGCTAAGCCTCACACGGTCTTTGTCTTTGCCCGCGAAGGCTTTGAACATTCGGTAGACGATGCCGCAGTACGCGCCCAGAAGCAAGGCACGGACGTGACCTGGCAGGACTGGGGAAAGGCTACAGAGCAGGCTAGCCCGCATGGGCCGGTACCCGTCACTGCAACTGACCCCCTGTACATCCTTTACACCTCGGGAACGACCGGCTCTCCTAAGGGCGTAGTGCGCGATAACGGCGGCCACGCCGTTGCCCTGACCTGGACCATGAAGAATATCTACGACGTTGGCAAGCAAGAGGTCATGTGGTGCGCCTCGGACGTTGGCTGGGTTGTGGGCCACTCCTACATCGTCTATGGGCCCCTGCTGGCCGGTGCAACAACCGTGCTTTATGAAGGCAAGCCTGTGGGTACCCCTGACGCCGGTGCCTTCTGGCGAGTTATTCAGGATGCAGGGGTAAAGTCACTCTTCACCGCGCCCACCGCACTGAGGGCTATCCGCAAAGCTGACCCCGAAGCAGAGCTACTGGGATCCTACGATATTTCCTCCCTTGAGCTTCTGTTTGTGGCTGGCGAAAGGCTTGACCCTGAAACCTACCACTGGGCTACCGAGAAACTGGGTGTCCCCGTGATTGATAACTGGTGGCAGACCGAAACCGGCTGGGCGATTGCGGCTAATCCGCGCGGGCTTGAAGCGCTCCCACTCAAGCCCGGTTCCCCCTCGGTGCCCTCGCCCGGCTATAACCTGCAGGTGCTCGATCCCATGGGCGAGCCGGTTGGGCCGGAGGAGGAAGGCAACCTGGCTATTAAGCTACCGCTCCCACCCGGCACCTTGCCCACCCTGTGGGGCGATGATGACCGCTACATCGCCTCCTACCTCGAAGCCTTCGAAGGCTACTACGCCACCGGTGACTCCGGCTATGTTGACCAAGACGGCTACGTGTTTGTCATGGGTAGAACCGACGACGTGATCAATGTTTCGGGGCACAGGCTCTCCACCGGTGCCATGGAACAGGTTCTTGCCGGGCACCCAGCAGTAGCCGAGTGCGCCGTCATCGGTATTGCTGACCCACTCAAAGGCCAGCGACCCGCTGGGTACGTGGTTCTCAAAGCCGGGGTGGATATTACCGAAGAAGAGCTAGCTGCCCAGCTGATTGCGAGCGTGCGGGAAAACATCGGCGCTGTTGCTGACTTCAAGGATGTCAAAATCGTTGAGGGTCTGCCTAAGACCCGCTCCGGCAAGATTCTGAGAAAGACCATGCGCCAAATTGCCGATGGTGAGGAATACAAGGTGCCCTCAACCATTGAAGACATGGGCGTACTTGACGATATAGCCAAGATCATCAAGGGCTAAGCCCAGCCTGGGGTGCTCCTGACTTCCTCCTGATACGGGCGGTTGGGGGCACCCCCCCTTTTTGTGCGGAGCCAGGACCAAAGAACCTTATTTATCAGCTGCCCTGGGGCACTGTTCCCCCTTTTGGTGTGGAGGAAGAGGCCCCCGTGTGTGCTTGCCCTCCTTTGAGCCAGTAGACTGTTAGGTAAAAGTCTTTTATAACCGAACTGCAAAAGGTGACGTACAGTGACTGAAACAGGAGCTGAGCAGCTTGGCCCCACAGGCCGACCCCTGCGCATCTACCCGGATCCCGCGCCCCTGACGAGCCACGGGCCTGCCCGTATTATCTCCATGGTGAACCAGAAAGGTGGTGTGGGTAAAACTACCTCCACCATTAACCTGGGCGCCGCCCTGGCCGAGGCAGGACGCAAGGTTCTGCTGGTTGATTTTGACCCGCAGGGAGCACTTTCAGCGGGCTTTGGGGCTAACCCCCACGAGCTAGACCTGACCGTATACAACGTCATGATGGACCGTAAGGTTGAGATTCGCGACGTTATCCAGAGCACCGACTTTGAGAACATCGACCTGCTACCGGCTAACATCGACCTCTCAGCCGCAGAAGTCCAGCTGGTTAACGAAGTAGCTCGTGAACAGGTACTGGCCAGCGCACTGCGCAAGGTCGAGAAGGACTACGACGTCATTCTTATTGACTGCCAACCATCGCTGGGCCTGCTCACCGTCAACGCCCTGACCGCAAGCCACGGTGTGATTATTCCTCTGATTTGTGAGTTCTTTGCCCTGCGTGCGGTGGCCCTGCTGGTGGATTCGATTGAGAAGGTTCAGGATCGCCTGAACCCCAAGCTCGAAATTGATGGCGTCCTAGCCACCATGTTCGATTCCCGTACCCTGCACTCTAAAGAAGTGCTGGCGCGTATTATCGATGCCTTTGGCGATAGGGTCTTTGATACGGTTATCAAGCGCACCGTTAAGTTCCCCGATGCGACCGTTTCGGCTGAGCCTATTCTGTCCTACGCATCGAATCACCCCGGCGCTGAGGCCTACCGTCAGCTTGCCCGTGAGCTCATCAGCCGCGGCGGCGCACCCTAACCAGAGTTACCTGCGGACAGAACGGGGTAGGTACAAGCTAGGCGATGAGCCCTACCTGCCCCGTTCTCTATGCCCTTGGCTACTTTCTGCCCTCTGGCCTTGAAAGCCGGGAACATGCAGGGGACAATGGAAAGAGTGCCCCTACCCCGCACAGGGCTGAGAGCGCACCTGGTTTGACCCCAAGGATGGAGAATCGCTGCCGTGATGGTACCGACACAAGAGGCCCCTAGCGCTCCTGCGCAGGTTCGGCCCCCCGAGCCCTTTACCCTGGCTCTGAGCAACTTTGAAGGACCTTTTGACCTTCTACTCACCCTGATCTCCCGGCGCAAGCTGGATATTACCGACATCGCTCTAGCTCGGGTCACTGACGAATTTCTCAACTACATTCACAGCGCTTTTGAGAGTGGCAGTGACGCTGCCCTTAATACCGCCAGTGAATTCTTGGTAACAGCGGCAACCCTGCTTGAACTTAAAACAGCCCGGTTACTCCCGCAGCCCGAACGCGTGCTCGCGGCCAGCCCGGAACTCTTAGAAGCCCGCGACCTCCTCTTTGCTCGTCTACTTCAGTACCGCGCCTACCGCGAGGTAGCCGCGGTGTTCGATGAAAAATTCTCGGGTGAAGCCCAGCGTTTTGCCCGTACCGTGACCCTTGAACCCAAGTTCTCCAAGGTACTGCCGGAGCTTGTTTTTGACCTGACCCCTGAGGAGTTTGCCCGTATTGCGGCCGGCGCCCTACGGCTGGATAAGGGGCAAGAACAAGAACCGCTCCCGGAGACGGTACAGACCGATCATATCTACCGGCCCGCAACAACTATTGCGGCGGAAGAAGCGCTGATTCTGGAGCGGCTGGGGCAAGCCGGTGGAGCTATCAGCTTTACTGATCTGTGCCGTGATACCGCATCTGTAGAGATTGTGGTGGTGCGTTTTCTTGCGGTGCTGGAGCTCTACAAGGAGGGGATGCTACAGGTAGAGCAGACCGAAACACTGGGGCCTATATATCTGGAACTCCAGCCAGAAAATGACAGCGCTGGAAACCACGGCACAGAAAATGACGGAACAGAAAATGACGACACAGAGAATGACAGCACAGAATTAGCCGGTACAGAATGTGGTAGCCAAACAGCTGACGGGAAGGAGTTAGACCGTGGGTAGTGCAGACTTTACCGATGATGACCTGAGGCTCCTGACCTCAGGCTCGTGGAGCTTTGACCCGGGGGAGAGCACACCCGAGTCTGCCGAGGGTACAACAGATGCGGATAAGGTCCAAGGGAAGAAAACTCCCACCCCCGAAGCCCCCCAAGACCAAGAAGCCTTACCGCCGCAGACAGCTAGCCCAAGCCCTAGAAGGAAAAACCGGCAAGAACCCGTCCTGGCTGCTTCGTCCGATGGTTTCTCACGGGTGGAACTCCAACCCGGAGGCATCAAAGCGGCTATCGAAGCGATTTTGGCGGTCGCCGATGTGCCGGTGAGCGTACGAGAGTTTTCCGCCGCACTGATCGTCTCCGAACGAGCCGTGGAAACAGCCCTCGATGAGCTGGACCGCGAATACAAGGGTTACGACGATGGGACAACCGTCCACGAGCCACGCGGCTTTGAGCTGCGCCAGGTGGGTGGGGGCTGGCGGCTCTACTCCCGGCAGGACTTTTCCCCCTGGGTGGGGCGCTTCGTGGTGGGTGCCCAGAGCACCAAACTCACCAGGGCGGCCCTAGAGACCCTAGCTGTGATTGCCTACCAGCAACCGGCAACCCGCTCCTATCTTGCTCAGGTACGAGGGGTATCGGTCGATGCGGCGGTGCGCAACCTGCTCCACCGCGGCCTAATCGCCGAAACAGTACCCGACGAAACCGGAGCTACCCAGTACATCACCACCGACACCCTGCTTGAAAAACTGGGGCTGAACTCGCTCGATGAGCTCCCGGCTCTAGCCCCCTATCTGCCGGACCCGGCAGAGGTAAACGACCACCACAACATTGACCTAAACGCCGGCTAAAACGGCGAAGACAGAACACGACAGAAAGAAGATACAAGACGATGGCATACGGACATAATTCATCACGTGGTAACTCAAATTCACGCGGCGCTCGCCCCGGCGCGGGCCGCCCGGGTACAGGTAAAGGCAAGGCAGCCGGTAAAAAAGGCTTTGGTGCTAAGAACGCCCGTGGCGCTAAGCCCGGTGCGCCCGGTGGCCCCCGCAAGGCAGGAACCGGCAAAGGCCCCAGGTTCCGTTCAGGTACCCCCTTCGCCAAGGAAATGGGCGAATTCCGCCCGGCTAATCGTGGCACCAAAAACTTTGGCCCCCACCGCCCCCGTCGCCCCAAGAACGCACCCGTAGATCACTACCCCTTCTACGACCACGAGGGCGTACGCCTGCAAAAGGTTATGGCTCAGGCCGGTGTCGCTTCCCGCCGCGTGTGCGAAGAAATGATTGAAGAAGGCCGCGTCACCGTTGACGATATACCGGTGACCGAGCTGGGCGTTCGTGTTAACCCCGATGCTGTGACCATTCAGGTTGACGGTATGACAATCCAGACCAACGACAAGCTGGTCTACATGGTGCTAAATAAGCCCTCCGGCGTCGTCTCCGCTATGGATGATCCCGATGGTCGCCCCAACATCAGCAACTTCTTGCGTTCCTCCATGACCGAACGCGTCTTCCACGTGGGCCGCCTGGACGTTGAAACCGAGGGCCTGCTCTTGCTGACCAACGACGGTGAACTGGCTAACCGGCTGACCCACCCCTCCTACGAGGTTCCCAAGACCTACCTGGTTCAGGTGCCGGGCCCCATGGAACCCGGTATCGGTGCGGCCATGAAGAAGGGTCTGCGTCTTGAAGATGGTGTGACCCGCGTGGACGAGTTCAAGCTGGTGGACTCAACCCCCGGACACGTTCTGGTGGAAGTTACCATTCACTCCGGTAAAAACCGTATTATCCGCCGCATGTTCGAGCAGGTGGGCTACCCCGTGGAGAAGCTGGTGCGCGTAGAAATGGGACCTATCCACATCGGCTCGCAGAAGCAAGGTACCGTCCGTAACCTCTCCAAGGTTGAAATCGGCAAACTGCTGGCTTCGGTAGGTATGTAATGAGTAGCTTTGACTCTCACCTGCACGGGCCGGTGCTGGTCATCGGCACCGGTCTGCTGGGAGCCTCAGTGGGTTTGGGCCTGCGACTGAACGGCTACACGGTCTACCTCAGCGATATTTCGCCGACAACCGAAGCCGTAGCCGAGGATATCGGAGCGGGGCTCTCCCTGCGTTCCTTGGAAGGGCAAGAGCTGGGGAGTGGCTCTGACCTTGAACCCCAACTGGTGGTGGTGGCCGCGCCCCCGGACGTGACCGCAGAACTGGTCATCTCTGCGCTGAACCGTTATCCCAAGGCTTTCGTCGTCGATATTGCCTCGGTGAAGTCTGAAATCCTGGACCGGGTTCTGGCGTCTAAGGCCGATTCTAGCCGTTACCTGGGCACCCACCCCATGGCTGGGCGTGAAAAGTCCGGCCCGGTGGCCGCCCGTGGCGAGCTGTTCTCTGCCCGCCCCTGGGTTCTGTGCGAGCACCCGCTGGTGCGCCCCGAACTGGTCAAGCTTGCCCAGCAGGTGGCAACCGAGCTGGGCTCTACCATTACCCATCTTGACGTGGTAGAACATGACCAAACCGTCGCCCTCATTTCACACGTGCCCCAGGTGATGTCCTCACTGCTAGCTTCCCGCTTACAAGATACCCCGCTCTACGCCCTGGGGCTGGCTGGTCAAGGCCTGAGGGACACCACCCGTATTGCGGCCTCCGATCCCGGCCTGTGGGTGCAGATTCTTGCGGCCAACGCCCAACCTGTCGTCCAGAGCCTCTACGGTGTGCGAGAAGACCTGGAGCGACTGATTGCCACTCTTGAAGCTCCCACCGAGCCAGGCTCACGCCTCGATATTGCCCAGCTGATCAGCGAAGGCAACCACGGCGTTGCCCGTATTCCGGGTAAGCACGGGGGATCACCCGGCGCTTTTGCCCAGCTCACCGTGCTGGTAGATGACACCCCAGGTACCCTTGCCCGGCTACTGGCTGAGATCGGGGAACTGGGTGTCAACCTGGAAGACCTCAGATTGGAACATTCACCCGGCGCTCAGGTGGGTATGGCTGAGCTATCGGTCAACCCCAACGAACACGAAAAACTGATTGAAGACCTCACCAGCCGCGGCTGGAAAGTCGTCACATAAAGGAGAACACATGACTGAGAAGCTCGTTATTGCTATTGACGGCCCTTCCGGCTCCGGTAAATCTTCGGTGTCTAAGGCGGTGGCCCGCCACTACGGCCTGGACTACCTTGACACCGGAGCCATGTACCGCGCCCTGACCTGGTACTGCCTGGATCAGCAGGTTGACACCTCAGATGCGGATGCCCTGGTGGATGCCGCCCGTGCCTTCCCCTACCTTCAGGGCACCAGCCCCGATCAGGAAGTGATCCAGGTCGCTGGTATTGATGTACGCGATGCTATCCGTGAACCACGAATCTCCGAGGCGGTTTCTGCCGTTGCCTCAAACCGGGACGTACGCCAGATTCTGATTGACCTGCAACGAAGTTTTATTGCCCAGGCACCGGCTGGCATGGTCGCAGAAGGCCGTGACATCACCACCGTTGTTGCTCCCGAGGCCCATGCTCGAATCCTGCTGACCGCTAGCGAAGAAGTTCGTTTGGCCCGCCGGGGCCTTCAGCTTGGCGGTACCCAAAATAAAGAACAATTAGCCGCACAGGTCTCGGCCCGTGACGCAAAGGACGCACAGGTCACCAGCTTTACCCAGGCAGCTGCCGGCGTCACCCTGGTGGATTCCTCCGAGCTGAACTTTGAAGAGACTGTTGCTGCCGTTATTTCCGCAGTTGACCAGCAACTAGGCCGCTAAACCACTGGCTACTGCCACTCCATCAACTAGACTTATCAACCAATGCACCGGCGCTAGCCGGAAACCACCACAGGAGGTATCGCCTATGAGCGAAGAACTCGCACCCCAAGACGACTATGAGGTTAAATTCCTAGCCGGCGGCGCTGATGATGTATCAGACCGCCTGGCTGAAATTGACGATGAAACCGCCAACCAGCGCGCTGAAGCGCTGCTCGCCGGTCTTGAAGACTACGCACTGGATGAAGAAGACCGGGAGCTGCTGGCCTCCTGGGGCTTTGACGCCGATGAAGACGAGGACCGTGAGGCTGACCCCGTCGTAGCTATCGTGGGCCGCCCCAACGTCGGCAAATCCACCATTATCAACCGTATTCTGGGCCGCCGAGAAGCTGTTGTTGAGGACAAGCCCGGCGTAACCCGTGACCGGGTCTCCTACAAGGCTGAATGGTCCGGTAAGGACTTCACTCTGGTTGATACCGGTGGTTGGGAAGCTGATGCTCAGGGCATTGACGCTCAGGTTGCGGCTCAGGCCGAAATCGCTGTGGCTCACGCTGACGTTGTTCTGCTGGTTCTTGATGCCCTGGTCGGCATCTCAGCTACCGACGAAGCTATTGTTCGTATGCTCCGCCGCGTGGATAAGCCCATTCTGCTGATTGCCAACAAGATTGACGACGCCCACCAGGAACCCGACGTGCACAACCTCTGGTCGCTGGGCATGGGCCAGCCCTATCCCGTTTCTGGCTTGCACGGGCGCGGTCTAGCTGACCTGCTGGATGCCCTGCTTGAGGTCATGCCCGAGCATTCTCAGTACGCTGAGCCTGAAGCTCTGGGGGGCCCTCGACGTATTGCGCTGATCGGCCGACCCAATGTGGGCAAGTCCTCCCTGTTGAATAAGCTGGCTGGCGAGGAACGTGCCGTGGTTAACGACCTGGCCGGTACCACCCGAGATCCTGTTGACGAAATCGTTGAGCTAGGTGGCCGCCCCTGGCGCTTTGTGGATACCGCCGGTATTCGCCGCCGCGTCCACATGGCTAAGGGGGCTGACTTCTACGCATCCCTGCGCACCCAGACCGCTATTGAGCGCGCTGAGGTTGCTGTTGTCCTGCTCGATGTCTCAGAACCTATCTCGGAACAGGACGTCCGTATTATCCAGATGGCCGTTGATGCTGGTCGCGCTATGGTGCTGGCCTTCAACAAGTGGGACACTCTCGATGAGGACCGCCGGGAAATGCTGGAGCGCGAAATTGACCGCGACCTAGCCCACGTGACTTGGGCACCGCGCGTGAATATCTCCGCCAGGACCGGTTGGCATAAGGACAAGCTGGTGCCAGCCCTGGAGCGCTCATTGGAGTCCTGGGACTCCCGTATTCCCACCGGTAAGCTCAACGCCTTCCTGGGCGAGATTGTTGCGGCCCACCCGCACCCTCTGCGTGGCGGTAAGCAGCCCCGCATTCTCTTCGGCACCCAGGTATCGTCCCGCCCGCCCAAGTTCGTGCTCTTTACCACGGGTTTCTTGGACCCGGGCTACCGCCGTTTCATTGTTCGCCGTCTGCGCGAGACCTTTGATTTCACCGGTACACCGATTGATATCACCATGCGTGTGCGTGAGCGTCGCAGTCTAGGGGAGCGCCAGAGCGGTAAGTCCGCTAAGGGGAGCCGCCGCTAGGGAGGGAGCCCTCCCTGGTCTATATGCAAGGACGCCGGTAGCTGGCCGCCAGCGGTTCCAGCCACCGGCGTCCTTGTGTGCGGGGGAGAGGCAGGCAAAGTCTGAGGACTCTTGCGCTTAGTTTCTGGTCGCCTGGTATATGAAGCTACATGCTATGGGCACGGTCGCTGACCAGTAGCAAGCACCAGCAGAACCTGGGGTGATGTATAACACCGAAAATATGGGCACAAAGAGCTTCTTCGATTTTGCGCTGATAAATAATCTTGTGTATAGTTATCTGAGTGCTCGGGAGAATCGAAAGATTCACCAGAGACAATCGGGTTGTGGCGCAGCTTGGTAGCGCACTTGACTGGGGGTCAAGGGGTCGCAGGTTCAAATCCTGTCAACCCGACAGACAAAGCCCCGGTTACTAGGGTAAACACCTAGTAACCGGGGCTTTTTTGTGCCTACTTTTCAAGCCATGCGCCCTGTATGTGCCATCTTCCACCAAAAACCCATCACATTCTTTGGCTGTGGATTGCTAGGTCACAGAGCCTACCTTCTTCACCACTTACGGATGCCTTCTTCTCAGGCATCCCCCTATCTTTCTAGGGAATCGAGGGGTAGAAGCCTGCCTCACCCAATCCACAGGCATGGATGAAGCGATCAGTCATAGCGGCTCTTGCTAGCTTGATGCCATGACACAGCTAGAAACTCTCGCCCAGAAACTACTGACTATTCGTGAACTGAGCGCCCGCTATAGTAGCCGCTACCAGCTGGAAAGAGCCATTGCACGGGGGTGCTATAGCCGGGTAACCCGGGGCGCTTACATGCACCGGCGCGACTGGGAGGAACTTACCGGTGAGCAAGGCTACCTGGCCCGTGTGCTTGCTCTGGCCCTACAGAACCAGGGGATAATTTTCAGCCACGAGACTGCGGCTGTACTCCACGGACTGCCTCTGGCTAGTATCCCAGCAAGCGTGCATATCTACAGCCCCTACCGCACCCGGGTGCGGGACTTTACCGTCCATCACGGTGAGCTGCACCTGCCCACTGACAGCACCGTTTTTAGACCGGGGATCCGAGCGACAAGTCTGGCGCGGACTCTTGATGACATGGTCGTGGAGGCCTCTGAACCCCGGCGAACCCTAGTTCGGCTCTAGCGTCACCTCCTGTCTGATATTGCCCCCCCCATTCCTGACGGGGTGAATGGGCCGAGCCTTGAGGGCAGAGATTCGACATTCATAAGGGGCCTTGAGGTTGGCTGGCTTCCCCTGATGCAATAAATTATTAGGTATTCAGTTGATTCTTGTATTTACTCTTATTATGATATAAATTACACAGCCAATCGCTAGGGCAAGGGAGTCCTAGAAGGAAAGGAAGTTATGTATATATTGAGGAAAATTTTAGCAGGTAATGCTACAGGTATTCTTGTTACAGGGATGGCCGAAGAGGGCGACTCCTGCGGCTTATCTCAGGAAGAGAATATTGACTGAAGATGAGCTTCTAGCGTCAACCTCCCGGCGACGGATAGCAGATTCTTATTGAAAGCCCCTGAAGGTAAACAGTGGTATCGGGTGAATCTTTAAGAGAAACAGCGACGGATATAGATAATGGAGTAACTGTGTATCTAAATCCGGTAACTATCGGCCTGTGTGATGCTGGCTTTGGGGACAAAAAATTAGAACTTTTAAATCAAAGAATGATGGGGAAATAAACCTATATTGTGGCGATTCAGATAGTGGATATATATGTTAGGGAAAGGCGTGAATCTCTAGGGGAAAGTTAGCAGGGAGGGTTCGAAGGTTGTTGGGATGATTACATGGTTTTAGCCACCCAAGCCTCTTTAGAATCTCCCGCTTACTCTGCAGAAAAACCAAGCCAAAAACCTTGCTACACTAGGCCAATAGAAGTGTATGAGGTTATCAACGGAGCGCCGGTCAAGAAAAAGACAATCAACCCGACTGTCATGATTTCTATAAATAATAAAAAGGTCATTACCTCCTATCCAGCAAATAACCATAGGTGCTAACTCATCATGGAAAGAAAATATCTGCCGGAGTTCAGTTTCTACCATACATATTTTCCATTCAATGAGCCTATATACCACAGTAACGGATTCTCGAACTATGAGGAATTTGAAGAATATATAAATAAAATTCCTAGAAAAATATATCAGCAGTGTATTGAGTGGGCTGAAAACTTCGAAAAAGAATTTAAGGAAGATGAAAACGGTCATTTTACATTTTCATCACAAAAAGTTCGGGCAAAAATTGACCGCGAATATATCAGACTAGCGGAGATCCTGGCTGAAGAAGGGCTGGAGTTCAAACTTAGTATATGGTGGTAATAATAAAGTCTTTTAGAGGGGCAAATATATTTGCCCCTCTAAAAGATTTTAACTATCAGGTTTTTCGTGATCCTGAACGTGCCAATCAGCAATTGACCAGGTTGCTCCTGTCTGTTCAGCAATGCACCGGACTGATAGACCTTGGGCAGGGACTTCTGCTGCCTGAAAACCAGCCAGGAGTGGCTGAGGCAACATTGGCGGGCTACTGAAACATAGAGGGGTAGGCCTAGGCGAAAAAATGTAAGCAAGTCCACTGACTTAGGGTGTAAAGGGAAAAAACCTTACCTCTGCTGTGACATAAAGACCCCAAAGCAGCTCTGACAAGCGGCAATAAACGAACAGCGTCATGTCTGCTCGGGGATAGAGCTCAGTCATAGACTTTAGTGTTTATTGACCCTAAGACGGCTGTGAGCCCACACATTGTTTATGTAATTTTTATGTTTGATTAAGTGGTAATTTAGAAGAGGAATCGTGCAAAAAGCACACAAAACCAACCATGGGGCTAGGCCCCGTACCTAAGGAACCATACACATGTGGCAGCAGGTCTATGACCCACTGAACAATCAAGCACTCTCAGCACTCCTAGCATCCGTCCCTATTCTCGCTTTCCTACTGGGACTCACCGTCTTCAAGCTCAAGGGCCTTCACGCGGCCCTGATCTCTCTGGCATCGGCTGTGGCGCTGGCCGTACTAGTTTTCGGTATGCCTTTTGCGGCCTCCATCTCCGCTATCGGTTACGGCTTCCTCTCCGGCATGTGGCCCATCGGCTGGATCGTTCTGATGGCAGTCTGGCTCTACCGCATTACCGTTCGCGCCGGTAACTTCGAAATCATTCGTAGCTCAGTCTCCGCTATCTCTGCTGACCAGCGCATCCAGGTCCTCCTGATCGCTTTCTGCTTTGGGGGCTTCTTAGAAGGCGCCGCCGGATTTGGCATCCCCATCGCTATCTGCGCAGCCCTGCTCGTGACCCTGGGCTTTGACCCCGTCAAGGCATGTCTTGTTGCCTTGCTATCCAATGTAGCTTCCGGTGCCTACGGAGCTATCGGTATTCCGGTTCTGACCGGCTCCACCGTATCCGGTATTCCGCAGGCTGACCTGAACGGCATGATGGTCTGGGTGCTTCAAGTTATTACCATCTTCATTCCCCTCCTGCTGGTGATGGTGCTGGATGGCTTGCGGGGCCTTAAAGAAACCGGTCTGGTAGCCCTGGGTCTTGGCCTGCTTGTTTCTGCAAGTCAGGCTGGTGTTCTGGTGATTCTGGGCCCTGAACTCGTTGACATCATTCCCTACCTGCTGGGCCTTGTCGTCCTGGCGCTGGTCATGATGAAATGGCAACCTGCCCACATCTACCGCGAACCCGGCGCACCGAGCCTTGAAGAACTGGGGAAAAACTCAACCGGGTTTACCTTCTCTGGCATCGTCAAGGCATGGAGCCCCTTCATCATTCTTTCGATGATGATTCTGCTCTGGTCAACCCCGCTCATCAAGGGGCTGGTCAAGGCCAAGACCGCTGATGCTGCAGCTGGCGCACTGAACTTCACCACTATCCCGCTTCAGATGCCTGCCCTCCACGGTCAGATCGCCCAAGTCGCTCCCATCGTGGCCCAAGAAACCCCCATGAAGGCGGTATGGAGCTGGAACCTCCTGGGCGCTTCCGGCACAGCTATCTTGATCGCAGCGCTGATTACTATCGCTCTCTCCAACATCTCCTGGTCTGCGGCCTTTGAAGAGCTCGGTGGAGCCTGGAAGCAGCTCTGGCAGCCCATCCTCTTGATCTGCCTGGTCATGGCCGTTGCAAACGTTATGAATTTTGGCGGCATGTCCTCAGCCCTGGCGCTAGCTCTGGCCGCTGCCGGTTCAATCTTCCCGCTGCTCTCACCCGTCATCGGCTGGATCGGCGTATTTGTTACCGGTTCTGTGGTCAATAACAACACTCTCTTTGCTGGGCTTCAGGCCACCACTGCAACTCAGATTGGTGCCGCACCCAGCCTGCTGGTAGCCGCTAATACTGCCGGTGGCGTAGCAGCCAAGGCTGTCTCACCGCAGTCGATTGCTATTGCGGCCGCATCCGTGAACATGTCCGGTCAAGAGTCAAAGATCACCAACGCAGCCATCAAGTTCTCCCTAGCCTTCTTAGTCATCCTCTGCATCTGGGTTTATGTCCTGTCCCTGGTCATGCCTGCAGCCTAATGAGCATAAGCCCTAGAGCCTAGAGAGCCCGCCCACCGACCAGGAGGGCGGGTTCTTTTCTGCCCGGTAACGGAAGATAGCTTGACCTGGGTGCAGGTACAGGATGCAGGTGCTGGGTGCTATGCGCCGGGCGGCTCTCATGGCAGAACCTCAGCTCACAGAGCCCCTTACCATTGAGTGTGCCGGTCATTTACCCTGCCAAGGGGCCTTAGAAGAGTCGCCCCTCTTCCTGGGCGCTAGGGGCTTCCAGGGACAGGAGGAACTGCTTGCGTTCTAAACCGCCAGCATACCCGGTCAGTTTGCCGTCGGCAGACAGCACTCGGTGACAGGGGATAAAGATAGAAATCGGGTTACGGCTTACCGCCTGGCCGACGGCCTGAGCGGGAGCACCAGGGCCCACGATTTTAGAGATAGCACCGTAGCTAGTGGTGTAGCCGTAGGGGATATCCCTCAGAGCCTGCCAGACCGCCAGCTGAAAGTCAGTGCCATCAGGAGCCAGCGGAAGATCAAAATCAGTGAGGCCCCCCTCCAAGTAGTCAAGGAGCTGGGCCTGCGCCCTGGTGAGCAAGTGGCAATCACTGATCTCAACCTCCTGCCCCAGCTGATCTTCTGCCGGGAAGTGAGCCTGACCCATGAACCAGGCACCGGTAAGGGCCTGACCATCGGAGGCTAGAATCATCAGACCCAGCGGAGTCAGAGTATGGGCATGGTAGGTCATAGAACTATCTTGTCATACTCGTATTCTTAAAAGCTCTGCCCGCCACACAGCATATGTGGCGGGCAGAGGTACTTCCTTCAAAAAAATAAATGGGTTGAGGAATCTGGCGGTTTCTTAGCTCTCTTCTACATCCTCATCTACCCACTCTAGGGTCTTAGAGACGGCTTTCTTCCACAGGCGGTACTGGCGGTCCACTTCTGCCTGGTCCATCTGCGGGGTCCAGCGCTTATCTTCGGCCCAGTTATCAATGACGTCCTGTTCGCCCTCCCAAAAGCCCACCGCAATACCTGCGGCATAGGCCGCACCGAGGGCAGTGGTTTCAATGACCTTTGGGCGAATAACAGGCACACCCAGCAGGTCAGCCTGGAACTGCATGAGGAATTCATTGGCTGTCATACCGCCGTCCACACGCAGTTCTTCCAGCGAAACCTTGGAGCCTGCAGCCTGGGCATCGGCGTTCATAGCGTCCAGGACTTCGCGGGTCTGGAAGGCGGTAGCCTCCAGGGCCGCACGCACAATATGTGCCCGATTGACGTAACGGGTCAAGCCCACAATCACACCACGGGCATCTGAGCGCCAGTGGGGGGCAAAAAGACCGGAGAAAGCAGGCACAACGTAGGCACCGCCGGAGTTCTCAACGCTGGTAGCCAGCTTCTCTGACTCGGCGGCATCATCAATCATCTTGAGGTTATCGCGCAACCACTGGATCAGTGAACCGGAGACCGCTACAGAACCCTCCAAGGCATAGACAGGTGCGGCGTCCCCCAGCTTATAGGCCACAGTGGTCAGCAAGCCATTCTCAGAGATAACAGGCTCGTTGCCAGTGTTCATGAGCATGAAGTTGCCGGTGCCGTACGTATTCTTAGCCATGCCTTTCTCAAAGCAAGCCTGACCAAAGGTGGCCGCCTGCTGGTCACCCAAAATACCGGAGATGGGGGTGCCGTTGAGCAAGCCCTGGGCCCGGCCGTAGCCGTAAATTTCCGAGGATGACTTGATCTCAGGGAGCATGCTCAGGGGGATACCCATATCCGCTGCGATGGATTCGTCCCACTCTAGGGTGCGGATGTTCATGAGCAGGGTGCGTGAAGCATTGGTGACATCGGTGACGTGCACGCCACCATCCACACCGCCCGTTAGGTTCCAGAGAACCCAGGTGTCGGTATTACCAAAAAGCAGGTCTCCTGCCTCAGCCTTTTGGCGGGCACCTTCGACGTTATCAAGGATCCATTTGATCTTGGGGCCGGAGAAGTAGGTGGCCAGATTCAGGCCCACGATGTCGTGGTACTTGCCGGGGCCAGCTTCACCACCGAGTTCATCACAGATTTTCTGGGTGCGGGTGTCCTGCCAGACAATAGCGTTATAGACCGGCTTACCGGTGGTCTTATCCCAGACCACAGCGGTCTCGCGCTGGTTAGTGATGCCTACCGCAGCGATTTCGTGATGGTTGACCTCAGCTTTGCTCATGGCCTCGCCCACGGCTTTGCGGACGTTCTCCCAGATTTCCATGGGGTTGTGCTCTACCCAGCCGGCCTTGGGGAAGATCTGTTCGTGCTCGTGCTGACCGACGCTCTTAATTTCACCCTTCTTGGTGAAAAGAATGGCGCGGGAGCTGGTAGTTCCCTGGTCGATGGAAAGGATGTATTTCTTGCGTTCTGGAAGCTGTGACATAGTCCAACCTTTTCTGTGAGGGTAAACCCCTCTTTGGGCTTACCGGGTGTATAGGGGTGGTTTTAGAGAGCCAGGATGGCGGGGATAATCAGGGCCGCTAGGCTAGCGCCAAGGAGGGGGCCAACAACAGGAACCCAGGAGTAGGCCCAGTCACTAGAGTCCTTAGCCTTGATAGGCATCAGGGCATGGGCTATACGGGGGGCTAAATCACGGGCGGGGTTGATAGCGTAGCCGGTGGGGGTACCCAGGGACAGGCCAATAGCCACAACGATCAGGGCAACAGCCAAAGGCCCCAGACCCGAGGGAGTGCGACCGGAGGCCACTACGAAACCCACCAAGACAAAGGTGCCGACGGCTTCGGTTAGCAGGTTCCAGCCGTAGGAGCGGATGGCAGGTGCGGTGCAGAAAATCCCCCGGGTGGTTCCCGGCTCAGCCTCATCAAAGTGCTTCTTGTAGACCAGGTAAGCACCCCAGGCACCCAGGAAAGCACCAATCATTTGGCCAGCCACATAAACAAGTAGCGCGCTCATGGAGGGAGCGATTCCGGGGGCAAAATCATTACCCGCCACGAGTTGGCCCAGAGTGACCGCCGGGTTCAGGTGGGCCCCAGAAGGCGCCCCAATGTAGACCGCCGCAAAGACAGCAAAACCCCAACCAAAGGCAATAGTCAGCCAGTCTGTGTTCTTGGCCGCCGACTTGGGTAGGGTGACCGCCGCGCAGACTCCAGCGCCCATCAAAATGAGGGTTGCGGTTCCTAAAATCTCCGAAAAGAAGGCGCCTAACAAGGTGGCGTTACCCTCTGCGGTCACCAGGGCGCTGGCCTGGGCAGTAGCCTGGACAGTGGCCTCAGCGCCAGCTACCAGTAATGAGCTCATCATTGACCTCTTTCACGTCATTGTGGTGGGCGCAACCCCGGAGGGCTGCACCCATGATTGGATATAAATAGGTGGTTTAGCTCAAGCCAAAAGCTAGTGAGCTTGTTCAACCGCTTGGCGAGGAGCCACCGGGGTCGCCCCCAGAACTTCTGCGGCTGCCTCAGAATCTGTGGTCAGTTGCTGGGCGGCGGCAATAGCCTGGACCCGCTCACCATAGAGCTTTTTCTCCTGCTGGCAGGTCTGCTCGTCCCAGCCCAGCTCCTGCGCCATAATCTCGATAATTTCATCGGCGGCTGACAGGCCCCGGTCCTTTGCCTCCAGATCCAGGCGGATACGGCGGACCAGGACGTCCTCAAGGTGCAGGGCACCTTCGGCCCGCACCGCCTGGAGCACATCGGCCCGCAGGAACTGGGGGGCTTCAGCCAGGGGAGTGCCCCAGGACGAATCCTGCTCAATGAGGGCAATAATATCTGCTAGCTCAGATCCATAGCGCTCCAGCAGGTGCTCTACGCGGTCGGCACCCCAACCGTTCTTGCCTGCCAAAGCCTCTGACCGGGAGGCAAGAGCCTCATAGCCCTCGGCACCGACCAGCTTAATGTTTTCGGTCACCGATGGCAGGTTCTTGGCACGACGCCCTAGAGCAAAGTCCACCGCATCCTGAGCCATGACCCGGTAGGTGGTCAGCTTACCACCGGCGATCGCGCTCATGCCGGGGGCAATTTCCATGACGGTGTGCTCACGGGAGACCTTGGTAGAAGCGGCCGCCTCGCCCTTCTTGGCAACCGGCTGTAGCAGGGGGCGCAGGCCCGCGTAGGTGCTGATGATGTCGTCCTCGGTCAGCTCATCTGCAATCAGCTTGTTGGCTTGATCTAGCACATAGCGGATATCGGCCTTGGTTGCCACGGGGCGCTCGCGGTCCTCGGTATAGGGGGTGTCGGTGGTGCCGATAATCCAGTAGCGCTGCCAGGGAATGATAAACAGTACAGACTTCTCGGTCTTGGTGAAGATGCCACTACTGGCCTTGATACGCTCACGGGGAACAATAATGTGAACGCCCTTAGAGGCTAGGACTTCCAAGCCCTTGTTTGAGGTGGCCATAGATTCGGTTTCTTCGGTCCACACGCCGGTGGCGTTAATAATGTGGCCTGCACGCACGGTCTTTTCCTGGCCGGTCTCTAGGTCAACAATCTGGGCACCGGTAACACGGCCCGAGGCATCTTTCTCAATGGCAGTTACCTGTGTGCGGGAAGCAGCCAGAGCGCCGTAGCCTGCGGCGGTGCGAACCAGGTCGATTACCAGGCGGGCATCATCAACCCGGGCATCGTAGAACTGGATAGCGCCGCTAAAGGCTGAGTCCTTGATACCGGGGAAAACCCTCTTGGTTCCTTCCTTGCTGAAGTGACGCTGGGCCGGTACAGCGCGGTGGCCACCGGCCCCTAGGAAGGCCATGGTGTCGTACATGCCGATGCCCACAGCCGAGTATGCTCGTTCCACTACCGGCATTTTAAGGGGCCAGAGGAAGGGTTGAGCCTTGACCAGGTGGGGGGCGGTGCGCTCCAGGAGCAGGCCGCGCTCTTTGAGAGCTTCGGCTACCAGCTTGAAGTCTAGGTTGTAGAGGTAGCGCAGGCCACCGTGAACCAGTTTGGAGGACCAGGCGCTGGTTCCAGCAGCCCAGTCGCCAGCTTCGACAATGGCGGTGCGAAGCCCGCGGGTTGCTGCGTCCAGGGCGATACCTGCGCCGGTCACGCCCCCGCCAATGACGAGGATATCGACCCCGGCCTCATCGGTCATGGCGTCGAGAGCCTGGCTACGGGACTGAGCGCTCAGCTGGGATTGGGTGGTGAAGGTGGCTGTCATGAGGTTTTCCTTTGACGATGGTGCCGGTAAAAGTGTCTAAGACCATTTGAGCGCCCACAGTTGCCCAGAAGCCAGCAAGCTGAACAAAATTTCATTTAGAATAAAAAGATGGTGAACAAAAGTGAAAATCTGCTGGTTGAAGCAGCCCAGCTTTACTACGGCGAACAGCAGACCATGGCGGCTATAGCCAGCCACCTCGGGGTGTCCCGGCCCACGGTGTCCCGTCTGCTTAAAGCCGCCCGTGACACCGGGGTGGTGACCATCCACATCAAGGAACAGCCCCACCGGGGGCACCCGCTGGAACGACGCCTAGCGGACCTCTACCGGGTGCGGGTGCAGGTGGTGCGCCCACCCGATCACGCCACCGAACAGGTCAGGATGCGCCGAGTGGCTATCGCTACCGCCCAGCTGGTGGACTCTCTCATGGTTGCGGGCACCACCTTGGGAGTGGCCTGGGGTTCTACCGTCACGGAGGTAGCCCAGTACCTACCCAAACGTCACCTAGAGGGCGTGACCGTTGTCCAGCTCAACGGGGCAGGTAACGCCAGCCACACCGGCATCCCCTATTCCGGCGCCATTTTGGGGCAGGTTTCAGCGGCCTACGGGGCGCAGATGGTTCACTTCCCGGTCCCGGCCTTCTTTGATTTTGCCGACACCAAGGCCGCCATGTGGCGCGAGCGCAGTATTCGCGGCGTGCTGGCCGTTCAACGTAAGGCGGATGTGGCACTTTTTGGGGTGGGCGCCTTTGGCGGGGCCATTCCCTCCCACGTCTACGCCGGCCGTTACTTTGACACCCAGCAATTAGCGGACCTGCGGGCACAGGGGATTGTGGGGGACGTGTGTACCGTGATGGTGCGTCAGGACGGCACCTGGGCCGACCTTGACGTCAACCGGCGGGCAAGCGGCCCGACCCCGGCCGAGCTGGCAAAAATTGGGCGCAGGGTCTGCGCCGCTGCCGGCAAACACCGAGCCGCCGCCCTGCGTGGGGCACTGACCACCGGGGCTATCACCGACCTGGTGGTAGATGTGGAACTTGCGGAGCAACTGCTCTAAGTGCTCAGCAGGGGCTACCGGGGCTTAGACCACGGTGAGCTGAGCCCCGCCGTCCTGGCCGGTTGCCTGGTCGCGCAGGCGCTCGTAGAGGCCCAGATCCAACATGAGGCTCATGAACTTATCAGCCGGCATTTTGCGCACAAAATCCAGCAGCTCGTTGGTGTCGGAGCCGTAGGACCAGAGCATGGTGGCTAGGCCGTTGCGGGCCTTCTTGGAATGGGCGAAGTCGTCCTTGGTGTTAGCGGCGGCGCTCTGGCGCAGGCCCTCGTCCCTGGATGCCTCAGCTACAAAGGTCGTGGCGAAAGCAACCTGGTACTCGTCCGAGAGGCTCAAGCCCTTAAAGTAATCATTGACCAGGTCAATCAAGGCTGACCTAGCTTTTGATTCCCGTTCCTTGATGGTGGCTAGACCGGCCTCGGTCATACCTCGTAGCCCTACCTTGGGGGCTGATGAAAGCCCCAGGTTCTGGTTCTCTTTCATCTTTTCGAGTTTATAGTGGGTGAGCACGATATCGTCGATATCGAGAACGTCGGGGGAGGCCGCGTCCAGGGTGAAGCCGCGCAGACGGCGGGCGAGCAAATCCGCAAAAGCCGATAGCTTCTCGTAGTAGGGGTTCCCGAAATTGAAAATCTGCGAGAAGAAAGCGTAAGACTTCACATACTGTTGCAGGGTAGCCCGGAACTCCAATAGAACCTCAAGTTCAGCGGCGGCGTCAGCACTGCTACCGGGGGATTTGGCATCCTGCTGGGCGTTGAACCAGCGCCGCTTGAAACGGTCTACCGGCACGGCCAACAGAGAGTCATAGGAGGCCTGGCGGGCACCGGGCTTGCACCACTTTAGCCAGAACTGCTCAACATCAGCCGTGGTATAGATTCCGGTGGCCTCTAGTTTATCGATCTGGCTATCGATCAGACTGAGGTCGGATTCAGTCTCAATGGTGGCGTCCTCGTAATAGGTTGCGAAGGCTTCAAGAATCTGTTTGGGGTCATTTACAAAGTCGAGGACATAGGTGTTCTGCTTGCCTTCGGCTCGGCGGTTGAGCCGGGAGAGAGTTTGCACGGCGGTGATGCCGGAGAGCTTTTTGTCCACGTACATGGCAACCAGGAGCGGCTGGTCAAAGCCGGTCTGGTACTTGTTGGCGACCACCAGGATGTTCTGGTCGGGCTGGTTGAAGAAGGCCGCCAGGTCTTGCCCGCGTAGCTCCGGGTTCATGCTGGCCTCGGTTACGGTGGGCACAGGAGCATCATTGTTGAGAGGGCGAATGTCTGGGTCTGGTAGTTCGCCGGAGAAAGCGACCAGGGTTTTGAGCGGTAGCTTTTTCTCTGCAATAGCTTTTTGGAAGGCACGCTGGTACTTGACGGCTGCTACCCGGGAGCTGGTAACAACCATTGCTTTAGCCTTGCCGCCGAGCTCCTTCTGTACTGTGCCCTGGTAGTGTTCCAGAATCACAGCGACCTTAGAGGCCACATTGGTGGGGTGCAGGTCAACAAAGTCAATGAGTGCGCGGGTACCCTTGCGAATATCAATTTCGTCATCGGCCCCGGTGGACTCGTTGCGCTGGGCGATACGCGCGGCCATATCGTAGGTGGTGTAGTTCTGAAGAACATCAAGAATGAAGCCCTCTTCAATGGCCTGCTTCATGGAGTAGAGGTCAAAGGGCACGTGCGCGCCACCGTCAGCCGGGCGGCGGCCAAACACCTCAAGCGTCTTCTCTTTGGGCGTTGCCGTAAAGGCAAAGAAGGAAACCTGTTCACCTGACCCCACCACACGCTGAGCCATGCGGGTCATGGCCTCCTGGTCAGCCTCCGAATCGCCCTCTTCAAACTCAACAGAAACCTCCGTGTTGAGCATTTTCTTAATAGAATCGGTGGCCTCACCTGACTGGGAGGAATGAGCCTCATCCGCAATAACGGCAAAGCGGCGCCCCGCTAGTTGGCTACCTTCCTTGGTCATTTCTTCCATAGCAAAGGGGAAGGTTTGCAGGGTCACACCGATAATAGGGGTGCCGCTGGTCAGCGCTTCCACCAGTTGCTTAGATTTGGATTCCCCATTACCACGTGTAACGGGCATGAAGACACCGGGAATAGTGACCAGCTGGTCAATGGCATCTTGCAGTTGCCTGTCGAGTACCTGCCGGTCGGCAATCACGATGATGGAGTCGAAAACGCGCTCGCCGGTGGCTGAGTGCAGGTTAGAGAGCTGGTGGGCCAGCCAGGCAATGGAGTCAGTTTTGCCGGAGCCTGCCGAGTGCTGAACCAGGTACTTGTTGCCTGCGCCTTCGGCTCGTGCGGCGGCAAGGAGCCTGGTGACGGCTCGCCACTGGTGGTAGCGGGGGAAACGGGTTGAGGCTTTGGTGAGGGTGCGCCCGGTGAGCGGATCTTTGACTTTTTGGTGGTTGGTGTAGATGAACTTGGTGAGGATTGTCAGCCAGGTGTCGCGGTCCAGGATTTCATGCCAGAAGTAGCTGGTGGCCAGGTCGCCTTCTACCGGTGGGTTGCCAGCGCCGCCTTTGTGCCCTCGGTTGAAGGGGAGAAAGACGGTGGATTTTCCGGCCAGACGGGTGGTCATGGCGATTTCGTCTTGGGTGAGGGCGAAGTGGACCAGGGCGCCACGGTGTTCTTGTAAGAGCGGGGAGGTTTTGGGGTCGCGGTCTTCGCGATATTGCCGGGTGGCGTGGGCCAGGGTTTGGGCGTACTCGGACTTGATTTCGATGGTGGCTATGGGCAGCCCGTTAACAAAGAGGACGAGGTCGATACGGCTGAGCTGGTTGTGGGGGTCGTAGCGGACTTCTTCGACAACGCGCAGGATATTGGCCTGGTAGAGCTTGGCGACTTCTGGGTTGCGGTTGTCTTGGGGTGGGGGTGCTAGGAGCTTGAAGTCGCGGCGGGCACCGAGCACGCGGAAGCCTTTGCGGAGGGTGTTGAGGGGGCCACCGCCGTTTTCTTCTGGCAGGCTGAGCTTTTTGGTGAGGGCGGTGATGATGCGTTCCTGCGCGGCGGCTTGGGCGGATGCGGGTTCATCTGGGTTTACCAGGGAGCGGTAGGCTACGGGGTCGCTTATCTCTAGCCAGGTAAAGAGGTCCTGCGGGTAGAGCGCGTTTACGGGGTCGTAGCCGTCTGAGCTGGGGGAGTGCTGCCACCCGTGAGCGGCCAGGTGGGCGCAGATGTCTTGCTGGAGAGGACGTTCGAGGTGGGTGCGGGGCATGGGCTAGGGCTCCTGAACGGATAGATTATAAAAATAGAGACTAATACTCGCATTTACTGCGGGAATGCAAAAAATTGACTTAAGAGATTCTTTTCGGGATTCTGGCTTGCAGATTTTTAGACAGACGTGAGTGCATATTTTGCGTAGAAAACAGTTCAATTCTATTGAAAAATAAAATCCTCTAATATCTTGATATTCGTGGACGAACACCTGAATTAATTTTGCGTACCCAGTTTATTAATTCTTTTGGATTATCCCTCAACCATCCATTAGCAATAGCCCATTCAGCCATACGATTCGGAGGGAGTTCATGCCCATCATCCTTTAATTGAAGCAGTACTCTTATCGTGGAATCTTTATCATAACCAGAAGCTGCAATCGTGTTGTTATGATTAATTGCTGACGTAATATGCTTAAGTCCCTGAATAATTTCTGGCGTTAATTCAGGCTCCTCTTCGTAATAAATCGAAAACCTGTCGCTTTCAGACTCAAATGTATGTATGACTTCTGCATTAACTTCATGTGCCCATGTATCCAATTTATCTGCCCACTGAACAACTGCTAGTGCTGTTATTCCTCTTGCTCCTGTAGAATAGGATAAATTTTTAATGTCTGGATACATGGAAAGAACTGGGCCATTAGCTTGATAAATCGGGTCTTTGACGACAATTTTAAGACCCCGACCTTCATACCTTGACAGTTCTTTTAAAAATTCGTTGTTTCCAAGAATTCTTTTTTGAACTACCCATAAAGTAACTTCTTCATTATCTTTCTTTCGTTCAAGTACCCAATCAAGAGCTGCGTACATACCTTCGTCAGTTTGATCAGCGATAGCACAGGGATAATCTACTGGTCGTTCAAACATATATCAATTCCTTTCCTGTAATTTGAAAATCGTTCTACGATGGTAGTCGTTCCCCATTTTCCTCAATTGAAACTTTCATCAATCTATTAACATTAGCAATCAATGCATCGTCTGCAATATATTTTACACCGGTTTCACCGTCAATTGAAACGTGATTGTTAAGAACTTCAATTTCAGGATAGAACTCCTTGAGAACTTCTTCTCGATTATTGTATCCAAAATGGCTATCAAAATTCCCAGAGACATCAACTGAATGCCCTACATTTAATTGTTTTTGTGAGACAACTTTTACTGCTTTATTTGCGTAAATATATTTGGATTTGATAATTTTGCTAACAGCATTGGCTTTAATATCTCCGCCTATAAAATGTTTTATAGTTTTGGCAATATCTTGAAATGTTGTAAATTCGTTGTAGTTCAGAGTTTCAAGGATCAAGGAGACAAATTCTCGGTTTGAAATTTGTTTTATTTCTTGTTGTTCAACCTTTGAAAAAGTTTCAATTTTGGTTTTCGCTGCGTGTATAAGAGGTTGTTCTATTTGTAGATGGGGAACTTCTTCGTCGATTATTGTGCCAGGGTAATCAGAATTTCCAATCGAGTGCACCCTAGTTTCCAGATCCGGAAAAAACAGTTTAATGTTTTTATGTAATGAGTTAACTAAATTTTTTTGTGAAAAATGATGTTTAAAAAGACATGGTAGTGGAACTGACTCTTTTGCAACGATATCCATAAATGTGCCATTTACTGAACTTTGAGTAGACCATTTATTATAGATATTGCGTAATGTTTGAGCAGGAATAACTAATGAAAAAGTATCATGCGGCCCGTTATGCCCAGCAATTTTACACTTTGTATCACAGGTTAAGTGCGGGTTATTTTTTTCTGTGTAAAAAATATAGAAAGGTTCAAAACCATGTTTCCTACTATACTTTAATAAAGTGTTATATTGATGAAACCCTGAATTCTTTTTATATATATAAAAAATTTTATCCCATGCAGCTTTGTCCATATTTTTGTTAAGTGCTATCGATTTAGCTTGAAAGTTGAATGTTATTTTTTGCTTACCATCTTTAAAAGATAGTAGGAAATCACTTCCTGAATACCTGCTTTCTTGTTTTTTATTAAAAGAAGCAATCCTTCCGCTAATTTTAAGTGGAGATTTGTATCCATTTTGACATTTTTTTAAATGTGTTCCACACTGTGTGCAAAATCCATCAATTCCATACTCGTCTCCATAAATCGAAGCTAATAATGCGGATGTTGTGCTTTCTTCGCCCCAGTGAAATTTTCCAGTGTAAGTAAGGTGATGGATGTTTTGAGTACTGATATTCAACCTTTGTAGCGGGATATTTAAGGGATTATTTATTATTTTCTTAGGGGTGTTTATATTATTTTTCAAGATTTATATTCTTCCTGGATTGGAGTTTGAGGATTGAAATCAATTTAAGAGCGAAATAATTTTTGATTGTTTTAATTCAAGTAAAATTGAAATAAGGTTTTTCATTTCGGCTATTAGGATTGAATTTCTGTGGTTGAGGATGAAAAGTTCGTTTGCGAACTCTGTTTGTTGACCCACTTCGATATTTGGAATTTGAATTAGATTTAATTTCTCTGCCGTTAAATGAGGAATTGTGGATTGATTTGTCAGCTTCTCAAGCTCGCCAGATAGCAACTGTGCCCGGATGCAAAAATCAATAAAATGTGCATCAGCTAAGTCATTATTCACACGTACTCGGTTAATGGAGTTCTGGAAACCCCAACCTGGTAAATCTTCTTCCAGTACAGCACTGCGGCCAAAGCCAGCTCCTCCCTCGACAACCAGAACATCGCCCTTTTTTAAATCCAAGTAAGATAACTCGTCAGAAGAAAACCACATCTTCTTTTGATCCGACTGATAGGTGAAAACACCGCCAGGCTGGATATTGGCTGCTCTGATATATGGCGCTACCTCCATGCCACCTTTATCTGAAGGTGTAATCATTTTGCCTAATGTAATGTCAGCAAATCGCTTTAATGGAACTGTTTCAATGCCTTCAGGATACGTTAGACTACGAATCTCAGCATTAAATTTTTCGGTAGTCAGATTGAGCAGGCACTGCTGGTCTGAAATGAGTTCATCAATTTCTGTTAGCTCACGGTCAAGTTCATCAGCAATTCTCTTTTGTTCATCTAAAGAAGGCAAAGGAAACTTTAGATTTTTCACATATTCTTCAGCTACTCGTTTTAGACCACCGGCACCAGTCATTGAAGAAATCGCTGGATTCATAAAATCTGGCGTCTGAAGTAAATATGCCAAGTACCTCTGATCTACACCAGGCTTTGGGCGAAGAACAGTCAGCTCAGTTGTAGCAAAACTAGGGCCAGGTAGATCCCTGCCAAGGATTCCCTTACCATTCTCAAAGCAGGGTGTTACTTTTGCATACGCGACATCTGTGGGTTCTAAATAGCTATACCCGTTGAGCAGCTCAGAAATCGGTCTGGACTCTACGCTGCTTGAGAGCTTGCCAAATGATTCGATCTTATCCATCGGGTAAATCGGAAATTTATCATTTGAACTTCTGACATTTGCGGGAACTGGTGGATTGAAGTCCGCAAGATATTTAAGTTTGACAAGCCGTGCGTTCACTACGCCTGCACCTCTTCCAGCCTCTTCTTAATGCGGCCCAGCGCCTCGTTGAGGTCCCGGTCAATCTCCTCCAGGGAGCGGGGCGGCACGTACTCGTAGAAGTGGCGGGTAAAAGGAATCTCAGCGCCCTCCTTAGTCTTAGACTCATCAATCCAAGCATCCGGCACAAAAGGCTTGACTTCACGTTCCAGGTACTCGTGAATATCCTCGCCCCAGGGCACATTCTCAGTATCACGCAGGGCAGTATCAGCCACCGGCTTCTTAGCCTTCATCACCACCTCGGCGGTTTCATCGCGCTCAGCTAACTCATCCACCAACTTAGCCAAAGCCGCAGGCTTCACCAAGGCACCGGCGTCCGCAAACACCTGCAAGAGCTCAGCCTTCACCCCTGCCATATCACCGCCAACGGCACCCGCTGTGCTCTCAACCAAAGAAGCAAGAGAAACCCGCACAGCGGCGTCCTCACCCTCAGCCAACTTGAGCTTGCCAAACTCCTTAGAAGCCAACAAACGCTCCACCCGCTCAGCAGTAAAACCCCAATTCAAGCGCAGAGGGCGCTCCACCGTAATCGTGCGGTACATAAACTCCTCACGGTCAAACACCTTAGAACGCTTATCATCCGCAGCATCAAAAGCGGCAAAGAGCCGGGTAATCTCCGCAATATGCTCAGCCGACAGGCGCTTACGCTTAGAACCCACCGACTTACGCATCTTCTCAAACATATCCGTGGCATCAATCAGCTGAATCTTGCCCTTACGCTCAGCCTTCTTCTGCTTATTCAAAACCCAAATGTAGGTGCTGATACCGGTGTTATAGAACATGTCAGTTGGCAGGCCAATAATGGCCTCCAAATAGTCATGGTCCAGCACCCACTTACGGATATTGCTCTCACCCGAGCCAGCCCCACCCGTAAACAGAGGCGAACCATTCAGAACAATCGCGGCGCGGCCACCCACCTGGGGCACACCGTCACTGCCCCAGCCCGGCTCACGTAACTTAGCAATCAGGTGCTGTAGAAAGAGCAGAGAACCGTCAGAAACGCGGGGCAGGCCAGCACCAAAGCGGCCGTGGAAGCCCATGCTCTTATGCTCGTCCTCCACAAAAGCCTTAGCGGTCTTCCAATCCACACCGAAAGGTGGGTTGGACAGCCCAAAGTGGAAGGTGCGCCCCTCAAAGGCCGGGGCAGTGAGAGTATTACCCAGGACGATGCTATCCACCTCCTGGCCCTTAACCACCATGTCCGCCTTACAAATTGCGTAGGACTCGGGGTTGAGTTCCTGGCCCAGCAGAATCACATCGGCGTTGGGGTTAATGGCCTTAATCTTTTCCTCCGCTACCGAGAGCATACCGCCGGTACCTGCTGTGGGGTCATAGACCTCACGCACAATATAGTCGGTGCGCAGGTCCTCATCATCAGCCAAGAGCAGGGTCACCATCAGCTCAATGACCTCACGCGGGGTGAAGTGCTCACCGGCAGTCTCATTAGAGGCCTCCGCGAACTTGCGAATCAGCTCCTCAAAGATATTGCCCATCTGCTCATTGCTGACCCTATCCGGGTGCAAATCAACCCTGGCAAAGTGCTGCATGACCTGAAAGAGCAGGTCATGCGATTCAAGCTCGGCAACCGTATCCTCAAACTTGTACTTCTCGAAGATATCGCGCACATTCGCGGAGAACCTGTTGATATAGTCGCGCAGGTTAATGGCCAGGGTATCGGGGTCGTTCGTGATGGTTTTCAGGTTGTGGCGCGACAGGTTATAGAAACTGTAGTGGTGCTCCGCCTGGGAAGCGAGCATGGCCAACGGGACATCGTCCAGCTGGTAGCCCTCGGCTGCTTTCACAACGGCCTCTTTGGTCGGGGCTAGGGTGGCATCCAGGCGGAAGAGCACGGTAAAGGGCAGAATGATCTGGCCATACTGGTGTTGCTTATAGGTGCCGCGCAAGACATCGGCTACGTTCCAAATAAACTGAGAATGATTCAAAGACGACACACGCTACCCTTCACAAACGGTCAGCCCCGGTCAGGGGCCTTACAGATAATTCTAAGGGAGCGGTGCCTTCTAGGGGGAGTCTCGCTGCGGTTCAAAGGGGGTCCGCTTCCCCGTCAATCTTGAAGAAGCCGTAATACATTGAGTGAAAATCAGGTCATACCGTTCATGAAATTCAGGTAATAGAGTATATGAAAATGCGGTAATAGAGTTGTCTGACAAGTGATAATATCTAGTTATGAAATACCTTCCAAGATCGTTGGACCGGGAACTTGATGACCTTTTACCCCACCTTTCTGCTGTAGCTATTGATGGCCCAAAAGGTGTCGGTAAAACCGCCACCGCCCAACGTCGCGCAGATACTGTTCTATCTCTCGACCGAACAAGTAATGTGGCCCTCTTAGAAAGCGACTTTGATTTTGATAGTTTTCGGGGCAAGAAGCTCCTGCTTGATGAGTGGCAGTACTACCCGAAGGTCTGGGACATGGTGCGCAGGGCCGTTGACCAGGGAGCACCGGCTGGGTCATTCCTGCTCACTGGCTCAGCTAGCCCCTACGATATGGCTGGAAGCCACAGCGGAGCTGGTCGGGTAGTTTCCCTGCGTATGCGCCCCATGGGGTTGCATGAGCGCGGCCAAACAACCCCAACCGTATTCCTTTCTGACCTGCTGGCAGGTGAAGCCGATATATCAACCTATCGGTCAGAGTATAAGCTGGCAGACTATATGGAAGCGATTGTCGCGAGCGGATTTCCCGGGTTGGCGGGGTTCAACCCCCGTGCCTTGCGTGCACAGCTGGAAGGGTACCTCATGCGTGTGATCGACCGTGATATCCCAGAACTTGGTGCCGAGGTTCGCCACCCCTTGGCTCTTAGAAAATGGCTGGCGGCATACGCGGCTGCTGAATCAAGCACAACTGCATACTCAAAACTGCTTGACGCAACGACCGGTGGTGACGGAACACAGCCATCTGAAAAAACCACCCGCACCTATCGTGAGCATTTGGCTAAATTGTGGTTACTCGACCCGGTGCCCGGTTGGGTACCGGCCTTAAACGCTTTCACGCGCTTACAACAATCCCCCAAACACCATCTAGCAGACCCCGCGTTGGCGGCTCATCTTCTAGGGTTGGATGCCTCTGCTTTGCTCTCTGACCGGGGGAGCCACATGGCAGGCCCCCTTTTTGAATCTTTAGTAACTCTCACGGTACGTGTTATGGCGCAGTCGCTGGAGGCCACAGTTTCTCACCTCAGGATGAATTCAGGTGCCAGAGAAATCGACCTCCTTGTAGAAGGGCATGACGGGCAACTAGTTGCCATAGAAGTGAAATTGAAAGCGGTTCCTACTGACCGGGACGTGCGTCATCTTCTTTGGTTGAAGGAACAGCTGCCTCAGCGCGTTGCGAGCCTGGTTGTTATTACCGCCGGTGACGTGGCCTACCGCCGCCCCGATGGCGTGTATGTTATTCCGTTGGCTCTTCTAGGGTAAATATATCTGCCTCAGTCAGTAGGTTCCAGCCGCATAATACATTTCTGCTATATACAGTTGGTTTGCCGTGACCGCCTGTTCACTGGGGCCCTACGTTATGTCCTCCACCTGCCCTGTGGATAAAAACATGCTGATCGTTTGCTGAGCAGGTAGGGTGTAACTACCCAAACACCACATGTTCAGGAGTACCTTCATGCGTTTTTCCGCCCCATCTCTAGCCTCTTCTGCCCGGCCTGCGTCTCGTCTAGGGGCCACGCTGGCTCTCTCGGTCCTTGCCCTAACCGGTTGCGGTTTGGGGGCCTCCGGTTCCCCGTCTGCTGACCGGTCAACGGCAAGGCCCGAGCCTAGCTCTAGTAGCTCAGCACCTTCCGGTGAAGCCGGTTTCTCCACAACAACAGGCTCCCCCTCAGCATCGGCTGGGGCCACTGCGTCATCATCAGCCTCCGCTACAGCAGCAAGTTCAGAAGCTCTGTCCACCCAGAACAGGGTTCCAGCTATCGGGCTTAAATATGATGGGAGCTTTGATGACTACGTGCCTGCCACAGAAGAAGCCCCCGCCCAGAAGGTCCCCAGGCCCATTGAACCTGAGGGTATGAATGAGCACACCCAAGAGGGTTTCGTCAAATTCTTTGAATACTACCTGGCTGAGCGTAACTACGCGATCACCAGCGGCGACACCGCCCGCTGGCGGGAGCTGGTAACACCAGCGGGCAAGCCTAACCCCTCTCAGCAGGCTGAGCTCGACTTCCTGGACAAGGTCGATGCCGCCTACAAAAACGGCGGGTGGGTTGTGCGGGGCCACCGCAAGGCAGTGACCGACTTCTACCTTGTGGGCAAGGGCAATGAGTTTGGTGAGTATGTACTCAATACCTACCTGGTAGAAAACGGGACCGTGCTCCTGAACCCTGAGGCTAACCCTCCGCGGACCGAATGGGTTCCGGTCACGGAAGATCCCTACTTCTTTGGGCTGGCGGCTGACTATGAGGACGGGGCCTGGGTGCTGACTCTGCAGGCTATGGACTACTCAGATACCATGGCGGTGCCAGCAGATAAGTAAGACTGCCGGTTTCGTGAGGTCTTGAGCCCGTCTACCCCTTAGGCCCGTCTGCCCCTTAGGGTAGGCGGGCAACTGCGTCTTGGAGGGCTTCTTTGACCGCCTGGATTGCTGGCTGGTTGGAGCTTTCGGCGCGGGTTGCCATGAAGATTTTCCGGGAGGGCGCATGGGGCAGGGGTAGGGCTTTAACACCGTAAGCTTCCTCTAGTTCTTTGCCCTGGGCAGGCAGCGCAAAGCTGGGCATGATGGCTGCCGCCCCGGTTGCGGCCAGTTGCAGGTGGGCGTTGAGGTCATCAATCACGTAACGGATGTGCGGTTCAAAACCTGCCGCCCGGCACTGGTTAATACCCCAGATGCGGGAGGTGTTGTGCTCGCCTTCAAAAACCCAGGGGAGCGCGCTAGCATCGGCCAGCTTTTCCACGGGGCTGTCCTGAGCAACAACCAACTGCAAAGTGTCAAGGGCCAACAGGTCATAGGTGAGGTCCGGGTATTCGGGAATGTAGTGGTGGGGGTAGGACTCAGCAATGACCACATCGAATTCCCGGCTGCGGGTTAGCGACAGGCCGGTTTCCGGGTCAATCTGTACCACGTGTAGTTGTACCTGAGGTGCCTGGTGCGCCAGGTGCTCAAGCACACCGGTGAGCAGGGCGTGCGCGGCTGACTGAAAGATGGCCAGCTTGACCTGGCCGGTGGGCACTCCATCCAGCAGTGTGATGCGGGTGCGGGCAGCATCCATTTCTCTGAGTATGTTCCGGGTACTATCGGCCAAGATGAGTGCTTCTGTGGTGAGTTCAACCCCCCTGCCGACCTTGCGGAGCAGGGGAGCGCCCACCTCTTTTTCCAGTGTGGTGATTTGCTGGGAGATGGCGGAGGAGGTCAGGTGCAGTGCTTTGGCTGCGGCGGCAAGGGTGCCGCGTTCGTGGATTTCTAGCAGCATGGCAAGGCGGCGCAGGTCGTACATGGGGGAACCTCACTAGGGGTAGAGCACTCAGATCAATAAACATTAGTGCTACTAAATATACAGGGTAAAAAATATTCACTTTTACTAATAGTGTAACCAGAACCTAAAGATGGTGAAATGGATAACAAGAAGCAGGTTTTCGCCCCGCCAAGAGCGGGCCAACAAGGAGGTCACCCCATGGCACAACCCTTCACCGACACCCACCACCAGAAACTAGCAGAACAGGCCGTCCAGCTGGTTGCCGACTGGGTTCAGGCAGCCCAGCAGATTCCCTCTGACCCTTCCGCAGAAAAACTGGCCGGAGTTCTCAAAGACCCCAACGGCCTAGACTTCACCGTGGGCTTTGTGGACGGCGTCATCCGCCCCGAAGACCAGCAAGTCGCCGGTAAAAACCTGAGCCGAATCGCCCCGATCGTGCCCTCCTTCTTGCCCTGGTACATGAAGAGCGCTGTAGGGGTGGGCGGCAAGCTGGCCGTCAAGGCTTCCTGGCCCACCGTACCCCTTGCCCGCACCGTCCTGCGCCAGATGGTGGGCCACCTGATTGTCGATGCCCGCGACCAGAAGCTGGGCCCCGCCATCAAACACCTGACCTCAACAGGCAACAAGCTCAACATCAACCTGCTGGGTGAAGCCGTCCTAGGCGACCGCGAGGCAGAACGCCGCCTGAGTGAAACCAAGCGACTGCTGGCCCGCGACGACGTTGACTACGTTTCCATTAAGGTGTCCTCCGTATCTGGCCCCCACTCGCACTGGGCCTTCGAAGAGGTCGTTGCCGATGCCGTTGAACGCCTAACCCCCCTCTACGAGCAGGCGGCGGCATCACCGACCCCCAAGTTCATCAACCTGGACATGGAAGAGTACAAGGACCTGGACATGACCATCGCGGTCTTCACCAAGATCCTTGACCAGCCCCAGCTTAAGAACCTGGAGGCCGGCATCGTGCTCCAGGCCTACCTGCCCGACACCCTGGCCGCCATGCAGCACCTTCAGGAGTGGGCTGCTCAGCGCGTTGCCGCCGGTGGCGCTCGCATCAAGGTTCGACTGGTCAAGGGCGCAAACCTGTCCATGGAAAGGGTAGAAGCCGCCGTTCATGGCTGGCCCCTGACTACCTGCGACTCCAAGCAGGACTCTGACACCAACTACAAGCGCATCCTCAACTATGCACTGACCCCCGAACGCACCCGCAACATCCGCCTGGGCGTTGCCGGCCACAACCTCTTTGACGTCGCTTTTGCACTGCTTCTCGCCGAAGACCGAGGGGTCGAAAAAGATATCGAATTTGAGATGCTCATCGGCATGGCCTCCCAGCAGGCGGAGGTTATCCGCCAGCGTGTGGGCCACCTGCTGCTTTACACCCCCGTGGTCCGCCCCGAAGAGTTCGACGTCGCTATCTCCTACCTGGTGCGCCGCCTTGAAGAGAACGCGTCGAGCGAGAACTTCATGAGCGCAGTCTTTGACCTGGATTCTTCCCCCCAGCTCTTTGAACGCGAAAAGAATCGATTCTTGCGCTCCCTGGAGGCTGTGACCGATGAAGTTCAGCCGCCCCAGCGCACCCAGAACAGGCTGGAGGAGACTGCTGATACTGTTTTCAAGCCTGCCCCCGGGACCTTTGAGAACACTCCCGATACCGACCCAGCCCTGGCGGGTAACCGTGAATGGGGCCGCGCTATCTTGGAGCGCTCCAAGACCACCCAGATTGGTCTGGATGCTCTGGAGGCTAACGAGCTGGGTTCATCAGAAGAGGCTGAGGCCCTGGTCGCCCAGACCGTGGAAGCTGGCCGCGCCTGGGGTGCCCGCCCCGCCTCCGAACGCGCCGAAATCCTGCGTAAGGTAGCCGTCAACCTGGCGGTCCGCCGTGGCGAGTTCATGGAGATTATGGCTGCTGAGGCCGGCAAGACCCTGGACCAGGGAGATGTTGAAGTCTCTGAGGCTATCGACTTTGCCTACTACTACGCTCTGCTGGCTGAGCGCCTTGATTCTGTGGACGGTGCCAAGCACCACCCGGTTAAGCTGACCCTGGTCGTTCCGCCCTGGAACTTCCCCACAGCGATCCCCGTCGGTGGTGTGCTTTCTGCCCTGGCCGCTGGCTCCGCCGTGATTTTCAAGCCCGCAAGCAACACCGCCCGGGTGGGTGCACTGATTGCTGAGGTGCTGTGGCAGGCTGGAGTGCCCGAGGAGGTCCTGCGCCTGGTCAAGGTCACCGACCGCCAGGCCGGTTCCACTATGATTGCCCACCCCAGCGTTGACCGCCTTATTCTGACCGGCGGTTACGAGACCGCCGAGATGTTCCGGTCCTGGCGTAAGGACCTGCCGCTATTCGGTGAGACCTCCGGTAAGAACTCTATTATTGTGACCCCCAATGCTGACCTTGATCTGGCGGTTAAAGACGTGGTCTACTCGGCCTTCGGTCATGCCGGGCAGAAGTGTTCAGCGGCTTCAACGGTTATTCTTGTTGGCTCGGTAGGGGAGTCTAAACGCTTCTACAACCAGCTGGTCGATGCGGTAAAGTCCCTGCACGTTGCCCACCCCCAGGACATTGAAGCCGAGATGGGCCCGGTCATTGAGGTTCCCGAGGGCAAGCTCAAGCGCGGCCTGACCGAGCTGGGCGAGGGCGAGACCTGGGTACTCAAACCCCAGCAGCTCGATGAGACCGGCAGGCTCTGGTCACCCGGCGTCCGCGCAGGTGTCAAACCCGGCTCCGAGTACCACCTGACCGAGTACTTTGGCCCCATTCTGGGTGTCATGAAGGCCGCAACTTTAGAAGAAGCCATTGAGCTTCAGAACGCAACCGACTACGGCCTGACCGCTGGCCTTCATTCACTGGATTCCGGTGAACTTGAACTCTGGCTCAGCAAGGTTCAGGCGGGTAACCTCTACGTCAACCGAGGCATCACCGGCGCGATTGTTCAGCGTCAGCCCTTCGGCGGCTGGAAGAAGTCCACCGTAGGTTCGGGCACCAAGGCTGGCGGCCCCAACTACCTGGTGGCCCTCAGCGACTGGGAAAGCGCACCCGCAACTGCGACCACCGCCCCCTCCGACCAGAAGGTGCTCTCTGTGCTGACCGCTGTTCGCGGCCTGGATGGCTTCCCACCAGAAGAGCTGGATATGCTGGCTCGCGCCGCAAGCTCTGATGCTGATGCCTGGGCAACTGAATTCGGGCAGGGGCACGACCCCAGTAAGCTGGGTGTAGAACGCAATATCCTGCGTTACCTGCCAACTACGGTTCAGGTTCGTCTAGACCAAGATGGGGAGCTTGTCGCTGCCTTGCGCGTTCTGCTGGCGGGGCTGGTTGCCGGGGCACGGGTTGAGTTCTCCACCGCCCAGGAGCTACCCACTGCTCTGACCGCAGCTCTGGGCGCCGCAGGTATCAGCCTTGTCTCTCAGGACGATGCTCAGTACCGCTCGGCTCTTGCCAAAATTGCTCACACCCCCTCCAAGAAGCTTGAGGGAACCGCCTTTGAGGGTGCCCGTATCCGCTACATTGGCCAGGACGTCACGAGTATCTACCAGGCCTTGAATGGCCGACCCGACATTGCGGTTTACTTCCAGCCTGTGACAGAAGCCGGTCGAATCGAGATTCTGCCCTTTATCCGGGAGCAGGCCGTTTCGATTACTGCCCACCGTTTCGGTAACCCCTACAAATTCTCTGAGGGCCTTATCTAATCCACGGTAAAGACCAGCCCGCCCTTCACCATGAGGGGCGGGCCTTTTATGGTAAGAAGACAGTAAAAGAGGTGGCGCCAAACACGCATCACTGTTTTCTGTGTCATATAATCGTGCCTAGGCTGATTCCTTTTCCCTCACTGGAATCATGCGCAGTTAGTTCGAGCTTCACGCACCTCGATCGGCATCTTTGATCACTAGAAAAGGACACCTCCGATGAGCAATGTTCCCGCAGAACTCAAATACACCAAAGAACACGAGTGGGTTGGTCAACTCACCGCAGACGGAACAGTTCGTATTGGGGTAACAGACCACGCCCAGGGCGAACTGGGCGACGTTGTGTACGTTGACTTGCCCGAAGTGGGGGACACCCTCGAAGCTGAGGCAACATTCGGTGAGATTGAATCCACCAAGAGCGTCTCTGACCTCTTCGTTCCGCTTTCTGGCCAAGTTGTAGCTGTCAACGATGCCTTGGAAAGCTCGCCCGAAACTGTGAACTCTGATCCTTACGGTGAGGGCTGGCTAATTGAACTCCGCCCGGCGAACAAAGCTGACATTGATTCCCTGCTTTCTGCTGAGGGCTACCTAGCTGAGATTGAAGCCCAGTAGCTTTCCCACTTTTCGTAGAGCTTGTGCACCGCCTTTTCCCTACCGGGGAGGGCGGTGCCCTTCTGCTGAGCGAAAATCACGAAAAATACCGGGTGGAACACGGCCTGAAATAGCCATAAATCGTTCCTAATGGCTAAGATTAAACAAGCGGTTCACTGTTTACCATTTCGTGACCTTGTGCCGGTTCATACCACAACACAACATATCCCATGACGTAGTCATCTTCCCCGGGTTCCAGACCCCAAGATTCTTCTGTCGCACCATCCCACAAAGGACTAGATTGTATGGCCCCCGCCGAAGCCCACCCACAGACAAACACCATTAGCCTCACCGCCCTGGGGATTTCTCAGGCTCACACTCCTACTGCTGAGGAAACCGCCCTGCTGGCAACTCTTCCTGTTGGCTCAGCTGTTCTTATTGGTATTGATGGTCAGTTCAAGGGTGCTCGTTTCCTGCTGACTCCCGATGCGACAGATGACGGTGGGGTTCTACCCACTATTGCCGGCCGTAGCCCTGAGTCTGACATCTACTTAGACGACGTCACCGTTTCGCGTCGCCACGCACTCTTTATTCCGAACGCAGGCAGCTTCATCCTGACCGACGCTGATTCCTTGAACGGTACCTATGTTAATGGTGATCGCGTCGATGAGGCTTACCTCAAGAACGGCGATGAAATCCACATCGGCAAGTTTCACTTCGCTTTCTACCAGGGTCAAGGCAAGTAATGAAACCCCAGGCACAATCTGCTGACGCTAGCGGTGCCGGGGCCAAGAATAAGACGATCGGCCAGGTACTCGGCGCCCTCGAAAGTGAGTTTGAGGGTATTAGCGCCTCTAAAATTCGCTTCCTTGAAGACAAGGGGCTGGTGAGCCCGCAGCGCACTAATACCGGTTACCGTAAGTACTCTGAGCAGGATATTGAGCGCCTACGCTATGTCCTCCAGCTTCAGCGAGACCAGTACCTACCGCTCAAAGTTATCAGGCAGCGTCTAGCTGAGTTAGATGCTGGGCTTGCGCCCGAGGCCGTCCAGTCTCAGGAAGAGAAAACCGTTCCTGCTGTTGCTCCGGGCCAGCGCCCAGCTCTTCCTGCTGAACCTGGGCAGGTCTATACTCTGCGAGAGTTGGGCCAGGCGGCTGGCGTTGATATGCCCCTGCTCCGTGAACTCCTCAACTACGGGCTGCTAGAAGAGGGGAAAGAAGCCTACGATCAGTATGATCTGGCTGTCACCGAGGTCTGTAACCAGCTCACTGTCCACGGCCTACACCCGCGCCACCTGAGGGCTTTCCGGGCGGCGGCTGACCGGGAAGTAGACCTGGTGGAGACCGCTGTCGGCCCGCTGGCCTTGCGTAAGGACGAAAAATCTCAGGCCAGGGCGGCTGAGCTTGCTGGTGAAATTGCCCAGTTGATGCTCCGCCTACACATGGCCCTTGTCGCAGGCGCAATGCCAAGCTTTGATTAGGCTCTTTGAGGGCTGGGTCTCTGGCTAGCTTTCTGGTGGCGGTATTTTAATGACTTAGACCACCTTAAAACGCCGGGTGTCTGGCTGACCTAAATAACAGTCAATCGGTTTGGGGCAGGTAGGATAAGAGAGTCCATGATCCACATGAGGGAAGGAATCGCTATCACCGTGAATAACGATAACGGTTACAAGAGCGCAACTGATGCGCTACAAGGCGTATCTGCCCCTCTGGATCAGCCCTTGCTGGGTATTGACGACGTCATGCCTCGCAGTGCCCCGGTAGGCGAGCAGGGCGTTCTGTTTGACGATCCGCTTTCCCTGGTCGATGAAAATCTGGGCTACCGTGGGCCTACGGCCTGTAAAGCTGCTGGCATTACCTACCGCCAGCTTGATTACTGGGCCCGAACTCACCTGGTCGAACCCACCGTGCGTTCCGCTCAGGGGTCAGGTTCCCAGCGTCTATATTCTTTTCGCGATGTCCTGGTTCTTAAAATCGTTAAGAGCCTTTTGGACACCGGGGTTTCCCTGCAACAGATCCGCACTTCGGTGGAGCACCTGCGTGCTCGGGGTGTCGAAGATTTGGCCGGTATCACTCTCATGTCTGACGGTGCATCGGTCTATGAATGCACCTCAGCTGCCGAGGTAATCGATTTGGTACAGGCTGGCCAGGGGGTCTTCGGCATTGCCATTGGCCGGGTCTGGCGTGAACTCGAAGTTTCGCTCAGTGAGCTACCCGGCGAGAACACCGCACAAGAAGTCGCTCAGGGCCCCGAAATTCACGATGAGCTCTCTGCCCGCCGGGCGCGTAAAGCTGGCGCCTAATCAGCTATTAGTTTCGTTCTGTGTAAACACAGCACATAAGGGAAGGAAACCCTTCAAGGGTTTCCTTCCCCTTTTGTATTACTAGGCGCCTTACTTGGCTTTCTCAAGCTCTACCAGCCCAGCTAAGAGGGCTGTAAAAGCATCTGCCAGAGGCTGGGCTTCTGCTTCAGGCCAGTAGTGGACGGGGTAGGCGGAGCCTTGAATTCGTTGAAGCAGGGGAGTCTCAGGAATCGGGATTTCTGCTACCAGATCACCAAAGAGGACCCGCATTTCTTCGGTGCGGTATTCGTGCTCAGGGTCATTGTCCCTGACCTTATTCATAATGATGGATGCTGATCCGACAGCGTACTCAGTGTTTGACTCAAAGCGGGCGATAGCTCGCATAGTGCGTTCAGAGCCGGCAACAGAGAAGAGGGAAGGCTCGGCAACAGAGAGAACCCGCTCGGAAGCCGCCCAGGCCATCTCGGTCAGGCGACCAAGGGTTGGCGGGCAGTCGATGAGGATGAGGTCGAAATCGTCGCTCACGGGTTCTAGCAATCGTGCTAGATGAGGCAACAGAATGTCTGTAGGCTCAGACCGTTCCAGGGCTGTCAGCCGGGCTGACGCGCGCCCAACCCACACCCCGGCTTCTAAGCCAGTTCGGGAAGCCTGCCCCAAACTGCCCAGAGCGGTCCATGAGGAGGGACGAATCTCGTCCTTGAGCCAATAATTGTCGGGCGCTGAGAGCATGGCACCCATATCGGCACCATCGGTAGGTGAGCCCAGACCCGTTGAAGCATCCCCGTGCGGATCCAAGTCAATGACCAGAACACGTAATCCGCAGGCCTGGGCAGCAGAAGCAAGCCCTAGAGTAACAGAGGTTTTACCCACGCCGCCTTTAAGGCTACTGATGCTTACAATGCTGGTCATACTGGGAAGCCTCTCGATTACTGGGAACACACTGCCTTTACTATGCTACCTAAAAAGCTGGGGACGATGAGTTTGCCTATACCCACGCCTGGGAAGGGGCTAGCAGGAGAAAATACCAAGTGTAGTGCTAGTGACCATAAAATCCATAGATTACGGTCCTCATCACACAACATGGCCTCAAAAGGGAGTCTGGGCCGTCAAAAAAAGCTATATTTGAGGTGTTCACACACTCTTGTGGCTTAGCTCCGCCTGCCTGTCTAGGTTTCGACGGAGCGGAACGGAAAGAAATGTTTTCAAAAATCTTGGTCGCCAACCGTGGCGAAATCGCGATTCGCGCCTACCGAGCGGCCTATGAGCTTGGTGCAAAGACAGTCGGTGTCTTCCCCTACGAAGACCGCCACTCCATTCACCGCCAGCAGGCTGATGAAGCTTACCCCATCGGTGAAGAGGGACACCCCGTTCGGGCTTACCTGGACATTGATGAGATCATCCGCGTCGCCAAAGAAGCCGGCGCCGATGCCATCTACCCCGGTTACGGTTTCCTCTCCGAAAATCCTGATTTGGCGCGGGCTGCAGCTGACGCTGGTATCACCTTCATTGGCCCGCCCCCGGAGGTACTGGAGTTAGCGGGAAATAAGGTAGAGGCACTGCGTGCCGCCCGCCGCGCAGGTATCCCGGTGCTCAAATCAACCGAACCCAGCTCAGACATCGACTACCTCCTGAGCCAGGCGGAAGAAATCGGCTTCCCCATTTTCGTGAAAGCTGTTGCCGGCGGCGGTGGCCGTGGCATGCGCCGGGTCGAAAACCGCCAAGCTCTTAAAGGCTCCATCGAAGCGGCGATGCGTGAAGCTGAAACCGCGTTTGGTGACCCCACTGTCTTCCTGGAACAGGCTGTCTTGCGCCCCCGCCACATCGAGGTGCAGATTCTTGCCGATGCAGAGGGCAACATCGTTCACCTCTTTGAGCGTGACTGCTCGCTCCAGCGCCGTCACCAGAAGGTCGTTGAAATCGCTCCTGCCCCCAATCTGGACGATAAGATCCGCCAGGCCCTCTTCCGCGATGCTGTGAAGTTCGCCCGGGAGCTAGGCTACGTCAACGCCGGTACCGTGGAGTTCCTGGTCGATACCGCAGGTGAGCGCGCTGGCCAGCATGTCTTTATCGAGATGAACCCCCGTATTCAGGTGGAGCACACCGTCACCGAAGAGGTGACCGATGTTGACCTGGTTCAGTCACAGATGCGTATTGCTGCCGGTGAAACCCTGGATGATTTGGGAATCCACCAGGAGGACCTGAAAGTACGTGGCTACGCCCTTCAGTCCCGCATCACTACCGAAGACCCCGCCAACGGTTTCCGCCCGGACGTTGGCAAGGTAACCTACTACCGTTCGGCCGGTGGCTCCGGCATCCGACTGGACGGTGGCACCGTCTACACCGGGGCACAGATTTCACCGCACTTTGACTCCATGCTGGTCAAACTGACCTGCCGGGGTCGTACCTTTGAATCAGCTGTTCAGCGCGCCTCCCGTGCGCTGGCGGAGTTCCGTATTCGTGGTGTTGCCACCAATATCCCCTTTATCCAGGCGGTGCTGGAGGACCCCACCTTCCGCGCGGGCGATGTCTCCACCCCCTTCATCGATGAGCACCCCGAGCTCTTGATCAAGAAGCCCTCCGCTGACCGTGGAACCAAGGCTCTTCAGTACCTGGCGAACGTAACCGTCAATAAGCCTCACGGCCCCCGCATTGACGGTATTGACCCGCGCACTAAGCTCCCACGTTTCCCCGGGGATAAGGTCTCAGAGCCTTTCCGCTCACCCTTTGACGCTTCGTCCCATCAGCCTCCAACTGGTTGGCGGCAACGCCTGCTAGAACTGGGGCCGGAGGGCTTTGCCAAGGCAGTTCGTGAGACCAAGGAAGTGCTGATCACAGACACAACCTTCCGAGATGCTCACCAGTCACTGCTGGCAACCCGTGTGCGTACCCGTGACCTCTTGGCAGCAGCACCAGCTGTAGCTCACGTCACCCCGGAGCTTTTCTCGGTTGAAGCTTGGGGCGGTGCTACCTACGACGTTGCTCTGCGGTTCCTGACTGAGGACCCCTGGGAACGCCTTGCCCACCTGCGTGCGGCCATGCCTAACCTGCCTATCCAGATGCTACTGCGGGGTAGGAACACTGTGGGCTACACACCCTACCCCACCGAAGTAACCGATGCTTTCGTGCAGGAGGCAGCAGCCACCGGTGTTGATATCTTCCGCATTTTTGATTCGCTGAACGATGTCTCCCAAATGACACCGGCTATCAAGGCCGTTCGTGCAACGGGCACAGCGGTAGCTGAGGTGGCAATCTGCTACACCGGCGATATGCTCGACCCCAACGAGAAGACCTACTCACTGGACTACTACCTCAACCTTGCCGATCAGGTGGTTGAGGCCGGTGCTCACATCCTAGCCATTAAGGACATGGCAGGTCTGCTGCGCCCCGAGGCGGCCCGCCGACTGGTGACCGCTCTGCGGGAGCGCTTTGACCTGCCAGTGCACCTGCACACCCACGACACTGCCGGTGGCCAGGTGGGTACTCTGCTTGCGGCGGTTGAAGCCGGTGTTGACGTTGTGGACGTGGCCTCAGCCTCCATGGCTGGCACCACCTCACAGCCCTCTTTCTCAGCTCTTGTGGGTGCTCTCCAGCATACCGAGCGTCAGCCCTCTATCACCCTTGAGGCCGCCTGTGCTCTGGAACCCTACTGGGAAGCTGTTCGTACCATCTACAAGCCCTTTGAGATGGGCCTGTCTGCCCCAACCGGGCGTGTCTACACCCACGAGATTCCCGGCGGTCAGCTCTCCAACCTCCGCGCCCAGGCTAAGGCTCTGGGGCTGGGGGAGCGGTTCGAGGACATCGAAGATATGTACGCGGCAGCTGATCGCATGCTGGGCCATATCGTCAAGGTCACCCCGTCCTCCAAGGTTGTGGGCGACCTGGCTCTCCAGTTAGTCGGTATGGGTGTCTCACCCGAGGACTTTGAGAAAGATCCTCAGAACTTTGATATCCCCGACTCCGTTATCGGCTTCCTCAACGGTGAACTGGGTACCCCGCCTGCTGGTTGGCCTGAGCCCTTCCGCACCCGGGCACTTGAGGGCCGCAAGCTGGCGAAGCCTAGTCTTAAGGAACTTTCTGCGGAGGATCTTGCGGCTTTGGCTGGGGACTCGGCAACCCGCCGCGCTACCCTCAACCGCCTGCTCTTTGCCGGCCCCACCCAGGATTATGAGAAGGCCCGGGAGGAGTTCGGCGATGTTTCAATCCTGCACACCCGTGACTTCCTCTACGGCATGGTCTTCAAGCGCGAACACGTCATCTCCCTGGGTAAGGGTGTGCGTTTGATTGCTACCCTGCAGGCTATCTCAGAGCCAGATGATAAGGGTATCCGTGAGGTCATCTGCACCTTGAATGGTCAGCAGCGTAGTGTCTATGTTCGCGATAACTCGGTTGAGTCCAACGTCAAGGAAGCTGAGAAGGCTGATGCCTCCAATACCGGTCATATAGCGGCTCCTTTCGCCGGTGGTGTGACTATTACGGTCAAGCCCGGCGATGTCATTGCGGCGGGTGACCAGGTAGCCACCATTGAGGCTATGAAGATGGAGGCTTCAATTACTTCCACCGTCTCAGGTACCGTCGAACGTATCGTCTATAAGGACATCTCGCAGGTAGCTGGTGGTGACCTGCTGATTGTGGTCAATGTTCAGTAGAGAACCTGAGTAAGAAGGCGGCGGTTCCCGGGCAACGGGGGCCGCTGCTTTCTTTTGCCCCCACCGATGGCCTAAGGCAGGGGTAAGTTTGCGGGTATTTCTTTCTTTAATCTAGTCAGGTCAGCTTTCCAGTGCTAGTTTTTTAGGCATGATAAAGACTCGTGGACTGTTGATTTCCTGGCTCCTGAGCACTGCTCTCTTTTACATGTGTTCGATTGGATACACCGTCTTTCAAGCTAGGTTCAGTGATGTGAATCCCCTGGGGGCAGGAGGCCTTACTTTCACGCCTATCGTGGACCGTTGGGTAGTAGTGGTTGCTATGGTTACACTCTGGGTAAGCGCAATTTTGGGTGCTATCTACTTGAGTTTGAGCATCAATAATTGGAAACATAGAACTGCCATTCCCGGGCAAAGGGAAAGTACTGCAGGAGTTCTGACCGCAGTTCTTTGGGTTCTCGGGACGCCCATCTTCCTCATTTTCTTTCTGCTCGGTCTATTAATGGCGTTTATTACATATAGTATGCAGGATTACAAATATATACAGAGCGAAAGCGCCCAGACATATATTTTGGTTAGTAAAGACAACATCGATTACAGCACCTACTATCAGTACAAAAGAGTTGCTCCTGGCCTGATGATTCGAGACCGGGAAATCAACTACTCACATTGGCAGGCTGGAGAATATGTTCCCCCGGAAGCGCCTTTATTTGATTGGTGAATGGGCCCAGATAAGCTAGGTAGCATGAATATTACTCACATTATGGTTATTGGTTTTGGTGCTCTTCTCTTGCTGGTGGGGGCGCTTGCTCCTCAAGCTGGGTGGAACCTGCCGGTAATGATTCTGGGCGGTCTGCACGTGGTAGTAGGTAACGTCCTTGTTTTCCGTCAGATGAAACAGAACCTTCAGCAGACCAAGCAAACTCCCCAAGACAAGGCAACCAACGAATAAGCACACTAGGCTGATCGGGAGGATTTCAGTCTGGGGCAGTGGGCGGGAATAGCCTGTCAGCGTTCGATGTTGAACCTTACACGGGCACACCGAATCAGTGCCCACAAAAGCTACAGCGAAAGGTACCGTGTTGAGCGCAGTACGCGAATACGACATCATTATCATCGGATCAGGTTCCGGTAACTCTCTACCGAACGCAGCAATGGAAGGCAAGAAAATTGCCATTATTGACGGCGGACGGTTCGGCGGAACCTGCCTGAACGTGGGGTGTATCCCTACCAAGATGTACGTTTACCCTGCCTCGGTTGTTACCCGGAGCAAGGAGGCCGCTCGGCTGGGGGTTGAGCTAGAACACCGCAGTACTGCCTGGCGCGATATCCGTGACCGCATTTTTGGGCGTATCGATGCTATCAGCCAGGGCGGTTTGCAGTGGCGTAAGTCCCTGGACAATGTGGATGTCTACCAAGAGTTCGTCCAGTTCATTGACACCCACACTCTACGTACCGATTCAGGTATTGAGCTGACCGCCCCTCAGATTGTTGTAGCGACCGGTTCCCGCGTTTCACTGCCTCAGGTTCCCGGTATCGACCTGCCCCAGGTGCACACATCCGACACCATCATGCGCTTGGAGGACCTACCCCAACACATCGTGGTGGTGGGCGGTGGCTTTATCGCCGCTGAGTTCGCGCATGTCTTTAACGGGCTTGGGGCTCGTGTAACCCAGGCTGTTCGTTCCGACCGTCTGCTCAGGAGCCATGACCGCAGTATCGCAGAGACTTTCACCACTGCCGCTCAGCATCAGTGGGACCTTCGCCTTAACCACGCCCTGCGCTCTATAGAACCAAGTCAGGGTGGAAAAGTGACGGTTCACTTTGAGGTCCATGGGCAGGATGTCACGGTTGAAGCCGATACCGTACTGGTAGCCACAGGGCGCACCCCGAACTCGGATACAATCTCGGCCGCCACTTTCTTTGACGTTGATGAGCGAGGCCTGCTGCAGGTCGATGAGTACCAGCGTGTTCTCTCAGGTGGCCTTCCGGTCAAGGGCCTATGGGCGCTGGGTGATGTGTCGTCACCTTTCCAGCTCAAGCACGTTGCCAACGCTGAGATGCGCACTGTGCAGTGGAATCTGCTCAACCCTGAGCACCTCAAAGCCACAGACCACCGCTTTGTCCCTTCCGCTGTTTTCACCTACCCTCCGATTGCTTCGGTGGGCCTGACCGAGGAAGAAGCCCAGCAAGAGGCTGACCGCGAGGGCTTTGAGATAACCGTCAAAGAGCAAAAGTTCGGCGACGTTGCCTACGGTTGGGCCATGGAGGACTCTGAGGGGCTCTGCAAACTGATTGCCCGCAAGGATACCGGTCAATTACTGGGAGCACACCTGATTGGTGAAGAATCACCAACCCTGATTCAACCCCTCATCCAGGCTATGAGCTTTGGCCTTTCTGCTCGGGATATGGCTCGTGGCCAGTACTGGATCCACCCGGCCCTGACTGAAGTTGTAGAGAACGCGCTTCTGGGCCTGGAGCTGGACTCCTAGCAAGTCACTCTGAGATAGAGGTACCGTGCACCGGAGGCTAGAGTTTTCTAGTTGCTCTCTCTGCCTTCGGCTCAGAACTAACGAGAGTCAAGCCCCGAACCCTCATAAGGGTTCGGGGCTTGACTCTATTGGATTGACCTACCCTCAGAAGCTAGGGCTTGGTCGAATCCGAACTAGCACCGCCCTCAGCAGATCCTTCACGGCCTTGATCTGCTGTATTCTTTGAAGCTGAGAGGGGAGATGCCTGCTGAATTTTTTCGGCCAGCTCCTGGAACCGCCCAGCCTGGTGACCGGTAAAGTCCTGGAACTTCTGGCCCTGCACTGACTTGAACTCTTCCCACTTCTCAGTCTGCTCTGCCCTAATCTCCTGAACACGTTCGGCAGTCTGCGCCGCCGTTTCGGTCACTGAAGTCTTGGTACGGTTGTAGATATCTTCAATATAGGAGTTGAAATCGGCAAGAACCTGCTTGCGCCTTACCTTCATGGAGGGGGTCAGATGTCCCTCAGCTTCGGTGAAGTCCTTGTCAACGATACGGAACTCGCGGATCGACTCAGCCTTGGACACCAGGGCATTCGCGTCGTCCACAAATTTCTGGATGGCTGCTCGGACGCTCGGGTGGTTGGCGGCCTCCTTGGGAGTAAGGGTGGGCGGAAGGCCGATACGTTCCAGCTCATCGGGAAGGACGTCGGGATCAAGGGTGATAAGTGCTGCGATAAAGGGCTTCTCATCGCCTACCAGCATGGCCTGAGAAACCATAGGGGCCTGACGCAGGCGGTCCTCGGCGGGTACCGGCATGACGTTTTTACCGCCAGCGGTCACAATGATTTCCTTTTTACGGCCGGTGATATAGATTTTACCGTCCTCATCAATATGGGCCAGGTCACCGGTCCGGAACCAACCGTCCTCGGTAAAGGCTGCTGCGTTCTCTTCGGGGTTATCCAAGTAACCAGAAATCAGACCGACACCGCGGTATTCAAGTTCACCATCTTCTGCGATTCGGGCTGAACCGCCCGGAATTAGAGTACCGACGTTGCCGATATCGAATCCGCGAATACGGCCCACCGCCAGCGGTGCAGTAGTCTCCGTCAGACCGTAGCCTTCAACAACCTGGATACCTACAGCATGGTAGAAGTGGCCGTAGTGCGGGGCAAGGCGGCCTCCACCAGAAACAGCGAAACGAACCTTTCCCCCCATTGCCTCACGGAGCTTTGAGTACACCAGCTTGTCGTAAAACTTGTGCTGGAGTGCTAGCTTGTGGGTCATCTTCCCCGCAATTTGAGCCTCTGACCACCTAATGGCAACCTCAACGGAACGGTGGAAGAGCTTAGCGTTGATCTTGCCGCCCTTCTCTGATTTCTTAATTGCGCCCTCATAGACTTTTTCAAAGACTCGGGGGACAACCAGGAGCATAGTTGGCCGGAAGGAGCTTAGATCTGTGGAGAGATTTTTGATATCGGGGGCATGCCCCACGGTCAGCCCGGCCTCAAAAGCAAGGATTTCGATGATACGACCCAGCACATGCGCTAGTGGCAAAAAGAGGAGCGTTGAGTTTGTTTCGTTGGCGATCTCAGGAATGGTGAGCTTGGAATTAACGCAGAGCCGTACAAAGTTACCGTGGGTAATGGGGCAGGCCTTGGGGCGGCCAGTAGTTCCCGAAGTGTAGACGATGGTAGCAAGCGAATCGAGGTTTGCTAGGGCACGCCGCTCTAAGACAGCTTCATCGGTTACCCCGGAACCTGCCTGAACCAGTGTGGAAATAGCTGCGTCCTCAATGACCCACACATCCTTGAGGCGCTCAAGAGAGAGCTCCTCCTCGGTGAGGTCACGGGCCTTCTCAATAACACCGGCCAGCTTAGTGTTTTCAACGAATACGGCCTTAGCCTTCGAGTGGGAAAGCGCCCATGCTGCCTGGGCGGGGGAAGATGTCTCGTAGACAGGTACAGAGATGCCGCCTGAATACCAAATCGCAAAGTCAATCAGGGTCCACTCGTAGCGGGTACGACTCATAATGCCAATGACGTCTCCGGCTTCGATGCCCGATGCAATGAGCCCCTTGGCGAGGTCAATGACCTGACGACGGAACTCTTTGGCGGTTACGTTCACCCAGTTGCCTGGCGACTTTTGTACTCGGTAGACAACAGGGTCCCTGCTGTCCTGCGCGCGACGTTCCACCATTTCAGTCACGTTGATAGATGGGTCAACGCTGACAAGTTGCGGGGAGTGTATTTCTTTCACCTTGCTACCTTTGCAATCTCACCCCACCGTTGGGGATGGAACGGGCTGTGGCTTCGGCACCACGCATGGGCATCTTATCCTGAGCAATTTTACAGGGCAAAATTAATCGGACTGCACGATTAGCGCTCTTAGAGAGCTGTTTTCTTAATCTACTGATCTACACGATGAGCTTACTTAAACTAGCGGTTATATTTAGCCTGAAAAACAGACAAAAGCAGTCCGGAAGAGTGCGCTTCTCTTTTTAGCAGAGTAGGGCCCGTGCTTACAATGTTTGTTAGGAAAACAGCGTACTGCCCCAAGGAGTGACTTCGCATGTATATGCAGCTTCGTTTCGTGCTCAAACCCCTCCTGCAACGGGTATACCATCACGATGTGGTGGGTGCTGAACACATCCCTGGTGACCAAGGTGCCATATTGGCAAGTAACCATGTGTCCTTTGTGGATTCTCTTTTCTTGCCACTTGCCGTACCTCGTCAGGTCTTTTTCCTGGCCAAATCAGACTATTTCACTACCCCAGGCCTCAAAGGTAGGTTGATGAAATGGTTTTTTACCTCGGTGGGGCAGCTTCCCATCGATCGTTCTGGTGGAGCTAAATCAGCCCAGTCTCTTGCTGCGGCAGTATCAGCCTTGCGAGAGGGGAAACTGGTGGGCATTTACCCAGAGGGTACCCGCAGCCCCGATGCCCGCCTCTACCGGGCAAAAATTGGTGTTGCCCGCCTAGCACTTGAAGCTGGAGTTCCTATTATCCCGGTTGCGCAACTGGGCAATGAGTATGTTCAGAGGCCGGGATCTAATAGGTTGCATGTGCGCCACCAGGGGAAAGCCATCCGCGTGCGAACCGTTATTGGTGAGCCGATTGATACGACCCCCTACGCTCACCGGGAAGACCAGTGGGCCGCTCAACGGGAACTTGCTGATTTAGTTATGCAGAAAATTAGTGAACTCACCGGCAGAAAGATTATCCCAGCCTATGCTGGCGATATTAAGAAGCTTATGGCCTCTGAGAACATCAGCGCAGATGAAGCACTGCGCAGGTTGCACCCTGATTACACCCCCTAAGCGAGGAGGGTATGTGCCCCGGCTCATCATGGAGGCCTAGACCGGTTAGGGGTGTCATATGATGGACTCCGCATTGTAGGGCACCCCAACCAAGACCATACTTTATCAAGAAAGCCTTTCCCCACGAGGCAGAGAACGACCACTATACTAAGGATTTATCGCGTCATGACCTCCGATATCAGCCCCAGCACCAAGAATTTATCTGAACTCGACGAGTGGCGTTCCCTCAAGATTGACCAGCACCCTCAGTGGGTTAATCACCCAGATTTTGCCCAAGTCATGCGTGAGCTGAGCACCGTACCTCCGCTTGTATTCGCCGGTGAAGTTGATCAGATGCGTGCTGATTTAGCGCGGGTGGCAAACGGTGAAGCTTTCCTCCTGCAAGGCGGTGACTGCGCCGAAACCTTTGCCGGTGCAACCGCAGATAAGATATCGGGCCGTATTCGTACCCTGCTTCAGATGGCGGTAGTCCTGACCTACGGTGCGTCTATGCCCGTTGTAAAGATGGGGCGTATGGCCGGGCAGTTCTCAAAACCCCGGTCCTCCAACGACGAAACCCGCAACGGGGTGACACTGCCTTCCTTCCGCGGCGAGATGGTCAATGGCTTTGACTTCACCGAAGAATCCCGAGTCCACGACCCTCGCCGTATGCTTCGCGGCTACCACACCAGCGCATCCACCTTGAATCTGATTCGTGCTTTCACCCAGGGTGGCTTTGCCGATTTACGACTGGTGAACTCCTGGAATAAGGGATTCACCTCTAACCCCGCTCACTCTCGCTACGAGTCTATCGCGGCCGAAATTGACCGAGCCGTCAAATTCATGGAGGCCTGCGGCACTGACTTTGGACCGCTCAAAACCACCGATGTTTACACTGGACATGAAGCTCTGCTCCTTGACTTTGAGCGTGCACTCACCCGCATTGATTCACGGACCAACCTCCCCTACGATACTTCAGCCCACTTCCTCTGGATCGGTGAGCGAACCCGCGGCCTGGACGATGCCCACGTCAACTTCCTATCCAAGGTCCGCAACCCCATCGGTGTGAAGCTCGGCCCCACTACCACCGCTGACGATGCGCTTGCCCTGATTGACAAGCTTGACCCGGAACGCGATCCTGGCCGTCTGACCTTCATTATCCGCATGGGCGCCGCTACTATTCGTAAGAAGCTACCGGCGATTGTCGAAGGGGTGCAGAAAACAGGTGCCAAGGTCGTTTGGGTTACCGACCCCATGCACGGCAACACCATCTCTGTTCCCTCGGGCTACAAGACTCGCCGCTTCGATGATGTGGCCGATGAAGTTCAGGGTTTCTTTGAGGTCCACGAAGCCCTGGGCACCTTCCCCGGTGGAATCCATGTTGAAATGACCGGCGACGATGTCGCTGAGTGCCTGGGCGGCTCTGATCCGATTGAGGAAGCGGCCTTTGCTGACCGCTACGAGACTCTATGTGATCCCCGCTTGAACCACCAGCAGTCGCTGGAAATCGCTTTCCAGGTTGCTGAGTACCTGGCCCGCCGCTAAAAGGGACAGTCTCAATCCGTTAGCTTTCTAGTTACTTACTGAAAAGCCATCTGCCCTATCTGGCACCAGATAGGGCAGATGGCTTTTAGTTTTGGTCGAAGCAGAGAGCTAAAACAGTAGGGTAGCTAGCCACCAACCGATGAATCCGGCACCAACCAGACCAAGGAGTAAGAAGGCCGAGAAAGCTAGCAGGGCTACCGGCTGAGGTGCTGCTCGCCAGGGTTCAGCAGGGGAGCGGCGTTCTGCCTGGCTCTTAGCTGTGACGATGCCTGGACTCTGGTGAGCAGAACGTGCGGGAATGAAAGCATCACCTGCTTGCTGGGTTTGCCCTGCCCGACGTGGGGTATAACTGGCGGAGATGCTGGTTGCCGATGGCGCAGAGGCCGGTGCATTTGCCGCTTCCGTGGCAGGGCTTAGTCCAGAAAAGGCCACGGTGGTGTTGGGGTCCTGAGCCACGTCCCAGTAGAGAGTTTCATGTCCTGATCTGTCAGACTCTGGGGTAGCTGACGCGCTCGCCTTTTGTGTCGCCTGAGGCTTGGTCATGGGGCCCACACCGGCTATCTGGGTGGGGGCATAGACCTGAACCGGCGCTGAAGCGGCTGAACGCACCGCTTTCTCGTGCGCAGTCAGTGGCGCTGACGTATCAGCTTCTACATCAATGAGGTCATCGGCCTGTCCAAAAGCAGAGATAGGGGTGTTCCGATACACACGGGTCATGCCGGATCGGTCAGCGATTTCGGTAACGTCCTCCCACATCCTTGTGAGAGGCAGATCGGTTACTAGAGGTGCACGGAAAGCCCTCTCATCAGCGGTGGAACGGCTCAGACAGTCTTGAAGAGCGCGGTAGAGCTCGGTGGCATCTTGGGGCCGATCTGCAGGGTTGCGACGCGTAGACCAGCTGACTACACCCGCAATATCCGAGGAAATTCCGGGGGCCAGTTGAGTGACGGAGGGGATATCGGTGTTGGTGTTATGGTAGAGCACCTGCTGGTCATTTTCTGTTACCGCGAACGGCATACGGCCGGTGAGCATACGGTACATCATGACACCGGCTGAGAAAATGTCGCTGGCGGGCCCGACAGAAGCACGAACATCGAGAATCTCCGGGGCCACAAAGGAGGGCGTGCCCATGAGCTGGCCGGTCGCATTCTGGTCAGCGCGGCGGGTCAGGCCAAAATCGGAAAGCTTGATGGTCTGGTGCTCATCTTCAAGCAAAATATTGGCGGGTTTGATGTCGCGGTGAATGAGCCGGTGAGCGTGGACTTCTGACAGTCCCTCGACGGCAGGAATCATAATGGAGAGAAGCTCCCCGACCGAGAGCACAGGCCTTACCTTCAGTAGCTGAGAAAGGGTGCACCCGTGGACGTATTCCAGAACCAGGAACATCACCTGCTGTCCATGGACCTTCTCAGTGCCTGAGGCTATAACCCCTACCACATTAGGGTGCTTGATTTTGCTGAGCGCCGCACCCTCCCGGAAAAACTTCTGTTGCTGAGTTGGATCCGCAGAAAGGTGCGGTAAAAGCACCTTGACCGCAACGGGGTTATTGGACCACAAATCAACCGCGTGGTAGACCTCTGCCATGCCTCCGCGGGCTATCAGGTGGCCGACCTCGAAATGACCGTCAAAAATTACCCCGGTCAGCCAGGGGGCAGCAGCGTTCTGTTCAGACATCTTTACCATCTTACGTGCGCCAGCTAGCGGGCGGTAGTGCAAGAAGTGATGAGGGTAAGAACACGTCATGCTACCGCTTACCCCGGTTCTAGGGCACAATGGTTAGGTGACTGATGATAAAACTACACCCCAAGTAATGAGCCTGGTAGGTAACTGGCTAACGATTCCGGATATTGCCGAAGCCCTTGACCTCAAAGTAACCCGCGTTCATAACCTACTTTCCGATGGCACTCTGCTTGCCGTTCGTGACCCCGAGAGCGGGGTTAGGAAAGTTCCCGCGCTCTTTATCCGTCAGGACCGTGTCCTGGAATCTTTGAAGGGTACCCTTATTGTTCTTAAGGACGCAGGGTTTACCGCCGAAGAAGCTATCGTGTGGCTCTACACCGAGGATGACTCCTTGCCCGGTCGACCTATCGATGCTCTCCTTGAAGGCCGAAAGACTGAGATCCGCCGAAGGGCATCCGCTCTGGCCTGGTAAATCAGATGGATGCTCTGGACCGGGGTGCTGGTGTGCTGAATACAGCTACTGGCACCCCGGTCTTTTTATGAGCTACGGTTCAGAGCCTTAGCTGCAATTTCTCGGAGGGCCTGCATCACATCTGTATCGATGCTCAGCTCTGCCAGCTGGGTCAGTGCCTGCTCGCTCTTTTCGCTAATCATTGCCTCGGTGGCCTCTAGCGCGCCGCTATTTCGCATGAGGTCCTGGAGGGCCGTGATAGTTGCGGGATCCAGCTGGGGGGAACCCAAGGATTCCTCCAGGAAAGCTCGTTCTTGGGCTGAAACTTTCATGGCGGTAAACGCCGTAAGCACGGTCCGCTTGCCTTCTCGGAGATCATCTCCGGCAGGTTTCCCGGTTGTCTCAGGCTCCCCAAAGACACCTAGCACATCGTCCCTGAGCTGGAAACCTTCTCCCAGGGGGAGGGCAAAAGTCCGGTACCCATGGAGCAGGGAGGACGGCTCCCCATGTTTCAGGTCCTGCCCAAGAGCACCGCCTAAGGCCAGAGGGTGTTCACAGGAGTACTTTGCTGACTTAAAACGAATTACGTTGAGAGCGCGTTCAAGGGCCAGCTCGGGTTCTTCTTCTGGGACAACTTCCCCCACAATATCGAGGTACTGCCCGGCCATAACCTCGGTTCTCATCAGGTCAAAAATAAAACGGGCTTCGCTCTGTGCTGTCAGCTCAGGAATAGAAGAGAACACCATCTCTGACCACGAAAGGCACAGATCACCCGCCAGGATTGCACTAGAAACGCCGAAAGTTTCGGCGCTGGTTTTGTAGCTAAGGTCAGTGTGCATGGCTTCAAAGCGGCGGTGTAGGCTGGGGGCACCACGGCGGGTATCGGAAGCGTCAATAATGTCATCGTGAATCAGCGCAGCAGTCTGGAAGAGCTCAATAGCAAGCCCGGCTTTAACGATAGATGGAGTCAGACCGGCACCGCCTGAACCGCGATATCCCCAGTAGGCAAGAAGCGCCCGTAGTCGTTTGCCTCCGGAGGAAAGAGATTCTATGGAGTCAAGCAAAGGGAGAGTCTCCTTGGAAACAGCCAGCATAATTTCTCTTTGCCGCGCAAAGAAACGCTGTCTTTCAAGCTCCAAGGCCTCAAGATAGCGGGAGGTTTCCAGAGAGGCGGGATCGGATGCTTGCTGGGGGGTCATGGCGTCCTTGGGTGGTATGAGCAGGTGTAACCAGTCTAGTGGATTGAATGATTGGTCTGGCAAAGTTTGGTTATCTCGACTAACCTAGATTGTTAGAACATATATTCTAATTGCTGTAAAGGTCGGTGCCAGGTGGGGTGGGAGAGTCGGGAGCGCTATCAGCTGAGGAAGCCAGCGCCCGTTATCATGCACCTTGACATGGATGCCTTCTTCGTGAACGTGGAATTGCTTTTCCGGCCAGAACTCAAGGGGCGCAGCATCATTGTCGCCAGGAACACTCCGCGTTCTGTGGTCACTTCTGCTTCCTATGAGGCTCGAAAGTATGGTGTGGGCTCAGCCATGCCTTTAGCTAGGGCCTTGCAACTGTGCCCTAATGCTGTTGTGGTTGAGCCATCCTCTAACTATCGTGACTACTCCCGTAAGGTCATGGCTATTCTGCACCGGATTACAGACCGGGTGGAGCAGGTCAGCGTAGACGAGGCTTTTGTCGATCTCACCTCGGCTATCCGCGCCCAGGGCAACCCTGTACAGATTGCTCAGAAGGCGCGGCGACAGATAGCTGATGAACTGGGGCTCCCATCATCAGCGGGCATTTCTTCTACGAAATTTATTGCCAAAATGGCCTCCTCTGCTTCTAAGCCCAAGGGCCTCTGGGTCATTCCGCCCCACAAAATACAGGATTTTTTGGACCCTATGCCGGTGGGGCGGCTCTGGGGTGTTGGGGCCAAGACCTCTGCCCATCTTGAGGGACTGGGGATACATACAGTCAAGCAACTTCGGGGGTACGAGCTAGGGTGGCTCCAAAGTCGCTTTGGGCTGTCTGCCGGGACTCATCTGTTTGAGATGTCGAGGGGCATTGATCGTCGTGCGGTAGAAAACCACCGGGTTGAAAAATCCATAGGAGCCGAGCATACATTTCTTGAGGACCAACAAGAAGCCACAGTCCTGGCTACTGAGCTCTATGGCCTGTGCCTGACTGTCGCGCGGCGTCTGCGTGCTTCGGGTAAGCAAACCCGTAGCCTGAGCATCAAAATTCGTTATTCCAACTTTGAGACGCTGACCCGATCCTGCCCTCTTCTGGGGGCAACAAGCTCAGGGCGGCAGATCTTCGAAGCGGTTCAGGCCTATCTCAGTCGGAATGGAATTCTCGACTCTCGCGGGAATTCTCACCGGCCGATCCGTCTGCTGGGGGTACGCGCTGACAAGCTGGAGGCTCAGAGTGCAGGGGTGCAACTCGCCCTGCTTCAGGATGACCTCGATGTGGGTGACTTTGACCGCCACCAGCATTGGCAGGGCGCTGAATCTACCATGGACCTCATCCAGGCAAAGTTCGGGGCTAGAGGTTTGATACCTGCACGGTTGCTGATGGCCGACCAAAGAAAAGGGCCCCTGGAATAAAATTCAAACCCTTGCGGCTTTTTCTTGGGTCTTTAGCCTGACAAAATGTAAGATGGTTAGACTGAAATGGTTCGGTACCTGGCCTGCGTTTGAGCGCGGTTCTCGGTAACTTTCCAGTCCTTTCCACAAGCTCTAGGAGATGCCATGGCGCTATCGGAACGCGAGAAAGAACTTCTTGCTCAGCTTGAGAAGCAGCTCAATGACGATCCTGCTTTCGCATCTACTATGACTGGGCCGCAGGATGTCGTGGCTCCCGCTTTGACTGCATCACCTCGCCACCTGGTTCTAGGTGCCCTGGGGGCTGTCCTGGGTTTGGGTGTGATCATCGCCGGTGTAGCCAGCAAGCTCATTATTGTGGGTGTCCTCGGGTTCCTCCTTGCTAGTGCTGGCCTATATTTTGCAACTACCGCTCCCCGGAACTCCTCCCCGAAGGCAGGAAAGGGAGCATCTGCCCCCAGGCCCTCTAAAGGGTCCTCATCCTTTATGAGGGGACTAGAGGAGAAATGGGATAAACGCCAAGGCGGTACACGCTTTTAGGCAGGCAGTTCTTTGGACCGCCCGGTAGCTACCGGGCGGTTTTTTGTGCCTTAAAGAGATTTGCTGTTTTTAAACGAATTAAGAGGCAAAAAGGAATTCCTGTTTAATGCACGAACCTGCATAAACCTCAGCGGTGGCTTGAGTGTGAAAACGCTCAAAAACTTATTGAAAATTCTAGTTTTGGTATATGCAGTGGGGCATTGTGGAGTAAAGTGGAGGGGTAGAACAATACTGGTGTAGTTTCCCGTTGGGTTCGGAAGCACACGAAAAACGAGAGCAAGAGGTGGTGGTGTGATGTTTCTAGGGACGCACACTCCCCGTCTTGACGCTAAAGGCAGGCTCATTTTGCCGGCTAAGTTCCGCGAACAGCTTGAGCCTGGGCTTGTCCTAACGCGCGGTCAGGAGCGTTGCCTCTACGTTTTTACTGTCTCTGAGTTTGAACGTATTCATGAGCAGTTGCGTGCGGCCCCGCTGTCTTCAAAGCAGGCAAGAGACTACATTAGAGTTTTTCTATCGGGAGCCTCAGATGAGGTCCCCGATAAACAGGGACGAATTACTATTCCTCAGAATCTGCGGGACTACGCCGGGCTTGAAAAGGAGCTCACGGTCATCGGCGCAGGTTCAAGGGCTGAAATCTGGAGTACGGAGGCTTGGGAAACCTACCTCCGGGAACAAGAGGAAAGCTTTGCAGAAACAGACGAGGACATTCTTCCGGGGCTCATGCTCTAAAGACTTTCACTAGCTGACAACCAACCACCACTGCAAGGAGCTAAAACCTTGACTCAGGTAGAGAACATCTCACCCGGCAAGGCTGCCAAAGACAGGCACGTTCCGGTCATGCTCGACCGTTGCCTGGACCTTCTTGCGCCCGCAATCTCCCGCCCAGGTGCTGTGGTTATTGATGGAACACTCGGTATGGGTGGGCATTCAGAGGCTATGCTGGAACGATTTGAGGGGCTGACCCTGATCGGTATCGATCGTGATCTCATGGCTCACCGGTTGGCAGGTGAGCGCCTTGCTCGTTTTGGTAAGCGCTTTATCCCGGTACACGCCGTCTACGATGAGATTCCCCGGGCTATGGAGGAAGCCGGTGTCAGCGAGGTCGATGGTGTTCTCTTTGATCTGGGTGTTTCATCCATGCAACTCGATGAACGTGAACGCGGTTTTGCCTACTCCTACGACGCACCTTTGGACATGCGCATGGACGGCACGGAAGAACTCACCGCAGCAATCGTAGTGAACACTTACGAAGAGACTGAACTGCGGCGTATTATTCGCCAGTGGGGCGAGGAAAAGTTTGCTGCCCGCATCGCTCAGAGAATCGTGGCGGCCCGCGCTGAACGGCCTTTTGAAACGACGGGTGAGTTGGTTAAGGTTATTCAGCAGGCTGTTCCTCTTGCCGCACAACGTAAAGGCGGTCACCCCGCTAAGCGCTCCTTCCAGGCGCTCCGTATTGAAGTTAACCATGAACTTGATGCGCTCGAACGAGCTATCCCCGCCGCAATTGATGCCTTGAATATGGGTGGTCGGTGTGTTGCCATGAGCTATCACAGCCTGGAAGACAAAATTGTTAAGCGGAGCTTCACCGCACGTTCAACATCGAGTGCACCCAAGGGTTTCCCCGTGGAGCTTGAGGAACACAAACCCGAACTTAAGATTATAACTCGGGGTGCTGAGCCTCCCACAGAGCAAGAAATTCAAGAAAACCCGCGGGCGGCCTCAGCAAAACTAAGAGCAGCAGAAAAAATCAAGACCACTAAGGTAAAACCATGAGCGCGGAACCCCGATTCCCTATTGCAGCTGACTCTGGTACAGCGGATGCTAAACCGCGCCTGACTGTGGTCCCTGCTGAGGCTGGGACTCCCAGCCCGGCACGTCGTCCCCTGTCTCGTTCTCGGTCTTTGAAAGCGCAGTCAAACCGCTGGCGTGTTTTCATTGCCCTGGGTGCAATGCTGGTTGCTTTGCTCACTGTACTTGTACTTAGCATCGTCATGGCATCTCGTCAGTACAAGCTGGTGGAGCTTCGTTCGCAAGAGCAGGCTCTCAGCCAGGAAAATGAAGCGCTTGTTCAGGAGATTGAGTACTACCAGGCACCCCAGGATCTGGCCATCCGCGCCAGCCAGCTTGGCTTGGTAGCAGGTTCAAGCCAAGCTACGCTGAATCTAAATACGGGAGAGATTACCGGTATTCCTATGGCTGCTGAGAAGGGTCAGGCAGAAAGCAAAAACCGTATTGCCCCTCCGGCCCTGTCCGATACCCAAGCCTATGAGAAAGCTCAGGCCCAGGCCGAGGAAGAGCGCAAGAAGGAGGAACGCAAGAAGCAAGAAGAAGCTAAGGCAAAGGCTAAAGCTAAAGCATCGGCTAGAGCATCATCCAAGGCTTCGCCTCAGCCTTCCGCTCCCTCCAGCGCACCCGCCAACCGGTAACCATGGCTTATACGCTCAGGTGCTTGCCTAAGAAGGCAGGCACCTCAGCGCATCAGCATCAGCGCAACAACCAGGAAGACAGATACCGTGACAGAACCAGGTGGAACCATGAAGGGCTCGCAGTATGAAGATCCCGTTCAGGGGATAAAACAGACTGTAGGGCGCCGTGGATTCTTAACCGGCACTATCGCGGCCGCTGGTTTTGGTCTTGTGGGTGCTCGTCTTGCCTACCTACAGGGGCTTGACCCCGACGGCTTAGCCGATGCTGCAAAGAAGAAAAGAACCCGCGAGCAGGTCATCCCCGCCCTGAGAGGGGAAATTCTCGATATCAACGGTAACGTCCTGGCCCGAAGCGTCCAAAGGTATAACATCACCGTTGATCAGTCCGCAGTTGGCCCCTTCAAAAGGTACGAGGAGGGGAGCAACAAGCCAGTTGAGGTAACTGCCACCGAGCTTGTCTACGAGCTAGCCGATATCCTTGAGATGAAAGATGAGGATGTCAAAAACGCCTTGGACGGCAACCTGCGATACAAGGTAGTTAAAGATAATGTCACTCCTGCTATCTATAACAAGGTTCAAGCACTGGGTGCTCCCTATATATACGGTGAGATTCTGAGCGAACGTAAGTACCCCAACGGGCAGGTTGCTGGGTCAGTAGTAGGTCGCTACAGCATCGTTGAGGAAGCCGTCGACGGGACCAGTAACCAAACCCGAACCGCCAATAACTCTGTGGGTATTGAACGAACCATGGGAGAGCATCTGGCGGGTAAGGACGGACTGCGAGTCTATGAAATCTCAGCTGACGGTATCCGTATCCCTATCGGAGATGAACAGAACACACCCGCTGAAGACGGTAAAAACATTCGCCTTACTATCAACCAAGACGTTCAGTATTTTGCTCAGCAGGTTGTCAAGGCGCGTGCTGATGAGCTCAAAGCTGAGTGGGGCACTGCCATTGTCATGGATGTCCGTGATGGTTCTATCCTTGCGCTCGCGGATTCTTCTACCATGGATCCTGGCTCTGATAAATTCGAGATTGCAGATATGAATCCCCGTGCTATCTCTCAGGTTTTTGAGCCGGGTTCGACGGAGAAGATCCTGACCACCGCTGCGGTTCTTGATGAGGGGCTAGTGACTCCCGAGACGGTTTTTGACGTGCCCGCCGAGCTAGTGATTGATCAGCAGACCATTACCGATGCTTTCGTTCACCCTGCCCAGAAGCGAACCGTAACTGGAATTATCGCAGACTCCATGAACACGGGTACCGTGATGATGGGGAGCAAACTGACCAAAGAACAGCGCTATAACTGGCTCAAGAAATTTGGCCTGGGAGACTTCACAGGGGTTGAGCTGACCGGTGAGTCTCAGGGACTGGTTAGTGATTGGCGGGATTGGGATATCCGCCAGCAGTACACCGTGCTCTTTGGCCAGGGTATCGCTCAGACGGCCCTCCAGACCGCCATGATTTATCAGGCCATTGCTAACAAGGGCGTCATGCTCAAGCCCCGCATCATCGATGCTGTTCTCGATAATCAGGGGACCGAGGAAAAACGCCCTGTTGAGGAGGGCACCCGAATTGTTAGCGAGGAAACTGCCCGCAAGACCCTGAGCATTATGGAAGCCGTTGTATACGAGGGCGGTGCCAAGGGTGCCCAGGTTGAGGGGTACAGGGTTGCCGGTAAAACCGGCACCGCTGAAAACGTAGGAAAGAACTCATCGACCTATGACGGTTGGACTACCTCCTTCGTGGGGGTTGCGCCTTCGGAAGATCCGCGCTTTTTGGTCTCTGTCACGATCCATCGCCCTCAAACAACAGCCGCCGCTGTAGGCCTAGCTAACACAACCGAGCAGTTCGCTGAGATTATGGAGAAGACCTTGCACACCTATAACGTGCCGCGTTCTTCAACGGAGCCTCAGCTGACCCCCAAATTTGCCGAGGGTCACGATGAAACCGGCTAAAGTAGAGGCTACGAATAAGGGGCGCTGCCCAGAGCGCCAGATAAAGTTTTAATTTCACTTGCTATACCTGGAGGGAAACCCCGTGAACAATCAAAGACTGCTCAACGGTAGCGCACAGACTCTGCGCCCCCGTCAGGTTAACCGCACCAGCTGTGTGCAGGTTGCTGAGTGGCTGATCGATCTGGGGCAGGAGGCACGACATGTGCAGGAAGCCGCTGCGCCTATTAGCGGTATCACCCTGGACTCGCGTGAGATTCAGAAAGGTGACCTGTATGTTGCTCTGTCGGGGGCAAAGACTCACGGTGCTACCTTTATTGCTGCGGCCTTAGAGCGTGGGGCTTCCGCAGTTTTGACTGATGCTGATGGCCTTGAACTTATAAAGCAGGACGGGGCTTTGCCGCAGGGACTGGGCGTGATTGTGACCGCCGACGTACGAGCAGCGGTTGGGCCACTTTCTGCTCGTATCTACGGTTCTCAGCCTGCAAACGGGGGAGCACCCCGACTCTTTGCCGTGACTGGAACCAACGGCAAGACAACTACCACCTACATGATTAACTCAGCTATGCAGGCTCTGGGCCACACCACGGGCTTGATCGGCACCATTGAGATTTTGGCTGGTGGCCAGGCAATTCCTTCCAAGCTAACAACCCCGGAGTCGCCCCACGTCCATTCTTTGATTGCGCTCATGCGTGAGCAGGGTATCAGCAGCGCAGCTATGGAGGTTTCCTCACACGCTCTGGACTACCGGCGTGTTGATGGCATTCGATACGATGTTGCTGGTTTTACCAACCTGACCCAAGACCACCTAGATTTGCACGGCACCATGGAGAAATATTTTGAGTCCAAGGCCGAGCTTTTCACCCCCCAACGTACCCGCCGTGCGGTGATTACCGTTGACGATGAGTGGGGTCAGAAGATGGCTGACCGTGCTATCAAGAATCTGGGGAGCCGCGCCGTCGTTCGCTTGGCGACCAAGAGGGGTGCTGGCTTTGAAGCCGGGTCGGAGCTGTCTACGCTAGGGCCTTCCGACTGGAAGCTGATTCGGGTTCAGCGGAGCGGAATCGGACACAGCTTTGTGCTGGAACGCGGGGACGGCCTGCAACTGGCAAGCTCGACTCAGCTCCCTGCGGACTTCAACGTCTCAAATGCTGCTCTAGCTGCCCTGATGGTCTTTGAGTCTGTCCAGCATGAAGGGGAGCGGAGCCAGGTGGCAGAGAAGCTCTCTCGCCCTGAAACTCTGGCACCCGTGGTCCCTGGGCGGATGCAGCTCATTTCTACCGCTCCGACTGCACTGGTCGATTTTGCCCATAATCCCGATGCCCTTAAACGGGCTCTTGAAGCAATCGAACCAGCTAATCCTAAGGGCAAGATTATTATCGTCTTCGGCGCCACCGGTGAACGGGATCAGACCAAACGGCCTCTCATGGGGCAGATTGCCGCATCCTACGCCGACATCGTAATCGTGACCGACGATGATCCGCACCATGAAGCTCCTGGCCCGATCCGTGAGGCCGTTGAATCAGGTGCCTTGGCCGCCGTTGAAGGCGGGGCCCGAGCTCAGCAGGTGTTCAATATCGAGCCTCGTTCAGCCGCTATCACCCGGGCTATTGAACTGGCCGGTCCCGAAGACTCTATCCTTATTGCTGGTAGAGGGCACGAGGTGGCTCAGGACGTAGCTGGAACAGACCTTGAACTCGATGACCGAGTTGAAACAGCATGTGCGCTCCTGGCCGCTGGTTACAGCGTCCTACCCGCTTATCAGAACGAACAGAAGTAGCTTAAGGTAAACCCATGATTGAACTGTCTGCCCTTGAGATTACCGCCGCTGTGGGAGGAACCCTATTGGGCCTATCCGAAGCGGAGGCGGCTGCTATTTCGTGTACCTCAGCTGCAACCGACTCCCGCCAAGTCACTGCCGGTTGCCTTTTCCTAGCTAAGCCGGGTCAAGTGACTGACGGCCACAATTTCCTACCCCAGGCTTTTGCTGCGGGCTCACGGCTGGCTCTGGTGGAGCGCGAGGTCAAGGACGAAGCTGGGGTTCCCTACCCTTCAGTACTCGTAGATGACGTTGTCCTGGCGATGGGGCAGCTGGCCGCCTTCATCCTTGCTCGTCTGCGTGAACGTGGTGAGGTAACCGTGGTGGGTATTACCGGTTCAGCGGGTAAAACTACGACCAAGGACCTCCTGGCCGCTATCTTTGGAGCAGTGGGCAAGACCGTGGCACCAGTCGGCTCATTCAACGGTGAGGTGGGGGTTCCACTGACCGTGTTCCGTGCGGAGGAAGATACCCGTTATCTGGTCATTGAAATGGGGGCAGACCGGGTCGGCAACATTCGCTACCTGACTGACATGATTCAGCCTGACTACGGAATTATCCTCAAGGTTGGTACCGCTCACGCCGGTGAATTTGGGGGCGTCGATAAGATCGAAGCAACCAAGGGCGAAATGGCTGAAGGTGTTCGTCATGGGTTGGGACTCAACATTGACGATTACAGGGTACGACGCATGATTAACCGTGCAAGTACACCCGTGACTTACTTTGGTGTGGCGGGTCGAGAAGCTGAGCTGACCACCACGTCCAACCCCGGGGTAACCGAGGAACGTGTGATTGCGGAAAACCTGAGCACGAACTCCCAAGGCAAACCTGAATTTACGCTTATTTTCCCTGATGGGCAGAGGTATGAGGTGTCATCCCAGCTCATCGGTGAGCACCACGTCTACAACCTGCTAGCGGCAGCTACCCTTGCATACCAAGCTGGTATCCCAACCGACGTCATTGCGCAGAACCTTATCTCCTCTGCCGCAGCTTCTAAATGGAGAATGCAACGCACTGACCGGGCCGATGGCGTAACCGTCATTAACGATGCCTACAACGCTAACCCCGAATCCATGACAGCAGCCTTGCAAACTCTTGCTTCTTTGGGCCGGCAACCCGGCACCAACAGAACATGGGCGGTTTTGGGAGCCATGCTGGAGCTGGGGGAGCAGAGCCTCACCGAGCACGACCGAATCGGCCAGCTCGCTGTACGACTCAACATCTCCAAACTAATTGCAGTGGGCGAGATCGCTAAACCGATATATAACACCGCCCATTTGGAAGGTTCCTGGGGGAATGAGGCAACCTGGGTTGCTACCGGCGAAGAGGCCTTTGAACTCTTGCAAGGCCAGCTTGAACCAGGCGACATTGTACTTTTCAAGTCCTCAAATGGAGCTGGCCTGGGCATTCTAGGCCAACAGGTTGCAGACTTTGAGGGCAACCTCACCGTACCGGTGAGCTCAAAAGGCTCAAATCAGCCCTGGAAGAGCGCCGGTGACTTTGCACAACCGCTAAACTCTTTCAGTGGTGCAGAAACTGCTTCTGCCACCAACACTTCAGACAACTTATAACTGGGAAGGCAAAGACACCACATGATTTCTATCTTGTTGGCTGCGGCTTTGGGCCTGATCATTTCGATTGCAGCGACTCCGGTCTATACCCAATGGCTGGTCAAGCAGCAATTCGGACAGTTCATCCGCGAAGACGGGCCCACATCACACCAGGTTAAACGCGGCACCCCCACTATGGGTGGTGTGGTGATGATGGTAGCCACCGTACTCGGTTTCTTCCTTTCCATGGCCTTGACCCCCTTGCTGACAGGCGTGGGGCAGGCCCCTTCCGCTTCGGTCTTACTGACCATGTTCCTTATGCTGGGCATGGCCGGTGTGGGTTTCATTGACGATTTCTCAAAGATTTGGAAGAAGCAAAGCGAAGGCCTGACACCTAAGGGCAAGATTATTCTGCAGGGGCTCATCGGCACGCTTTTTGCGGTAGGTGTTCTCCTGATCAAGGATGACCGGGGCTGGTCACCTGCCAGCTACCACCTATCCTTCACCCGTGATATCTCTTGGCTGAACCTGGCTTTTGCTGGCCCTCTTATTGGCATGATTCTCTTCATTATCTGGGCTAATCTGATTGCCACGGCAACCACTAACGCGGTTAACTTGACCGATGGTCTAGACGGCCTGGCAACCGGCGCAGCCATTATGGTCTTCAGCGGCTACCTTTTGATTTCTATGTGGCAGGCTCAGCACCTGTGCGTTCCCGGCTCCTTGGACGGGGTCTGCTATGAGGTTCCTGATTCCGGCCAAATGGCGGTTCTTGCCGCTTCACTGATTGGTGCCCTCATCGGCTTTCTCTGGTGGAACACCTCACCGGCAACCATCTTCATGGGAGATACCGGATCATTGGGCCTGGGTGGCGCACTGGCTGCTTTCGCCATTATTACCCGCACCCAGATGCTCCTGCCCATCATCGCGGGGCTCTTCGTGACGATTGCTATCTCCGTTATTCTGCAGGTGGGTTACTTCAAGCTCAGTGGTGGTAAGCGCATCTTCCGTATGGCTCCCCTCCAGCACCACTTTGAATTGAAGGGCTGGGCCGAGGTCAACGTCGTTATCCGCTTCTGGATTCTGGCGGGCCTCTTTGTAGCGGTAGCCCTCGGTATTTTCTACGGCGACTGGCTTATTATCAACGGAGGTGCCTTCTAATGCAGGCAACAAACGCTAATCCCGTGTACGGCTACGAGCGACTTGAATCGCTAACCCGTTGGGAATCTGACTGGGCTGGGTTGCGTGTTGTAGTGGCGGGTCTTGGTATCAGCGGTTTCTCAGCAGCAGATACCCTGATTGAACTGGGAGCTCGTGTTGTTGTCGTCGATGGGAATGATAACGAGGTCACCCGTGGCAAAGCAGACACCCTGGCGATTGTTGGTTCTGCCGGGTCTGTACTGGGGCCCGACGCTATGGAAGCGCTTCCCCTGGTAGACGGTCAGCCAGCAGAGCTCGTCGTGACCTCACCCGGGCTTGCCCCTACCATCGGCATCCTGGCCGATGCTGTAGGCCAGAAAATCCAAATCTGGGGAGATGTTGAACTTGCCTGGCGACTGCGTGAGAGGGAGGGACGAACCCTAGCACCCTGGCTCTGTATCACCGGTACCAATGGCAAAACCACCACCGTTGGCATGACTGAATCAATTCTGCAAACGGCAGGTCACAAGGCTATCGCGGTGGGCAACGTGGGTACACCTATCCTCGATGCCCTGCGTGACCCGGTTGATTACGACTTCTTCACCGTTGAACTCTCTAGTTTCCAGCTCCACTGGACCTACTCCATGTCACCGCTCGCTTCAGTTGTGCTGAATGTGGCGGAGGACCACGTGGACTGGCACCAAGGCTACGCCAACTATCTGGCCGATAAGGCACGCATTTACGAGAACACTCAGGTTGCCTGCATCTTTAACGCCAACCAGCAAGAAATTGTTCAGATGGTTGAAGAAGCTGACGTAGTTGAGGGCGCACGAGCTATCGGTTTTTGGGCTGATACCCCCGGGCTTTCTATGGTCGGTGTTATTGACGGTTTACTCGTTGATCGTGCTTTCCTCGAAGACCGCCGCAACCAGGCTTTAGAGCTGGCAGAGGTTGCCGATACCGGACAGCTCCCCACCAGACACACGGTGGAGAACGCGCTGGCCGCCGCTGCCCTGGCACGAGCTGCCGGGATCTCTCCCGAGGAGGTCAAAGCGGGCCTACTGAACTATCAGCCGGGTGCTCACCGTATCCAGCTTGTGGCTAATACTCACGGGGTGCTCTGGGTCAATGACTCCAAAGCCACCAACCCGCACGCAGCCAACGCGTCTTTGAGTTCTTTCACGCCCGTGATTTGGGTTGCCGGGGGGCTTTCCAAGGGAGTTACCTACGATGAGTTGGTAGCCGAACATAAGGACAGGCTCAAAGCCGTTGTCGTCATCGGAACCGATACCGCTGCCCTGATTTCAGCTTTGGCTAAGCAGGCACCGGCAGTGCCCGTCTATAACATGACTGAGAGCCCGCTCCTAGCTGATGCTCGTGACGGAAGAGCCGTCATGGGACTTGCTGTGGCTAAAGCCCACGAACTCTCAGCCCAGAATGACACGGTTCTTATGGCCCCCGCAGCGGCTTCTATGGACCAGTTCGTTTCTTACGCCGATAGAGGCAATGCCTTCATCGACGCGGTAGCAGATCTTGTGAACCAGATTAATTCTTAGTACTAACAGGGGAGCACCGATACGTCTCGGTGCTCTTCTTCCAGCATCTAACCCGCCGGGTGAGTGCCACCTGACTGAAGAGAAGAGAACCGGAGCATGAACCTTACAGCCTCCCCATCATCGAAGAATCAGCAGAGCCGGCTGGGCGGTTTGATCACCAAGGTCCGGGATATCTGGGAGCAGGCCCAAACACGATTGGGCTCGATGGTGCTGACCGATGTGCCCATCGTCCTGTCTGTTGCTGCGTTTGTTCTATCTATCTTTGGTGTGATGATGGTTCTTTCGGCATCAAGTGTGGAGCAGATTTCCGTGGGGCACACTCCCTATGGGCAGGCCAGCACCCAGGGGGTATTCGCTGCGGTTGGCATCCTGCTCATGCTGATTGTGGGGTTCCTGGTACCTGTTAGGTTTTATAGGCCCCCCCTCGCGCTTAACCTCGCGATGCTGGTTGTTGTTGCCCTTCTCGTTGCCGTGATGTTTTTTGGAAGTGTGGTTAACGGTAATCGCAACTGGCTGAATGTTTTTGGCTTCAGTATGCAGCCTTCTGAGTTTGCCAAGCCCGTGATGATTTTGTGGTTAGCCTCCGTATACTCCCGCCAGGGCAGAATTGACCGGGGGACAACTGGCCAGGCGCTCTATAAAGCGCTCTTTCCCGCGATCCTGGGGTTTGGCTTGGTCGTGGCTCTCATTTTGGCCGGTCACGACGCTGGGACGGTTCTGATTTACGTTATGTTCTTCGGAGCTATCTTCATGGCTGCGCGCCCGTCGCCTTCAACGGTTCGCATCGGCATTGTAGCACTCTTGATTGGGGCTCTTGCTCTGGTAGTAACCAGCCCTAACCGTATCGAGCGTATCCTTAACACCTTTTCTTTCTGGAGCGAATGCCAGGAAGCGACCTGTGATCAGGCAAACTCAGGCTTGGCAGCGCTGGCAACCGGTGGGTTCTGGGGGGTTGGCTTAGGCCAGTCTCGTCAGAAATATAATTACCTTCCCGAGGCCCACAACGACTACATCTTTGCTGTGATCGGTGAAGAGCTGGGGATGGTGGGTGCGGTAGCTCTGATTCTCTTGTACGCTGCCCTCATCTACTGCTCCATGCGTATTCTTTTGCGTTCTTCAGATTTGTTTATCCGTTACGCGACCATTGGCATCATCACCTGGATAGCCGGTCAGGCTTTGCTAAACATCAGCATGGTCGTTGGCATCATGCCCGTTATTGGTGTGCCCTTGCCTTTCATTTCTGCCGGTGGTTCTTCTCTGGTCTCCGTGCTATTTGGTGTGGGCGTGCTGATTGCCTTCGCCCGGCAGACCCCACTTAACCCGATTGTGGGGGAACGTACCGGCCTGGTAAACGCCAAGAAGCAAAAGGACGATGCCCGTCGCGTGGCTCTTGGGCGTGTGGTTGCTCGAGAACAGATTGCACTAGCCAAGGACCCCGATGGTGCCGGGTGGACCCTTGAAAAGTTCCTGGACCGGTGGAACGCCCTCGTTGATGGAGGCAAGGCTCGCCCCAATGGTAAAAGTCATAACCGCTCGCAAGGAAAGGCGTCAGCTCTGGGTGAGAGCCAGGCTTCGGTACCGCGACAGCAGACAAGAAGGCCGGGGCAGGCTCCTGTGCCTGGAGGCCAAAAGCTAGCGACTACTGCACCGCGCTTAAACACCGGTGAACCCCTTCATCCTCAGCGGACTCAGCAGAAGCCGCCGGCTTCATACCAGAGTGGCTCAGTTCAGGCTTCTGGCTCAGTTCAGGCTTCTGGCTCAGCCACACGGTCTCCAGCAAACGCTGAAGGCACCACTGCACCAGCTCCTAAACCCCAGCATCAGGTAAAACAGGCTCCTGCTGAGGGGAGCGCCCATGTTCAGCGCCTAGCCCCACAAGAGCGGAAAGTTCCTCAAGGCCTGCGTACCATCCGCAAGGCACGAGATTTACCTAATCACAAAAAATAAGGGCAGGTTACACTGAACCCTTTGCGCTCAAAGTGTGCCAAGAGCCCATGACGCGTAAACTTAAGGGGCGAAACTGAACCCTAAGGGAGTGAAATATCCTATGACCCATGCACCTACTGTCGTGCTTGCCGGTGGCGGAACTGCCGGGCATATTAACCCTATGCTTGCTATCGCTCGGGCTATCCAAGACCGTGAGCCGGAGGCAAGGATTCTTACGGTAGGTACCGAAAACAGCATGGAGGCTACCCTGGTTCCCGAAGCTGGATTTGAGATTAGCTTTATCCCTAAGGTTCCTTTCCCCCGCCGTCCCAGCCTCGAAGCTCTGAAATTCCCCCTGCGCTTTCGCGGTTCCCTAAAGCAGGCGGAGAGCATCCTGCGCGATACCAAAGCGGACGTCCTGGTCGGTGTCGGTGGATATGTCTGCACACCCATGTACCTTGCTGCCCACAAGCTAAATATTCCTGTGGTTATTCATGAGGCAAATGCTAAGCCCGGGTTGGCCAACAAAGCCGGTGCTAGGAAAGCTGCCCTGGTGGCCACTGCATTCCCCGATACCCCCATTGCCGGGGCGCGAACTGTGGGTATGCCGATGCGCCAGAACATTGCCTCTCTTAACCGGCCAGAGGCTCAAAAAGGCTCACGTGAACGTCTGGGGCTTGACCCCGATAGACCAACTCTGGTTGTCACGGGTGGATCGCTCGGCGCTTTGAACCTCAACCGTGCTATCTCTGAGATTATCGATGAGGTTCAGCCTGCCGGTTACCAGCTGCTTCATATCACCGGGCGCGATAAGGCGCTTAAAGATGCTGCCGGTGAGCTTAGGCAGGCACCCGGGTACCGTCAGGTGGAGTTCGTGACATCTATGGAAGACGTTTATGCTGCAGCGGATTTGATGATTGTGCGATCCGGCGCGGCAACCGTCAGCGAGATTGCAGCTGTCGGTTTGCCCGCAATTTTTGTGCCTCTGCCTATCGGTAATGGCGAGCAGGCCCTAAATGCGCAGTCTTTGGTATCTGCGGGTGCCAGCATCCTGGTCAAGGACTCAGATTTCACTGCTAGCTGGTTCCGGGCTAATGTCCCGGCGCTTCTTGCAGATAAGGCTAAACTTAGCGACATGGCAGAAAAGTCCTACCGGCACGGCATCCGTGATGCCTCGCAGGTGATGGCAGAAGAAGTATTGAAGGCGGCTCGCGTATGACTGACTCATTGCTGGATCTTTCGATTGATCTTCCGGCACCTCTTAACCCTCCTTTCCCGGAACGGCCTGTGCTCTCTGAGCTAGGGGCAGTACATTTTGTGGGTATCGGCGGTGCTGGCATGTCTGCTGTTGCCCGTTTGATGCTGAGTGCCGGTATGGCCGTGAGCGGTTCAGACCAGGCAGAAAGCCCGGCTCTTGCCTCCTTGAGGGAACTGGGGGCCAAAGTTTCGGTCCCGCAGTCTGCTGAGAACATCGCTGGCGCTGATACCGTGGTCATCTCAACCGCTATCCAGGAAACTAACCCGGAACTGGCGGAGGCCCGCGCTCGGGGCCTGCGTATCCTTCATCGTTCAGAGGCACTTGCGGCCACCATGCGTGATTCACAGGTTATCGCTGTGGCGGGCACCCACGGCAAGACTACGACCAGCTCTATGATGTCTGTGATGTTCGACGGTCTGGGGCTGGCACCCTCGTTTGCTGTTGGGTCAACTATTGCCGGGTTTAACACCAACGCCCACCTGGGGGCGGCAGGGCCGGGCTCCTGGTTTGTGGCAGAGGCCGATGAATCTGACGGTTCTTTCGTGCGCTACCGCCCTGAGATTGCGGTGATTACTAACGCAGAACCCGACCACCTCGACTTTTACGGCACAGATGAACGGGTATTTGAGGCTTTCCACCGCTTTATTTCCTCTATGGCTCCCGGTGGAGTCTTTGTGACCTGCGCCGATGACCGTGGTTCTGCCTTGCTTGCCTCGCGCGCACTTGCAGCTGGAGTGCATGTTGTGACTTACGGTGAGAGTGAAGACGCCATGGTACGGATTACAGGTATCACCTCTGAAGGCACCGAATGCTCATCAAACCTTGTGTGGGATTTTACAGTAGCCCATAAAGCTCACAGCGGGCATATTACTCTGACCCTTCCCGTCCCGGGGATTCATAACCAGCTTAACGCTACAGCTGCATTTGTGTGCGCTCTGATAGCAGGTGCGAGCCCTGAAGCCGCGGTTGGTGCGCTCAGCCAATTTTCGGGCACTGACCGTCGCTTTACGCTACGCGGTGAGGCGGCCGGTGTGAAGGTCTTTGACGATTATGCCCACCATCCCACCGAAGTGCATAGGGCCCTAGAAACCGGGCGGACAGTAGCTGAGGGGCATAACCTCTATGTTATTTTCCAGCCCCACCTCTTCTCGCGGACCAAAGAATTTGCTCGTGAATTTGCGGAATCTTTAGCTCAAGCTGATCGGTCATACGTTGTAGATATCTACCCGGCGCGCGAACAGCCCATTGAGGGTGTTACCAGCCATTTGATCACCGATGCGGGGTTCTCTGAGGTCCATTATGCTGCTAACGTCGATGAGGCACTTGATGCCCTTGTCGCCGCGGCCTTACCGGGCGACATCATTATGACGGTGGGAGCAGGGGATGTAACGAACCTTGGTCAGGTTCTCGTGCACAAGCTCTCTGATCGTGAAAGTGTGCGGGGCTAGTGGAGGAGCGCAATCAGGGCCCACAAGCTGATGAAGCTACTTCTTCGGCAACAGGTAAGGCAGGTAAACCGCGTATTAGGCTGAACTCTTCCAAGGTTGCACAGCTCGAAGAGTCGAATGACAATTTGGTTGATCTCTCAGAGAACAGCAAATTTGCTCAATGGCGTCAAAACCATAGCAAGATTTCTCCTGATCCTGTCATCGCAGAGGATGGGGGCAACCAACCTGCCCCTATTTCCCTCAACTCACGGCGAAAGAATCGCTGGAATTGGAAGAACTGGCTGTATGCAAGTTTGGCCTTGCTGGCTCTTGTAGCTCTATTTATTGGCCTTGTCTTCTTTTCACCTTTGTTGGCAACCCGCACTATCAAGGTGGAGGGAGCCTCTCTGCTTGATGAAGCAACTATCCAAGAGCAACTCAAGCAACTTGAGGGTGTGCCGATGACCCAAATTACAGAGTCTGAGGTAGCTTCGCTTATTGGTAATGAGAATGTACTTTACGGCCTTACCTTGCAAGCTAAACCTCCTCATGAGCTAGTTGTCCAGCTTCGTGAACGAGTTCCGGTTGCAGTTGTTGATAATGAGGGGATTTTTGTTCTCGTCGATAACGAGGGTGTACAGCTTGGTACAGCTCCTTCTGTTGAAGCTGCTGGGGTTCCTCTGGTCAGTGGCGGGCTCGAGATTCTGGGGAGCGGGGCCTTCCATACCGTAACAACAGTGCTGGCCGCTCTGCCGACCTCTATCCTGTCGCAGGTATCGGAAGCTAAGGCCGATTCCGCTTCGACTATCACCCTGGAGATGGTAGACGGAACGAAGGTCGTATGGGGCACTCCAGACGAAAGTGAACTTAAAGCTAAGGTTTTAGTTCAGCTGATGACATCTGTGGGTGCAGAAACTGCGGTCCAAACCTATGACGTCTCAAGTCCCCTTGTCCCCACCGTCAAATAGTTTCAACTTTTACCTAAGGTTGTTCTTTACCTAGAGATTTTCTGAGAAAAATAAGGCCTGAGGTAAAACTAGGGCGACATTGTTGGGTGAAGTTGATAATCTTTCATTGATTGAATCAATAGTTTTGTGCCAAATTCAACCTTAAATCTAAGGTTGATTTGCTCTGAAAACAGTAAACATAGTAGGGAATCCATGGATACAACAACTCCCCAGAACTACCTGGCAGTTATTAAGGTCGTCGGTATTGGTGGCGGCGGTGTCAACGCCGTCAACCGCATGATTGAGGTTGGTCTGCGAGGCGTTGAGTTTATCGCCATCAACACCGACGCTCAGGCGCTCCTGATGTCAGATGCCGATGTCAAGCTTGATGTAGGCCGTGAGCTGACTCGCGGTCTTGGTGCAGGCGCTAACCCCGATGTTGGTCGTCAGGCAGCTGAGGATCACGAACAGGAAATCGAAGAGGTCCTCAAGGGTGCCGACATGGTTTTCGTCACCGCTGGTGAAGGCGGTGGCACCGGTACTGGTGGCGCTCCCGTTGTAGCCCGTATTGCTCGCTCTCTTGGTGCCCTGACCATTGGCGTTGTCACCCGCCCCTTTACTTTTGAAGGTCGTCGTCGCTCCAATCAGGCAGAAACCGGTATCGCAGCACTGCGCGATGAGGTTGATACTCTCATTGTCATTCCTAACGACCGCCTGCTGTCTATCTCAGACCGCAACGTTTCTATGCTCGACGCTTTCAAGTCGGCTGACCAGGTTCTGCTCTCGGGTGTACAGGGTATCACCGACCTCATCACCACCCCCGGTCTGATTAACCTTGACTTTGCAGACGTTAAGTCCGTTATGCAAGGTGCCGGTTCGGCACTTATGGGTATCGGCTCGGCATCGGGTGAAGACCGTGCTGTTAAGGCAGCTGAGCTGGCTATTGCCTCCCCGCTACTGGAGGCTTCTATCGACGGTGCGCATGGCGTTCTACTGTCGATTCAGGGTGGTTCTGACCTGGGTCTCTTTGAAATCAACGAAGCCGCACGCCTGGTTCAGGAGGTTGCCCACCCCGATGCAAACATCATTTTCGGTGCCGTTATCGATGATGCCTTGGGCGATGAAGCTCGCGTGACCGTTATTGCTGCAGGTTTTGATTCGGTAAACCCCGAGACCAATTCCAACAACAACAGCGCAGCTAACACCCAGGCCGCTCGCACCCAGCAGAGCTTCGGCAACGCTTCAGCTGCTCCAGTGGCTCCCGGCAATGGCTTTGGTGCTGCACCTGCTCCTAACGCATGGAACGGCAGCGGTGCGGATATCCCCACCAACGCAGGTTTTGACGTTGATCTTCCCCCCGTTGTTGAAGATACTCAGGCAACTCGTCGTGACACCCTCGATGTGCCCGACTTCCTCAAGTAAGCTCCGGTAGCCGGTAGCTTAGTGCAGGACTAAGAGATGTGAGGGTGAAAGCTGGAAACAGCTTTCACCCTCCTTTGCATTTAAAAGATGGTCAGTGAACAAAGGACAGTCATGACTCAAACCTCTGCGCGGTTATTTTCTGAACACCTTGCACACACCTCAGATGGATCGAGGGTCCACATCGGCTTTACAGCGATAGGGGCCGGTAACTTAGGCCTACATGTGGGGGAGAACCTTGAAGAAGTTCTGGAGAATAGGCGGGAGTTGGAAAGTGAACTACTCGGCGGGGCGAGGGAGCAGGGCTTTATCTACCTCAACCAGGTGCACGGTACAGATATCTTCGATGCTGATTCGAGGCCAAGGGTCGAGTCTAAGGGTTCTGAGCCTGACCAGCTCCTGGAGCTGGCTCCGGTGGCGGATGCTGCAAGCTCTAGCCAGGGGGTTCCCTTGGCTATCATGGTTGCTGACTGTATTCCCATAGTTTTTGTCGGTGAAGATAGTCGCAGCGGTAGCCCCATCATTGGTGTAGCCCATGCTGGGCGAAGGGGGCTGCTGGACGGGGTAATTCAGCGTGAGGTTGATGACCTCAAAGCTCGAGGTGCCGTGGGTTTAAGGGCCTGGCTGGGCCCCTCAATCTGCGGAAAATGTTACGAAGTGCCCCAGCAGATGCGTGATGAGTCAGCTAACTTATTGCCCGAGGTGGAGTCTCTGACCAGCTGGGGGACACCTGCTTTGGACTTGCCTGCTGGAGCAGGCGCTATCCTTGTCAAGCTCTTAGGGGAGGGGGCTGTTTCTAGCCAGCTCGGGGCCTGTACCTTTGAAAACCATGACGTTTTCTCGCACCGAGGGCACACCCTAAACGGTGAGCCTGCCGGGCGCATTGCTGGGCTAGTCTGGATTGAGAAGAATTAGAGTTCAAGGAATCGGGAGTATCGAGATGGGATTGGTGTACGGCGCGGAGCGAGCATCTGATCTTGCCGGGAGGTTAGCTAGCGTCCGGGCAACTATTGAGCAGGCCGCCGCACAGGCCGGTGGGGCCAGGGTGAGCTCTGACCCACTTCCTGAGCTGGTAGTGGTCACAAAGTTCTTCCCGGCCTCAGATGTGGCGGCACTCTATGATGTGGGAGTGCGGCGCGTTGGGGAGAACCGGGACCAGGAGGCCGCCGCTAAGGCACAGGAGCTGGCTACCTATACTGGCTCCGCGGATCCGTTGAACTGGTCTTTTATCGGGCAGCTCCAAACCAACAAAGCCAAGTCAGCGGTACAGTATGTTACGGAGGTTCAATCAGTAGACCGAGCACAGCTTGTGACAGCCTTGTCCAAGGCATACGGTAATCGCTTAGCACGGTATGAAGCGGGGGAATGTCAAGCGCCCGCAGGCATGAAGCATGGTGGCCTGCGCTGTCTGATCCAGGTAAGTCTTGAAGAGTCGGGTCTTGTCACTGCTGGGCAGGCTGCCCAGGGGTATCGGGGCGGTGCGGCTCCTGACCATATTGAGTCGCTGGCTGAGCTTATCAGCAACTCGCCGGGGCTGACTCTGGGTGGCTTGATGGCGGTGGCCCCTCTTGGGCAGGACCCCTATGCAGCCTTTGAACGGCTCTACGGCTATGCCCAAAAACTACAGGAGCGACACCCCGAAGCAACTGAGATTTCAGCAGGTATGAGTCAAGATTTGGAGGCGGCTATATACTGGGGGGCAACTATAGTTCGTGTGGGATCGCAAATTATGGGGTCCCGGCCAAGTGCCTAATTTCACCGCGAATAGGAAGGCAATGCTGTGGCTGGCCTGCACGAAATAAGGCGGAGTTTTTGGTACTGTAAAAGGTTGTTGGAACATAGGCAAAAATACCGCAGAGAGCGGTATATGTAGCCGTTCAGAGGGAGGGCATAGATGGCTCGCACACTACATCAGGCCATGGCCTATTTAGGCTTGGGTCAAGTTGAGCACGATGACGACAGGGCCGATCAAGCCCACCGTCACCCCGAAACGGTCTATGAAGAAACCGTTTTTGAGGCTGATGACCGATACGAACAGTATGCCTACGAGTCGGATCGCCCCGCTGAGACTGTCTATGCAGAAACAGCTGAACGTGACGTTCTGCGGGGAATCTCCCCGGAGAATTCGCGGTACCAAAGTGACCGGGCAGGCTATGTTGACTCAAAAAATCCCGAAGATCTTTCCAGCGAAGAGGGGAACTCCTGGGAGCCTCTTCCTATTCAATCCTCCCACTCCGGCCAAACAGCAGTAGCCCTACCCAACCAAGAAAGCAGTGAAGAATTGAGCCGCATTACCACGATTCACCCTCGGTCCTACAACGATGCAAAGATTATTGGGGAGTCTTTCCGCGAAAACATTCCGGTCATCATGAACGTGACCGATATGGGGGATAACGACGCTAAGCGTCTAATCGACTTTTCAGCAGGTCTTGCTTTTGCACTCAACGGCCACATCGAGCGTGTGACTGACAAAGTTTTTCTGCTGACCCCAGCCAACCTTGAGGTTCTGGGCGCTGAAGGTGTTGAGGTACCTGTTGCGCTAGACAGCGACGAAGCCACTCCCTTTAACCAGATTTAGTCAAGAGACCTTACATGGGTTACATTTTTGCTGTCCTAGCAGTCCTGGTCTACCTTCTGATCGTGCTCTTTATGGTGCGGTTAGTCTTTGACTGGGTGCAGATGTTTGCGAGATACTGGCGACCGCGCGGCTTAGCTTTGATTTTGGCATCATTGGTCTACTCAGTAACAGATCCACCCATGAACCTGGCCCGGCGCTACATCAAGCCCCTGAACCTTGGATCATTTTCCCTGGATCTTGGCTTTATGATTCTGTTGATGGCCCTGTTTATTGGTTACCAGCTTCTGATCTCTTTGACAGCAAGCTTTTCTTAAAACCACTAGTCAGACAGCTAGTTGCGTGAAGCTCAATATAAGACCAGAGCAAAGACCTAGAAATGTCCAGCAAAACGGCTACTTTGTAGGCCAGATAAAGGTAATACCCGCTACAAATGTTGCGACTTTTACATTTGCCAGGTAGTTTTATCTTGTAGTAAATAGGGGTCTACCCGAGCTTTCAGCGCTCTGAAAGTTCGAGCTTCGTTAAGTTAGCGCCAAGCAACTTTAAAAAGTTTCACAGCGCTCAAGATGAGCTAGCCTGCTAGCTATCACCTAAAAGCTTGATATCAGCATACGAACCTGCGCACCGGGGACACTACGGGCGAAGCAAAAGATTAGAAAATAGAGGTGAACGACCGTGGCACTTACGCCTGAGGAAGTTATTAATAAGCGCTTTCAGCCGACAAAGTTTAAGGAAGGCTACAACCCAGAAGAGGTTGACGATTTCCTAGACGAGATCGTTATCGAGCTCCGTCGACTGAACGCCGAAAACGCCAGCCTGAAGCGTCAGCTTGAAGAAGCTGAGGCTAAGGTTTCGCTTGCTCCTACCCAGCAGGTAAGTGCACCTCTTGCAGCTGAACCCGAGCCCGTTGTTGAGACTAAAGCAACTCCTGCTCCCGCTGCTGCCCTTGCTGAACCCGCTGCTGCCAGCCCCGCAGAGCACTCTGCATCGCCCAGCAGTGCTACCGGCCTGCTGGCTATGGCTCAGAAGGTACACGACGACTACGTATTTGAGGGCAAGCGTGAACGTGACCGCCTCATCAACGAGGGGCGCGAAGAGGCAACCCAGCTCGTTACTGCAGCTCAGGACAAATCAAACCTTGTACTTGGCAACCTTGAGAAGGCCAAGGGGGAACTTGAGGTATCCGTTGCCAAGCTGCGTTCCTTTGAGAACCAGTACCGCACAACACTGCGTGACTACCTGAGCAAGCAACTTGCCAACCTGGAAGAAACTCCCGCACTTGAACCTAAGTCCGAGGCATCCGTTGCAGCCCAGCCCACCCCTTCGCAAGGTGGCGGGAACAATAACCTCGGCCAGCGCGGAGTCTTTAGCAATAACCAGCAGTAGAAAGGCCTAGCCTTTCACAGACAGGCGGCTACCTCACTTTAGTGAGGTGCCGCCTGTCATGTTTAAAACAATTCGTGCTGTCCTTGGTTATGGTGGGAACACGATAAGCTAAGAAGGCAGTTTCATTCAAGGTGGCAGAGAGGCAGTAGTGGCGCAATCACTCAAAGAAAATACAAGACTGGTTCCCGTTCGAGCAGTCTCTGGTGTAGCTAAAGCTGTTCTTGTCTGGTTTCTGTTTGCTGTGGTGTACGGCGCTGACCAGTGGGTTAAACATATCGTCGAAAGCACCATGCTGCCCGGTGAAAGCATCACTGTGATTGATGGCTTGCTCTGGTGGCGCTTCTACCTAAATTCTGGTGCTGCTTTCTCTATGGGGGAGAACTCCACCTGGATTTTTACGGTGATATCAACGGTGGGAGCTATCGTCACTTCCGTCCTGATTGTGAGGTCCCGTGCTCTTGTCTGGACAATCCTGCTGGCTATCTTAGCGGGGGGCATAGTGGGTAACCTCCACGACCGTCTCTTCCGGGAACCGGGTTTCGGTAGGGGGCATGTCGTCGACTATATTTCAGTGCCCAATTTCGCTATTTTCAATATCGCGGATGCAGCCATCTGCATGTCCATGGCCTGCATCGTTCTTCTAACCTTCTTGGGGTACCGGCTCGATGGACAGCGTGAAATCAGTGCAACCACCGTACAGGGGAAGAAAGAAGAAGCCTAGAATGAGTGAGCTTGTAAACATCGAATGTATTGTCAGTGCTGAACAGGCTGGCCTGCGCCTGGACTCTTTGCTAGCCACACTCAGCGGTTATTCCCGGGCCACAGTGAGTAACTGGCTCAAAAATGGCCAAGTAACTCTCACCGACAGTAAAGGCCGCAGCATCAAAACTAAAGCATCTTCCAAGGTCGCCGCAGGCGCAACAATCACTGTTGCCGGTACGCCCCCTCGTGACCTAACTGAAATTGAACCGGAGCATGTGGAAGGACTGAGCCTGATTTACCAGGATGATGACATCGTGGTGGTTGATAAACCTACCGGTGTTGCTGCCCACCCCTCCATGGGCTGGCACGGCCCCACCGTCCTTGGTGCACTTAAGCACGCAGGTGTTGAGATTGCCACCAGCGGTGCGGCTGAGCGCCAGGGGATTGTGCACCGCCTGGACGTGGGCACCTCCGGCCTTATGGTGGTCACCAAGAATGAGCGTGCCTACTCTGAACTTAAGAAGGCTTTCAAGGAACGGACCGTTACCAAGGTCTATCACACCTTGGTTCAGGGCCTCCCCGATCCGCTCAAAGGCACAATAGATGCGCCTATTGGCCGTCACCCCGGGAGCGAATGGAAATTTGCCGTCAACGAAGATGGAAAACCTGCGGTGACTCACTACGAGGTAGTGGAGGCCTTTGGGCCGGCGTCCTTAGCTGAGGTACACCTGGAGACAGGCCGCACCCACCAGATCCGTGTGCACTTTTCGGCACTGCGCCACCCATGCGCCGGTGACCTCACCTACGGAGCTGACCCCGCTTTGAGCGCCCACCTGGGGCTTACCCGCCAGTGGCTTCACGCTCACCGCCTGGGCTTTACCCACCCCACGAGCGGGGAAAGGGTGGAATTTGAGAGCCCCTACCCGCAAGACCTCGCTTACGCATTGGATGCCCTGCGTCAGGGCAACTTTGGCTCTGACCGCCCCTAACACCGATCCCTCATCCCTCCCTGAGACTCTATCTCGTAAGGAAAAAGCGCTTTGGCTAGCACAGACTTCACCCACCTCCACGTGCATACCGAGTATTCCATGCTCGATGGTGCGGCCCGACTCACCGATCTCTTCGAGCATTCCAAACAACTGGGTATGGGTTCCCTAGCAACAACTGACCACGGTTTCCTCTTCGGTGCTTTCGACTTTTGGAACAAGGCCAACCAGGCCGGGATTAAACCCATCATCGGTGTTGAGGCCTATCTGACTCCCGGCACCGCCCGCCAGGACCGGACCCGCGTCAAATGGGGCGACGAGAACTCCGGTCGTGACGATGTCTCCGGTGGCGGTGCGTATACGCACATGACCATGTGGGCAGAGACCACCGAGGGCATGCACAACATGTTCCGCGCTTCTTCGCTGGCATCGCTTGAAGGACAGCTCTACAAGCCCCGTATGGACCGGGAGCTACTCCAGACCTACGGTAAGGGCCTGATTGCAACCACCGGCTGCCCCTCCGGCGAGATTCAGACCCGTCTGCGCCTTGGCCAGTACAAGGAAGCGATCCAGGCAGCCAGCGACTTTAGGGATATCTTCGGTAAGGAGAACTTCTACTGCGAGATTATGGACCACGGTCTCGATATTGAGAAGAACGTGATGTCCGATCTCATTAAGCTGGCCAAAGAACTCAAGCTGCCTTTGGTTGCCACCAACGACCTGCACTACACCCACGCAGAGGACGCTAAAGCCCATGCCGCTCTGCTCTGTGTGCAGTCCGGCTCGACCCTGCAGGACCCCAAACGATTTAAATTCGACGCCGATAACTTTTACCTTAAATCCCCGGCTGAGATGCGTGAACTTTTCCGTGACTTCCCCGAAGCCTGCGATAACACCATGGAAATCGCAGAACGCTGCCACGTTGAGTTCAACACCAAGGCTAACTACATGCCCAACTTCCCCGTTCCCGAGGGGGAAAACGAGGAGTCCTGGTTCGTCAAAGAGGTAGAGCGAGGCCTGCACTACCGCTTCCCCAAGGGTATCCCCGATGAGGTGCGCAAGCAGGCCGAGTACGAGGTCGGGATTATTACCCAGATGGGCTTCCCCGGCTACTTCCTGGTGGTTGCTGACTTTATTAACTGGGCTAAGTCTCAAGGTATCCGCGTGGGGCCGGGGCGTGGTTCCGGTGCTGGTTCCATGGTGGCTTACGCTATGCGTATTACCGACCTGAATCCGCTGGAACACGATCTGATTTTTGAACGCTTCCTCAACCCCGACCGCGTCTCCATGCCCGACTTCGACGTGGACTTCGATGATCGCCGCCGTTCTGAAGTGATTCACTATGTGACCGAGAAGTACGGCGAAGATAAGGTGGCTATGATTGTCACCTACGGTACTATCAAGGCCAAGCAGGCCCTCAAAGACTCATCCCGTGTGTTGGGCTACCCCTTCTCCACCGGCGAGCGCCTCACCAAGGCCATGCCCGATGATGTGATGGGTAAGAATATTGCGCTTGCCAACGTCTATAACCCCGACGATAAGCGCTATAACGATGCCCAGGAACTGCGTGACCTGATTGAGAACGACCCTGATGCCTCCAAGGTCTTTGAGACCGCTAAGGGTCTTGAGGGGCTTAAACGCCAGTGGGGAGTGCACGCGGCGGGCGTTATTATGTCCAGCCACAACCTGATAGACGTTATCCCGATTATGCGCCGCGAACAGGACGGCCAGGTAATTACCCAGTTTGATTACCCCACCTGCGAGGGCCTGGGGCTCATCAAGATGGACTTCTTGGGTCTGCGTAACCTAACTATCATTTCTGATGCTATCGAGAACATTAAACTCAACCGTGACCTTGATCTTGACCTGGAAACCCTTGAACTTGACGATGTGGAGTCCTACAAGCTGCTGGCTCGTGGCGATACTCTGGGCGTGTTCCAGTTAGATGGTGGCCCTATGCGCCAGCTTCTCAAGCTCATGCAGCCCGATCACTTTGAGCATATTTCGGCGGTTTTGGCGCTGTACCGCCCGGGCCCTATGGGTGCCAACTCGCACACTAACTATGCTCTGCGTAAGAACGGTGTGCAGGAAGTCACCCCTATTCACCCAGAGCTGGAAGAGCCTCTGGCAGAGATTCTTGACACCACCTACGGTCTGATTGTCTACCAGGAACAGGTCATGGCCATTGCCCAGAAGGTGGCTAACTACTCGCTGGGTGAGGCGGATATTCTGCGCCGTGCTATGGGTAAGAAGAAGAAGGAAGAACTGGATAAGCAGTACGCTACCTTCCATCAGGGCATGCTCGATAACGGGTACTCTGAGGGAGCGGTCAAGGCCCTGTGGGACATTCTGCTTCCCTTCTCTGATTATGCCTTTAATAAGGCGCATACTGCGGCTTACGGTTTGGTGTCCTACTGGACTGCCTATTTGAAGGCCCATTATCCGCAGGAATACATGGCGGCTCTGCTGACCAGCGTTGGCGACGATAAGGACAAGCTGGCGGTCTATCTCAATGAGTGCCGACACATGAAGATTACGGTCCTACCGCCGGATGTTAATGAGTCTGCCCTGAACTTCACACCTGTGGGTGATGATATTCGTTTTGGTATGGGCGCAATTCGTAACGTAGGTGCGAACGTAGTTTCGGCCATGGTCCAAGCGCGTGAGGAAAAGGGCCGCTACGAGAACTTTAATGACTTCCTGTCCAAGGTTCCCATGGTGGTTTGCAATAAGCGCACCGTGGACTCCCTGATTAAAGCCGGTGCCTTTGACTCGCTGGGGCATGATCGCCGGCCGCTGTCCATGATTCACGAAGAGGCCATTGACGCTACCGTCTCGGTCAAGCGTCAGGAGGCCGCAGGTCAGTTTGACCTCTTCGGTGGCCTGGGCCTGGACGACGATGACCCGGCCAGCGAGCTGACCGTCCAGATTCCTGATGTTCCCGAGTGGGAGAAACGCGATAAGCTCAACTTTGAGCGCGAAATGCTGGGCCTATACGTTTCTGATCACCCCCTGCGCGGGCTGGAGGATGCACTGGATGCGCTTTCAGATTCAACCGTTCAGGGCTTGCTATCTGAGGATTCTGTAAAGCCGGATGGGGCTATCGTGACCATTGCGGGTATGGTTACCAGTGTTTCCCGGCGTATTGCCAAGAACTCCGGTAACCCCTACGCCCGTCTGGAACTTGAAGACCGTACCGGTTCGATTGAGGTCATGTTCTTTGGCCGTGCCTACGAACCGATTGCCGGTATTTTGGCGGAGGATCTTATCTGCACCATTAAGGGCCGTCTGCAACGCCGTGATGATGGGACAGTTACCTTGAGTGCGCAGGAGCTCCACATCCCTGAGATTTCAGCTGACGGTGCTAGCGGACCGGTTACCATTGTGATTCCTGAGTACAAGGCCACCGAGGAAACCCTGGGGCAGTTGCGCGATATCCTGCGCAACCATAGGGGTGAATCTGAGGTGCGCATTGCGATTAATACCCGCACCAAACGGGTCTTGATGCGGCTGGGGGCCGATGTGCGCGTGAACCCCAACCCTGCGCTCTTCGGGGACCTCAAGGTACTGCTAGGCCCAACTTGCTTGGATGCCTAGGTAAGCCATAACTGCTGTGGTAGCCTTTAGGTAATAGCCCCCCTCCCAAGCCTCTCTTGGATGCTCAAATGGGAGGGGCCTTTTAACAATCTGGAGCAAAAACCCTGAAGCCTAGCCTATCTATCCAAGAACAGCTTGAACTACTCAAAAGTCGTGGCCTGATAATCGAGGATGAGACCACTTGCAGGCAACTGTTGGCAACCGATAGCTACTATCGGTTTTCAGGCTATGCACGCTATTTTCAGGAAGCACCCCATGATGGCAACGATAGCTTCAGCGAAGGAACCTCTTTCGAAACTATCCTAGACATCTATCAAGCCGATGCAGCTATACGTTATCGGCTCAGCAGGCAACTGACTGCGGTAGAACTTATGTTACGAACAAAAGTTGCGAAAGTGATAGCTGAAGAGTACTCGCCATATGGAAACTACCTGGAAGATAGCTTTTATTTGGCTACTTGCGACCGAGTCGTGGAATCTTGTCTAAGGGATATCAGTAGGAGTCGAGAACCCTATATTCTTCGATACAAGGAAGAACAATCTTCCACAGGGGAGATGTATTCAACTCTTCCTATCTGGTCAGCTGTACAAGCTTTTTCTTTTGGAACTTTGTCTAAAATAATCGAGCGAGGTGCAAATGGTAACCTCCATGCGAGGCTTGCATCAGAGATTGGTCTTGCTCAAAGGGGCTTTTCTTCCCGAGTGAAGGCACTGGTCTATCTGCGAAATCGTTGTGCACACCATAGTAGGCTCTGGAATCACTCTGTAATTGATGCTGGTGCTACCCCTAACAACGTGAGGGGTAGGGCAAAACGGCTGGTAGGGCAGTTTGATCCCCGATCTATTGCCGATATCGTCGCATCACTGGATGATATCTACCTGCGTTGCGATCTGGGTAAACCTGTTCTAAATGAGCTTCATCAGGAATTTTGTGGTGTTCCTTCCTTGTGGGCTGGCTATACCCGACCTCTTTCTCCCCGTAATCACCGATAGCTTAAGAGTATTTATTTTTGAGAGAAAACAGGTGTGGTGGGTTTGAAAGCCCAGAAAATCTGGGCATTATCTATCAGCATTTGAAGGGGATTGCGGTAGACAGAAACTTCATAGGGGCTTGCCCGCGTCACAGATGCCTCTATGCTTGACGGGTGGCTTAAAATGGGGGTTGTGAGCACATCAGAGAATACCCAGAATTCAGGGGAAACACCCGCCCCCACCCTGCGCACCATTGACCTGCGCGGGACACCCCACAGCTACGCAGAACTACGGCGCCTTGTTCCCCGCCAGACTAACGAATACCTTGGTAACGCGCTCACCACCGTCCAGGAGATTATCCAGAAGGTTCAGTCAGACGGTGCCGACTACCTGCGCCAGCTTGCCGCCTGCTTTGACGGTGTAGAACAGGGCGCGCTGCGTGTACCCCAGCAAGCTATCGACCGGGCCCTGGAAAACCTGGACCCTGCCGTCCGTAAGGGCCTGGAAGTTGCTATCGAACGCACCCGTGCTTTTGCCGCAGCCCAGTGCCCCGCCGACCAGACCATTGAGGTAGCACCCGGCGCTGTTCTGACCAACCGCTGGACCCCCGTGCGCCGCGCCGGCGTTTACGTCCCGGGTGGGCTGGCTGTCTACCCCTCATCGGTCATCATGAACACCGTCCCGGCCCAGGCCGCAGGAGTGGGGTCCCTTGTGCTCTGCACCCCGCCCCAGAAAGAATTTGACGGCCTACCTCACCCCACTATCCTGGCCGCCGCAGGCTTGCTCGGCATCACCGAGGTCTGGGCGATTGGTGGCGCCGGCGCCCTTGCTGCCATGGCCTACGGTCTAGACGACGCGGGGGACTACCTTGACCCTGTAGACACCATCACCGGCCCCGGCAACATCTTTGTGGCCATGGCTAAGCGTGCGCTCCAAGGCGTTGTTGGGGTAGACGGAGAAGCCGGTACAACTGAAATTGCTGTGATTGCCGACGAAACCGCAAACCCCGAATTCGTAGCAGCTGACCTCATCTCACAGGCAGAACACGACCCCAACGCCGGTTCGGTCCTCATCACCCATTCCCAGGCTCTTGCCAAGGCCGTCCAAGAGGCTATCAACCGCCGTGCGGCAGCCACCAAGCACGCCGAGCGTGTGGCTACGGCACTCTCGGGCCCTCAATCGGGGATCGTACTCACCGATACCCTTGAAGCTTCTATCTCGGTGGCCGATGCCTATGCCGCTGAACACCTGGAGATTCACACCGAGAACGCCGCTGAAGTGGCCGGTCGTATCCGCAATGCTGGTGCCATCTTCATTGGTTCCTACTCACCGGTACCGCTGGGCGACTACGCGGCAGGTTCTAACCATGTGCTACCTACTGGTGGCTCAGCCTCCTTCGCATCCGGCCTGAACACCTCAGTCTTCATGAAGGCCGTACAGCTCATCGACTATAGCTCAGATGCCCTGGCCGAAATTGGCGACGATATCGTTGCCCTAGCTATCGATGAAGATCTACCTGCCCACGGTGAGGCAATTACCGTCCGTACCCAACCGGGAACTAACCGTTAGGAGGCACCACTATGAACTGCCCCTTCTGCCGCAAAGCCGAATCACGTGTGGTTGACTCACGCACCACCGACGACGGCTCAGCAATCCGCCGCCGCCGCCAGTGCAACAATTGCGGTAAACGCTTTACTACCGTAGAAACAACGGCTGTTTCGGTCATTAAGCGCTCAGGTGTGACCGAGCCCTTCAACCGAGAAAAAATTATTTCTGGTGTCCGAAAAGCCTGCCAAGGCAGGCCTGTAGGGGAGGATGACCTGGCTAAGCTAGCTCAAGAGGTCGAAGAGAACATCCGAGCCAAGGGTCTAGCTGAGATTGACGCGCACGAAGTTGGACTATCTATCCTTGAGCCACTCTCAAAGCTCGACACCGTAGCCTACCTCCGTTTTGCCAGCGTTTACCAGGCCTTTGAGAGCCTTGATGATTTTGAGCGCGCTATCGCTAACCTCCGCGAGGCAGACGCAGGAGAATGCCAACAACCCACCCTGCTGTAAACACAGAACGAGGCACACCCGACAATACTCGGTGTGCCTCACTAAATGAATCCATCAAACTATCTCCAAAGCCTTGCCTTATGAGTAGACCCTAACCGATTGCGGTAGGTATTCATCCGATGCAAGCTCAAGGTGCCACTCTTTGCCTTCAGGGTGTGGAGGCAACTTCAGGTCTATTTCACCACCGGTGTTAAAGACCATCAGGATGTTTTCTATCATCACCTGGAAGCATTTAAAGTCTGGGCTGAGCCAGTCATGGTCCTGAGTGGGTACACCATCTGAACGCCACCAGCTAACCTCTTCACCGTGCAGAAAGTCCCGCTGACGCAGCTCAGGGAAACGGCGCCTTAAGCTAGTGAGCTTTCCAACGTATTCAATCAAGGAGCGATCAGCGGATTCCCAATCAATCCAGGTGATCTCGTTGTCCTGGCAGTAGGCGTTGTTATTACCAAACTGTGTATTCCCCAGCTCATCACCGGCAAGCAGCATGGGCACCCCCTGCGAAAGGAATAGGGTAGCAAGCATTGCCCTAATGCGACGCTGACGGGCTGATGCAATATCTGGGTTGTCGGTAGGTCCTTCTACACCGAAGTTGTCACTGTAGTTTTCGCTGTGGCCGTCCTTGTTATTCTCACCGTTTGCTTCGTTATGCTTTTGGGAATAACTGACGATATCGCCTAGGGTGAACCCATCGTGCGCTGATACGAAGTTAATCGATGATGTCGCTGGCCTCCCATAATGGTCAAACTGCCTGGCGCTACCCATGACAGCTGAAGCGAGCTGGCCTACAGCTTCACCGTTTCCTCTCCAAGCCTGACGTACTCCGTCACGGTAAGTATCATTCCACTCACGCCAGGGATGAGGAAAACCTCCGACCTGATAGCCATCTGAACCGGTATCCCAAGGCTCAGCGATCAGCTTGAGCTTCCTGAGCACTGGGTCTTGGGCGATAGCCTGGAAGAAAGCCGCTTGAGAGGAGAACCCAGTCTCATCACGGCCCAGGGTGCTCGCAAGATCAAAACGGAAGCCGTCCACACCGTAGCGCTGAGCAAAATGGCGAAGCGAATCGAGTACGAGCCGCAGTACCTGAGGGTTATGAACCGCCAAGGTGTTGCCGGTGCCGGTGACGTTGGCATAGGACCCATCGGGGTTGCGCATATAGTAACCGGCATCGTTGAGCCCGCGCATCGACAGCACGGAATCCCTCTGATCGCCTTCACCACTGTGATTGAAAACAACATCAAGAATTACTTCAATCCCGTGCTCGTGCAAAGTATGCACTGCCTGCCTGAACTCTGCATCTGCCTCTAGCCCGTTGGGGTGTTTAGAGGCATAACGAGGTTCAAGTGCAGAGAAAGCCACCGGCTGGTAGCCCCAATAATTTACTAGGCCACGTTGAACAAGATATTGGTCGTCAATAAAAGCTTGGACAGGCAGCAACTCAAGGGCGTTAACGCCGATATCGCCCAAGTGCTTGAGCACTGCCGGATCCGCTAAAGCAGCGTAGCTGCCACGAATCTCGGGCCGAATATCGGGGTGCTTAGCCGTGAGACCTTTAACGTGGGCCTCAAGAATCACCAGGTCCTCCCAGGCATGGCCGGGGCGGTTGAGCCTTGGATCCGGTCCTTCAGGCAGAGGATCAGCCAGGATGCACTTGGGCATGACAGCTGCGCTGTCACCCTCGGCATCGACTGCCATCAGAGGGTGCCAGCGCAGGGGAGCATCAAGATGCTGAGCCCACGGGTCAAGCAGAAGTTTATCCGGGTTGAATATGGGGTCGCAGCCGGTAGCCCTCAAGCCGTATCGGTCTGCGGGCTGTAAACCAGCAATATCGCCTACCCAGTACTCACCGTCGCGATGAGTTAGCTCATGCCGGGTTTCAAGCCCCTGCTCATCGAATACACAAAACCATATCTTGCTCGCTCCAGGTGCCCAAATTTCTACCTTCATGCAATGAGATTATCAAACATCTCCGAGTACTTCTGGGCAGAGTGCTCCCAACCAACAGGTTGATCCATGGCAGTTGAGCGCAGCTTTGACCAGGCTTGAGGATCTGCATAGAGGTCTAAAGCGCGACCTAGAGCGAAGCTCAAAGCACCGGCATCAATCCTGCCACCCAGGTAAGCATCACCAAAGGTAAAGCCGGTGGCGGTACCGTCAGCCAGACGCTCGGGAGTAGCATCACTCACAGTATCGCGCAGGCCACCGGTTGCCGCAACAACAGGTACAGTGCCGTAGCGCATACCGTAGAGCTGGGTCAGACCGCTGGGCTCGAAGCGTGAGGGAACCAAGACGATATCCCCACCGGCGTAGAGACGGTGGCTTAAAGCCTCGTCGTAACCGATCCGAATACCCACACGATCCGGGTAACGAGCTGCCAAATCCATCAGGGCACTCTCGTACTCCGCGTCGCCAGAACCCAGAACAACCACCGCGCCCCCCCGATCCAAGAAACTGGGGAGAGCCTCTACCAGCAGGTCAATACCTTTCTGGTAGGTCAAACGGGTAACCACAACAGCCAAGGGCCCGGTAGGCTCCGGCAGATTGAACTCTTTGAGTAGCTTCTGACGGTTAAGGGCCTTGCCCTCCGGCTGAGTAGCGGAATAGGGCTCAACTTCGGGGTCAGTCTCGGGGTTCCATACTGTGGTGTCCACACCGTTGATAATGCCGGAGAGCTCACCGCGGTCACGGCGGGCCGTAACAACACCTTGAAGGCCGAAACCGAAATCTGGGTCGGTGAGCTCCTGCGCATAACTGGGGCTGACAGTGCTCAGATGCGACGCATGAACCATGCCTGCTTTTAAAGTTGAAAGAAGACCATAGTACTCAAGTGAATCAGGTGTGAAATCCCAGGTCGGCAGCCGCATAGCGTCTAGCTGATCAGCACCCACAACACCCTGGAAGGCGATATTGTGTACCGTCATGACCGTGGGGATATTGGCCCCCGCATACTTGAGGTAGGAAGGCACCAGCCCAGCCTGCCAGTCGTGAACATGCACAAGGTCAGGCTTCCAGCTGTCGGTGGTGCCATTCATGGCAATCTGTGCTGCCGCCCAGCTGAGGGCAGCAAAACGGATGTGGTTATCGTGGTGGTCATGCCCGTGCGCCGAGTAGGGGCCACCTTGGCGTGCAAAAAGATGCGGCGCATCGAGCAAGAGCACTTTTAACCCGTCAATCTTGCCTCGCACCACTCTTGCAGGGCCACCGAACAGGTCATCATCATGCCAGACTCGAACCCCCCGCTCGATACGGTCCAATAGCCCAGGGTAGGCCGGAAGGAGTACCCTGGAGGACCAGCCAAGGGGCTCCAGAGCTGCGGGCAGAGCACCCACAACGTCTGCGAGTCCGCCAGTTTTAATCAGCGGTGCGCACTCGGAAGCAACTGAAAGTATACGTTTCACGCGCCCAGCCATACCTACCACTAACCTTCCAGCGCCGCAGCACGGCGCTCAAGCATGGGTTGGGTAATCAAAGTTACCCCGTTCTTGGTGACGCGGAACCACTTGGCGTCTTCTTCAGGATCCTTACCTACAACGAGACCTTCAGGGATGCGCACGTCGCTGTCGATGACACAACGGGATAGGCTAGCGGACTGACCGATGTCTACATGGGGGAGTACCACAGCCTGATCCAGCTCAGCGAAAGAATGAACCCTGACCCCTGTGAAGAGCAGAGAGTTAGATACCTGAGCACCTGAAATCACGCAGTCACCAGAAATCAGGGACTGAACCGCTGTACCCTTGCGGGCACCCTCATTATGAATAAACTTAGCGGGCGGAGTAATCTCACCATAGGTCCAGATAGGCCAGGTGCGATCGTAGAAGTCCAGCGGCGGAATGTGGGCGGTCAAATCCAGGTTAGCCTGCCAGAAGGAGTCCAGGGTACCCACGTCGCGCCAGTAGGGCTCAGTCTCAAGGCCGCTCATGACGCATGAGTCGCTAAACCGGTGCGCGTAAGCCCTTCCGTCTTTTACGATCTGCGGGATAATGTCATGGCCAAAGTCGTGCGTGGAATCGGGGTCATTCGCATCGGCAATCAGGATTTCACGCAGCAAAGCCCAATCGAACACGTATATCCCCATAGACACTAAGGACTCGTCCGGGTTATCCGGTGAACTCGGAGGATTAGCAGGCTTCTCCAAGAAGTCAACGATTCGGCTATTTTCATCAACAGCCATAACACCGAATGCGCTGGCTTCCTCACGCGAGACAGTCAAGCAACCAACGGTGACAGCGGCCTTGTTATCAACATGCTGCTGCAACATAATCTCATAGTCCATCTTGTAGATGTGATCACCTGCAAGAACAACAATGTACTTTACCTGGTAGTCATCAACGATATCGATGTTCTGGTAGATAGCGTCTGCAGTGCCCAAATACCACTGATGCTCAGAGACACGCTGGCTAGCAGGAAGAATATCAAGGTACTCATTACGCTCAGCACGGAAGAAACCCCAGCCGCGCTGCATATGGCGAATCAGTGAATGAGCCTTGTACTGGGTTGCCACAGCCATCTTTCGAATACCTGAGTTGTAGGCATTCGAGAGAGGGAAGTCGATAATTCTCGCCTTTCCTCCGAAATGGACTGCGGGTTTGGCGCGACGGTCAGTGAGCTCTTCAAGACGGCTGCCACGGCCACCAGCTAGCACGAAGGCCATGGCCTGACTTGAGAGGCGGTGGTTGCCGGTCCTTGGGCTGTTGGGAGGGGTGTTGGGAATCATGATTGTTCCTCTGCAAAATAGATAACTGAAAAGGGTGGAAGTTTGACCAGAGCTGATTGAGCTTCGTTGCCCATGGGGACGGGTTCTGTCTCAATAGCACCATCATGGCCACGGTTGCCACCGTGATAGTGGGCCGAGTCGGTATTGAGAACCTCAAGCCAACGTCCAGCTATTGGGAAGGGAACCCTGAAGCCGTCATACTCAGTCGGGCTCATATTCATAACAACCACAATGTGGGGGTCTTGGGGTGCTCCGCGGCGTAGCCAGGCGTAAACCTGTTCATCAAGAGCATCAAGAAGGAGCCATTGGAAACCGTGCGGGTCGCAATCACTGCGATGGAGGGCAGGCTGTTGCCGGTAAAGGCTGTTTAGATCTCGTACCAGTGACTGAACCCCCAGATGGCCTGGGTCCTCTAGGACCTTCCACTCAAGTTCGCTCTGGTAGTTCCACTCGCCGGGTTGGCCAAATTCTTGGCCCATGAAGAGAAGCTTTTTGCCGGGGTAAGCCCACATATAGGCTAAAAAGGCTTTGATATTTCCAAGTTTGGATGCATGATCTCCGGGCATCCGCCCATAGAGCGAACCCTTACCGTGGACAACTTCGTCGTGGCTGATGGGGAGCATAAAGCGCTCGCTGAATACGTAGGTTATGCCAAAGGTCAGCAAATCAGAATGGTCCTTGCGGTAACTGGGGTCTAGCCCAAAGTACCTGAGAGAGTCATTCATCCAGCCGAGGTTCCATTTATAGTCAAACCCGAGTCCACCGTCTTGGGTTTCTCGCGTGACGCCGGGGAAGGTTGTGGACTCTTCCGCAATCATCATTGTGCCTTCGGTGTTTCGACCTACGGCATCGTTTGTTTGGCGTACGAAATCGATAGCTTCGTAGTTTTCTCGTCCACCGTCTTTGTTGGGAACCCACTCACCTGCTTTACGGGAGTAATCGCGGTGAATCATCGACGCCACAGCATCCACTCTTAAACCATCAAGATGGTATTCCTTGAGCCAGTAGATGGCGTTAGAACGCAGATGCCCGGCTACTTCTGGGCGACCATAGTTGTAGATGAAAGTGTTCCAGTCGGGGTGGAAACCCTCTTGGGGGTTTTCGTGTTCGTAGAGGGCTGTGCCATCAAACCGGCCGAGGCCGTGTTCATCGGTGGGGAAATGACCCGGTACCCAATCAGCAATAACTCCGAGTCCCTTTTGGTGGGCCTGATCTACAAAAGCTTGGAAATCTTCAGGTAGCCCGTACCTGTAGGTAGGGGCATACATGCCGATGGGCTGGTAGCCCCAGGAACCATCGAAAGGATGCTCGGTAATGGGTAGTACCTCAATATGGGTGAACCCTAGGTCAGCTACATAGTCGATGAGATCATGCCAGCCTTCCTTCCGCCAGGATCCAAGGTGAACCTCATAGACACTGACTGGTGAATCCTGTGCGTGCAGCTGCGCCCGGCTCTGCAACCACTTTTCGTCCTGCCAGGTGTGCTTGCCGAGCTTTCGTACGATAGAGGCAGTTCCCGGGGGGACCTCGGCCCCGAAGCCGACAGGGTCGGCCTTGAGCGGTAACAGCTCATTGTCGTGGCCTAGAATCTCGTACTTATAGACTTCTCCCTCGCCAAGACCGGGGATAAAGAGTTCCCATACACCGCAAGATCCCAGTGGGCGCATGGGGTGTGTGATGCCGTTCCAGCTGTTAAAGGAACCCACTACGGAGACGCGGTGAGCGTTCGGGGCCCATACCGCAAAATGCAGGCCTGGGATATTCTCATGCTCCAGGGGGTGCGCTCCGAGTACCTTCCACAATTGCTCGTGTCGGCCTTCGCCGATAAGGTACTCGTCCAGTGCACCCAGTACGGGTGCAAAGCGGTACGGGTCCTGACGCTCTTCGATATGGCCACCGGTCCACTCAATGCGTAATCGGTAGTAGGGGAGAGGCTCCCCCACAAAGATTGGCATATCTGCCCACGGGCGGATCAGTTCGTTCTGATCTGTATCGTTGACTGCCCAGACCTTCAGAGCGCCAGGGAAGAGTGCAACTAGCTCTTTGCCATCTTCACTGGGGCCAAGAACCTTGAAAGGATCACGGTTCCTCCCTGTGGTGAGGGCTAGAGCTTCTGCTTCGGTGATCGCCATAAGGCTTCTCCAGATTCCTTAAAGTAACGGTCTAGCCTAAATGGCCGGGTCGATTCCCCATATTTGGCTCATGTACTCGCGCACAGAACGGTCGGAGCTGAAGTAACCCATACGGGCAATGTTCAATACCGCCATGCGATTCCAACGAGCTGAATCGCGGTAAGCGGCCTCAACCTCTTGCTGAGCACGATCGTAGTCATCAAAATCAGAGGCGACGAGGAACCAGTCCTTGTTCCACATATCATCGACCAGCTGACCAAAACGGTAAGGCTCACCGGGGCTAAAGGTGCCTTCTGCTACAGCCTGAAGGATGTCCCTAAGAGCCTGGCTCTTCTCGATTGCTAGGCGTGAGTGACCGGGCTGGCTACGGCGCTGAGCTACTTCCTCGGTGGTCAGACCAAAGAGAAAGAAGTTCTCTGCACCAACATGCTCACGGATTTCGACGTTGGCGCCATCGAGGGTACCGATGGTAAGCGCGCCGTTGAGAGCGAACTTCATGTTGCCTGTTCCCGAAGCTTCCATGCCAGCAGTTGAAATCTGCTCGCTCAGGTCAGAAGCAGGAATGAGGCGTTCTGCCATGGAAACGTTGTAGTTCGGCGGGAACACGATACGGAGCAGGTGGTTTGTCTCGGGGTCATTATTGACAAGATCCGCAACATCGTTGATGAGCTTGATGATGTCCTTAGCGGTCTGGTAGCTGGGGGCAGCCTTACCACCGAAGATCTTGACGCGAGGTACCCAGCCAGCGTTCGGGTCACGCTTGATGCGCTGGTAATGCGCAATAGTCCAAAGGATGTTCAGGAGCTGGCGCTTGTATTCGTGCATGCGCTTGACCTGTGAGTCGTACAAAGCATCAGTGGGTAAATCAATGCCGTGCTCTTCGCGCATCCAGCGGGTGAAACGCTCCTTAGCTGCGAGCTTAGTCTGCCCGAAGGCATGGAGGAACTCGGGGTCATCTGCGTATGCTTCAAGTTCTTTGAGACGCTCGAGATCAGTTTCCCAGCCTTCACCGACGGTCTTGGTGATCAACTCAGCCAGCGCGGGGTTTGCTAGCTTGAGCCAGCGGCGCGGAGTAATGCCGTTGGTGATATTCAGGATGCGATCGGGGTGCAGAGCATTGTGCACGGGGAAGAGCTCAGTTCGGACGAGCTCGGTGTGTAAGGCAGACACACCGTTGACACGGTGGCTGGTTGTAAAAGCTAGGTCACCCATATTGACCTGGTCGCCTGAGATGAGGCGGACTGGGTGGGGTGAGCCTGACTGGAGCTCAACAAACTGCTGATCGAGACGCTCAATGATGTGGAGATGGCGAGGTAGCACGTTACGCATCAGGCCAACGGTCCAACGCTCCAGCGCTTCGGGCAGAAGGGTGTGGTTGGTGTAGCCCAGAACGCGGTTGCTCAAATCTGCGGCGCGGTCGAAACCGAAGCCGTGGTCATCGACGAGGATACGGATGAGCTCGGGGCCTGCGATTGCAGGGTGCGTATCGTTCATTTGGATTGCTACATGCTGATCCATGTTCTCCAGGGAGGAATGGCCTGCTAGGTGGCGGCGCACGATGTCCTGAACAGATGCTGAAGTCAGGAAGTATTCCTGTGACAGGCGGAGCTGCTTGCCGCCGTCGGTGGTGTCATTGGGGTAGAGCACCCTGCTGAGACTACGAGCAAGAGCTTCGGGCTCAGCGGCGGCTACAAAGTCACCGGAGTTGAATTTACCCAGGTCAAAAAGGTCGGCGTTGGGTGCTGCGGCCCAGAGGCGAAGGGTGTTAGCCCACTTGCCGCCGTAGCCTACAACGGGGGTATCGAATGCCTGGGCCTGCACATGTGTACCGGGCTCCCAGCGCAGAAGACCATTTTCCTCGTACATTTCGCCGCCAAAGCCAACGCCGTAGACTGACTCAGGCCGGTTGAAGTCCCAGGGGTTTCCGTTAGCGAGCCAGTTCTCGGGGTTCTCCTGCTGGCGACCGTCTAGGAAGCTCTGTTCAAAGAGGCCGTGTTCGTAGCGCAGACCGTAACCGTAAGCGGGGCAACCAACAGTTGCCATTGATTCAAGGTAGCAGGCTGCCAGGCGGCCAAGACCACCGTTGCCAAGTGCCGCATCGGGCTCAGCCTTGGCCACGGTTTCAAAATCAAGCCCAAGCTCGCTGAGTGCTTCTTCAGCAGTCTCACGCAGACCCAGGTTGATTGCAAGGTCCTCCATCAGGCGACCGATGAGGAATTCCATTGAAAGGTAGTAGACACGTTTACGGTCTTCGTCCCAGGTGCGTCGTGTGGAGGCAAACCAGGGCTCAACGGCCCTGTCACGCAAAGTGTGCGAAAGCGCGATGCGCCAATCGAAGATAGTTGAATGTTGCGGATCTTTTCCTGCTGTGAACTGAAGATGTTCCAACAAAGAAGCGCGGAAGTTTGCTACTGAAATTTCAGGACGTTCGTTTTGTGCCATACTTCGATACTAATTTCAAATTCGCGGGTAGAGGCAAAAATGGCACGAACCGCCGATACCGATATCAAAAATTCTTTTTTTTGAGACAGAATGAGTTTCCCAGCGGCATGGTACGACTTAAATTGACGCAATCTTGGTGCTTCCTGAGAGATGCTCACAGATAGTTTTGTCTAAAGAAGAGGCCACCAGCTGCATATCTCAGCCGGTGGCCACTGCCTGCTACCACTGCTTTAGGGGGCAGTATTAGGCTTTCACGGAAGCTCTACGCTTGTGCTCGCTGGGCATGCCACCAGCCCACAGCGCAGCCCCAACAATGCCAGCGTTATTGCGGAGGGCTGCCATAACCATGGGAGTACGCAGCTTCCCCTCAAGATAGGGCATGAACTTCTCAGGATTCTTAGAAATGCCCCCGCCGATAATGAACAGGTCAGGTGAGAAGAGCATCTCAAGGTGTGAGAAGTAGCGGTGCAACCGCTTGCCGTACTTTTTCCAAGAGAGCTCATACACCTCACGAGCACGTGCTGATGCACGGGTCTCAGCATCCTGCCCATCAATCTCGAGGTGACCGAGTTCTGTGTTGGGAATAAGCTGACCGTTGTTAATGAGCGCGGAACCAATTCCGGTACCCAGAGTAATCAGGGCAAGCAGGCCGTCCTTATCCCGTCCCTGGCCATAAGTGGCTTCTGCTAGCCCGGCGGCGTCGGCATCGTTGAGGGCATAGACCAGACGCCCCCCCAGGGCCTTGCTCATAGTTTCTTCGAGGTTGGTTCCAACCCAGCTGGGGTCAACGTTTGCAGCCGAGAGAGCAAGACCGTTCTTGATGATGGCAGGGAAATCAATTCCGATTGCCGAATCTGAGAGCGGTGCCAGATCGCGCCCCTGTAACTCTTCAACGATCTGGGCTACTACACCTGCACAGGCCTCTGGTGTTGCTGGCTGGGGAGTCGGGATCCGGAAACGGTCACCGACCAGTAAACCGGTACGAATGTCTACAATCCCGCCTTTCATACCGGTACCACCGATATCGATACCGATGACCAGGTCAGCCGGGGTGGGCTCGGGAATCTGGTGGCCTGCTTCTGCCATGTCCTACTCCTTGAAGGTGATGAGGCTAGGGAAGAGTTAGAATGTCGATACCGTCGGCGGTAACAACCATGGTGTGCTCAAACTGGGCGGTGCGCTTGCGGTCTTTGGTGACGACGGTCCAGTCGTCATCCCACATATCCCACTCGATGGTGCCTAAAGTCAGCATGGGTTCGATTGTGAAAATCATGCCTTCTTCGATAAGGGTGTTGTATGCGGGGGCGGCATCGTAGTGGGGAATGATTAGGCCAGAATGGAACTCACGGCCCACACCGTGGCCTGTAAAGTCCCGGACTACACCGTAGCCAAAGCGGGCTGCGTATTTCTCAATCACTCGCCCAATAACATTGATTTCTCGTCCCGGGCGGACAGCCTTCATGGCACGGTTGAGGGCCTCTTCGGTGCGTTCAACAAGCAGACGCGATTCTTCATCAACATTTCCGACCAAGAGTGTACGGTTGGTGTCGCCGTGCATGCCATCGAGGTAAGCGGTGACATCGAGGTTAAGGATGTCTCCGTCTTCAAGAACGGTTGAATCGGGGATTCCGTGGCAGATGACCTCATTTAATGAGGTGCAGACACTCTTGGTGTAACCACGGTAGTCAACGGTTGAGGGGTAGGCACCGTGGTCGCAGATATACTCGTGCACTAAAACATCGATGTGGTCTGTGGTGGTTCCGGGAACCGCAATTTTTTCGGCTTCCACGATTGCCCCGGCGGCAATCTTGCCAGCGGCTCGCACCCGCTCAATTTCTTCGGGCGTGTAGAAGTTGGAGCCTTTACCTTCATCGGCTTCAGGCTTGCCTACATATTCAGGGCGTTCAATGCCTGCCGGTACCGAGCGCATGGGGGTAACTGTGCCGGGAACCAGGCAACCAAGAGGTGCTTTGCCGGGCTGAGCGGGAAGATTATGGCTAGAAGAATTTGTCGACATGTTATAAATCGTAGTCCCTCTCCTGATTCTCAATGGGGTCTGATGGGTGCCAGGCAAGGAAACTTTTGCCACACTAGGTCGCGTCCAAGCTTTTCTCTTCACTCTTGGAGGGCTTACTGGCATTCCTTGCTTTCTCTTAAACCGCTTTGGTGGCTTACTCCATGGTGTTTCAAAGAAGTGTGACTCTTGCCAAGGGGCCAGGGCCTTCATAGGATGGTTGGGAAGCAGAACGATGCTCTCGTCTGTCACTATATGTAGAGGAAGACATGTCACTTGAGAATGTAACACCTGGTCCCCATGCCACGGAGTTTTACTACAATCTGCGTACCGGACAAGTAGAAGAGGGCCAGCAGTCAAAAATCACTGAGCTGTGGGGCCCCTTTGCTACACGCGAAGAAGCCGAGCACGCTATGGAAACAGCTAAAAAACGTAACGAAGCCTGGGATGAAGGCAAAAATTCTTGGGGCAAGTAAAACCATAAAAGTAGGGGCCGGTAGCCTGTGCTATCGGCCCCTACACTTTAAGTGAAATCACTGGTCGAATCTGTGCTCGGGTGCGGGATAGGCCCCTGAGCGTACGTCCTGGCGGTAGGCCTGGGCACCTTCCAACAGAGTGTCGTACAGGTTGGCGTACTGCTTAACAAACCGAGCCATCTTGCCCTGGCGTAGCCCGAAAGCATCCTGCCAGACCAGAACCTGACCTGTTACATCAGATCCTGCACCGATGCCGATGACCGGAATATGGACTGCGCGGTCAATCTGTGCCGCTATGTCTGACCGCGTCATCTCAATGAGTAAGCAGAAGGCACCGGCCTCAGTAAGCTCAAGCGCGCTCTCTATGAGCGCTTCTCCGCTATCACCACGCCCCTGCACTCGATAGCCACCCAGGGCATGCTCAGACTGGGGCGTAAAACCGATGTGCGCCATGACAGGGATACCCGCCGCAACCAGGGCCTTAACATGCTCGGTGTGATAGCTAGTTGCCTCCATCTTGATGGCGTGCGCACCGCCCTCTTTCATAAAACGCACTGCGCTAGCAACCGCCTGCTGCGGTGACTGTTCATAGGAGCCAAAGGGCAAATCAGCTACCACCAGGGCGCGCTGGGCGGCTGACGATACAGCCTTCACCAGTGGGAGCATTTCATCAACAGTGATAGTGAGCGTGGAATCATGCCCCAGGACGTTACTGCCAGCGGAGTCTCCCACCAGCAAAACCTCAATACCGGCGCGGTCAAAGATAGTAGCGGTGAGCGTATCGTAGCTGGTGAGCATAGCGAACTTTTCACCAGCCTCTTTGGCCTGGCGCAGGTGAACAGTCCGCACCTTTTTAACATCGAGGACACTACCTGCTGAATTCTGCTGAGCAGATGCGGCCGGGGCGGAAGCCTGTGAGCCGTAGGGAGAACTTTCTTCGTTGAGCATACCCCTAACTTTAGTGGCAGGATCGACCGCGCAAACGACCTGAGGGCGCATATTCTCAGTCGGTGAAAGAAATGTTTAAAACTGGTTACGGTTCCTTAGTTTGTGCGCGTGCCAGGTAGGCAGAGGGAAACACAAAGTTCTAGAGTTGGAAGGTAGCGAATAAGAACCTGCCCACCGGGGTGCAGGTAGCGCTAGCGACACGAACGGATAGGTTACATGGATCGTCAGCAAGAGTTTGTTCTGCGCACTATTGAGGAACGCAACGTGCGTTTCGTTCGTCTTTGGTTCACCGATGTTGTAGGCCAGCTCAAGTCGGTGGCGATTGCCCCGGCTGAGGTTGAGAGCGCTTTTGACGAGGGAATCGGCTTTGACGGTTCATCCATTGAGGGCCTTTCCCGTGTCTACGAGTCAGACATGCTCTTACAGCCTGACCCCTCAACCTTCCAGGTGCTGCCCTGGCGCGGTGACGACGAACCCACCTCACGCATGTTCTGCGACATTCTCACCCCCGACGGCGAACCCAGTGCTTCGGACACCCGCGGTGTCCTCAAGAAAATTCTTTCCAAAGCCGCAGGTATGGGCTTTACCTGCTACACCTCCCCTGAAATCGAATTCTACCTTCTCAAATCCAAGGAACTGGGACCCAATGGTTTCCCCGAGCCTGTGGACTCTGAAAGCTACTTCGACCACACCCCCGGGGGAGTCGTGCAGGACTTCCGCCGCAAAGCGGTCAGCACCCTTGAAGAAATTGGGATTTCAGTAGAGTTCTCCCACCACGAGACCGGGCCGGGGCAGAATGAAATTGATTTGCGCCATGCCGATGCTCTGCAAACCGCAGATAACATCATGAGTTTCCGCACCGTCATCAAGGAAGTCGCCCTGTCCCAGGGTATCTATGCGACCTTCATGCCCAAGCCTTTTACCGAACACGCCGGTAGCGGCATGCACACCCACTTCTCCCTGTTTGAAGGTGATACCAACGCTTTCTTTGAGGCAGGAGCCGAGTACCAGCTTTCACGCACCGCCAAGCACTTCATCGCCGGTGTCTTGCAGCATGCACCCGAATTCACCTCGGTCACCAACCAATTCGTCAACTCCTACAAGAGGCTGTGGGGCGGCGGCGAAGCACCCTCCTATGTCTCTTGGGGCCATAACAACCGCTCGGCCCTGGTCCGTGTGCCGCTCTACAAGCCCAACAAGATGCAGTCAGCCCGTATGGAATACCGCGGTATCGACTCGGCGACCAACCCCTACCTGGCCTACGCCGTTATCCTGGCGGCTGGCCTGAAGGGAATCGAGAACGAGTACGAGCTACCCTCGGCAGCGGTTACGGAAGATATCTCCGCAATGACCAGCGCGGAGCGCCGTGCCATGGGCTACCACGCCTTGCCCTCATCTCTCTACGATGCAATCCACCGCACCGAAGAATCAGAATTTATGGCCGAAACACTGGGCGAGCAGGTTTTTGAGCAGTTCCTGCGTAACAAGCGCCGTGACTGGAACGCTTTCCGTGCCGAAGTAACCCCCTACGAGCTCAAGACCAGCCTCGGTATCCTCTAACAAGGCTGTGCAGGCGTAGCCCCTACTAGGGCGCTACGCCTGCCTTGTTGTATCTAGCAGAACCCCAACAGCCCAAGGAGCAAGACACGGTGACAGCCCCAAAAACTACCTCAGCGCACCCCGATGACGTTACCCGCCGCGCAGAAGAAGAACGCAAGGCACATGTGCGCCTCATCAGTGAGATGGCAGCACTGGGTTTCTACGATGCTGCCAAGAGCGCTCGCTGGCTGGATTCACCAGAACTGGCAAGGGTCGACCGTAATAAACTTTTTGAGGGTCTGAGGCTGGCACCTTCACCTGACATTGCTCTGCCTGCGCTGGTGAGGCTGATTGAGAGAGCGCCGAAGGTAGCAGAACTTGCAGGGCGAGGTGCTGATGCCCCCGCTCTCTACCGCTTACTTGGCGGCTCAGAAGCACTGGGGGAGTTTCTTGTTCGACGCCCAGAGCACACAGACCTGCTAGAGATTGAGGATAAGCAGCTAGCCTATGAAGATTTCCCCCGGTCACTGCTACCGGAAACTGATAATGAGTTCCTGACCCCCATTGCACCGCTTGACACCGTGTACCGGGCGGACCTGCTCAAGGCCGTAGGAGCGGACCCTGATTCTGATACACCCAAAGCAAGCTTGACGGGAAAAGAGGCTTACACCGCGCTTCGCGTAGCCTACCGCCGGCACATCACCGAGCTAGCTATCCACGACCTCACCAGCTACGCGCCGGTCAAATTTATGCCTACTGTGGGGCATGTCTTAGCTGACCTGGCAACGGGCGCTCTTGAAGCAGCACTGGCCGTTGCTCGCGCCGAGGTTTCGGCCGCGCGAGGAGAGGACACTGTTGCCGCAGTTGAACTGGCGATCATCGGTATGGGTAAGTGCGGTGCACGGGAACTCAACTACATCTCGGATGTTGATGTGGTCTATGCAGTGGCACACGCACCGCTTTCAGACCTTCCAGAGGGATTCACCCCCCTAGATGAGAACACCCTGACACAGGTGGGCCTTGAGCTCGTTCAGGCTCTATCCAAAGCAATTATGGCACCAGCGCCAGAACCAGCCCTATGGGAGGTCGACGCCAACCTCCGCCCCGAGGGTAAAGACGGGGCGCTTGTCCGTACCGTAGAGTCCTATACCAGCTACTACAAACGGTGGGCGGATAACTGGGAATTCCAGGCCCTCCTGAAAGCCCGCCCCATAGCGGGCAACCCTGCCCTGGGGGTACGGTGGGCGAGGGCTATGCGCCCCTTCGTCTGGGAGTCAGCGGCCAGGGACTCCTTCGTGGAATCCGTCCAGGCCATGAGACACAGGGTGACAGATAATATCCCTGCCGCTGAAGTTGACCGTCAGATTAAGCTTGGCCCCGGAGGGCTGCGCGACGTAGAGTTCACGGTTCAACTACTCCAGCTAGTCCACGGTCGAACCGATGAGAGCGTCCGAACTCAGACAACCACCGACTCTCTGAGTGCACTAGCAAAGGCCAGCTACATCAGCCGCAAAGATGCCCTTGACTTCGCCGAAAACTATGCCACCCTCCGGGTCATGGAACACCGTATTCAGCTGCTCTATATGCGCCGGACCCACCTCATGCCCGCCAAAGAAAAGGACCGACGCACCCTAGCTAGGGGTATGAGCTCGCCACTAGCCCCCAACCAGCTGACCGAAGCCGACATGCTCAAACAGTGGGCAAAAATCAAACGGGTGGTTAAGCTACTCCACGAAAGGCTCTTCTTCCGTCCGCTTCTTGCCGCGGTGGCTCACCTATCCAAGGACGAGGTAGCCCTCAGCCCCCAAGCCGCACAAGACCGTTTGGCAGCCCTGGGCTACAAGGACCCCCGCCGCGCTATGGGGCACATCGAGGCCCTGACCAAAGGCCTACGCCGCTCTGCCGAAATTCAGCGAACGCTCATGCCGGTACTCTTGGGGTGGTTCGCCAAGGGAGTAGACCCCGATGCTGGCCTACTGGGTTTCCGCCGTATCAGTGAGTCCCTTGGCGGTACCCCCTGGTATCTGCGTATGCTCCGAGACTCACCCGCCGCAGCAGAGCGTCTATGTACCCTACTCTCCAGCTCACGCTTTATCACTGACCTACTGGAAGATACCCCCGAACCCATTGCTTGGCTTGACCGAGACGAGGACCTCAAACCGCGAGACACCGAGGTCATCATTGGTGAACTACGCTCCCAGCTCACCCGGCACACCGACCCCCTGGATGCCATCCGTGCCGTCCGCATGGCACGACGCCGTGAAATCCTCCGGTTATCTATGGGTGAAGCGCTAGGACTGACCACCACTGAGGAAGTCGCACACGGTCTGTCCGACATCGATCGAGGGGCTATCCAGTCAGCGCTCGCTATTGCCGAACGCGAACTCTACGCTGAGGGCCGAGAACCGCTCACCCATGTAGCAGTCATCGCAATGGGCCGTCAAGGCGGGGCCGAAATTGGCTACGGCTCAGACTCAGACCTCATGTACGTTCATATTCCGTGCCCAGGAGCAGACGAACGTGAAGCCCAAGCAGAAGCCACCGAACTCATTAACCGCATGGTTCAGCTCCTCAAACAGCCGACCAAGCCGCCGATTCGTGCCGAGAAAGTGCTCGAGATTGACGCCGACTTGCGGCCTGAAGGCAAACAGGGGGCTATGGTGCGCTCACTGGACTCTTTCCGGGAGTACTACGAACGTTGGGCCGATACCTGGGAGTTCCAGGCTCTACTGCGTGCCCGCCCCTTTGCTGGTTCTGAGACGGTGGGTAAGGCTTTTGTAGAGCTGATCGCTCCTTACCGTTACCCGTCTACTTTTGGGGCTGCACAGGTGACTGAGATTCGGCGTATGAAAGCGCGTGTGGAAACCGAACGTATGCCTCGTGGGGCCGATAAAACTCGTCAGCTTAAACTAGGCCGGGGAGGTCTGACCGATGTTGAGTGGCTGGTTCAACTTCTTCAGCTTCAGCACGCACACCGGGTTCAGGGTATGCAAACGACCTCAACCTTGGGGGCTTTGGCTGCCGCCGTTGAGGCCGGAATTGTTGAGCAGGACGATGCTCAGCTTCTAAGTTCGGCTTGGACGCTTGCCTCAAAGATTCGCGGTTTGAATGTCTTGAGGACCGGACGGGCTTCCGATACTTTAACAACAACCCGCTCTGACCTAGAAGCCATTGCGCGTTGGTGCGGCTATGAACCGAACTCGGCACGCTTACTCGAAGATGACTACCTGCGTATCACCCGTCAGGCCCGGGCTGTCTACGAGAAGCTGTTCTACCCGGCCTAGATATCACGAGAAAAGAGAAGATAATGACTGAGCACAATGGAGTGGCTACTGTACGCATTGACCGTCTTGACTCTATGGATGACCGCGTTTTACGCGCCGGATGGCCGACTGGCAGGCTACACCTTAATGTACCGGCTTCAGGGGAGCGATACAGTTGAGCAGGATGACACCTACGTTCTGGGCGACTACCGGGGTAACGGACTGGGCCTTGCTCTCAAGATAGCCAACCACCGTCAGCTTGAGCCTAAGGGCACCGATTTTACGGGGCTGGTGGAGTTGGGTTGATCGCAATAACCTTGCAATGCGAGCTATCAACTAGCAACTGGGCTATCAAAGCCTGGAGCTATGCCAGATAGTCGAGAAGCAGGGGTAGCTAGTGTTTCTCTGCCTTCGAGATTTGGTCTGCCAAATCTTCGGGGGAGAGATCTGCATTTGAGAAAGCCTCGTTGAGCGGCAGGTGCAGGCGGAGCCCGGTGCCCGGGCAGATTTCTACATGCGCACTGCGGAGCTTAAAATCTACAACGTGCCCACCTTTATCTCGGTTGTCACTGATGAAGTGCGCGTGGCACCCGGGCACGCCGATACCCTGCTCGTAAATAGGGGTGCGGAACCCAACGATAGTGCCGGTAACATCATCAAACTGGACGATGTCCTCGCCTTCTACCGCATCAACCATCTTGGGGTAGGGCTTGGACTGCTTCTTGACGGTTCGGGTGCGTACCCACTCAAAGTCGCCCACAATTTTGATGGCATACATGTAATTATCTGAGAGAGTGAAATCATCAAGCACCTGGGCTGCTCGTTGACGGAGAAGATTGCGGGGTAAATCCCGCTTAATTGCCGGAACAAAGTTAGTAATCACCGCAAAGGGTGTCTTCTGGTCCAGGTCCGCTAAGGACACAGAGCCGTCAAAGCGCATCTGGTAGCAGGTTCCATCGAGCACAACCATCTCACCGTCAAGACCGTCAAAGGTGCCCACCCCAAAATTGCCGTGCCCCAGGAGCTCACCGATTGTCATATCGCCGTCGTAGATACCGTCTAATAGCTGGCTCATGAGGCCGGTCTGAAAGACTTCGTTCCGGTAGATGGTGCTACGTCCTTCAAGAATTGAACTCTGCTTGCTCATGTTTTCATCTCTTCTGAACTTATGGGTCTTTACACTCAAAAGCCGCGCCCCACACCCACAGAATCTGTGGATGTGGGAGCGCGACCCTGGGCTTATGGCACCAGTTTACGGCAGATTAGACACCGTAGTACAGCTGGTACTCCAGCGGGTGCGGCACCAGTGAGAGGGGCTCCAGCTCCTTGGTGCGCTTATAGTCAATCCATGCCTGGATGAGGTCCTCGGTGAAAACATCGCCGGCGAGCAGGAAGTCGTGGTCTGCTTCAAGAGCGGCCAGGGCTTCTTCGAGGTTGGCAGGAGCCTTCTTGATATCTGCTGCTTCTTCAGCGGGCAGCTCGTAGAGGTCCTTGTCAATCGGTGCTGGGGGTTCAATGCGGTTGCGGATACCGTCTAGACCAGCCATGAGCTGGGCAGCGAAAGCCAGGTAGGGGTTTGAAGAGGGGTCCGGTGCACGGAACTCTAGACGCTTAGCCTTGGGATTTGAACCGGTGATGGGGATGCGGATACCGGCTGAACGGTTACCCTGCGAGTAGACCATGTTCACGGGTGCTTCGTAACCGGGAACCAGGCGCTTGTAGGAGTTTACGGTGGGGTTGGTGAAAGCCAGAACTGATGAGGAGTGCTCAATCAGACCACCGATGTACCAGCGGGCAAGGTCGGAGAGGCCAGCGTAGCCACGCTCATCGTAGAAAAGGGGTTCGCCGCCCAGCCAGAGTGACTGGTGGCAGTGCATACCTGAACCATTGTCACCGAAGACGGGCTTGGGCATGAAGGTGACGGTCTTGCCCCAGGCATCGGCGGTGTTCTTGATGACGTACTTAAACTTGAGCAGGTCATCTGCAGCCTGGGTCAGGGTGGAGAACTTGTAGTTGATTTCTGCCTGGCCGGGTGCGCCAACCTCGTGGTGAGAACGCTCGACTTCGAGGCCAACTTCATCGAGGGCTACGCACATGGCATCGCGTAGGTCGGCCTGCTTATCGACTGGAGAGACAGGGAAATAGCCGCCCTTGGTCAGTGTCTTGTTACCCAGATTACCGCCATCTTCGGTCCTAGCTGAGTTCCAGGGAGCTTCATCGGAGTCGATCTTGAAGGAAACAGACTGGGGGGTCACCTCGTGCTGGACGTTCTCGAAGACGAAGAATTCAGCTTCTGAGGCGAAGAAAGCGGTATCGGCAATACCTGTTGACTTGAGGTATTCTTCAGCACGCTCAGCAACACCTCGGGGGTCACGGTGATAGGGCTCTCCGGTGCGTGGGTTGACAATGGAGCCGGTGATGATCAGGGTCTTCTCAAGACGGAAGGGATCAACATAGGCACTGGCTACATCGGGAATGAGCTGCATATCGGACTCAGCGATACCCTGAAAGCCCCGAATAGAGGACCCATCAAACATCTGGCCTACTGTGAAGAAATCTTCATCAATGGATTTTGCGGGCATGTTGAAGTGCTGCTGGACACCGGGAAGGTCGGTGAAGCGGATGTCAACAAACTTGACGTCTTCCTTGGTGATGAAGTCTAGGACTTCCTGTGAGGTTGTGAACATAATTGGGTGTTCTCCTTGAGATATATCGACCCCGGGGCCCTATGGGTGGGCACCTGGATGTTGTTTCTAGCCTAGAGCTAGTTTTTTGCCCTCAAGTGTCGCCTTTGTTTCGCTTGTGTAACAGCCTGAGCACCAAGTTGCAGGCGTGTTAAGGGCTCCTGCAGCTGGCTAAGCTCTCTTTCATTCTAGGAAAGCGGTCAGTGCTCTTGGGTGACCGTGGTATCTCATAGATGACTTTTCTGGGTAGGGGAGTTGCTCTTAAGCCGGTAAGGTTAGATGTTGTGGTATCAAGAAAAGATTTAGGTTCATGGCTTGACGGTGCCCCCACCCATATGGATTACCCGGGGCAGGATATGGGGCGCCCCCGTTCTGGCAGGGGAGCAATTGCCCGCCCTTTGAGCCGCTTGATTGCGTTTTGTATGGATTGGTACCTCATTAAAGGTATTTTCTTCCTCCTGGGGAAGTTTGTTTTCCCCGGTGCGAACCTAGCCTCTCTCGATATTGCCCAGCTCATTTTTTTCTGGCTTTACATGGTTTCTGCCGTTGGTTTCATGGGGCATAGCATAGGTCATTTTGTCATGGGAATGCAGGTTCAGAGCCTTGACGGTAAACCTGCCGGGTGGCTCTCTGCTCTCGTCCGCCAGAGCATGGTGATGCTGGTTCTTCCTGTCCTGATCATGGACGCTGACCAGCGGGGGCTTCACGACCGTGCACGTCATACCATTTTGGTTCTTATTCGTTAGATGGTGTAGATATGTCAGATGATTCCACAAGGGAAGACAAAAACCCTAGCATGCAAAGAGAACATGACCCAGCTCTGCCCCCTTTCCTGACTTCCCCAGGCAAGGTCGATAAGATTCTGCTGTCCCTACTGGGATTCATGACGATTTTCTCCCTGGCGATTATACCCACTCGGGCTTTCTTGCTGGTTGAGCATCCCTGGGTTCTGTCGCTCTTGACCGGCTCCGGTTTGGGAGTTCTGATTACCGCCGCCCAGAATCCCCACCAGTACCTTCTATGGGCTGTGTTGGTTACGGTGGCAGCTCTGAGCCACATCAAGTTCATGGCCGTTTACTTTTTTATGGGTAAGCATTGGGGGCAAGACTTTATCAATTGGATTTTCGCCAGCCATACACCGCTCTGGTACCGCAAGCTAGAGGGCTTTGTGGAACGACACCTACTGGTGAGCCTTCTCCTGGGGTTTATCCCTTTTTCGCCTATTCCCGCTACCTTGCTGGTAGCTATAGCCGGTATCCGCAAGATCAAGGGTATGGTCATCGGTGTCTATATTTATATTCTCGCCCTGCTGAATAAGTGCTTCTACCTGTACCTGGGCGTTACCTTTGGTGAGGGAATCCAGCCTATTCTCAAAACCATTGATCGCTACATGATGCAGATAACCCTGGCGCTGTTGCTCTATGTCTTTGTGGTCAACTGGTGGAAGGGCTCCAAGAAGCAGAAAGAAGATCGGTAGGTACGGTAAAGGCCGGGTTCTTAAAGAACCCGGCCTTTATATATCAAGCCAAATGGTGCTAGCGCATGCCCTTACGGCTGGGGCGCATACGCAGGGGATCAACGCCCTTGGGGATCGCACTGAGCATATTGTTGTGCTTGGAGATGGAATCAATGCGGTTAGAAACCTGGTGCATCTCCTGCTGAGTCAGGTGCTTGGGTAGCTTGTTCATTGCCTTAGTGACCTGTTTGAGCTCTACCTGACCCTCCGCGGTACCTGTGTTGATAACGTGAACGGGTACGGTAGGAACAATCTTCTTATAGCGGAGCTTTTCCTTCTGAACCAGGCCGTTGACGCGGTTAGTGGGGCCCTCGGTCACCAGAACGATGCCGGGGCGTCCAATAGCGCGGAAGACAACATCCTGTGACTTATTCACTGCAACGGGTTGCTGCTCAAAAATCCAGCCGCGGCGCAGGGTTGAGAGAGCAGCGCCTGCGCGGCCGGGGCGGTCCTCAAGCTGAGCAAAGGCGGCTTTTTCTGCGCGGCGAGAAAGAACAATCACTGCGAAGAGGATGCCGAAAGGAATACCGATCAGAAGGAAAGTAATCCAGTTCTTCAGCAGAATACCGATGAGCAGGAAAACAAGGACGGTTGCACAGAAAACCAGCGCCAAAATCCAGGGGATATTGGGGTCTTGTTGGCGGGTCACACCATAGACCTGCTTCATCTGGGCAAACATGCCGGGGCCACGCTTAGCGCGGCGCTCTGCGCCTGCCTTTTTCTTTTCTTCGCGGGTGTTGCCACGAGATTCAGCCACTGTGTATCCTTCGTGAGTCGAGAACCGGGCGCCCTAGCTATCTAAGTAATGAGAGCGTCGTAACTTACCCATTCTATACGGCAGGTGCCCGCCGATAAAGCCGGCAGGCACCCAAATGGGATGATAAAGCTAACGGCTGGGGAGACCCTGAAGCCTGGTTTACGCGCCAGCTGCTACTAGTGAGCTTGCTTCTTGCATGGCAAAGCCTTCATCGTCGATGTGCGAGAGGTGCTCAGGTATCTGGCGGCCGTGCTTCTTCATGGCGCGGGCCCAGAGCTTACCGGCACGGTAGGAAGAACGAACCATGGGCCCAGCCATGACACCGGAGAAACCGATTTCCTCGGCCATTTGGGAAAGTTCAAGGAACTCGGTCGGCTTGACCCAACGCTCGATGGGGTGGAAGAGCGGGCCGGGGCGTAGGTACTGCGTTAGGGTAATAAGGTCTGTTCCTGCATCGTGTAGGTCGCAGAGGGCCTCATAGATTTCCTCGTTAGTTTCCCCCATACCCAAAATCAAGTTGGACTTAGTGATCAGGCCGGCTTCTTTGCCCTGGGTTATGACATCGAGTGAGCGCTCGTAGCGGAAAGCGGGACGAATCTGCTTGAAAATACGGGGTACTGTCTCAAGGTTGTGAGCAAAGACTTCGGGCTGGGCATCAATGACCTGCTGGACGTCTTCTTCTTTGCCTTTGAAGTCAGGGATCAGGATTTCGACACCTGTGGTGGGCGATACCCTGTGAATCTGCCTGATTGTCTCGGCGTAGAGCCAGGCACCACCGTCTTCAAGGTCATCGCGGGCAACGCCGGTGACAGTTGCGTAGCGCAGGCCCATCTTTTTGACATTGAGGGCTACCTTAATTGGTTCCGTGCGGTCAATAGCAATCGGCTTACCTGTATCAATCATGCAGAAGTCGCAGCGACGGGTGCACTCAGAGCCGCCAATCAGGTAGGTCGCTTCACGATCTTCCCAGCACTCATAGATGTTGGGGCAACCTGCTTCTTCGCATACTGTATGCAGGCCTGAACCGCGGGAGAGGTTAATCATCTCCTGATATTCAGGGCCTACTTTAGCCCTGGTTTTAATCCATGAGGGCTTCTTCTCGATAGGTACTTCTGCATTGCGCGCTTCAACGCGCAGTAGCTTGCGGCCGTCAGGCTGGGCGCTCATGTGGAGGAATCTCCTTTGTAGATTGGTCTCATCGTTAAGTCTATGTGGGGGCTTAAGGTTTTGAGGGGAACCCCTTTGAGGGCTAGGTGGCGGGAACGAAAGATGCCGCTAGCTGGTTGGCGTAGCGGTCGAGTTCCTTTTCAACCTGCTCAACAATATCTGCTGGAGAAATATTCCGCCCGAGCTGTTCACTAATCGTGGTGACCCCGGCATCTGTAATTCCGCAGGGAATGAAAGCCCCGAAAGGGTCAGTGGGGTTATTGCAGTTGATGGAAAAGCCGTGCATGGTGGTGTTTTTTGAGACTCGAATTCCAATGGCGGCTATTTTCTTATCTGGTAGCAGTGCCCCGTCACCCCGGACCCAGACACCAGAGCGACCTTCCACTTGCTGGCAGGTGATACCGAGCCCGGTAAGGACCTTGATGAGGACCTCTTCTAAGACTCGCACGTACCTGACCACGTCAATGGGTTCGGGCAGCTGGACAATGGGATATCCAACGAGCTGGCCGGGGCCGTGCCAGGTCAGTTTGCCACCACGATCAATTTTGATCACAGGAACTCGATTGTCGCTAGGGTACTCATGGTCTTCGGTTCTTTTCCCAGCGGTAATAACTTCCTGGTGCTCTAGGAGCAGGACGGTGTTTTGTTGTTGGCCGGTAGCGACTTTTTCGTGTGTCTTGCGCTGGTATTGAAGCGCCGTCTCATAGTCAACGTACTGGGGTGCAAAGCCGACCCGCTCAAACAAAAGTGCCATACCCTCTAGGGTAGTCCTTTTAGTCAGACTCTAAAAATAGCTAGCCTAAGTGTGGCTTTAAGTTTTTGGTGACCAACTGTGAATTTTTATCCACAACTAACTAATGTATCTCTGACTAGTAGAAATGTCTGTTCTGTGGATAACTTTTTAATGGGTTCTTGCATGTGAGGTATGTCTAGAACATGAAAAGCCAAGCATCTCTTCACCCACAAGACGCACCATCTCACCCTGAGCAGGAACCCCTTGCATCTGACAGCGCGCTCAAGGGCCTGACCGATGTCATCCTCCGATATCGCCTTGAAAGCGGGCCGACCCACTCTACCTGGATTGCTGACTGTGGCTATCAGGCAGCAGGACAGCTTGAGATACAAGCAGGGCCTTACACACTGACTCAATATTCAAAGAGCGCAACCGCCGCAATGAAAGCAGCTGAACGGCTCTGCTCTTTACCTACCCACCCTGCCGTCCTGAGAGTAGATGCAGTAACCAGCTCACCTAGTGCAGGTCATATCTGGTATGAGGCAGCTGAAGCAGGTACTCTAGCGGATTATTGCAGAGCCCGGGGCCAGCTTCCACTTGCCCAAGTTACCACCGTAGCTAAGGCCCTGACTGCGGCATTAACATACCTCCACCAGCAAGAGCTTGCCTACCGAGACCTTAGGTTAGAGCACTGCGTTTTCACTGTTAAGGGGGAGCTTAAAGTTCTAGCGCCCGACCTTGATCTCAGAACTTCACCCGATACTGCCAAAGAAGCCAAAAAGGCAGAGGATATTGCCGCCTGTGCCGCTATTCTCTGGTTCTGTCTTACGGGCAAGGAACCTAAGGCACAAAGGCTCCGGGCGCCGCTTCTATTGAGCCTACCTCAGGCCAGCGACGCTCTTGCTCAAACACTTGAAGATGCTATTGACCTGAGAGCAAATCAGCCGAGCCTGACCGATCTTGCCGCCCTATTTGACCTGACTGCGGATTCTGCCCCCTTAGAGCTCCATCTGAGTGCCAACGAGAGCGTCTTAAGCCGGCTCCCTGCCTACACGGCGACTGAGACTGAGCCGATGACCAACAAGCCTAAAACCCGCATGAGGAGGGCACCGAAAGTCTACGGGCAGCCCCAAACACTGAATAGACGGTCCTCATCAAGGGCTGGTATCTCCTTATGGAAATCGGGGAAGCAGGGGGTTGCTATAGCGCTTCTGGCGGCTATCGTTCTTGCGCTGGGGGCGTGTATATCTGTTTTCTTACCGTGGATCCAGGAGCGTTTCAGCGCTAGCCCGCAAGAACAAGCCGCAGAGGAAACTCAGTCACAGGAAATGTCACTACCGACTAGCCCAGCCACGCTATCACCAACAAAGGAGCCAGAATTACAGAAACCTTCCGAACCGGTGAGTGGTATCAGCGGTGATTACCAGGAAGTAATTACCCAACAAACAGCCGAACTCATCCGCCTGCGAAGCCAAGTTCTATCTTCTGGCAATAGCGATCGCGTTCAGGACTATGCCTTACCCGGTTCTGAATTAGAACACAATGACCGTAATATGCTGACTCAAGAAGGAGCAAGAGATCTCAGCCAGATGTCGTCCCAAGTAGTGTCCGTTGAGGAAATTTCTGCCGGTCAGGAGGGTAGCTACACAGTAATAGCGGTTCTTGAAGCTCGCGGCTACAACCCTAAGGGGAGCGACGAGGAACTAGCGCGGTTAGGCATGACCCGAGATGGAGAACGCATTATGCAGAAAGTCAGCTTGACACTACAGCCCTCTAGCCTAGGGCTAAGAATAGAATCAGCAAAACCTATTACTGCCAACCAAGGCTAGGCTTCAAGCACTGTAAGCGAATAAGAAATAGAGCGGTAGGCAGTTGATGCCTACCGCTCTAGTGGCGAATTCGATATGCCCTTAGATTACAGGCAGCGATTTAGATTTGTGGGTACTGGATAAAGATTGCGATAGCAATATTAATCAGCGCAAGACCGCCAACGGTGTGGGCAAGAGCAATGTTCTTACCTGATTCAGGAGTGCCAAGAGCAAGAGCGGCCTTGTACTTCTTCTGACCTACGAATGCAGCGGCAGCGATCACCAGGGCAATCACCATTTTTATGCCAATCATCATGTGGTTGAGTTGCATATTTTCTGCCATCTGCATGAAGTAGAGAGCGAAACCGGTAACAAGCTGCAAGAGCGCGGCATGGAATTGGCCGGGCAGGACGACAGCTTTCTTAAAGTTTGCTACCCAAAGGCCAAACACTAGTGAAGCACCAATAATGTGCAGAAACAGAAGAATTGAAAAAGCAATAGACATGTTCTTTAGTCTACGGAATACCGGGCTCTTTATCGACAGTATGTCACAGCAAGGGGTGTGTTGGTCGGCACCTATGTCAGTTACCCCAGGCAAACAGGGGGTACACAAAAGGTGCTCCCTCATCATGTGATGGGGGAGCACCCTCAAACAATAGCTGGGCGAGTAAAGGGGTTAGATGTCCCTTACTCAGTCACCACCTGTTTTTAGAGGCCGACCTCAGCCTCAAAAGCGGCTTCTTCAAGTCGCTGCTTGAGGAAAGCCAGGAAGCGACCAGCATCTGCACCGTCCACGACGCGGTGGTCGTAGGTGAGTGAGAAGTATGCTAGCGAACGAATTGCGATGACATCGTTACCATCAGCGTCCTGGATCACAGCGGGGCGCTTGTTGGTTGAGCCGATACCCAAGATAGCTACGTTGGGCTGGTTGATGATCGGGGTGAAGAAGACACCGCCGGTTTGGCCGGTTGATGAGATGGTGAAGGTTGAGCCGGAGAGCTCCTCAGGTGCAACCTGACCGTCGCGTGCACGCTTGGCTACATCATTGATCTTCTTTGCGATACCGGCAATGTTGAGGTCACCGGCATCCTTAACAACGGGGACAAGCAGACCCTTGGGGGTGTCAACTGCTAGGCCGATGTTCTCGGATCCGTGGTAGGTAATTTCCTTGAAGTCATCACTCATTGAGGAGTTGAACTGGGGGAACTGCTGCAGAGCTTCGGTAACTGCCTTGGTGAAGAAGGGCAGGAAGGTCAGCTTGGTACCCTCACGAGCCTCAAAACCAGCCTTAGCCTTGTTGCGCAGAGCAACCAGACGGGTGAGGTCAATTTCCTGGACAGTGGTCAGCTGAGCTGAAACTGCCAGCGACTCAACCATGCGCTTGGCAACGGTCTGGCGGATACGAGCTGTCTTCTCGGTGGTGCCACGCTTTGAGGAGACTGCAGGCTTGGGGGCAGCAGGGGCCGTAGGAGCAGCAGCTGGCGCAGCTACGGGAGCGGGTGCTGCGGCGGGGGTTGCAGCAGAGCCCTTCTTAGCCTCGGCAGCAGCCAAAACGTCCTGCTTGCGGATGCGGCCACCAACGCCGGTTCCCTTGATGGTTGAAAGGTCGATACCTTCCTGCTTCGCCAGCTTGCGTACAAGGGGAGTGACGTAGGCTTCGCCGTTCTCGCCGGAGGGAATTTCGACAGCAGGAGCCTCAGCAGCCTCATCCTGTGAAGAAACCGCTACCGGTGCCTGCGCCTGATCAGCTACCTTGGCTTCGTCGGCTGCAGGGGCCTGAGGCGCATCAGTTGAGGCGGCGGGGGCAGCAGATGAAGCGCTACCGATGATGGCCAGAACCTGGCCGACCTCGGCATCCTCGTCTTCCTGGATGCGGATTTCAAGCAGGGTACCGGCAACGGGTGAGGGAACTTCGGTATCTACCTTATCGGTGGAAACCTCAACCAGAGCCTCGTCAACGGCTACTTCTTCGCCAACCTCTTTGAGCCAGCGGGTGATGGTGCCTTCGGTAACTGATTCGCCCAGCGCGGGGAGGGTAACCTCAACGCCTTCAGCGGAGCTTGCAGGGGCTTGAGCCGCAGGAGTGGGTGCAGGTGCAGCGGATTCAGCTGCGGGAGCGGATGTTGCTGGAGCTTCCTGGGCAGGTGCAGCTACAGGAGCAGATGCGCTTGCGCCGGAGCCGTCACCAATGACGAGCAGGGGAGCACCTACTTCGACATCCTGGTCTTCTTCAACGAGAATCTGTTCAACAACACCGGCAACGGGTGAGGGAACTTCGGTATCAACCTTGTCAGTTGAAACTTCGACGATAGCTTGGTCGACAGAAACTGTTTCGCCAACTTCAACGAGTAGGCGGGTAACGGTACCCTCGGTTACTGATTCGCCCAGTGCGGGCAGTTCAACGGTAGTGGACATAGTCCTTCGTGGTCTCCTTGTACGTGATGGAATATTGAAAGGGTAGGTGGTGCTTCACAGGTGCGGAGCGACCACCTACCTGAAGCTTATTTAGCCGTGCAACGGTGCGCCAGCCAAGGCCATTGCTGCTTCACCGAGTGATTCGTTCTGAGTGGGGTGAGCGTGGATAAACTGTGCAACGTCTTCGGGGAAAGCCTCCCAGACAACCCACATCTGTGCCTCACCAATTTGCTCGCCCATGCGCTTGCCAACAGCGTGAACACCGATGATAGGGCCGTTCTTTTCACGGACAACCTTGACCAGACCGCCGGTACCAAGGATAGAGGACTTACCGTTACCGGCCAGGTTGTACTCTGTAACCGCGATGTTTTCCTTGCCGAACTTCTCTTCAGCCTTGGGCTGTGAGTAGCCGATTGAGGCAATTTCGGGTTCGCAGTAGGTGACCTTGGGGATATGGAGATCCTCAACCACCTGTGGGTTCAGGCCAGCAATCTCTTCAGCAACGAAACGGCCCTGCTGGTAGCCACGGTGAGCTAGCTGGACACCGGGGACGATATCGCCAATAGCGTAGATGTTGCCTACCCCGGTGTGCAGTCGCTCGTTAGTAATGACAAAGCCACGGTCCATGGTCAGGCCCTGCTCGTCGTAACCAAAGCCCTCGGTGTTGGGGCCACGGCCTACAGCAACGAGCACGATGTCAGCTTCAAAGGTGGTGCCGTCTTCGAGGGAGACTTTAGCGCCGTTGGCGTCCTGCTCAACAGTTTTGAAGAACTTGCCCAGTGAGGATTTGATGCCCCGCTTCTTGAATTCGCGCTCAAGAACCTTAATGATGGAGGGATCTTCGTTGGGTACTAGGTGGGGTAGGCCCTCGATAATGGTGACGTCAACGCCCATTGAGTTCCACATGGAGGCGAATTCACACCCGATAACGCCACCGCCCAGAACGATTGCGCTCTTGGGGAGGTAATCCATCTGCAGCGCTTCGGTTGAGGTCAGAACGCGATCGCGAATCTCAATACCGAAGGTCTTGGAAACAGAACCGGAGGCCAGGATAATGTGCTTACCCTTGTAGGCGGTGCCGTTAACGCTGATGGTGTCTTGGCCGGTGAGCTTACCTTCACCTTCGATGACGGTGACCTTCTTCATCTTGAGAAGACCGGTTAGGCCCTTGAACTTACCGGCAACGATGCCGTCCTTGTAGTCACGAACCTTGGCCATGTCAATGGATTCAAGGGTGGTGTTAACACCGTACTGTGAGGCGTGCTTTGCCTCAGAAGCGAGCTCTGCTGCGTGCAGGTAAGCCTTGGTGGGAATGCAACCGGTGTGCAGGCAGGTGCCACCCAGATTGCTTTTTTCGATGAGACCTACGGAGAAACCGAGCTGTACAGCTCGAAGTGCAGCTGAGTAGCCTGCGCTACCGCCACCGAGGATGAGGATATCGAATTCTGTTGTTGCCGAGTCGGCCACGTTGACGCTCCCTTACATGGGTTTGCGGAGACACAATGCCCCCTTATCTACTGTCATTTTCTAGCTTATCGCTTGTCGGGGCACAGCTCCACTATTGCGCCGATGAGACTTATGTGCCCCGTGACTAAAACTGAGGGTCCTGATGCACCCAGGGAGCTAGCCTTTCACTCTAGGACCCCTTGTAGATAGCCTTTCGGGCCTCTGCTGAGCCTTTGAATGGGCTATGAATCTCTGGGGGCAGGGGTAAAGGCTCATGTTCATATTATGGTGGACGCCACGTCATGAGGTGTTAACGATTACATCCCGGTTACCTTTGTGAAGGGTAACCGGGATGCTCAACGATACTTACCGCTTAGGCGTAGGCCTCAATAAATTTGATGAGGGTTGCAACGGAATGGCCTGTACCTTCCTTAGGTGTGTACCCATAGGGTGCTTCTTCATTGAAAGAAGGCCCAGCAAAATCGAGGTGGGCCCAAGGAATCTTGGCGCCATCTTTCTCACCCACGAATTCTTCAAGGAACTGGCCTGCAACAAGCATTCCGCCGTACCTGGAACCGATGTTCTGAAGGTCAGCAACGGGGGACTTGAGGGACTTTCGCAAATGCTCGGGCATGGGCATGGGCCAGTAGTCTTCGCCAGCGGCGCTAGCTGCTTCAACTACCTTGGCCCGGATATTATCGTGGCCCATAACTGCTGCGGTACGCACACCGAGAGCAATAAGCTGGGCGCCGGTTAGGGTGGCAATATCCAGAATGACGTCGGGCTCAGATTCAGATGCCAGGGCAAGGCCATCTGCCATGACCAAGCGTCCTTCGGCATCGGTGTTCATGACTTCAACGGTGTGGCCACTACGCATGGTCAGGACATCCTCGGGGCGGATCGAGTTGCCACCGGGCATGTTCTCGGCCAGACAGAGATAACCGCTGACTGCCACCGGAATGTTGAGTTCTGATGCGGCAGCAACCACGTTGAGGACTGTAGCTGCACCTGCCATATCTGATTTCATAGTGGTCATAGATGTGGGGGGCTTGAGGGAAATACCGCCGGTATCAAAAGTAATACCCTTGCCTACTATTGCTACGGTTTGAGTAGCGCCCTGTGGCACATATTTGACCTCAACCAGGCGAGGCTTGCGTTCTGAGCCCTGACCTACACCTGCGATTCCGCCAAAGCCTTCTGCTACCAGCTGGTCGTAGTCCCAGACCTTTGCGGTGACATTTTCCAGCCCTTCAATACGCTCTAAGGCTCGCTCAACGAAAGTTGCGGGGTAGAGGTGGGATGGGGGAGTATTCACCAGACGGCGGGTATGATCTACAGCTTCGCCTAGAATCAGGGCACGGGTGAGTGCCGGCTCGGCTTCTGCAGGGTCAAGATCGGTGACAATGGTGATGTCCTCTACCGGTGCCTTGACCAATTCTGCTGTTTTTGCTTTCAACTGAGCATCTGAAAAGGCTCCGTAGGCGGCACCTTCAGCCACGGCGGCAACTTCATCAGGGGTGGTGACGCCTAGGGCAAGGGCAACGTTCTCGTTGCCAGCTAGCTGGCGAACTGCAGAACCTGCGGCATAGCGGAGGCTGTTCAGCTTTTGAGCGAGCTGGTCGTTTTCTACCCCAAGCCCGATGAGAGCAACAAGGTCTGCTCCAGCTTCATCAAAACCGGGTAGGCGAACGAGTTCGTCCTGGCCCCCGGTCACCCCCAGGTCCTCAAGGATTGCTTCGAGACCCTCAGCGGTTTCTTCGCCAAGAGGGTTGGATGCAAGAACCGGGCCTTCCTCAGAGGAATAGACGCCGAGAACTAGAACATTTGCCTCGAGCCCATCAAGGTCGGTTGAGGAAACGGAAAATGACAAATCATGTGATTGGCTCACAGAATTCTCCTTTAGATATTGGGGTGAGAACATAGAGGCCGCGGGAAAAGCGACTTTTCTTGTGCTCCTTCAGTTAATAAGGGTAGGCAAAAAAACCGTCAATGTGTACCGTGGATAACATGCTGGAGGTACCGTGGAGCCGGCTAACAGCTCTGTCGGTTGGGGCGATTTGTGACATTTTTGTGAAATGCTGGTGTGGATGAGGAATATCTCTTCACCGACAACAGTTATTACTGCAAGATACACAGCCGGTATTAGAGAGGCTGGAGTACTATAGAGTCTCAACACAAGAATGGACCTTTAGGCGAAGGGGGCAGAGCATGAGACACGATGAGCGGCTATACATAGCCCACGCTGGAGTATTTGAGAACCAGCGCCTTAAAGGCCTCCCCCTGGTGGTTGCCCTATCACACCCTCAGGACGCCGGTGGAACAGCGGGGCACCTGGGCGAAGTCCTTCTGCACGAACTTGATTGCCTTCCCGTCATCGAGTTTGACGCTGACAGGCTCCACGACTACCGCTCCCGCAGACCTCGCATCACCTTTAAGAAGGACCACTATACCAACCCTGTTTTGCCCGAGCTCAAGCTCTATGTTGTAGAAGACCGGTTGGGTAAGCCATTCCTGCTGCTGACCGGGACCGAGCCTGATTTTCTCTGGCAGAGGTTTACCTCAAATATCGTTGACCTTGCTCAACGACTCGATGTTTCGGTCGCGCTATCTGTGACTGCATTCCCTATGCCGGTCCCTCACACACGCCCGATTCCTGTGACAGCCCATGGCTCACGCAAAGATTTGACTGCCGGCATATCCTCCTTCCAGCCTGAAGCTCTCGTCCCGGGTTCGGTGTCAAGTCTGCTCGAGGTAGCCTTGACCGAAGCCGGTATTGGTACAGCAGGCTTCTCTGTGAATGTTCCCCAGTACCTTTCTGAATCTGAGCTTCCCCAGACTGCTCTGGTCGCTATGGAACACCTTTCGCTTGCCGCCAAGCTGAGCCTGCCCTCCGACCGCTTGCGGGAGCTTTCACTTAATGTGCAGGGCCAGATTGATGAACAAGCAAGTGCTAACCCTGAAATTCAAATGATGATTCACCGCCTAGAAGAATCTTACGATGCCAACGCGTCCAGGGGTTTCAGCGCTTTACCTTTGTCTGAGCGAGCGGCCGGGCGCGTTCCGCCCCGGGATGAAATTGGCGCAGAAATCGAGGCCTACCTCGCGCAGCTGAGCAATGATTCTGGTCATGAACCAGGTCAAGGCCAGCTGGGGCCTCTCTAGGGAACTTATGTCAGGTACTGTGCGAGCTGTGGATTGCGATGTCCACGCTCTTAACAGGCGCGACATTGATCCATTCTTTTTCTGTGACTTCTTTATTTGTACATCGGGGCAGTGCAGGGGAAACCCTCGATGAGCTTTCCACAGACTGTTTAAGGCTTCTCCTGTGCCATATTTAACACTGACACTGGGGGCATGAACAGTTTTTCTCACATAAGCAGTTCCTCAGCCTTAACTTCTCGTATTCGGACTGAGAGAGACGTCGTTGCAACCTGTGTTCACCTTCTAGGGTATTGGCCTAAGGACTCCCTGGTTCTCATGGTTGCCGAAAGCTCAGGGGTCGGACCGCTGATAAGGGTCGATATGGCCGACCCGTTTGAAATGCCAGCGGAGGACTATTTAGATACTCTCTTCAGCTCTATTCCAAGGCTGAATGGTCTCAACGAGTGCCTTCAGAGGATCTTTGTTCTGATGTTCGGGGGCTTGCTTAGCACATGCCCAAGCACTCCTTTAACCCAGCCTGCTGGCCCGATAACTGGGAGTGATCAAGAATTATTTGAGCGAGCTATTTACTACCTAGAACCCATTCAGAGCACTGGCTCGAGGCATAATCTTGAGGTACTTGATGTCATCGCGGTGGGGCGAACCGTCTACTGGTCGGTCAACCCTGAAACCGGTGGCTTGGAGCCTGTAGGGTGGGCAAACGATATCTTTTCTAGCCCGGTCTATGCAGAACTTGTTTCACGAGGATCCCTTGTATCCAGTAGCTCGCATGAAGCTTTTAGCCTCAAAAAATGGAACCCGTTAGATACTCAGCATCCACACACAACAGAACTGTGGCTGGCCTCTGCAGAGGCTGCTGCTGTGCGGTATGTCGAGATGAAGCAAACCCTTAACCCGCTGGAGCCTTTTCAAGCAGAAGCAGAGCTGATGCTCTGGGATAGCCTGCTTGGAACTGTCGCTGATTCTGTCCGCTTAGAGAAAGAGAACAATCTACTTCCCTCCACTTTAGGCGATCGTATTCGAACAACGGTTCCGCCTGATGCAGCCGGCTATCTTGTAGCTTCGCTGACGAACTCAGCCACCTTGCATTACTTGGTCTACCTTGCCTGCACAGATCTATCGCACACTCTCGCAGCACTGGGTCTGATGGAGGGATATATTCAATTCTTTCTTGATGATGCAGGCAAGAGTAGCAGAAGGCTGTTACCCTCGGCGGAGACTCTGTCAGCCTTTGATCTTGAGAGAATAAGCCCTACCCTCAGCGCTCAAGGCATGCGTGAGCCTGCCGACAGCAACGAAGCCGGGGCCCATTTTGCCGGGGTGCTTTCAGGATCCCTTGAAAGGCCCCCTCATTGGTGCAGGCTAGAAGCTCTGGAGCGGCTGTGCGCCCTTTTCGAAAATATCGCTTGCCATAAGTGTGAATCTATGCTGATTGCGAGCCAAGCCTGGGTTAAATGGCTCCGGGGGAACTCGACAGAAGCCTCTTACCTTCTTGAAAGTGCAGATCAAAAATACCTGGAGTCTTCCCCGCTTCTTTTGAAGAGCCTGCTGGGCAGCAGCACTATTCCTATGTGGCTTACCCAGCCTGGGGGAGCACCCCCTGTTCGCTAATACAAGAAATCTGCTGGTAAGTATCGCGCCGCTTAGCTAGTAGGGCTAAAACATGTCATACTTGACTATTGACCCCGCTTGTAGTGTGGCCGCATGATTCAAGAAAATATATTGGAATAAAATCCAAAGGCATTCTGTTGAAGCTAGAGATATTTTTGTAAATCTACCGGACCTACTTGACAGGGTCTTAGGTGTTTTGACCGCGAACACCGCATCACACTCGCTACGGTCAACTAGCTCAGAAAGGTTTTCTGTGTCACCAGCCGCACGCAAGAAAGCAAGCAGCGACACCGCTGCAACCAAGGCCACCGCTAAAAAAACCTCTACTCGCGCCAAGGCAAAAAAGGCTGATGAGCAAGCAGAGGCCGTAGAAAATAACGAGGACGATGTTCTTGTTACCACCACGGCAAAGCCCAAAAAAACTGCAACTAAAAAAGCAACAACAAAAAAGGGCAAGAAGTCTGCTGACGATGATGACCTTGTCTTGGATGATGATATTGCCCTTGACGATGTCGCCCTCGGTGATGACCTCGACGAAGAGAACGACGAGGATGATACCGATTCAGTGACTAAAGAAGAGAAAAAGGTAGCGGAAGAAGTTGCTGCTAAGGGGTCCGGATTCGTTCTGACCAACAACGACGAAGACGATGCCCCGGCAATCCGTGTCGTAACACCCGGTGCTACAGCTGACCCGGTCAAGGACTACCTTAAGCAGATCGGTAAGGTCGCTCTGCTCAATGCAGAGCAAGAAGTTGATCTTGCCATGCGTATTGAAGCTGGTCTTTACGCTGAGCACAAGCTCAAAGAGAACCCCGATATGGACCCCCAGCTTAAGAAAGAACTGCGCTGGGTTATCCACGACGGACGTCGTGCCAAGAACCATCTTCTTGAGGCTAACCTCCGTCTCGTTGTTTCGCTGGCTAAGCGCTACACCGGGCGTGGCATGCTCTTCTTGGACCTCATCCAGGAAGGTAACTTGGGCCTGATTCGTGCGGTAGAGAAGTTTGACTACTCTAAGGGCTTTAAATTCTCGACTTACGCAACCTGGTGGATTCGTCAGGCTATTACTCGCGCTATGGCTGACCAGGCACGTACTATCCGGATCCCTGTACACATGGTTGAGGTCATCAATAAGCTCGCCCGTGTTCAGCGTCAGATGCTTCAGGACCTGGGCCGTGAGCCCAGCCCCGAAGAGCTTGCAACTGAGCTAGATATGACCCCCGAGAAAGTCATCGAGGTCCAGAAATACGGCCGTGAGCCTATCTCGCTTCACACCCCTCTGGGTGAAGACGGAGACTCGGAATTTGGTGACCTCATTGAGGACTCCGAAGCTGTGGTACCCGCCGATGCTGTTTCTTTTACCCTCTTGCAAGAGCAGCTACACTCTGTGCTTGATACCCTGTCAGAGCGCGAAGCTGGCGTTGTTGCTATGCGATTTGGCATGACTGATGGGCAGCCCAAAACCCTTGATGAGATTGGCAAGGTCTATGGTGTGACACGTGAGCGTATCCGCCAGATTGAGTCTAAGACCATGTCCAAGCTCCGCCACCCCTCCCGTTCACAGGTTTTGCGGGACTACCTCGACTAACACTCAGGCCTACTGAAAAGCCCTGGCACTCCAAGGAGTACCAGGGCTTTTGTTATAGGGGAAATATATTAGGCAATGAGCAGGGTACTAATCTTCCATTGTCCACGTTTCCGTTCCGCCCTGAGTGCAACTGCTCTTGTGCGGCAGCCATCGGTTACCAGGAGGCTAATCTCGTAAGCCTGTGGAGATACTTTCTGGACGATAACTCTCCGGGGGCGGATCAAAGCTGGAGCGCGGTGGGGTTCGATGGGAGGGTAGTCCTTAAGCTTTTGAGCTATTGCAGGCTGTATTCTGGAAAGATTCTGAGAGATGGTTCGGTAGCATCCTGCTGTCATCCACGGTGAAAGATGGTGTAGCGGACGCCTGCCCATGAACACTTCAACACAGGCTGTGCCGATGCGAACGCCTAATCGTTCAACGGCTGATTCTTCTTCACTGATGTAGGGAAGGTCTTGGGAGGGTGTAGCGGCTCTACCTTTCTCAAAGTAGTGAGCATAATTTTTTGCGTAATCGCTGGCCTCAAGCACAATGAATTGGGGTCGTTCACGATCTGGGAATGCTGTTTTCATGGTCTTACTCCTTAGCTGAGGGTTATCGGGGAAGTAGTATCTCTTGGCCTGGGAAGATATATGAGTCAAGGGTTGGAATCAGATTGCTGTTGAGGCCTTGTATCTCATGAACGCAGTGGAGAATTTCTGCTCCGCTTGCTGTCTTTGGCATATGGTTTTCTGCTATTGACCATAGCGAGTCACCCGGTTTGACCCTGTAGTGGCTAGAGCCAGCATTTGCCTTGCCGTTTTGTTCTGGTGGGGAGGTCTCAGTTTGCTGGCTGGTCGATGTCAATCCACCGAAGAGCGGTGAGATTGTTTGCCTGGAGTGACTACTGGCCAGGGTAACCGCCACAGGCTTTGGGGGTGTTGAAGAGGCAAACAGCGGTGTTATCGATGATGAAGGAGCGCCGTGCTCAGATGCTGAGTATGCGCCTTCCCCATATTCTTCTGGCATAGGTGGAATATTGTCCTGCCCTTCAGCGGAGATAATAGCTGGTGTGGTTTCAGCGGTTTGGCTAATACTGGTGCTTGAGTCATCGGCTGTTAAAGCCTGCGCCTGTTGGGGACCAGCGATGAGGCTGACGCTGAGTGAGCCACTGATGAGTACCTTAAGCGCTGAGGGTGCCCACCGAGGAAAGGAGGGGACTCGAGTGCTGATTCTCAAGTTAAAAAGTATGAGCCGGTAAATGTAGAGAAAATAGCTACTAGACCACCACAGAGCAATCAAGCCGCAGGCAAAAGTGCTCATCAAGGTTATGAATATCTGGGACCAGGTCTCTGCAGTAACTGCTTTTGCCGGTACCTCGGCCGCTTCTATAAATGTGAAAAACAGGTAGGAACCGGTCAGTGCCCCTGTCATCGAGAGTAGAGGTACCGCCGCTGCCAGCAGATGGCGAAAACCATAGGATCTCATCACTACACCCCAAATAGTGTCATTTGATGTCATTTGATGAATTATGATTTATCTTACTGATGTTTTATGTTCAGGCAAGAGTATTCGCAAATTTTTTCACTATATTTCTGTTATGCCCTGACTTCGGGATATCCTCGGTACATGAACAGCCTGGATCGTTTATTCCGAGACTTTGAAGTGCAGCTACAGGCACAAAGAGTGCGCGACTACGAGGCAGATGCGCGTGAACTGAGCATGATGGAGCGCTCAAAAGTTACCTGCGCAGATAGATTGGCTGCCCAGCTGGGGGTTGCCCTGTCTGTGCACGGTAGCACGGGAGATACGTGGCGAGGGCAACTCATCGGGCTTGGATTGGGGTGGATTCAGCTATCAACCGACACAGGTGATCTGATAATTCGCACTCAGGAAATTGTCTGGTGGGAAGGCGGCGATAATAAGTCCTATGTTGAGGCTGAATCTGTTTCTCGAAAACTAACAATCGGTTCAGCCTTGCGGGCTCTCGCTAAAGGGCATCGTGAGGTTATCGTGATACACAACGGATCTGCCGGTCTGACCACGGAGGGGCACATTTCAGCTGTGGGGGCAGATTACTGCGAGCTCTTTGCTACAAGGACTCAGGCATCAGGAAAGAAAGTCTCGTTTGTGCGGACTATTCCATTTACATCAATTGCGGCAGTGAGGGTAGCTGCTGGTAGCTAACCCTTTAGTGCAAGCTTTAGAGAAGCTGGTCCTCCTGGGCCGGTTGCCCGGAGCGTATTGACTCTTCCGTCATGGCATAGCGTTCCTTGATGTACTCTTCCAGCATTGATTTTTCAACTCGCCACTGGTTTCGCCCACCAATCTGAATTGCTTTAAGCTCCCCTGAGCGAACCAGCGCGCGAGTCTGACTAGGGGTGATGTTGAGAATCTCGCCTACATCGGTCAGGGTGAGAAAGCGTTGCTGAGCCATGGAAGAGAAACCTTTGCGCTAGGTGTCAACAGAATGATGTCTTTGATAAATTTTAGTGCATTTTGGGGTATCTAGGGGTGAAAAGCAAAGGCTGTGGAAAACATCTTATTTTCTGCGTAACTTTGAGGTAAAAACCCTCCTGAACTTTGTTTTATACCTCTGATTAGTAAAACTACTGTCATCAATAGATTTCGTACCTAGCTGACGGAGGTGGCCAGATGGCTCATGAACAGACCGCTCCGCGTTTTAAGAAACCTGGCTTGAGAGATCCCCGGCTACTTGTTGGTGTGCTCATCATAGTGCTTTCAATTCTAGCTACAGTAGGCCTTATCCGTGCTACCAACCAGACTGAACCTTACTATGCCGTGAGTAAAGACTTGGGCATAGGTGACCGGATTAGTAGGGAGAACGTGCAAGTCGTTCAAGTTCGGTTGGGCGATGCCGCACCTCAATATATTTCAGCTGAGCAAGATTTGGCTGAGGGGCTTGTCGCCACACGCCCTCTGAAAGCCGGTGAAATCCTTTCGCCCAATGCCGTCTCCTCTGAAGTCAGTGAGGGGCGGCGACTCGTGACCCTTTTGCTCGATCAGTACGCTGTATCTGGCTTTTCTGCAGGCGACAGAGTTGATATCTGGGTATCCCGCAAAGAAGAAGGCTCAAACTCTTTTGGTGATCCGGAACCTATTGTCGAGGGGGCTGAGATTCATTCTGTCACAGCCCAAGAATCAATTATCGGAGGCACCGGTCGCTCTGCCGTCGAAGTATGGGTCAATAACGAATATCTCTCGCAGGTGCTGGGAGCCTCAAACGATGGTTCTGTCATTAACCTGGTTCCTTCGGCCTATGAAAGCGGTCGCCAATGATGCAGATTCCGATTATCGTCGTAGCGGATGAGGGCGGCAGGTTTATCTCAGCCATCGAATCCCAGCGAGGCCACGTCAGTGTGGTGCGACACGTTCATGATATGGGCGAGATGCTGGGCATTGCACAAAGTGGAATAGCTCGCGCTGTCTTAGTCGTTACCCAGGCTCATGAGATGACCCAGTCCCTGATCAGCTCATTGCATCAGATGGAACTATCAGTGTGCATTGTTGCAGATACTCATGCGCCGCCCTCCCTAGATAATGTAACTATCGTTGACTCTCTGGCAGATACACAAGAAATAGTTGAAGCAATTGAGCGTTCTGTCAAAATCCTGCTGGAAGAAACCGAAACCCCACAAGCTGACTGCCCCCCTGAACAAGTCAGAGACTTGACCCAGGCACCAGGGGCACAGGCTCAGATAAGGGAGGAGGCGGGTAGCGAGAGCCTGCCAGGGAAGCTTCTCACCGTTTGGGGCCCGCTCGGTGCCCCAGGGACAACAATGCTTGCCACAAACCTGGCAGCAGCCTACGCAGAAGCTGGCTATAAGACCTGTCTTGTGGACGCCGATACCTACGGTGCCTCAGCCGGTGCAGTATTAGGGCTCACCGATGACTACTCCAGTCTCGCTCAGCTTTGCCACCAGGCAGAGAGAGGGCCCGTTAAAGAAAGGCATCTCAAGGAACTGGTCCAAACGGTCCGCCACAAAGATTCATACTTCGACATTGTTACCGGCATCAACAGGGCAGACCGGTGGGCTGAAATTAGAAGAACCAGCCTTGCTAAGGTCTACGAAACCCTCTTGCAGAAGTATGACTTGGTCATCGCCGATACAGCCTTTTGCCTGGAAGAAGACGAAGCGCTTTCATTCGATTCCATCGCTCCGCAACGCAACGAAGCAAGCCTAGTAAGCCTTCAAGACTCTGACGGAATTGTGTTGGTTGGCTTAGCAGATGTTGTGGGTGTACCCCGACTGATTAAGGCCTATGACCAGCTCATCCAAACTGTTCAACCAGAAAATCCTCAGGATATTTCTATCGTCTTCAACCGTGTTCGCTCAGAAGCCATAGGACCTTCTGCGCGCCTAGCGTTAGACCATTCATGGCAGCGATTTGGGCCAGCACACCCTATCGACCTTGTGATTTCTGAGGATGCTGGCACAGCCGATAAGGCCCGTCTTTCCGGCAAAACGATTCTTGAGGTTGCCCCGACTTCTCAGCTCGCCAAGGAGCTCCATAACCTGCAAGCAATTACACGGGCACGCCTGGGGCTTAAACCAGGGCCTAACCCTGACGAAAATGGGGGTTCCTCACAGAACGTGGTAGAAAAGAAGAGATTATCTTTTAGGTTCCCAAGCCGTTCGCGCTCCAGCTCGTAGGCTTTGACCCAAGCCAGGAGGCCACACAGCATGTCATTGACAGAAACCCTTGAACGGAGTGGTGCCTATGGGCCAGGTGATATTGAGTGGCTTCATCTGCTCACAAACGAGTGGCAAATCATCGCTGATACCGGTTACTGCGACCTCATGCTGTGGGTCCCCGATCCCGAGAGTATTGAAGGATTCTTTGCGCTCTCACAGTCTTTACCATCTGAAGCAAGCTTTGTTAGCCTCGCTCAAATCAGACCATCCACCACGCATACCGTCTTTCATTCAGATCTGGTAGGCAGATCCCTCCACAAGTCACTTTGTGAACGGGCAATAGCGAGCTGGAATAGCCAGACCCCCAAAACGCTAAACGATGAAAACAACCTGACCGATATTGTTCTTGAGACTGAGTTCATCCCACTGATTAGAAATAACCGCCCGGTGGCTTTGCTCTCTGTCCACAGGGAAAGCCTGGGTACCCGCAAACGCCAAAAAGCTGAGCGGGCCTATCGTGACGTATCGCACCATATACTCCAGATGGTGTCGCGAGGTGCCTGGCCGGAGTTCTCAGCCCCGGTCGGTACTGCACACGGTAACCCTCGAGTCAGCGATGGGCTCATGATGCTTGATACCGACGGGAGGGTAAGCTACGCATCACCTAACGCCCTCTCGATATACAAAAGACTCCAATTCTCGGGCGACATGATTGGTAAAAGCCTTCTAGAGGTTACTCGTTCGCTCTTACCAGCAGGAGAAAAAGCAGACGAAACCTTGCCTCTGGTTCTTACCGGCCGAATGCCCTGGCGGGCTGAAATTAAAGCGCACAGAAAAAATGTCAGTTTCAGGGCGATACCCCTTCGGCGCTTTTCACGGCTGGGAGAGGAACGTTATGGGGCGGTTCTGCTCTGCCGAGACGTCACCGAGCTAAGAAGCCGTGAGCTAGAGATGATGTCAAAGGACGCAACTATTCGAGAGATACATCATCGGGTAAAAAATAACCTCCAAACCGTCTCTGCATTGCTTCGTCTCCAAGCTCGTAGAATGACCAGCCAAGAAGCCAAAGAGGGGCTGGAGCAGGCTATGCGTCGCGTGGCAACTATTGCCCTCGTACACGAAGCCCTCTCTCAGGGGCTTACGCAAGACGTTGACTTCGATGATCTCATTGGTCGTCAATTCCGGCTGGCCGCTGAGCTGGCATCCCCCGGACAACAGGTAGAAACACTTGTCAAAGGGCCCTTTGGGCGGTTACCGAGCCAGATCGCAACTCCGCTTGCCTTGGTTATCAACGAAGTAGTAGCAAATGCCGTCGAGCATGGGCTGGCTGGAGAAACTGGAACGGTTACTTTGCGCTGCCAGCATCACTACAGCGATAACCAGGAGCACCGGCTAACTGTAACTGTCGCAGATACGGGTGCAGGTATCAGCGGCGCAAAGATTAGGGAACTTGAAGAAGGGGCCAGCACAACGGGGCTGGGAACACAGATTGTGAAGACTCTGGTATCTAGTGAGTTAAACGGTTCGATTCACTGGTCGTGCCTACCTGAGGGAGGGACACAGGTGACTATCACCGCTCTCATCTCCTAGCGGGCCAAAAAATTCAGGGGAAGCCGTCAAAGGCTTCCCCTGATAGGTTTTCTTGAGTGCCAGAACCGCTAAGATGCCCTGCGGGCCCGGGCGGCACGACGTTTCATGGCACGTCGTTCGTCTTCACTCATACCGCCCCAGACACCAGAATCCTGGCCAGTCTCGATAGCCCACTGCAAGCATGTATCCATGACAGTGCAGCTGCGACAGACGTTCTTGGCTTCTTCAATCTGAAGTAGAGCGGGCCCGGTATTTCCTACTGGGAAAAAGAGTTCGGGATCTTTCTCGAGACAAGCAGCACGGCTTCGCCAATCCATTAGCATGCTCTCCTACAGGGTGTACCGGAATATGCTGGTTGAACCACCAGCTACTAAACAATAAATTTGGCTCCTTAGGTTAAGGAGCCAAACGTGAACCTCAATAACTTTCCCACGATATAGACCGTCAGACAAGAGGTTGTTGGCGAAAATAACAGTGATGAGCTGAGGTAAATCTCACAGAGAGCTCTGAACTGGTGTTGCGGCGTGAGGGTAAACACTCCTGCCCGCCTATCCTAGATAGAAATAGTACTTACCAGATCAGCCATGAAAGTCTCACAGCATGAAACAGCTTCTTCACGGTGCACCTTTGAGCGTGAAAATTACCCTTGCAATATCGTTGGGACAGGTGATCTATTTTCTTGCTAGGACTGGGCTAGGAATTATGGATTCAGCAGATAGGGGAACCACGCTAGTTATCGCCGCTTTCTACCTAATGGTTACCTTAGCGCTGGCAGTAGGGGCATATGCTCTCCTACAGGGGCGCAGATTCGGGCAACCTCTCGTCCTGGTCTGGCAACTGTTTGCCTTTATTATCGGAATACAAACCGCTCTGGGCGGTCAGCTACTCATCGGGGCTGGGGCGGCTATCTTGAGCGGTGTGGTTATTCTTGCGGTATGCGCAAAATCCACCGTTGATTATGTGACTGTTACCCCTCGGTAAACGCAACTTGGACTGGGTAGCAGTCTGAGTACTCAATAATAACGGCTCTACCCGGTGGCACCTTTCCCATCGTTTTGAGGTCAAGAGGCAGGTCATGTCCAGGGTAGAAGCTAAGGTCTGTAGCGATTTCGGGTTGTAAAACGATGCCTGTGGCAGTGCCATTAAGGGCAGATAGGATGGGCGAACTACTCCATCGGGGCCAGGGCGTGTAGGCCACGAGTACCAGCTCAAAATCTTCCTTTCGTGAGAGTACGAGATGCTGGACATCGTGGCTAAGCTTGTCGATGTCATCCATGAGCAGTACTGGGCGTCTCTTGGAGTCCTCGAATCTATCGATGGTCTCCCTAAGAATGTCGACCTTGATGCTTGGTCCAGCGGGGATATACACCATGGGGTAGCTACGGTTGAGCGTAGCGAGGGCCTTGAGGCAGGTTGTCTTACCTGATCCCCGAGGACCGCTAATAGTCATGAAACCTCCTCGCGTCTCTGGTAGAGTGGCGACTTTTCCCCAACGATCCAGACCTATCGCAAGCCTCTTCCTGGGCTTATCGGTTTTGAGACTTATATCCGCGACAGTGCAAAGAGTTGGGAGCTGTTTCCAGCGGGAGGAAAGCCCGGTTGATAAAGCGACAGTATCCAACCTCTCCTTTCCACTTGGTGCCAGTGACCAGCACAGCGTCCCCGCTTCCACTTTCGGACCACCGTGTTGTTCAATAAGAGGCCCTTCAAGAGCAAACTGCCCTGCGGTTGGAAGGCTGTATGTTTTACTGGTGGAACGGGTAGGGTCATTTTTTACCGCAGATTGAGTAAAAGCGAGGTAGGGGAAGAGGGCTTGCCATTTTCCTCGAGGAACAGCAAGAGAAGTGCACAAGGTCAAAATCTGGTGATGTGCTGCCTGCTGCAGAATCTCAAGGAGATGAGATTCAGAGAGCGGGTAACGAATAAGACTCTCAAGAAAGCTATCCAACCCGTCAATAACGAGCAGGGTTCTGTGCGGGAAATTTTGGGCCATATCGGCCAAGATGAACCGAATAAACTCTAAATCTTGAAGCGAATAGATACTGATTGCCTCAGATGAGCCAAGGGCTGTACGCAGCTCCTGCGCACCTTGCTCAGAAGCAGTGCAACAGACTATGGCGTATCCTCTATCCGCCGCCTGGATCAAGGTGCTTTTCAGGTGTTCAGCCCGATCAATGGGGTTGCCCACCATCAGGAGAGGGCCGTCTTCTGAGGACCACCAGAACCGGCCTTGGTAACTGCTCTCTGGTATCTCGAAAGTTCCCAGGTCAACACCAAAAAGGTTTTGGTGATCGGTTTCTGGTGGTGTGGTCGGGGTAAGTTCGGGAAGCACCGGTGTATAGGCAGAAGAGCCATAGACCTGCTCTAGTTGTGCATTGAACTGACTCAAGTTTTGGTCTGATATGGGACAGGCTCCTGTGTATGCCCCCTTATTTTCTTCCAGCACAAAACTTGCTGAGCAGTGCGCTCTACTGTCAGGGCTGTAAAATCCGGTCAGCAACGGTGCTTGGAAGGCGATGAGCCTATTTTCCGAATCTTTTATGAAGCCCCTGCCAGGCTTACTGGCTGGCAAAGTAGCAGCATCATCAGACTCAAGAATGTTGTAAGAATCTTGACTGGAATTCACCCGGAGACAAAGAACCGTTGAGATATTAGTCCGGATGTCCTGTGAGATAGCGCCTTGAGGGCGTTGTGTTGCCAAGATGAGGTGATAACCCAGGGAACGTCCGATGGTGGCTATGCGCATTATTTCATTCATAATGTCGGGGAAACTGTCCACTAACATTCGAAATTCATCAATACACAGCATGACCTCCGGGAATTCTGGGTACTGCTTTTGCCCAAACCGTAAAGATTGATAGTCCTCGTATGAGCTCACGCCAAGAGAACGAAAAAGCTTCTCACGTTTTGTGAGGTCAGCTTTCAGGTATTTGAGGGACCGCTGGAGAGCCGCTGTTTCTAGATCTGAGATAAAAAGGCTGGTGTGGGGCAGATATGCGAGGGGCCCAAGACCGGCACCGCCTTTAAAATCTATCAAGACTAAAGACAAGCGTCGTGGGCTATTGCCAAGGGCTAAGGACCAGAGCATAGTACGGAGTAACTGAGACTTACCCGATCCCGTCGTTCCAGCGCAGAGAAAATGAGGCCCATGTCTTGTAAGGCCTAGCGCAATATCTTGGTGAGTATCGAGGTCTTGACCAACATACATGGATAAATCTTGGTCATGAGTCGGAAAGCTCTCAGGCAGATTTCTTTGACAGGCAGGGGGCGCAAAAAATGGTATCTCTGAGGTTGCGGAGTCAGCTGTCTGAGCGGACCGTGAGGCAGTAGTTCTACCAGTGGATTGGGAGAGAAGTGAGGTATAGGTTTCAGTAGAAATCCCGTCCAAAAATAGCTTGTCCCAGCCGGGCACTTGTAGGATTCGGGTGCTAGCTTGGGGCGTTAGAACAAATTGCATAAGACCGTCAGACGTATCAGGAACAGGAGTCGAACAGATAAGCAAACCATTCTGTAGCCCCGGCAGCTGATCCGAATCGATGAGCTGGACGTGTTCAAAGGTAACTAAGGGCTCAACCAAGCGGAGATATTCAGAGTTTTCTTGTCCTCTTATCAGAACATAGATCGGTAGGCCTGTCTTGATCAGCTGACATAGAGCCAAGCGTTGGGTTGCGGTAGGTAGCGACCCCGCTACATCACTGAGCTCTTGTGCAGAACATAGCCAGGGGGTGCTCGACAGGAGGGGAACAGCAGCTATATCCCGGTGTTTTCCTTGAATACGTGCTTTCCTGGTTCCTCTGCCCAGGGCGATACCTGAGCCTTGGGCTAGGTACCTGACGCCACGAAACTTTTGGATAGCTGCCTGCTCATTGGTGACCGCTTCGGCAACTAGCCGGCGAAACTTGCCGCTCTCTTTCCCCTGTGACAAGGCATGAATCACCATAAGGAGCGAAGAGCCGCAGGCCATCAGTAGAATAAACCAGAGTTTTGTGAACCAAGCAATGAGGCAACCTATTCCGATGGGCAGAACAGCCATGAGGACCAAGGCTAGTTTGGAACGGGGGGCAGGAACATCTAACTCGACTGCCTCCGGGTCCCGGAATAATAGGGGTTGCTTATCCCAGGGGTCTATCGAACAGATGCTGGAGCCCAGCTGAAACACTTCTCCGGGGTTTATTTTCTGTTCAAGGTGATCGGCTCGGTAGACGATACCGGTACTTTGAACCAAAAAATATCCCTCGATAGGGGAGAGCGCAGGATCTTGGATTCTCAGGAGCGGAGCCTGGCGACCTACTGGCCACTTCCCGCGTGTGAGAGGGAAAGCTGTTTGTGAATCTGGGCCGTGCAGAACCCTAAGCTCAAATAGAGGAGCTTCAGCATCTGGGGTAACTTCGCTCAAATTTGCATGGGGTGCTGTTGTCAGTATAGCTCGGTTGATCAAGGGCGGCTGGCCAGGGACCAGATCACGTATATCTTTACCCGCAATGAACCAGGTGGCTTGTTGAGAGCTCCCCCAAAGGGAGGCAAGGCCTCTGCGGCAATCTTCGCCAGTCACCTTCCCCTCGCAGTGCAAACGGATAACTCTGTATCTGTTTCCCTGAGGTTGCTGAACATGTAATAAAAGCTCCATGGCTCCGTATCAAACACCAGATTATGTGGCATGACAAGGAAAGAAAACAGAGAAACAACCCGCATCAATTGTTGTGACTCCCCGTGGCATAAAAAATTTTTTTTTGGAGCCAGCCATCACAGTCTCACAGCACATGTGGTGAGAATGGGGAATAATCACACAGACTTCCCAGCCTGTTTGTGAGCGAGACAGACCGCTATCCGGTAATTTTATAGGTGACTGTATTTACCCAATAATCGGGTTGGTACGACCAGTAGCTTCTACGCTGTAGTAGCAGAGCACGGTTCCACCGTCACCAGACGGTGCAGCCCCTAACAAGGAGTATGTAAGTGAACGCTGATCTTGTAGTCGTAGGCTCGGGTCTCTTCGGCCTGACCATCGCAGAGCAAGCTGCAACCGAACTCGGTCTTAAAGTAGCCCTGCTAGACCGGCGCCACCACATCGGTGGTAACGCCTATAGCGAGAACGAAGAACGTACCGGTATCGAGGTTCACCGCTACGGTGCCCACCTTTTCCATACCTCCAACGAGCGCGTATGGGAATACGTCAACCGATTTACTGGATTCACTAACTACACCCATCGTGTCTACACTAACCACAAGGGTATCGTCTACCCCATGCCCATCAACCTGGGTACTATCAACCAGTTCTTCAATGCAGCGTACTCGCCGGCAGAAGCTAAGGCCCTCATTCAGGAGCAGGCAGGCGAACTAGCAGGTACTGACCCCAAGAACCTCAACGATAAGGGCATCTCCCTGATTGGTCGCCCCCTCTACGAGGCATTCATCAAGCACTACACTGCAAAACAGTGGCAGACTGACCCAGCTGACCTTCCTGCCTCAATCATCTCCCGTCTACCGGTGCGGTATAACTACGACAACCGTTACTTCAACGATAAGTATGAGGGCCTGCCCGTAGACGGCTATACCGCCTGGCTCGAGCGCATGGCAGCTCACCCCAATATTGAGGTTCACCTCAATACTGACTTCTTTGAAGAAGGCCACGAATACTCACGTTCTAAGGTACTCGGCCAAGTACCCGTTATCTATACCGGCCCGGTCGACCGCTATTTTGACTATGCAGAGGGCAACCTCTCCTGGCGCACTATTGACCTCGAAGAAGAAGTGCTCGATATTGAGGACTTCCAGGGCTGTTCTGTGATGAACTACCCCGATGCAACCTATCCCTACACCCGTATCCACGAATTCCGCCACTTCCACCCCGAGCGTGATTACACCAAGGAAGCTACCGTCATCCACCGTGAATACTCACGTTTCGCTGAAAAGGGCGACGAACCCTACTACCCGATTAATACCAGCGCTGACCGTGATATGCTTCTGCGTTACCGTGAACTAGCTGGCGGCGAGCAGAACGTCCTCTTTGGCGGACGCCTGGGTACCTACAAGTACCTCGATATGCACATGGCAATCGGCGCAGCTCTCTCGATGTTTGATAATAAGCTACGCCCTCACTTTGAAAAGGGCGAAAAAATGGTTTCCGGCGGTATTGAGGCTTAAGGAGTAATGATGACTAAAGAAACTTTGCTAAATGTTGTTTTCCCCACAATCGAAAATAATGATACAATACCATTATATGTAGACTATGGTGGTGCTCAGTCGGATGCTGATACAAGTTTTCTTTATCAGCGCGAAACAGATTTTAAACAAGAGCTGAAAAATAAATCTCCACATGAAAATATTTCTATTGATTTCAAAAGCGGCGAAGTAGGTAACCCGACAAGTCGCTACTCGATTAAAATTAATCCAAATACTCGTACCTCGTTTGCTACATATTTTAATGCTTTCCCAGCATCTTATTGGAAGCGCTGGACAAAGATTAAAAATGTATGTTTAGATTTTTCTACAGATGGCGATGGCGTACTGTTTATCTACAAATCTAATGCATGGGGAAACGTTCAAACTGTAAAGTCGCTTCCCTTGCATGATGCGACAACTATGTCTGTACAACTACCCTTAGATGCCTTTGGCGATGGTGGGTGGTACTGGTTCGAGATCGTTGCTTCTTCTACTCCTGTTCAGCTAAATTATGCTCGTTGGACTACTGATACCGAACGGGTAAAGGCTGGCACAGTTACGCTTCAGATAACAACGATGAATAAAGTCAGTTACTGTCTATCAAATCTGAAATCTTTGGGCGAAAGTCCTGAGGTTTTGGAAGTATTGAAGGAAGTTCTGGTAGTAGATCAGGGCTCAGATAAAGTTCAGGATCACCCCGACTTTGAATCAATAGCATCGAAACTTCAAGGTAAATTGCGAATCATCAACCAGGCTAACTTGGGTGGTTCAGGGGGATTCGCGCGTGGGATGTTCGAAGCGGTTAAAAATGAATCCGACTATGTTCTGCTATTAGATGATGATGTCAAAATCGAGCCGGAGTCAATCCTCCGATCTATTAAATTTGGAGATTATTGTAAGAATCCCACTCTAGTCGGAGGTCATATGTTTGACCTTAACAACCGGACTGTTTTGCATACTTATGGTGAGAAGATTAATCCTTATCGTTTTTTCTGGGAGCCTGCTCACGACTCGCTAGTTCCTGGTTTCAATTTTTCATATAAGAACCTTAAAAATTCCCCCTGGCTCCACCGCCGTATTGATGTTGACTACAATGCATGGTGGATGTGCTTAATACCCACGAAGGTAATTAAGGAAATTGGCCTTTCGCTCCCTGTATTTATTAAATGGGATGATGCAGAGTACGGTTACCGTGCGAAGAAAGCTGGCTATAACACCGTTTCTTTACCAGGTGCCGCAGTTTGGCATGTTTCATGGGTTGATAAAGACGACCTAGTCGGTTGGCAAGCATATTTCCATGAGCGTAACAGACTGATTGCTGCCCTGTTGCATTCTCCCTACCGTAAGGGGGGGCGCCTTCTGAAAGAGTCTGTCTTTGCCGATTTTAGGCATCTTGTATCTATGCAGTACTCGACCCAGGAAGGGCGGATTAAGGCATTTCAGGATGTCTTAGCAGGTCCTGAACAACTTCACGATATTCTTGATGTAAGAATCAAGGAAATTAGGGAGATGCTTTCTAAATATTCCGAGACACAATTTGTTAAAGAAATTGATGATTTACCGCGGCCTCAGGAAACCAGGCCACCTCGTAAGGGTCGAGGCTTTGCCCCACCTAGCTACAGGTCTTTGTTGCCTTGGACCCTTAAGACGGTAATTAGACAGACAGTAGTGCCTGTAAACGCTGAACTGAGGGAGCGCCCTCAGGTTCATATTGCGCATCAGGATAATCGTTGGTGGAGAACATCGCAGTATGACTCCGCGATTGTATCGAATGCGGATGGGTCAGCAGTTTCATGGTACAAGAGGGACCCGGAGATGCTCCGACAAAAAATGCTGGAGGCAACTAAATTGCATGCCGCCCTTTATGCTAATTGGGACGAGCTCAGCAAAATATATCGTGCTAAGGCTAAAGATATTTCCTCTTACGAAGCTTGGGCTAAGACCTTTGAGAAGCATACGGAGTCTGAGCTGACCCGATGAACGCAGTAAAGACTACTTCCCTACTGCCCCCAGGGCGCGGTAGAGGACTACGCGATGTTTTCCACAACCGTTATCTGCTCAAACTCCTGGTTGATAAGGAGATTCAGGTTCGTTACCGTGGCTCCGTTCTCGGTATCCTGTGGTCATATATCAAACCCGGTGTACAGTTCGGTGTTTTCTATGTCGCCATGGGCCTTTTCCTGGGCCTTGAGCGCGGTATGCAGCACTACGCCATTTACCTCTTCTCCGGTATGGTTATCATCAACTTCTTTTCGGAGGGGTTTAGTAACGGGGCAAAAGCAATGGTGGTTAACGGGGCGCTGATCAAGAAGATTTACCTTCCGCGTGAACTCTTCTCAGTTTCAACGGTTTGGGTCGCGCTAATTCATTTCGTACCCCAAATTGTGGTACTTCTTGTTGCCTGTTTGTCTGCCGGTTGGAGCCCTGACCTTAAGCAGATTGGTGCCGCCTTGGTGGGAATCGCTATCATCATGCTGTTCTCGGCTGGCCTGGGTCTTATCTTTGGTGTTGCTAATGTGTTCTTCCGCGACTCAGAGAATATTGTGGATATGCTCCTGATGGTGGCGACCTGGTTCTCACCGGTGCTTTACTCCTGGACGATGGTCCGCGATACTCTCTATCCTTGGGTTATCAATGTGTATATGATGAACCCACTTACCGTCGCGGTTGAGTTGTTCCACTACGCCTTCTGGATTCCCACCTTATCGGCTGATGCCGCGCTACTGCCAACTTCCCAGATTCCCCCGCACCTGCTGACTTTCTGGGTTCCTATAGCACTTCTTATATCACTGGTTACCCTGTGGATTGGCGATACGCTTTTCCGTAAGCTCGAGGGTAATTTTGCCCAGGAGCTCTGATTCATGTGGATATAAGGAAATTTGATTTGCCACCGGTCGCTCCGGACGCACCCGTTGTCATTAGAGTTGATTCGCTGGTTAAGCGCTTTGTCTTAAGGCATACCCGCTCCATGAAGGAGGCCTTTATTTGGCTGATTAAGGGGCGCAAAGGGGACCTCAACGAGAAGTTTAATGCTCTCAACGGGGTTTCGCTGGAGGTCCGTGAGGGTGAGCGCATAGCTTTGCTGGGCTATAACGGTTCGGGTAAGTCGACTCTGCTCAAGCTGATCTCTGGGGTGATGCACCCCGATGAGGGTAGCATCTTGGCTGGGGGACGTATTGCTGGCCTGATTGAGGTAGGTGCTGGTTTCCACCCGGATCTGACCGGGCGAGATAACGTCTACCTGAACGCAGCTATCCTGGGCATGAGTAAGGAAGAGATTGAAGAGAAATTCGATCAGATTGTTGCTTTCTCAGAGATTGGTGACTTTATTGATACCGAGGTCAAGTTCTATTCTTCGGGTATGTATCTGCGCCTAGCTTTTGCTGTGGCTGTGCATACGGACCCTGAGATTTTCTTGGTTGATGAGATTCTTGCGGTGGGTGATGAGCCTTTCCAGAAGAAGTGTATTGCCAAGATTAAGGAGCTCAGTGCCGAGGGTAAGACCCTGGTGGTTGTCAGCCATGACCTTGATTTGGTGGCTAAGATTTGTGAGCGCGGTGTCGTGCTGGATCACGGTACTAAGGAGTTTGACGGCCCGATTGATCAGGCTATTGAGTTCATGAGAGCCAAGAACCAGTAGCTCGATTGCCCTGGTAAAGGTGCCCGCAGGATCTATGTCCGGCGGGCACCTTTCTGTGTTGTTACTAGTGAGTAACATATTGTGTGCCCAAATGTTACGTCACACACAAGGGAGGGCGCGGGCGGGAGGCCTGACTAGCTGAACCGCGAGTATCGCCTAGTCAGCTACTTCTTACAAATTTTAATTGCTTTCCTAGGACTGTGCCTGATGCGGGTTATCCACAGGTGAGCTGAGAAATGCTTTGGTTGTTTACACTAATCAACTGTATCTTGTTGATGAACGTAGCAACGAGTTGCAAGGAAGCGCAGGTGATGGCTCATGGGTCTCACAGAAGCCGAGCGTCTGATTGAGTCTGATGTGCGTGAGCTAATCCGCAAGAGCAGTATCGACCCGCTAGCCCAGCAGAATGAAGCGAAAGAGCTTATCTACAAGGCGCTGCGGTCTTATGAGCAACAGATGGTGCGTGGGCTGGTTCCCCGGATTGAAGGAACTGACCAGCTTGTTAATACCCTGTTTGACCGTGTCTGCGGTTTTGGTGAAATTCAGCAGTATCTTGATGATCCGTCCATTGAGGAGATTTGGATTAACTCACCGACTGAGGTCTTTGTAGCCCGTGCCGGCGAATCGGAGCTCACCGGGTTGATCCTCAGCGAAGAACAGATTAGGGCTTTGGTTGAGCGGATGCTTAAAACTTCTGGTCGCCGCCTAGACCTTAGTACTCCGTTTGTTGATAGCTCTTTACCAGATGGCTCCCGTTTGCATGTTGCTATTCCTGATGTCACCAGAAAACACTGGTCTATCAACATCCGGAAATTTATTGCCCGGGCGACTAGATTGACTGACCTGGTTAAGCTGGGGTCTTTGAGCTCTGACGCTGCTAAGTTTCTTGATGCGGCAGTTGCTAGCGGCCTTAATGTCCTGGTCTCTGGGGCTACCCAGTCTGGGAAAACGACCATGCTGAACTGCCTGGCTGCTTCGATTGGTATGCGCGAGCGCGTTATTACCTGTGAGGAAATCTTTGAGCTAAAGATTCCGCTACGCGATGTTGTGAATATGCAATGCCGCCAGCCAAACCTCGAAGGCCAAGGGGAGATTCCGCTCAGACGTTTGGTTAAGGAAGCACTGCGTATGCGACCTGATCGGCTGATTATTGGTGAAGTCCGTGAAGCCGAATCACTCGATATGCTCATAGCATTGAACTCAGGTCTACCGGGTCTGTGCACGATTCACGCAAATTCAGCACGCGATGCAATTACCAAGATGTGTACGTTACCTCTTCTTGCGGGGGAGAACATCTCAAGTTCCTTTGTCGTTCCGACCGTTGCATCCTGCTTTGACCTCGTTGTTCACTGTACCCGAGACCTGCATGGTAAAAGGCAGGTCCGGGAAATTATCGCAATTGGTAACCGTGTTGAGAACGGGGTTATCGAAACAACTACTCTGTTCAAACGTGATGGTGACAGACTGATATGCGTGGCCTCTGAGGTTCCTTCACCCGAGAAGTTCCACTATGCGGGTTTTGTGCCTGACCAGCTTCTTAACTTTGAGGAGGCAGACTGATGGGTGTTCTTCTCGGTATCTGCCTTGGGTTTGGCGGCTTGCTAACCTATATGTCGTTTTGGGATCTGCCGCCCAAAGCTAAAAAGCCTCGTCCAATCCCAGCTCTCGTGCAGCTCCTACGGCAGGCTGATCTTGAAAAGGTAACGGTGAGCATGTTCTACTCGCTCTCCACCTGTTCAGGATTTCTAGGTCTTGTTCTTATCTTTGCGCTCACCTCACTGATTCCCTTGTCTCTCTTGGCAGGGCTTGTGGGATTTTTTGCACCTCGCATGATGGTCAAGCACCGGGCAAATAAGCGCCAGGCCCAGCTCCGTGATCTCTGGCCCGACGCTGTGGATCATCTCCGGTCCGCTATTCGCGCCGGTATGTCACTACCAGATGCCCTTATGCAGCTTCAGTATCGAGGCCCAGAACCTTTGCGTCCAGCATTTGCTTCTTTTGCCTCTGACTATCGTGCAAGTGGTGAATTCCTGCCAGCTCTCAACCGTTTGAAAGACCGGCTGAGTGACCCAACAGCTGACAATATTATCGAGGCACTCAAAGTAACGCGTGAGGTGGGCGGTACCGACCTGGGTAGATTGCTTGGAACTTTATCTAGCTTCTTACGTGAGAATAGTAGGACGCGTTCTGAGCTTGAAGCTAGGCAATCGTGGACAATCAATGCGGCGCGTCTAGCCTGTGTTGCTCCGTGGGTGATTCTTTGTCTGATGGCAACCCAGCCCAGCACTATCCGTATCTATAACAGCTTTGCCGGTTTTGCGGTGCTGGGTGGGGGCCTGACTCTGACAGTTATTGCCTATCGCTTGATGATGAGGATTGGCGCTCTGCCTGAAGAAAAGAGGGTTCTACTATGAACTCCGCACTGCTTCTAGCTATGCTGCTCGCTACCGGAATGTGGCTTGTGTATTCAAGCGTTACTAGGCACCGAACTGAAGATTTTTCTGATCGTATTGCGCCACAACTTCGGGCTGCCGAGCTACGCAATAACCGGGGCTCTGAACCCTATGCGACATTACCTGAGGGGCTGTACGGTGCAAGCATGAGCTTGCTGGGGCCTTGGGTTGAGAAAGCCTATAAAGCTGTCGGCAGCTCAAGCTTTGACCTGGCCGGTCTTGAAAAGCGAATAGATCAGCTCGGGGGTGGCCTTACTATCGCTGAATACCGGGTTCAGCAGGTACTTTGGTGCCTTTCTGCTCTCATGATGGGCACATGTCTTGTGGCCTTGGGGGCAGCACAGGGGAAAATCGGACTTATCCCCGGTCTTATTCTTATTGCTTTGGCAGGGATGAGTGGCTATCTTGGCCGGGACTACTGGCTAAGTCAGCAAATTAAGAAAAGGGAAAAAGCGATGCTGGCCGAATTCCCAGCACTTGCTGAACTTATGGCCCTATCCGTTACTGCCGGTGAATCAGCACTAGGATCACTTGAAAGAGTGGTGAGGAGTTCCAACGGAGAACTTGCCCAGGAGTTTAAAGAGATTCTTGCCATGACTCGTACGGGGGAGCCTCTAGTCTCTGCACTACAAAACTTTTCTCAAAGAACCTCAGTAGCCGCTCTTGCCCGTTTTGTAGATGGGTTGGTTGTCGCTATCGAGAGAGGCACGCCGCTTGCCGATGTGCTGAGAGCCCAGGCTCAAGATGTCCGCGATAATGCCAAGCGGGAGCTCATGGAGACAGCTGGGAAAAAAGAAATCGGCATGATGGCCCCAGTTGTTTTCCTTATCCTCCCCCTCACTGTACTCTTTGCCATGTTCCCGGGGATATCACTCCTGAACCTTAATTTTTAGACCTTATCCACCAGTTGCCTATTAGGGCAGACCCATAGAGGAGAAACACTATGAAGAAGCTACTCACCGACACCTACATCAAGGCTCTGCTTGCAGTATTTGCGCCCCTTGACACCAAGGATGACACTGAACGCGGCGACGTTCCGGGCTGGGTCATGGTTACCATGATGAC
>NZ_JBLXXQ010000005.1:0-205386 GCF_048512965.1 Rothia sp. P5764 | reverse complement strand
CCCGATTCTGGCAGCTTCCCGCTGATGGGGTTTTCGCTGTGTGATTAGGCGTTTTGTTGGCTTGGCGGGGTTTCCCTCGCCGCGGCGACTGGTAATACTTTACGCAGGTTTTTCACACCGCGCAAGTCCTTAGGGAGCATTTTTGCCCTTAAAAGCGCTCACGGCCCGCAAGCTGTCCGACAAATTCCCTGGTAAACCGCGGATTTCGGAACTTCAAAAAAGTTCTAAACTTTTTTTAAACGCATTCGCCAAGACATATACGCAGCATTCTTTGTGAGCTGGCACCTAAACTTACATCACATTATTGAGCTTCTGGTGAGCTCATTCAGCAATAGATGCAAACACCGGCACCTCACACTTTAGCCAAGGACTTTAAAGAAAAGCTCCCCTCCGCAGGTTGCGGAGGAAGAGCTTACCTTTAGAAATAACCACTAGCTAGAACGGCGGCGGGATACCTCATACAGGGCAATACCCACTGCCATTGAAGCATTCAAAGATTCCATAGCCGAACTAATCGGGATAGAAACAATCTGATCGCAGTTCTCGGTCACCAGACGGGACAGGCCCTTACCCTCAGAGCCCACAACAATCATGAGCGGTTCAGAGGCCAGCTCAAGGTCCGGCAGATCAATATCTCCCCCACCGTCCAGACCAACAACAAACATGCCAGCTTCCTTCGCCTGCTGAATTACCCGAGTCAGGTTGGTTGCCTTAGCAACGGGGATACGAGCTGCGGCGCCAGAAGAAGTCTTCCAGGCAGAAGCGGTCATAGCAGCAGATCGACGCTCCGGAATGATTACACCGTTACCCGAGAAAGCAGAGACCGAACGGATAATAGCGCCCAGGTTACGGGGGTCGGTAATGCCATCAAGCGCAACAAAGAGTGGCGGGACCTCCAGCTGCTGATCATGCCAGCGCTCCATAGTATCCAGAACCAGGCTCCCCGCGTCGGGGTACTTGTAGGGCGGAATCTGAAGCGCAACACCCTGGTGAACCGCGTGGTCCGTCAGACGGTCCAGTTCAAGACGGCCAATTTCAAGAATCGGCAGGTTCTGTTTATTAGCCTCAGTCAAAATCTCGCGGACACGGTCATCGACCTCGATACGAGACATCACAAAGAGAGTCTTAGAAGGGATCTTGGTCTGCAATGATTCCAAGACCGAGTTACGACCGGTCACCAGTTCGTCTGAAGCGCGCTTCCCGCCCAGACGGGGTGCGCGTGAGCGAAGAGTGTTAGTCGCCTTGCGGTTTTCAGCGGCCCGCTTCATCTTGTGGGCCTTGTGGTAGACGCGGTCCTCAGCCTTGGGAGTGTTGCCGCGGCCTTCAAGTGCCTTGCGCCCGTGACCGCCGGTGCCCTTGGTGGGGCCTTTCTTTTTAGCTGTTGCGCCGGGGCGTGAGCCTGCCTTCGCCATATAGGTTTCCTTTGATAGGTATCTTGCCGTTGTTCTCTAGCTTACCGACCCACCCAGCTTTTTGGTGCGAGAGCTAGCGCACGCGCCCCACCAGAAACCGGCAGGGCGCCTGCTAACAGCTACATCTGTGGACGATCCGCTCTAGCTCAGGGACCAGGTAGAGCCAGATAGGCCGTCCTTGACAGTAACCCCGGCCGCTGCCAGGGCATCGCGAATCTGATCAGCATGTGCCCAGTCTTTAGCCTCACGGGCCTCAGCACGCTGGGTCAGCATGGTCTGAATCAGAGAATCAAGAGCCGCATGTTCAGCAGCACCGCCGTCCGAAGCCGGTGTACCAGCAAATGACATCAGCTCCACCAAGCCCAGTACTCGGGCCATGGCATAAACTTGCTCTGCTTCTTGCTGAGCTGACTCCCCTGCTGCCAAAGCCGCGTTCCCCGCTCGAGTCAGCTCATGGAGCACAGCAAGAGCGCGAGGAATATTGAGGTCATCGTCCATAGCCTCAGCAAAGGCCTGGGGAACCCGAGCATCGGCCCGGTGGAAAGCAAGGGTCTGAGCAAGGAAGGCTTCAAGACGCTCAACAGCAACCCGTGCCTCCTCCAAGGAGGTAGGGCGGTAGTCCAGCACCGAACGGTAGTGTGCTTGGCCCAGGTAGTAGCGGACCACCAGGGGGCGGGCCATCTCCAGCATCTGCTCGGGGGTGATGATGTTACCAATAGACTTGGACATCTTCTCGCCCTCGTAGTTCACCAGGCCGTTGTGCATCCAGAAATTGGCGAACCCAAATCCGGCGGCCTGCGACTGAGCCATCTCGTTCTCGTGGTGGGGGAAGCGCAGGTCAAGCCCGCCCCCATGAATGTCGAAGGTCTCACCCAGGTACTTACCCGCCATAGCCGAGCACTCCAAGTGCCAACCCGGGCGGCCTGCACCCCAGGCAGACTCCCAGCGGGCAGTCTCGGGGTCGCCCTCCTTATGCCCCTTCCAGAGGGCGAAGTCACGGGGGTCCCGCTTACCGCGCGGGTCTGCATCGGGGGCATCTTGCATGTCCTCCACACGCTGACGGGTCAAAGAACCGTACTGCGCCCAGGAGCGCACATCAAAGTAGACATCACCCGAACCGTCCAAAGCCGGGTAGGCATGTCCCCGGTCAATCAGCCTCTGAATCAGAGCGAACATCTCGGGAATATGTCCGGTTGCTCGCGGCTCATAGGTGGGCCGAGCAATATTCAGGGCCTCATAAGCCACCCCAAAAATGCCCTCAAACCGGTAGGCCAGGGCCCACCACTGCTCACGCGGATAGTCCCCAGAATAATCAGAGTCAAAGGAAGCCGCTGAATTGACCAGAATCTTATCGTCAATGTCGGTGACATTACGGACCGTCGTGACTTTAAAACCACGGTAGGTCAGCCAGCGCGCAAGCTGGTCAAAGACCAGCCCCGAGCGCACATGCCCAATATGCGGTGCCCCCTGCACGGTAGCACCGCAGTAATAGATACGGGCCTCACCGGGGTAAACCGGGACAAAGTCACGAACACTTGCAGTTGCTGAATCATAAAAACGTAAAGTCACAGCTACAAGTTTACCGCCTGCACAAGCGCCGGTTCTGAACAGCTCTAGCCATCCTTAACCAAGCTGCCTAAAATCTCCCAACCATGGTTTATCAGCAAGGAAAAATGCCCATCCTGGGGTAACTCATGCAAGGTGGCGCCCATTCGCAGACCCAAGTTCCGGACGCGGGCAGGCTTGACCGCCTTATCCCTTCCCGCTACCCAAATATCAGTCCTTACCCTCACCGAAGCCTCCGAAAAACCCCAGTCCCCCTGGATAGCGTACTCATCTTGTACACCACCCCGAATAGCAAACTGGAGAGCATAATCATGAGCAACCGCCATGCGGTAGGCACCGCTACGCCCCTGCACTGAGCGCACGAAAGCCTCAAGAGATGCTGACCTACCAGCTAGGAGAAGGCCAGCTCCGCGAGCTAAAGAATCAATCAAAACCTTAGGAAACCAGCTCATGGTCAGGTGAGACAGATGCACCCGCAAAGGTGTAAAAGCCAAACCAAGCCGAGTTGACCATGCGGCATGATGAGTAAAAGGGGCAAGCAGAACCAGCCGGTCCACTAACTCCGGTAACCGGGCAGCTATACCCATTGCATGAGGACCCCCACCTGAGAAACCAATCACGCTCAGCCTCTCCAAGCCCAGGTGCTCGACTACAGCAAGGAGATCATCCTCTACCCAACCGCGCACCGTCCGGTAGTCAACGGGATCTGAGGCACCCAGTCCGGGTCGATCAAGAGCAATAATCCTGATGCCCAGCTGGCGGGCAGCCTCATCCAAAAAAAGAGCCTCGTAGCCAGATCCAGGAGTGCCGTGGCAGTAAAGCACAGTCTGCTGTGGGTTCTCTAAAACCCCATACTCATGCCAGGCAATCACTCTCCCGCCCCGCCGGCTCAGAACATGCGGGTAGGGTGCAAGGGGGTCAGCAGCTGTCACAAAAGTTCTCCTCAAAGCGCTATGGCAACAGCCAACTATTCTAGCCCTCTCAAGAGGATTCAGGCTAAATTCCGCCCGCAAGAGGTGGCCTCTCTCAGCAGAATCCCACAATAATCTGCCTATACTCTAATGCCAGATACTCAAAAAGTTTAAAGGTTGCTGTTAGTGAATAGAACTACCCCCTACAGTCCCAAAAATCCTCCCCTACAAGCCACCAGGAGACGGTTACGCTGGGCCAAAGAATACCTAGCAGACTACACGCATATCGCGCCACTCAGCACCGTCTTATTGGGCCTCACCCTCATTTCACTTATCATCCAGATAGTCTTTGGGGCCGCTAAAACCTTACCGCTAACCCTTCAACCGGGTAACTTAGAGAACCTTTGGGGGGTCCTCACCGGTACCTTTGTGAGCCCTAGACCCGGCTCAACTGTGCTTTCCTTATTCTTATTGGCCAGCATCGGTCCCCTAGCTGAACGCAAATTAGGTACCTGGCCTTTCGCCCTGGCAGCAGCCGCTAGCTATCTGCTACCGGTAGCATCCCTGGCCATCATTTTCTCAGCAGCTAGCTACCTCATTCCCGGCTGGGCCCAAGCCCTAACCGATCACGCTGTTTATGGCATCCCGCTCATGATGACCGGCACGCTCCTAGCATCATCACGTTCCCTCTCTACAATATGGAGGCGCAGAATCCGCCTCTCAACCTGCCTGACCACCTTGGTTCTCCTGGGGTTCGGAGGTTCCCTTCAAGATATTGGCCTCTTCCTGGCCGCTATCACAGGCTGGGCCAGCGGATCACTACTGAGCACATCTCCCAAGGGCCAAGATTCAATCGTAGGTAGCCGTCACGAAAAGCGAACACTAGTTGCCCTAGCAATTACCGCAATATCCCTGGGTATTTTCTTTGCCGCCCATGCCCCTAACCCTGTTGGCCCTCTCGCATCGGCCAAATTCGATATTGCAAGCAGTGTGCTCACTAACGAAACCCTGGATGCCCTCTGCTCCCAAAAAACCGCTAGCCAGCTCTGTAGCCACGAAGTTTACCTAGCTCAAACACGGGGTTTCCTCCCCAGCCTGCTCTCAACGCTACCCATCATCCTGCAACTAGTCCTGGCCATGGGGCTAGCCCGCGGGCGTCGAATAGCTGCCTACGCGACCCTGCTCCTTCAAGGAACAATCTTCCTCTTCACAGCGCTACGGCTAATCATATTTTCAGGCATCCTAGGCCAGCATCGCTCGGCTTACGGTTCTTTGGCAGAACTAGAAGAAGCAGGGGGCCGGTTAATCATCCCCGTCCTTATCCCCCTGCTGATCATGTGCCTGATCGCTGTAACCTGGCGGTACTTTCCACTACCCTCGAACACAAGAGCCGCCCTCAGCGCTGCAAAAACCATAGGATTGGTCGGCCTCAGTGGGGCAACAATCATGGTTCTCCTCGCCTGGATAATGCCGCAGGCCTTTGCCCCTCACCCACAGCTACTCCCTTTCGCTCTGGACTACCTAGTCAAACTTTTGCCCTCTGCGGCCTGGTATGTCTTCCCCCCGACCTACACCGGCACCTTCTGGCTGACAACCGCCTTGCACTGGATCCTCCCAGCCCTCTTTTGGGGCGCTGCGATTATCTACACCTACCGCATTCTCTCCCTTCCCTTTGGCAAGGTAGGCAAGAATCGCGAGCACTTTATTGAGCTAGTCAAAGAACATGGTGCTGGGACATTGGGTTGGATTAGTACCTGGGATAACCGGCACTACTGGATCTCCGAATCGGGAAAAGAGGGCTTTGCCTACCTGGCCCATAACGGTGTTGCCTTGACCGTTGGGGACCCTGCGGCCGCCCCTGAGCGTGTGGAAGCTGCTGTCAAAGAATTTGCAGTCTTCTGCACCCGTTCCGGGCTAACTCCCGCACTCTATTCTGTGCACTCACCAACCCAGCAGGCTGCGCAGAAGCTCGGGTGGAGCTCCTGGCAGGTTGCTGAAGAAGCAGTGATTGATCTTTCATGCCTAACCTTCTCAGGTAAAAAATTTCAGTCCATTCGGACGGCCCTCAACCAGGCGGGCAAGCAGGGCATTACCGCACGTTGGACGAGCATAGATGACCTGCTTCTGGCGGAATGGGCCCAGATTGTTGAGATCTCTGAAGGGTGGGTGTCTGATAAGAGTTTGCCTGAGATGGGCTTTACCCTCGGTGGACTGGAGGAACTCAAAGACCCAGAAACAAGAATTCTGATAGCCACTGATCAAACTGGTTTTATACACGGAGTGACCTCCTGGATGCCAGTTCATAGAGAGGGCAGGGTTATCGGGCTGACCCTGGACTTTATGCGCCGCCGCAACGGTGAGGGAGTATTCCCCGCGTCCATGGAGTTCCTCATCGCTTCGGCGGCCCAGGACGCAAAAGCTGAAGGGCTTGAGCTCCTTTCTCTTTCAGGAGCGCCCTTAGCGCATTCAGACTCCACAGTGGAAAGGACTGGGCTAGATCGACTCTTAGATTACTTAGGTAGCCGTATGGAACCTCTCTACGGCTTCCGCTCGCTGCTGACTTTTAAGGCAAAATTCCAGCCTGACTTTGAGGCCATGTACCTGGTCACCCCTGATTCTGGGCAGCTAGCTTCAATCGGTGTGGCAGTCACTCACGCCTATCTACCCGAGATGAAGGCAAAAGACGTCGTGGGAATTATTCAAGCTATAGGTTCTAAGGAAAAATAAATGCTGGGTGATTTTGCGAGGTCAGTGGATTTACGAGCTGACTATTGGGGCCCGGTCTCACTAGCTCTTGCGGCAGTAGTTGCCCTGATTCTGCTCTGGAAAGTAGGCAGAAACATAACCCTTCGTAGCCATGCTCTGCTGGTAGTCTCAGCGGTAGCCATCACTGGGCTTTCAGCCTTCATCGGTAACAATGTAGTGCACTTAGTGGCTGAGGGAATTACCCTGCCTACCTGGTTATGGGTTGGATATGTATCACTGATCCTGCTCTATGTGATAGTCCTAGTAGGCACCAACTGGAGCAGTCGTAGTGTGCCTGCCAGAGGGGTCCGGCTCCTTGCTGGCCTGGTGGCTCTCGGGTTCGCTCTTACCGCAACAGGGCTGGGCCTCAACGCCTACTATAGAGGTTACCCTAGCCTTGCCGCAGCTTTAGGTGTTACAGTACCCACCAGCTCTCTCGATGAGGCTCAGGCCGGAGCGCAGAGCCATCCTTTTGACGCAGGGAACCAGTCGCTTGCAGTGGCTTGGAAAGCACCGTCCGATATGCCGACCGAAGGGGCCCTTGTCAAAACCAGTATCCCCTCTCAAGATTCGACCTTTACTCCCCGTGATGCCTATATCTATCTGCCCCCTGCCTACATGACAAGCCAGAGACCTCTACTCCCGGTCTTAGTTCTCATGGCTGGGCAACCTGGTTCACCGGGTGACTGGTTCAATATGGGTGGGGTTCACGATATCCTCAACACCTTTGCATCCGAGCATCAGGGGCTCGCCCCGGTGGTAGTGGTGGTAGACCAAAATGGTGGAGACTGGTCTAACCCCTTATGTAGCGATACCAGCCACGGCAAGGTAGCAAGCTACCTTCAGCAAACTGTTCCCACCTGGCTTAAAAATAATCTTCAGGTCGATACCAATCATGCTCACTGGTCTATCGGGGGACTTTCCAACGGCGGCACCTGTGCCTTACAGACAGCGCTGAGGGCACCCCAGATCTATTCGGCATTCATCGATATGTCCGGGGAAGGTCACCCATCCATCGGCAGCCTTGAGAGAACTATAGCGCAGGGCTTTGATGGCAATCAGGCCGCTTTTGATGCCAACGACCCGCTGACCATGCTACAGAAGGGTAGGTTCACCCAGCCCGGGCCAGCCGGAATCTTCTCTATAGGCACCAAGGATAATGCCAACTACCGTAAGGACCTACACACGGTCTACGATGCCGCAAAAGCCGCAGGCCTAGATGTGCAGTGGAATACCTATGAGGGAAAACACGAGTGGAAGGTCTGGGAGGCTACACTTGCCGACTCCCTGCCCTGGCTGGGTAAAAGAGCTGGCATATCCAGCTCATAGCTCAGTGCCCCGTCCCGGCTTCTGCCGGGGGCGGGGGACGCTTCTAGCTCTACGGGTTCTCTACGGGATAGACCAGGGCAACAGCTGTAGCTGCTACACCCTCACCGCGCCCAGTTAGGCCCAGGCCATCGGTGGTGGTCGCGGTGACGGTAACAGGAGCACCAGCAGCCTGACTCAGCACCCGGTTAGCTTCATCCCTACGGGGGGCAAACTTGGGCTTGTTTCCAATCAGCTGGACAGCTACATTGCTGATTTCGAAGCCCGCGGCACGGACAATAGCGGCGGCTTCCGACAGAATTCTCACCCCTGAAGCACCTGCCATATCGGGCCGGTCTACCCCAAAATTGGAGCCTAAATCACCGGTCCCGCTGGCAGAAAACAGAGCATCAGCCGCTGCATGGGCCACCACATCACCGTCAGAGTGACCCGAAAGGCCGCGTTGCCCTGGCCAGTGCAACCCTGCTACCCACAGCTCTGTGCCTTCATCACCAAAAGCGTGTACATCAGTTCCGGTGCCAATACGGGGAATCATAGCCTCTATCTCTTCTCTAGCTCTTCAACAAGTTCAAGTGCGCCCTGGGTGTGCAAAGCCCCGGCCAAGGTGTAATCCAGAGGGGTCGTAATTTTAAGAGCCTGCGGGTCACCGTCAACTGTAGCCACAGGCAGGCCCAGGGTTTCCGCAAGCATGGCATCATCGGTAATGGTCTCGGCAACCCCCGCTGGTAGGCCGGCAACGTCGCGGTGAGCCTGCACCAAGGTCGGGAGGTCAAAGCCCTGGGGGGTCTGGACTGCTCTGAGCTCCGCCCGTGCGGGGGTACCTGTGACATAGCCCCGGGCATCCACCGTCTTGACAGTATCAACCACCGGTAGCACAGGGATAACTGCTCTTTCCCCCGCGACCAGGGACTGAGCAATCCGCCGGTAAACAGAGGCAGGTGTAAAGCAACGGGCAGCATCATGCACCAGAACCCCGGTAGGCTGAGAGCTCGAAGCACCGGGTAGCGGCTTGGCAGCGTCAAGAGCCGTAAGAGCCGCTGTTACAGACTCAGCCCGGCTAGCTCCACCGGGTACCGCCAAGGCACCGTAGCGAGCGCAAATAGTCGTCAGCAAGGTATCCCCGGGAGGCACCGTCACCACAAGCCGCGCCGTTACACCCGACGCTAGCGCACCGAGAATAGCCCATTCCAGAAGAGTTTTACCCGCAATTTCTACAGCGGCCTTGGGTATGCCAGCACCCAAACGGGAACCTGAACCTGCCGCCACAATAAGAACAGCGAGCACCGTCTCCTGTTCTGGAACGGTACCCGCTGCATTTTTTTGGTCTATAGTGCTCACAGCTAGTGAGCATACCCGAAAGTTTAGACGCCTTCGAGAATCTTATCGAGCTCGCCTTCGGCGGTTTCCTCGTTAATGTCCTTGGCCAGTGCGACCTCGGATGAGAGAATCTGGCGGGCCTTAGCCAGCATGCGCTTCTCACCAGCGGAAAGGCCACGGTCATTTTCGCGGCGCCACAGATCACGGACGACTTCGGCGACCTTAAGGACATCGCCAGATGCCAGCTTCTCAACGTTCGCCTTGTAGCGGCGGGACCAGTTGGACGCTTCTTCGGTGTCAGTTGCTTGCAGAACATCAATGACTTCCTGGAGGCCACGTTCGTCAACGACGTCGCGTACACCTACCATGTCAACGTTCTCAGCGGGCACCTCAATAACAAGGTCGCCATTAGCGACCTTGAGTTTTAGGTACATCTTCTCTTCGCCACGGACAGTGCGCATTTTGATTTCTTCAATCGTTGCTGCACCGTGGTGAGGGTAAACGACGGTCTCGCCAACCTCAAAAACCATATGGATAAACCCCTTTCAGCCTACCCATTCTAGCACGCCTATTTAGACAGCGACCCTAAGGTTACAGATATGGAGCGAGGCTCTCCCCGCACAGCGTAATGCCCCGCTAGGCGGTCAGCGCTTCATTTACCGGCTTTTGCCCGTTGATACAGACGTATCGTCTATAAACCAGCTAGAATGTGACCTGAAGAGAGAACACACCCCTACTTTGCGCGGAGCACACACATTTTTTTTCCTGCATAAATCCGGGGCCCATACATCTAAACAAGGAGCAAGAGCTGTGAAGAACACCGCTTCTCTGAGCATCAAGCGCGCTGGCGTAACAATCGCCCTCGCTGGTGCCCTTTTGGCTACCACTGGCTGTGGCTACATCTACAAGCAGCCCACCACCATCGTCTACTCAGCATCAGACGGTCAGATGACTAACCTCACCGAGGCGAACAAGGAGATCATCCAGTTCCGCAACATCATGGTGATTTCATCGGCTGAAGGCGCTCCCGGTCGTGTTCTGGGTACCATCCTCAACCAGTCCGAAAAAGATGCTACCGTTACCCTGGCTTTCCCCGGTGAGACGCTGACCATTGAGGTTCCCGCTGGCAAGGAAGTTCGCCTGGAGGATAAAGCCAACGAGATTGTGCTTAAGTCAACCGAGGCTGCCCCCGGTCTAAGTCTCAAAACCACCGTTTCTTCGGATGTCACATCCGAACCGTCTGAGTTCGTGGTTCCCGTCCTTGACGGAACGCTTGAGGAATACGCCTCCTACCTACCCAACGCGGCAAGCGCTAGCGCGACCGAAACCTCCCAGCACTAAACGGTAGGTCACCCTACACCAAAAGCTGGGGCCCAGAACCTTGAAGGTTCTGGGCCCCAGCTTTTACTTACCGCTCACGCCTTGGCCTAGGGCTCAAACTTATAGCCCAGACCGCGAACCGTAACCACATACCGCGGCGATGAGGGATCCGGCTCAATCTTTGACCGCAACCGTTTAACGTGAACATCCAAGGTCTTGGTATCACCCACATAGTCTGCACCCCACACACGGTCAATGAGCTGGGAGCGGGTCATCACGCGACCAGCATTCCGCAGGAGCATTTCGAGAAGTTCAAATTCCTTGAGGGGCATAGCGACGCTTTCCCCGTTCACCGTCACAACGTGGCGCTCAACGTCCATACGGACCGGCCCGCCCTGGATAGCACCAGAGTCAGGCTCGTCAGCTTCACCCCGGCGGCGCAAGACGGCCCTCACCCGAGCAATCAGCTCCCGCGATGAGTAAGGCTTGGTGACATAGTCGTCAGCGCCCAGCTCAAGCCCCAAGACCTTATCAATCTCAGAGTCCTTGGCCGTTAGCATGATAATGGGTACAGTGCTGCTAGCCCGGATCTGTTTGCATACCTCGTTGCCGGACTGACCGGGCAACATAATATCCAGGAGCACCAGGTCAGCGCCTGCACGCTCAAACTCAACCACGGCGTCCAGGCCATTATCAACAACCTGAACTTCAAACCCTTCACGCCCCAGCAAGAAGGCTAAGGGCTCGCTGAGTGACTCTTCATCCTCAACCACTAAAATACGGGTCACCTGTGTGTCCTTTTCGGGAATCGGGCTGAACCGTGTGGCCCAGCGGGGAAAGGGTTAGTTCTCTGCACGAGAGGCCGGACGGGTGCCCGCATTCTCGCCCAGTAAGTCATTTTCGGTTTCTTCATCCAAGATAGGCAGAGCAATAGTGAATGTTGAGCCGGACCCCGGATGGGACCACAACGTCACCTCACCACCGTGCAAGCCTACGATATGCTTGACGATGCTCAAACCTAACCCGGTACCGCCAGTCTGACGGGAACGCGCCGGATCCACACGGTAAAACCGCTCAAAGATACGGTCCTGTTCATCCTCGGGGATACCCGGGCCCTGGTCTTTCACAGAAATTCTAACAGTGTCCTCCTTCACAGAAACCCCAATGCCCACCTTGGTGCTATCTGGCGAGTAGCGGATTGCGTTCTCGATCAAATTGTGCACGGCCGTCGAGAGAAGCTCCGGGTCACCATGAACAGGACGCGAGGCGGTACCACCCACCAGCAGTTCAATATTTTTGTCCTCAGCAGTAAGCCTGTTGCGGTCAAGGGCTTCAGCCACAACCTGCCCCACATCAACCAGGGTAGAACTGACCACCAGGTCAGCAGACTGCAAACGGGAGAGCTCGATAACGTCCTGCACCAGAGCACCCAGCCGCTGCGACTCCTTCTTGAGTTTGCCCGAGAAATAGCGCACAGATTCGGGATCATCGGCAGAGCTCTCAATAGCCTCTGCCATGAGCCCTACCGCACCCACCGGGGTTTTAAGTTCGTGAGACACATTAGCCACAAAGTCCGTCCGGATCGTCTGAGCCCTAGCGATCTCAGTCCGGTCATCAGCCAGAACCAGAATGTACTCATCACCTACCGGAGCTACGCGCAGGTCAATCACAAGCCTGCTCTGGTCGTAGAAACCACGGGCCAGCACAATTTCCTTTTCAACAATGATGCCCTTGCTGCGAACTGCATCAATCATAGCCAGCAGCTCATCGGACTCCACCGTGTGCCCGCGTACCAGCCCCAGGGCATAGGCCCCAGGAGAGGCCTGAACAACGCCATCGACAGCATCGACCACCATATAGGCACGACCAATCACCGCCAAAACCTCTGCCGCGCCGTCACTGATGGTGGGCTCTTCAACATCGGCCCAGCGAGCGCGCTGGCGCTCACTTCGTTGAAGAGCAAACATGCTGACAACGCCAATGATGAGCCCCAAAAGTGCCGCCATCAAAGCAATCATTGTAGAGTTCACGTCTACCAGCTTAGGCCGTAGACCCCCACCTTTTCACCCCGCACGCTACCTGTTGGCAGGGGTTCAACTAACGTTTACCCAAGCGTGTGCTGGTGTTCATGTGGCCTTGGCACTCTAGATAGGTAGCGAAAGAGCGCTCTCTGCCCTCTCACGCCCTCACATATCTCCACATGGAAAGGACGCGCACGTGCGCAAAGTCTTCCAAGCCGAACTTCAACATGTCGGTGAAGAGCTCATCCACATCGCCACCCTGGTCCAAGAAGCCCTTAGCAGGGCCTCCGATGCCTTCCTCAAGGCCGGAATCCAGGAAGCCGAGGAGGTCATCACTAACGATGCCCGCATCGACTTTATGCAAAATGAGCTGGATGAACGAGCCATCGACCTGCTGGCCCTGCAAAGCCCGGTCGCCTCAGACCTGCGCATGATTGTGGGAGCATTGCGTATGAGTACCTCCCTGGAACGCATGGGCGACCTCGCCCGTCACGTCGCTCAGGTTGCTCGCATGCGCTACCCGGAGCACGTTCTACCGGAATCCATCACACCTGTGTTCGCAGAGATGATTGAGCTGGACCTGAAAATTATTGCCAGCGTCATCAACCTGCTAGAAACCCGTGAGCTGGTCCACACCCAGGACATCATCAAGTACAAGATGCGGGTCAACGAGCTCCACGTAGAGGTCTTTAACCGCATGGCAGCACCCGACTGGGGCCAGAACGCCCAGGTCACAGTGGATGTCACCTTGGCTTCACGCTACCTGGAACGATTTGGGGATCACGGTGTCTCCGTTGCCCGTAAGGTCACCTACCTGGTGACCGGAGACTGGAACGCAGTACCCAGCATCTAAGACCAGACACTTTTGAGTTGGCAGGGGCCGTGAGCTTCATCAGCGCCTCTAAAGGCCCCGGACCGGCTGGCAGCCGCTCACAGTCCCCTGGTTCTCGCTTAGTCTCAACTCCTCTGAAACTAAAGCGCCCCGCCCACCTATTCAGGAGGGCGGGGCACTAGGGCTTTAAAACCGGGCTAAGATTTACTTCTTACCCTGGTTAGCAACGGCCTTGATGGCGTCCTGAGCGGCCTCGGGGTCTAGGTATTCACCGGGGCCAAGGGGCTTGAAGTTTTCGTCCAGCTCGTAGTAAAGCGGGATACCGGTGGGGATGTTCAGGCCAGCGATGTCGGCATCGGAGATGCCCTCCAGGTTCTTCACCAGTGCGCGCAGGGAGTTACCGTGAGCTGCAACCAGAACGGTCTTGCCAGCCTTAAGGTCTTCCTTGATGTCCGATTCCCAGTAAGGGAGCATGCGCTCAAGAACGTCCTTGAGGCACTCGGTGCGGGGGGCGTTCTCGATGTCAGCGTAGCGAGGATCCTTTGCCTGTGAGAACTCGTCGTTATCATCAAGTGCCGGCGGCGGAACGTCGTAGGAGCGACGCCAGGTCATGAACTGCTCTTCGCCGTAGGTCTCTAGGGTCTGAGTCTTGTCCTTGCCCTGAAGAGCGCCGTAGTGACGCTCGTTCAGGCGCCAGTTACGCTTGACGGGGATCCAGTGGCGGTCAGCAGCGTCCAGTGCCAGGTTAGCGGTGTTAATGGCGCGGCGCTGGAGTGAAGTGTGAACGACATCGGGAAGGATGCCGCGTTCCTTCAGAAGCTCACCACCGCGGGCCGCTTCAGCTCTACCTTTCTCGGTGAGGGCAACATCTACCCAACCGGTGAAGAGGTTCTTTTCGTTCCATTCTGATTGCCCGTGACGGAGCAGTACCAATTTGTAAGTCATAACTCTCATTATCCCACTTTATCCCTCTAAATAAAAGATAAACCCACACCTATTCACTGAACAAACCGCTATCTTAGGGGAATGCGTGTGAATATGTGTGGGTTTTTCAGGCCCTAACGCAAGTCTTAGCGACGGCGACGCACAGCCACCGCGGGGCGAACATCAGCTAAGAAGACACCCACGGCGGTAGCGGCAACCAACTGCATAAAGATTGAGCTAATCCTACCGTTCCAGGACTGCCACAGGGTCAGGACCGAAAAGAGCGTGGCAGCGCCCGTGACGGCCAGCCAGAAGCCTTTGGTGCGTTTGAAGGCGCTCTGGTAGGCGTACCCTGTTGCGCGTGCGGCCTCAAACAGGGCGTAGACAGATAGTCCTGCTACGACCAGCGAGGCCAGCAGGTTGATGAGGTAGTTTGCCCAAGCAATGAGATCAAGAGGAGTCATAGGGTGCTTCGTCCTTTAGCGGAGATTGTCTAGGGCTGCCACCAGGTCCTGGTACAGGTCATCGACGTTCTCGATGCCCACGGAGAGACGGAGTAGGGACTCCGGGATGGAGTGGGGTTCTGAACCGTGCCGGCGGCGGCGTTCAATGAGTGATTCTACGCCACCGAGACTGGTCGCGGGAGTCCACAGCTTCAGGGCGGCAACAAGGCGGTCGGTTTCTTCGGCGGTGGCATCAAGAGTGACGGAGAGGATAGACCCGAAGGTCTGCATCTGGGCTGAGGCCCGCTCGTAGCCGGGGTCGGTGGGTAGGCCGGGGTAGCGTACTGCCTTGATGGACGGGTGTTCGCTAAGGCGCTGCGCTAGTTGCAGGGCGGAGTCCGCTGAGCGCTCTAACCGGACGCCCATAGTACGCACGCCGCGCAAGCCCAGCCATGCTTCGAAGGGCCCGGCGATAGCGCCATTGGTGGTGCGGTGGGTGTGCATGGCTTCGCGCAGGACCGGGTTGGAGGTAACGGTGATACCCAGCAGAACGTCGGAGTGGCCGGCGATTGCTTTGGTGGCGGAATGCACTACGACGTCGGCACCCAGCAGCAGGGGGTTCTGGCCAAGCGGTGTTGCGAAGGTATTATCAACGGCTGAAACGATACCCAGTTGGCGCGCCGCACCCAGGATAGCGGGCAGGTCAGCGACCTCCATCATGGGGTTGGTGGGGCTTTCCATCCACAGCAGAACCTTAGGGGCTGCATAGTTCACATTCTCGGGGCTGACCCCTGCGGTGGCTGCCGCTTTTTCCAGTTCAGCGATGACGGACTCGGTGTTTTCAATATCAAGACGAACAACTGTGGCGATACCGCGCGCCTCAAGGCGCTTAGCCATAGATACCGAGGCCATGTAGGTGTGCTTGGGCAGAAGGATAATAGAGCCAACCGGTACCAGATCCTGCACCGCAGCTACAGCCGCCATACCCGAGGCAAAAAGAAGGCCGGGGAGCTCTGCGCCTTCAAGGTCAGCGACAACCTGCTCAAGACCGTCCCAGCTGGGGTTAGTAAAGCGGGCGTAGCTGTTGAGGTCGGTGGGGCCTATCTGCCGGAAGGTAGAGGACATAGAAATGGGTGGGTTTACCGGGGCAAGGTCACGGTGGGCCGGCCGGCCGCCAGCAACTAGGCGGGTCTGCGGAGAAAGATTCTGTTCGGTCATACCCACCACCATACGCGCCCGATTCTTAAGGAGCTAGTAGGTGAGAAGCATGGTCACCAAATGAACTTGCTTAGAGTCCCTATCTAACCGCAAGCCCCAGCAAACAGGCCTTGGTAGGCTAGAGGGGTGACTCAAGCACTGACCTACACCCCAGATGCCGACCCGGCACGCGCCCACGGCCCCTACCCCGGCACTTTCATCGTTTTTGAAGGTGGCGACGGATCAGGCAAAACCACCCAGATCAAGCTCCTGGCAGAGGCCCTCACAGAGCGCGGCTATTCTGTGCTGGTCACCCGTGAGCCAGGGGGCACCGACATCGGCGAAAAACTCCGTGCCCTGGTCCTAGAGCACGGCAACGGCGCGATTGACCCGCACACCGAAGCACTCATTTTTGCGGCGTCACGGGCCGCCCACGCCCACCAAAAAATTCAACCAGCCTTAGAAGCCGGCACCATCGTTCTGTGCGACCGCTACATCGACTCATCAGCAGCCTACCAGGGAGCTGGGCGCGGCCTGGGCCTGGAAACCATCACCGACCTAAGCCGCTGGGCCACGGGCAATCTCCTGCCCGACATCACGGTACTCCTTGATGTTTCACTGGCTGAAAGCCGTGCGCGCGCAGGTGCCCGCGGTCACGCTGACCGTATGGAAGCCGCCGACGACACTTTCCACAGCGCTCTACACAGTGCCTTCCGTTCCCTAGCGCAGGCTGCCCCAGAGCGATACGCCCTTATCAACGGTGCCCAACCCATCGAGCAAGTCCACAAACAGGTTCTGGATGCGGCCCTGGCGGTACTTTCATGAGTGTCTGGGACTCCCTAATAGGGCAGAACGAGGTCAAACACCAGCTAGCTACCGCCGCCGCTGATACCAAGCCCACCCACGCCTGGCTCTTTACCGGCCCGACCGGTGCAGGCCACACCACAGCAGCCCAGACATTCGCGGCAGCACTCCTCTGCGACCAGCCCACCCCCGCCGCACGCGGCTGCGGAACCTGCCGTTCCTGCCAAACCGTGCTCAGCGGCTCCCACGCAGACTTCCTGCACTTTCGAACCGAAAAAACCGTCATCACCATCGACGAGGCCCGCGAGTTTGTTGTTAAAGCGCAGGACCGCCCCGCCGTTGGACGCTGGCGCGTCATGCTCATTGAAGACGCCCACCGCATGCCCGAACGCACCTCCAACGTACTCCTCAAAGCTATAGAGGAGCCGCCACCCTACACTATCTGGTTATTGACGGCCCCCTCCCCCGCCGATGTTCTCATCACTATCCGCTCCCGGTGCCGCCCGGTCCAGCTACGGCTCCCCCTGGTGGCGGAAGTTGCCGCCGTACTCGAGACCCAGCACGGGCTCGAACCCCACCAAGCCGAGCTAGTAGCCCGCCTAGCCCAGGGCAACCTGGACACCGCCCACAAGCTAGCAAGCGACCCGCAGGCAGGCACCCGCCGCGATTCAGTGGTCAAGATACCGCTGACCCTCAGCTCTGTTGCCTCGGCGATGGATGCCGCCGACCGGCTCATCTCTATTGCTGAGGCTCAAGCAGAAGCAGACGCGCAAACCCGCAATGAGGCCGAACGTGCCGCGCTCCTGACCTCCCTGGGCTACACGGACGGGGAGAAACTCTCCCCCACCCACCGCGCCCAGGTACGTCAGCTAGAAGAAGACCAAAAACGCCGCGCCAAACGAATCCAAACCGATACCCTGGACCGTTTCTTGGCCGATATTCAAACGGTCTTCCGTGATGTACTCACCCTGCAAATGGGCACTGGGGCAGAGCTTATTAACGCCCACATGGCTCAGCAGCTACAGGCTTACGCCGCGCGCACTAGGCCGGAAGCCGTGCTAGCTCACCTGCAAACTGTAGCAACTACCCGCCGCAGAATGAACACCAATGCAAGTGCCCGCTTAGCTTTTGAAGCCATGATGACACAGTTCATTGCCTCACCAGCAGGCTCTTAGCTCGTGAGCTTTACCCGCTCAACCCAAAAGTCAGCCCCGAGCCGGATAACCAGTTCGGGGCTAAACACATAAGAAAGTTAGTTGGGGTGCTTAGAGCTGAACGCCGTCCCGCCAGATACGGGTGGGGAGCAGGGTTTCAGCGTCCAGGAGCAGAAGGTCACCCGGGTAACCCGGTGCAATCCGACCGTAGGAGTCAGCCAAGTCCAGAGCGGCGGCAGCCTGAGAAGTGGCCGCAGCAACCGCAAGGTCAAGCGGCTGACCAGAGTGCTGAACAGCCAACGCCACCGCACGGTCCATCGTCAGGGTGGAGCCAGCCAGGGATTTACCCTCAACCAGGGTTGCAACCCCACCCTTAACCTCAACCTCGAGGGTACCCAGCATGTAGATGCCGTCAGCGTTACAGGTAGCTGACATGGCATCGGTCACCAGCACGGTACGCTCCGGTGCCCGCCCAAAAATCTGGGCAACTACTGAGGGATGAACGTGAATACCGTCGTTAATAATTTCCAGTGAAACACGGCTGTCTTCCAGGGCCGCAATCACAGGGCCGGGGGCACGGTGGTGGATACCGTTCATACCGTTAAAGGTGTGGGTTAGCAGACTAGCACCTGCCGAGAAAGCATCTCTTGCCTGCTCATAGGTGGCGCTGGTGTGGCCCACAGCGACCTTGGTACCTGCGCCCACAAAGCTTTCAATAGCGGCCAGGCCACCCTCACGTTCAGGGGCCATGGTCACCTGGAGCAGATGTCCGCCAGCCGCATCAAGAATCTGGGCGACTGCCTCAGGGTCAGGGTCACACAGAAGATCCTCGGGGTGAGCACCTTTGTGCTGGGGGTGTAGGAAAGGCCCTTCGGCGTGGAAACCCAAAACCTGAGGGTTCTGCTCCACCAGAGGTGCCAGGTTACGCAAGCTATGGCTAATAGCCTCCACCGAGTTAGTCACGGTGGAGAGAACACTGCGGGTAGTACCGTGCTTGGCGTGAGCCTCAAGGGCGGCAGTAGCGCTTTCAATGCTTCCCTCATCATAGGCGTGCCCAGCACCGCCGTGATGGTGGATATCAATATAACCGGGGACCAGCGGAGCCCCAGCCGCATCAACCACCTCGGTACCGGGGCTCAGGTAGCTCTGCCACTCATCCTCGCCCAGAACCTTACTAATCTTCCCGTTCTCTAGAAGGACCGCACCGCGCTGGTGAACCCCTCCGATGATCCCGTCATAGAGGGTAGCTGAATGAACGATAAGGGAGGACATAAAATCTGCCTTCTTTCTCATCAAAGAATTAAACAATACGGAGGTTATAGCCCTGCTGGGTCACCCGATCGGCCCATTCCTGGCTGATAGAGGAGTCTGTAATGATGGTAGTGGCTAAACGGTCGCTGTCACCGCTAATCGAAGTAAAGGAACGCTTACCGAACTTACTTGAATCGGCCACGATAAAGGTCTGCTGGGCACGGGTAATCATAGTGTGGTTGACCGATGCCTCATACTCATCCACGGTGCCCGGGCCGTTTTCGTCGAACCCGTTGACCCCGATAAAAGCCATGTCCAAAGAAATCTGGTTGAGAACATCAATGGCGTAGGGGCCGGTCAGCTCGTAGGAGAAGCCGTTAATCACCCCGCCGGTCAGCACAATTTTGATTTCGCTGACTTCGGCCAGCCGGTAGGCGATATCAACGGCGTTGGTGACGATGGTCAGCAGAGGCTTATGGGGAGAAGAGAGCTGATCCTTATGGCGGTGAGCCCACTGTGCAAGAGCATGGGCAAGAGCGCCCACAGTGCTGCCACCGGTGACCCCAATCATGGCACCGGGCTTGATGTATTCCAGGCAATGCTGGGCAATTGCGGCCTTTTGGGTGCTGTGGGTCTGGTCCATCTTAATGACCGGCGGGAGGTAGGTAGGCAGACTCTGGGCGCCACCCCGTGTGCGCTGCAGCAGGCCAGCCTGGCTGAGCGCTTCCAGGTCCCGCCGGACCGTGGCTGTGGATATCTTGAGCTCGTCAACCAGTTCTTTGACCGTCACGACTTGGCGTGAGTTCACGATATCCAATATCTGTGTATGGCGCACATCACGCATAGTCAGAGCAAGCTCCTTGATCTCTATAGTTTTTCAGGCCGCTAACCAACAGGTATCGCCGGGGATGCGCCCCAGCTTCCCAATAATCTATCGAATTCTTTTCTAACTTTCATTCCTGCCCACTAACTGGGCCAGCTCCCCAGACAGCACAGTCATGTAAGCCAGGCTCTTGCCCGGCTGGAACCAGCCGGGCAAGGGTTATTACTATCGAGCGGAACCGCTGGCAAAAAGGGTCAGCAATCGCTGGGCCTCCTGGCTCAGGGCCTCCCGGCCAGCCATGGTGTACTTGCGGGAGTCCACGACATCTGGGTGAGCCGCCAGGTATTCGCGGATAGCCCCGGTATAGAAACCGTTCAGGTGGGTTGAAACGTTGATCTTAGTCATGCCAGATGCAATACCGCGCAGGATTTCCTGGTCACTGACGCCCGATGAGCCATGCAGGACCAGGGGTACACCTGCGGCTTGACGGAGCCGGCCAATCAGCTCGTGATCCAAGGTGGCGGTGCGGGAGGTCATGGCGTGCTCACTGCCTACAGCCACTGCTAAGGTATCGACACCGGTTGCCGCCACGAATTCCTTACTCTCTGCCGGATCGGTGCGTACACCGGGAGCGTGGGCGCTCTTCTTACCGCCAATTTCACCGAGTTCAGCTTCAACGGTCGCACCCTTCTTGTGGGCGTATTCCACGACCTTGGCGGTTGCGGCCAGGTTCTCTTCGTAGGGCAGGGTTGAGCCGTCGTACATGACCGAGCTGAAGCCCAGGTCAATAGCCTGGCAGGCCAGTTCCACAGACTCGCAGTGATCCAGATGAACAGCAATCTCGGCGGTTGAGTTCCGTGCAATTTCAAGCATGGCATGGCCGATAGGCTCAAAGCCACCGTGGTAGCGGATGCAGTTGTGGCTGACCTGCATAATCACGGGCAGGTTAGATCGCTCAGCGGCGGCCGCAATTGCTTCTGCGGTTTCCAGGTGGACGACGTTGAAAGCCCCGATGCCGCTCTTACGGCTTTCGGCAGCTAGGACCAGATCTAGGGTGCTTACCTGTGGCATGTTGTTCTTCCTTCTGGGCTGGTGCTAGGACGCCGACGGGTAGGTGACATCTTCAACGATGACCTTTTCGGCCAGTGAAGACCAGGCGCTACCAATAGAGCCGGCGAGGGGTTGGGTAACAGCGGAGGCAGACCAGCTCACTGCACGGATAAGCAGGTCTTCTAGGCTGAGTTCATCAAGAAGTGAGGTAGCAAGGGCTGCTACGAGGGCATCGCCTGCCCCGGTGGGGTTACCTTCAAGGGGTTGAGCAAGACGCGCTTTGACTCCCTGCTCTTGCCCGAAAGCGTAGAGGCCGTCAGGGCCGCAGGAGACAATGATTTGCTGGGCACCCAGCTCCTGTAGGCGGGCGACACCCCGGTAGAGGTCTTGCTCACCGGTTGCTTCTACCAGTTCAGCTCGATTGGGCTTGAGGTAGGTGACACCGGCGCGGGCGGCTTCCAGTAGGTAGGGGCCGGAAGTATCCACGATGAAAGCGGCACCGGCCTCCTGGCAGGTACGAGCGATATCAGAGATAAGTCCTTCGGGGCTCCGGGGAGGGAAGGAGCCAGAGAGTGTGACCACGCTACCGGGGTACTGAGCCAGGGAGTCTGCCAGGTGCTTCAGGAGTTCCCGGTAGACCTCTGCGGGGTGCTCCTGGCCTGACTCGTTGATGATGGTGGTCGTGGAACTTTCCGTTTCCACCAGGGCATAGGTGCTCCGCAGGGGAACGGGGGTAGAGGCCTGAAGGAGCTGTACCTGCTCGTGTAGGGGGCACACCCCGGGGCTCGAAGCGGCAACTCGGGCCTTGAGCTCAGCGAGCGATAGCTCGTTCAGGGGCGCAAGAGCCAGAGCAGGGTAGCCCTGCTCGGCGGCTACGTTTGCAACGTTAAGCCCCTTACCGCCCAATCTGCGCTGGGCATGAGGGATCCGAAGGGTGCTCTCCGGGGTGAGCTGGTCTATGCTCACCGTGATATCGAGAGCTGGATTGAGCGTCAGTGTAATGACTCGTGCACCGGCCATAATGGTACCTCTCCCCTTTCCCTACTGCTTAGTTCAGAATGACTGAACGGGTTAGGTTGCGGGGTTCATCGGGGTTTAGTCCGTTAGCCAAGGCAGTTTCAAGAGCTACGCGGTGCTGGCGAGCAAGGTCAGCCAGGGGGTCAAGGTCACGATCCTCGAAGTAAGCGCCGGTTGCTTCTACCTGCTCGCGCAGCCCCTCGGGTGCAAGGCCGAACTGCCAGGTGACGCGGCCGGGTGCTGCGATGGAGATGGGACCGTGGCGGTACTCCATGGAGTTGTAGGACTCGGTCCACTTCTGGGAGGATTCGCGCATCTTGAGTGCGGCTTCAGTAGCCAGCGCTGCGGTCCAACCGGTGCCCAAGAAGGAGTACTGTTCAGCGTTGATCAGTTCAGGGGCAAGAGGTTCGCTCAGTGCAGCGCGGCAATCTTCGATAGCGGCACGGCATACTTCTTCTGAGTCGATGGAGCTCCGCAGGAACATGAGAGCGGTGGTAGCGAAGCGGGTCTGGACAACGGACTTCTCGTCGGCGAAGGAGAGGTCAACAAGGCGGTCAGCAAGTTCTGCTACGGGTGAGTCAGGTACACCGACCAGGACGGTGATGGGCTTGGTGCCTTTGACGCTCTTCATGAAGTCAACGATTTCGGTGGTGGTACCGGAGCGGCAGATGATGAGGTATTCGTCAAAGTCACGACCGGTGGGGACCTCGGTTGCGGTGAAGGCATCGGTGATGCCCTGGCCAGCATTTTCGCGCAGAGCGGCGTAGGCCTGAGCCATGAACCAGGAGGTGCCGCAGCCAATAGCTGCTACCTTCAGGCCGGGCTGGGGAAGGACGGCGGTGTCCAAGCCCAGTGCCTGCTCCCACATGAGGGGCTGGCTTTCAAGTTCTTCTTTCATAAAAGCGCCTGCTAGAGACATGGTGTTTTTCCCTTCCGGAGCGTCTGTAGTTCTGGTGAGCAACTGCCCATTAGCAATCAATTTCGCTCAATATTTATGATTACACATGATTCCTTTTGCTGTCCAGACCTGAAGGCAACTTAAAAGAAAAGCGAGCACCCAGCACCCTACCCAAAGGCAAAAACTGAGGCGAACGACACTCAAGATACTTAATAGGGAGGGTTCGGTTCTTACTTTTGAGTCAAAACCACCCTTTTTCAGGCGCCAGGGCCCCTGCGCATCCTTCACCAGGCCCCATGATCAAGTTTGATTTTTTCTCAAAAAAATCAGTAAAAATGTTTACATCACGCAAATTCGCTCACTATGATGGGATGTGTAGATAGGTCCGTTACCGAGGAGACAATCCCATGAGCTTTACTCCCGATCTCGTCTCAGCCCAACGAGAGGCCAAAGACTGGAAAGAAGCTATCCAGCTAGTTGGCAGCCTCTACGAGCAGGCCGGAATAGCCACCGAAGAATACACTCAGGCTATGATTCAGGGCGTCCTGGACTTTGGGCCCTACATGGTCTTTGTTCCCGGCATTGCCATGCCGCACGCTAAGGCAACCAGCGGCGTGCTCAAGTCTGGCACAGCGGTCGTCACCCTCTCCACCCCCGTAGAGTTCGGTAGCGAGAAGAACGATCCCGTCGATTTCCTCATCTCGTTTGCCTCAACAAGCACCGACGGGCACATGGAAAAGATCCAAGAACTTGCAGCTGTCCTAGCTGACCAAGACCGTATTGAAAAAGCACGCCAGGCCCGCAATGACGATGAGCTTATGCGCGTGTTCACCACCAAATAGTAAGGAAAAGAACAATGATTTCAATTGCAACCGTATGTGGCATGGGCCTCGGAACCTCCATGATGCTGGCCGGGCAGGTACGCACCCTGCTCAGCGCCGAAGGTATCGAAGCTAAAGTTCAGGCTATTGACCTGGGCTCCTTCAAGTCCCAGCCCTCAGACATCGTTGTGACCACCACCGGAATGGCAAAAAACGTCGAAGGCACCAAGGCCAAGGTCGTTCTCATTGACAATCTCATCGACAAGAACGAGGTTAAGACCAAGGTTCTAGCAGCTGTCAAAGACTTCCAAGCCGGTGCCTAACAGCACCCCTTAGATACATAAGGTAAACCACCATGGATTCCGTCCTTTCCTTCTTGATACAGCTGGTTCAGATCCCAGCTATTATCGTAGGTTTTATCGCCTTTATCGGTTTGCTCGCCCAGAAGAAGAGCGCCGACGAGATTGTTACCGGCACTATTAAGACCGCACTCTCGCTACTGATTATCGGTGGCGGCGTTACCGTCCTGATTCAGGGCCTCGGCCCCATCCAGGACATGTTCAAGATGGCCTTCCCCGCGGGGAACATCACCACCTTCGTTACCTTCGATGAAGCCGTGGTCTCGGCCGTTCAGGCTGGACCTGTAGCAGCTCTAGGCTCACAAATTGGCCTAACCATGCTCTTTGGTTACATCGTTCACCTCCTGCTAGCCCGCTTCACCCCCTGGCACTACGTCTACCTGACCGGCCACATGATCTGGGTGCACGCTGGTGCTTTCACCATCGCCATCTACCAGCTGGGTCTGGGCCCCTTCTGGACTGTTGCCATCGCCTCTATCATTGACGGCTTCTACATGACCCTGGCTCCCGCCATCGCCCAGCCCTTCGTCCGCCGTATCACCGGTGGTAACGACGTTGGTTTCGCACACGGCCAGACCCTGCTCAACGTACTAGCTGGCTACCTGGGCATGGTCATTGGCAACAAGGAGAAGTCAACCGAGGACATCAAACTCCCCGAGAAGCTCTCCTTCTTCCGCGACGTAGCTGTCTCCACCACCCTGGTCATGCTCATTGTCTCCATCGGCACAGCTATCACAGCTGTTTCCGTAGGTGGCGTAGAAGCCTTCGAAGCGACCACCGAAAACGGTGGTATCTCCAACGGTCAAAACTGGATCCTCTTCGCTTTCATGATGGCTATGCAGTTCACCGCAGGTATGCTGATTCTGCTCTACGGTGTTCGTATGCTCATCGGGGAAATCGTTCCTGCCTTTGAAGGTATCTCCCAGAAGGTTATTCCCAACGCGATTCCCGCACTGGATGTACCTGTTCTCTTTGCCTTCGCACCCAACGCTCTGCTCATCGGTCTGATTTCCGGTCTCATCGGTCAAATCGCTGGTATGGCGCTCTGTGTCTCCCTGGGTTGGCCGGTCCCCATCCCCTCCATGATCGTGGCCTTCTTCGCTTCCGGTACCGCAGCGATTTTTGCTAACTCAACCGGTGGCCGTCTTGCAGCCTGGATTGGCGGTTTCCTCTGGGGCTTCCTGGGCTGGATCCTGATCTCCTTCGCCTTCTACAGCCAGGCCTTTGGCGACCTGGAAGCTCTCGGCGCCTCCGGCCTGGGCTTCACCGTTCCCGATGCTGTTGTCCCCGGCATCATCATCCACTGGATCGGCCAGCTCCTGGGTCTCGTAGCCTAAAAACTTGGTTGCTCTCGCACCGCTACCCCGCCCGGTCTTACCGGTCGGGCGGGGAACAACAATTTTCTACCAGCATCAATCAAAGGATTCTGAATCATGTCACAGCTCTTGGATAGCTACTACCAGCAAATCATCTCCCTGCTTGAAAAGATTCGTGAAGAAGAAGTACCTACCATCGAAAAGGCAGCATCAGAGATCGCTGACCGCGTCGCAAAGGGTGCCCGTATCTTTGCTTTCGGTGCTTCACACTCCAGCCTGCCGGTCCAGGACATCGTCTACCGCGCCGGTGGCCTCATGCTCATCAACCCCCTCTACGCACCCGGCGTTGAAGCACTGACCACCCGCCCCACCACCCTGGGCTCCCAGATGGAACAGATGCCCGGCTACGCCGAAGTCGTCCTCAACAACTCACCCCTGCGCGAAGGCGATGTTCTCATTGTTGTTTCGGTCTCTGGCCGTAACGCACTCCCGGTCGAGCTGGCTCGTGAAGCCCGTGCCCGCGGCATCTTCGTGGTAGGTCTGACCTCCTCCAAGTACACCGACGCCGTTACCTCTCGCGTTCCCGATAAGACCAAGCTCAAGGATCACGCAGATATCCTCATCGACAACCAGGTCGATGCCGGCGACGCCGTACTTTCCCTCGAAGGTGTCCCCCAGAAGTTCACCCCTGCTTCGGGTATCACCTCGACCGCGATTCTGCACTCCCTGTCCGCAGGTATCATAGAGCAGCTCTTGGCTCGCGGAATCAGCGCCCCAGTCTTCCTCGCGGCCAACCTCGATGGTGGTGCCGAGTGGAACAAGAAGCACATGTCTGAAAACCAGGACAAGATCTTCTACCTTAACTAATGAGCAGTGCCTGACTCGGAGCTTTACTCTGAGTCAGGCACCTTTTATATCTAAGGACATAAACAATGAAGTTTACCTCCAGCAAATACAGGGCCTTAACCCTGGGTCTAGTCACCCTCAGCCTGGCAGCTTGTTCAACAGCCCCGGGCCAGCCCGGTCAGCCCACAGCAAGCGCTTCTGCTAGCCCCTCAGCGACGAGCAGCTCCAGTTCAACAGCGCAACCCACCGCAACAGCAAGCCCTAGCCCCAGTGCTAGCCCCAGCTCAACGGAACAACCCACCGCAACTGCAGAACCTAGCGAAACCGGGTCCCCCCAGCCAACTCCCTCCCCCAGTGTTAGCTCTTCTGCCGGTACAGGGGACCAGGCAGGTCAAGACTGGGTTCTTAAGTATCAAGAACAGTTTGATGATGATATTTCCCTCTCGGCAGAGCCCTGGATAGTTGATCCGTTGGGCGCCGAAAGCCCCTGGTACGTTGATGAGTTCTCCGATGACGGTGTTTATTACAGCATTTTGGGGGGCAAGTCCTTCGACCGTGCCCTGGACAGCATGAACATAATGCGTAAGCGTCTTACTTTCGGCCAGGACGGTTGGCTGACCCTAGAATTAGCTGCCCAGGACCTCAACAAGGACGGGATTCCCGATGCAGAGCCCTCTCTGACAAGCCAGGACGGGGAAGGAGTTCTGAAGGTTCCCGCCTGGAATAGCGGCCTGGTCCTTACCGGCACCGACACCCTACCCAGCGAATACCGCATTGAGTACGAACTTAAGACCGTTGATTTCGGTGGCAAGCGTACCGTTGACGGCGAAGAGACCTGGAACTACGACGGCAAGTACAACGGCTACACCCCCGGTGAGTGCAAGACTAACTTCCCCTGGGTTCGCCGTGGTGACTACTCTCAGGGTGGTTCAGACACCGTTGACCCCTGCGCCGCACCCTGGGGCGATGTGACCAAGGAGAACGGCTACTATCTGCTCTCCATCATGGACTACGCCCACCCGGCTCCCCACAACAACATCTTCATCCACAGCCACCGCAAGGTAGGCATGGATACCTACTCTGTTGATGCCTCATGGGCTAAGAACTATTCTGTCTGCAACCCCGCCACCCAGGAGGTATACCCCTATAGCCTCTCAAAGGCAAACGGTATCAACCAGATCTTCTTTGACGGCAACAGCTTCCGTGACCCGAGCTTCGCCTACAACCAGTTCGTCATGCCCACTCCCTGTGGCCTGCGTGTTGGTGATGTTCCCGGTGCAACGATTGTTGCTACCGCTGAGCTTGAGCCTGAACTGATGCCTCAAGAAACCTACACCATTGCTATTGAGCGCACCAAGGACAGCTACGTCACCGAGCTGACCGGCAATTTCCGCTACATCGGCCACACCACGATCCGCAATGAGCGCCCCTTCGTAGATCAGGACGGACAGCACTCCATCTGGCACTACAACCAGACCGCTGATGAGTACGATGGTTCTCTGAACCAGACTCTCACCTTTGAGGGCCCCTTCGGTAGCTTTGATAAGGATATGTGGCCTGAGGGATCGGCTTACCCGGATAACTTTGTCATTGGTATCCCGCACCTGAACTATTACGAGGGTTCGGCAACCATTGACAATATCAAGCTCTACACCAAATAAGACTGCCCTAGAAATATCAGCTTAGGTCTACCCCTCAACCCCTCACTAGGAGGAGATTTAGTATGTACGCTTCTCGGCGTCAAGCCCTCAGCGGCCTCTTAAGCTCTGTGGCCCTAGCAGGACTAGGAACAACCCTGGTCCAAGACCCAGCACAGGCAAGCTACGCTATCAATCCTGACCGGATTATTAAAGCCAACCCCAGCATCTTGGTCCACGAAAAGGACTTCGCCTACCTGCGCCAGAACCAGGACAAGCTGGCTACTTTCTTGAACCGTTGCGCCCGTGAATTGTCTTATCAGCCTAGCCCGGTAGCAGACCTGGCACCTGCACCTCACTATGACGCGAACGGTGTTAACACCAGCCCTAAAAGTGGTGCCATTTTTAGCCGTGATGTCCGCGTAGCCTACCGCCTAGCTATCCGCTACCGCATCACTCGGGAGACGGAGTATGCGCTCAAGGCACTCCAGATTATTGATGCCTGGGCCAGCACCCTCACCGCGGTAAGCACTCGCCAGGGGGAGGCTGACTTGAATTTCAACTCAGCGCACATGATTCTGGCAGCCTACTGGGCTCAGGTATGCGGCCAATGGGATAACGCAACCTTCAAAGACTTCCTCCGTAACCTGGTTCTGCCTCATTCCACCTCTGACAGGGATAATAACCACGGTTTCTGGGGGGTGCTGACGGAGGCCTGCGTAGCCGGTTACCTGGGCGATAAGGTTCTGCTTCAGCAGGCTAAGGACCGTTGGGAAACACTGCTCATTAAAGGTGTTGATGACAAGGGCGAGATGCCCCTGGAACGCGATCGCAGTGCAACCTCTAACTGGCATGGGGGCCCCGATAAGGGCAAGAAGGGAATTGCCTACACGCACTATGCTCTACTCCCTGCCAGCCACGCAGCTAAGATCTTTGTTGATCTGGGCCTGCCTGCCTGGGCCACCCCCGGCGGCAAGAAGCTGGAGCAGGCCTACGGTGTAGCTGCCCGGTGGACTAACAACCCCGCTAGCTTCCCCTACTATGAGAGCAACAAGGGGCAACTCGATGGCGTGCGTGATGCCGCCTACTTTGCCTTACTCAGCCGTGTTTACCCTGACCCTGCAGGCAAGAAAGCCCTCGCGGACGGTTCTTTGGGTTCTAACGGCCTGCAAACCTTGGAGCTTTTCCCCAGCTTCTAGGTGCCTGCTCTGTGTTAGTGGGCGCTAACTGGGTTGAACCCCGCAGCTCTGAGCTCTCTTAAAGCGGAAGGGACCGGTCAGTGCGTAACTGGCCGGCCCCTTCTGTTTTTGTCTTTAGTTACGGAAGCCGTGAACCGGGGACGGGATCCGCCCACCACGAGCCACGAAAGCCTCAGCGGATTCGGGGTGGGCGGGCATAACAGGCGCGCGGCCTAGCAGGCCGCCAAACTCGACCATCTGACCAACCTCAAGACCGATTGCGGGGATAACTCGCACAGCGGTGGTCTTGTGGTTCATCACGCCAATAGCTGCCTCATCGGCAATCATGGCTGAGATGGTAGCTGCGGTGGTATCACCGGGGATAGCGACCATATCCAGGCCGACCGAGCAGATGGCGGTCATAGCTTCGAGCTTATCCAGGGTGATTTTCCCGGCTGCGGCGGCATCAATCATGCCGATATCCTCAGAGATGGGGATAAAGGAGCCAGAAAGTCCACCCACATGGGAGCAGGCCATGAGCCCGCCCTTCTTGACGGCATCGTTGAGTAGGGCCAGGGCGGCAACGGTTCCGTGGGTTCCCACGGATTCCAGGCCCATCTCTTCGAGCACGTGCGCTACGGAGTCGCCAACCTCAGCAGTGGGAGCCAGGGAAAGGTCTACGATGCCGAAGTCAACACCCAGGCGATCAGCGGCTAAGGTGCCAACCAGCTGGCCCATGCGGGTTATTTTGAAGGCTGCCTTTTTAATGGCCTCAGCGCAGGAATCAAAGGATTCACCGCGCACCTTTTCCAGGGCACGTTTAATCACGCCGGGGCCCGAAACACCTACAGAAACAACAGTGTCAGCTTCCTGCACGCCGTGGAAAGCACCGGCCATGAAGGGGTTATCGGATACGGCGTTGGCAAAGACAACCAGTTTAGAACAACCAAAGCCGTGGGCTTCTGCCGAGCCCTCGGCTGTTTGGCGGATAACCTCGCCCATGGTTTTGACCGCACTCATGTTGATTCCAGCGCGGGAAGACCCAATATTGACAGAGGCACAGACCACGTCAGTCTCGTTGAGGGCACGTGGGATAGAACGCATGAGCTTTTCATCAGCGGGGGTGGAACCCTTATCAACCAGGGCAGTAAAACCGCCGATGAAGTTCACCCCCACGGCTTTAGCCGCAGCGTCCAGGGTTTTTGCGAACTCTACATAGTCCTCGTCGTCGGAGGCGCCGGCAACCAGAGCGATAGGGGTGACGGAGATGCGCTTATTGATGATGGGGATACCGAGCTCAGCCTCAATGCCTTCAGCGACTTCAACCAGGCGGGCGGCGCGGGAGGTAATTTTGTCGTAGATTTTCTGGCGAGCAATAGCGCCCCTGGAGTCAGCGCAGTCCAGCAGTGAGATGCCCATGGTGACTGTGCGAATATCGAGTTTGTCTTCCTCGATCATCTGTAGGGTTTCAAGAATATTATCGGAGCGGAACATGGTGCGGTAGCTCCTAGAGGTTGTGCATGGCTTGGAAGATTGCATCAGACTGAATACGAATCTGAACGCGCTGAGCTTCTTCAACCGGTTTCATGGCTTCTTGCAGCTCGGTGATGGACTGGCTGGTCTCATCGAAGCTGCCCTGCAGAATCATGGTGAAGTAACCCTGCATGAGGGTCTGGGAGAGGTTTTCAATGTTGACTTTGCGTTCAGCGAGCTTGCCTGTCACACCGGCGATGATGCCCTCGTGGTCTAGGCCGGTCACAGTTAAAATAATTTTCATCGTTTCCTTAAGGTACTGGTTTTTAGCTGGTTAGCCACCGGCTGGGGCGTCAGGTTGTCCTTGCCCAGGCTTCGAGGGGGCCCTTTGGAGGGGACCTGACCTATGATGCTCTCTGACAGGCGATGTAGAGCTGGCCCTGGCCGCTAAGGCTTAGGGTAGCGGATTCTCCTGTGTACATCACTGCTTGGGTTCCGCCTAGTGTGAAGGTCTTATCGTCATCGCGAACCACCATGGTACCAGCGGTGCACAGGGCGATCGCAACACCGCTAAGGGGGAGTTCAATTTCTTGACCTTGCTCAAGGACCAGGTGGGTGATGCTGAGGCGTTTGTCCCACATGGAGTATTCTGCGGTGCCGTCGCTGGTGGGGGTTGGGCGCTGAATGACCGGTGCGTCTTGTCGCTCCCCCAGAATCTTGATGAGTTCTTCCTCGTCAAGGTGTTTGGGGGTTAGCCCTGCGCGCATGACGTTATCGGAGGGGTTCATGAGTTCGATGGCGGTGCCGGAGATGTAAGCGTGCACCTGCCCGTCGGGGGTATAGACCGATTCACCCGGTGCCAGGTAGACCAGGTTCATGACCAGGGCAACCAGCAGGCCGCGGTCGCCGGGGTATTTAGAGTCAATGAGGTTGACTAGTTCGGCTACGCCAGCGGCCAGTGATTCGCGCCCGTCCACGGCTCCGTTCTTTTGTGCCCAGCTGCGGGCTGCTGCAAGGGTTTGCTCAAGGGCGGTGGCGGAGGCTTGCGGTGACATTCGGATAATTGCGGTGAGAAGCTGTTTGGGGGTCTTGGAGGCATCTAAGGCGCCAGCCAGCCAGCGGAGCTTGAAATGCTCGGCGATAGCCGAGAGCTCAGAGAACTTGCGCACGCCAGTTAGGATGCGCATCTCTGAGAGGGCAATGACGGTTTCAGGTTTGGAGAAGGTGTCCTTGTAGTTGCGTGCCGGATCGTTCAGGGGTATGCCACGGGCGTTCTCGTCGGCAAAGCCTGCTTGGGCCTGCTCGTCGGTGGGGTGCACCTGGATGGAAAGAGGCGATTCAATAGCCAGAATTTTGAAGAGGAAGGGGAAGACGTCATTGGTGCGCTGGGCGTTGAGGAAGCGGTTGGGCTGCTCTGCAACCAGTGCGTCAAGGGTGTAGGTGCCGCCGTCTACGTGTGCTACGGAGGGAGCTGCGGGGTGGGCACCTACCCAGAGCTCTGCTTCGGGTTGTTCGGTGGGGGCTGGGGCCCCGCGCATGAGAGCTAAGGTCTCGTATGAACCCCAGGCATAATTCTGAATCGGGTTAGCAAGAGAAAAAAGTTCAGCCATGTACACCATACAACCATGCCTTAGGTGCCATAGGCATAAAATTATTATCTAAATTGCTGGTGTTTATTGCCATAAATCCCCGACAAATTCGCATGGAAACTGTCTAAAGCCGCTGGCGCCCCGTAAACTTGGCTCTTGTGAATACTATTGATTTAACCGCATCTTTTAAGGCCTACGATGTTCGCGGTATCGTAGGTGAAACCATTACCGCTGAGACCGTTCGTGCGACCGGTGCCGCTTTCGTGGACGTTCTCGATTTAGCTGGTCAGAATGTGCTGGTGGGCGCGGATATGCGGCCCTCCGGCTCCGAGTTCATGCAGGCTTTTGCCGAGGGGGTAACCGCTCGAGGCGCTCATGTCATTAATATTGGCCTGATTTCTACTGACGAGCTCTATTTTGCCTGTGGCATTGAGAATGCCGCTGGCGTTACCTTTACTGCTTCGCATAACCCCGCTGAGTACAACGGTATGAAGATGTCCAAGGCGGGCGCTGTTCCGCTTTCTTCTGAAACCGGCTTGTACGATATTCGTGACCTGGCCCAGAAGTACCTGGATGAGGGCGCTATCCCCGCTGTTGAGGCTACCGGTACCGTCTCTGAGAAGGACGTGCTTCAGGCTTATGCCGAGTACCTGCGCAATCTGGTGGATCTTTCGGGTATCCGTAAGCTCAAGGTTGTTGTCGATGCCGGTAACGGTATGGGCGGTTTGACTACTCCCGCTGTTTTGGGCGATACCATTCTGCCTGGCCTGCCCTTGGAAATCCTTCCCCTCTACTTTGAGTTGGACGGCACCTTCCCCAATCATCCCGCTAATCCGCTGGAGCCCGCTAACCTGGTGGATTTGCAGAAGGCTGTTGTGGAGCACGGTGCTGACATTGGTTTGGCTTTCGATGGCGATGCTGACCGTTGCTTCGTGATTGATGAGAAGGGTGAGCCTGTCACGCCTTCGGCTATTACCGCACTGGTTGCTGAGCGCGAGATTAAGCGTGCCCAGGCTGAAGGTAACGATAACCCGGTCATTATTTACAACCTGATTACGTCTAAGGCTGTGCCTGAGCTGGTTGAGAAGCTGGGTGGCCGTGCCATTAAGACCCGTGTGGGTCACTCTTTCATCAAGGCTGTTATGGCACATGAAAAGGGTGTTTTTGGTGGCGAGCATTCGGCTCACTACTATTTCAAGGACTTCTTCAACGCTGACACCGGTATGCTGGCTGCTCTGCATGTTCTGGCGGCGCTGGGTGAGGTTGAGGTTCCACTGAGCGAGCTGGCTGAGAAGTACGCTCCCTACGTTGCCTCCGGGGAGATTAACTCTGAGATTGAGGACAAGGCTGGTGCTGTTGCCCGCGTTGCCGCTCACTTTGGTGATACCGTTGAGGTTTCTGATATGGACGGTACCACTTTTGAGCATAAGACTGAGGGCTGGTGGGCTAACCTGCGCCCCTCAAACACTGAGCCTTTCCTGCGTCTGAATCTTGAGGCTCCCGATGTGGCCACGATGGAGCGTGTGCGTGACACTATTTTGAAGATTGTGCGCGAGGGCTAAGGAACCTCCTGCTTTTTCTGAAGGCAAAGAGCGCCCGCCCTGTTTTCTAGCCGAGAGGCTAGGAAACAGGGCGGGCGCTTTTATCTGATGGGTCTGCCTACGACTTATCTGCTCTTTAAAAGTCAGTATAACTATGGCTTTATGCCTCAATACAGAGGATGTTTACGCAGCCATAGTGCATCTCGCAATTCATCCCTTGGCCGGCTTCTCCATAGTTTTTGGACTCGTGAGTGAGACCGGATCCACACAGCAGCATCAGCATCAAGCCACTGAGCTAACTGATTCAGTTTCTGGGTAGCTTCACGAAGATACAGGTACTCTTCGCGCAGTGTTCTTCGCGTGACAGGTTCATGATGTGATAGCCGGTTTCTCAGATACAACGCATATATCACGGCATTTTCAAAATCCTGACGAGGCTTGCCGCCTACAGTGTAGTCCGGCAAATGTCGTTTGATGTACATCCAAGCAGTGGGTTCCTTAGACGCAGTCAGTAAGAAGCGCCAATGATCGAAAGACAATTCAGCGATGATTCTTCCCTTTGTGGCGGTGGAATAGGGCTGACCAGAACGCTGAATCGCTTTATAAACATTTCTCGTATAGCTTGCGTCATGACCGTTTGAGACCCTACCACGACCTCTATAGTTTGAGTCAAAGTAAGAGATATCAACTATCCAGTCGTCGCCATTTTCGGCGCTCATGGCCCTATCGATTGTGGTGCGAAGCAAGACCTCTATGTGTTGAATATCTTCAAGGAGCGCCTTCGCAACTCGAGTATTCCACACATAAAGGTCTTCAGCCTTGTCAGAGCTCTTGAAGCGTGACATACGCGGTGCCGAAAACCAGCGCTCTAAATCACTCAGCTGATATTTTCTTCTTGACTTCATTGATACACCTGCTAGGGTATAGGTGAGAGCTCCGGAACGGTCGACTGTCCTGAAATAGAGGATATACCCCCGGAGCTATTGTTTTATTTCCTCGCGGCTAAACGTACCTTACTTCGGGCTTGTCAGTAGTTGAGAAGCGGACCGCGCAGTAAAGAAAGTCTCGGTATGCTTCCAGATCGAGGGAACGGAATGCTTCGTGTCCGTAGTAATATCCTCCTGACAATGTGTAGTTGAAGACCCGCCCTGGCCCCAGCCTCTTGCTTTCTTCCGAGAAGAAAGCAAGTTTAATCAGAACTAAGTCCTTTGCTCCTCGACCATTGTCTTCAACGTAATAGCCAAGGACTGGAGTTGCCTTGTAATCCTCCGCTACCTCCAGCAGGCCCTCGACCTTTTTGTTTGAAATCGAGATCTGTGATGACCCAGTTTTGATGGTCCGGTAGGTAGATGCTACGGCAACCCTGTCACCGTCAATCTCGGCCAGATAGTAATCCCCTGGCAAGGCCTCTAGATTCTCAATACCGTACCGTCCAGCTTCCTGGTCAAGAACAGCTCCGAATCGTTCAAACGCTTCCTGCGCTCTGGTGGGCATAATCGATCTCCCCTAAATAGCTTCCTTGGCCATATCCCGGCTCTACCTTTCTAGCTTTAGCCTAACTTCTTATTCAATTCTAGAAAAATTCTTTATAAAGTCTAGCTAAATTCTAGTCGCTTCATCTGCGCGGCTAGGAAACAGGGCGGGCGCTTTTGTATGAAGATGTAGAAGCGCGGTGAACCTACCGGGAGCCTGCTGGCTCGGGGCTGGCGTGAATCAGGGGCGAGCACCCCAGCGCGAGCACCTGAGAGGATCAGCAGGCGAAAGTGCCGTACACGGGCTAACCCCAACCCATACAGAAGCGCGGTGAACCTACCGGGAGCCTGCTGGCTCGGGGCTGGCGTGAATCAGGGGCGAGCACCCCAGCGCGAGCACCTGAGAGGGTCAGCAGGCGAAGGTAGGTTCACCGCGCTCTATCTTTAACCGTTAGGCGCGGGCCTGGGCCGAAGGGTTAGGCGCGGGCCTGGTCGTGGAGCATCCACTGGTCGGGGCCGAAGATCTCGTACTGGATCTGCTGGCCGGGTACACCCGCTTCAACGAGCTGTGAGCGTACACCCTGCATGAAGGGCAACGGGCCGCACAGGTAGGCGGAGGCGTTGGCGGGTACCTCCAGCTTGGAGATATCAACGCGACCTTCGTAGTCGCCTTCACCGGCGGTTTCGAGGAAGGAAATCAGGCGGGCGTTCTTGAGTTTCTCAACATAACTGGCCATCTCCTCGCGTAGGGGCCAGGTAGCGGTTGAGCGGTCGGCGTGAACTACGACGACTTCGCGCTCTGAGCCGCTGGTGGCGAGTTCGGAGAGGAAGGCGATCATGGGGGTTACACCGATACCTGCGGAGAAGAGGTAGAGAGGTTTGGTTGCGTCATCGCCAAAAGCGCCCAGGGTGACGTCGCCGTAGGGGTTGGAGACCTCGACGCTGTCGCCGACTGCGAGTTCGTGCAGGATGGGGGTCATTTCGCCTGCGGTGTCGAGTTTGATGGCTACGCGGCGCTGGTTCTTCTGGGAGGGGAGCAGGGTGAACTGGCGGGCCTGGCGGAGGCCATCTTTTGCTTTGGTGACGATGGAGACGTACTGGCCTGCTACGGCGTCGGTCATGGCTACGGCGTTGGCGGCTTCGAAGGTGAAGTCGATGACGTTCTCGCCGGTTTCTTTGCGCTCTAGGAGGCGGAAGGGGGCGAACATGACCTCATTGGCCTGTGAGGCGTAGAGGCCTTTTTCAAGTTTGATGAGGGCGTCGGCCATGAGCCAGTAGACTTCGGTCCAGGCTTCTGCGATTTCGGGGGTGAGGATGTCGCCTAGGTTGGCGGCGATGGCTTCGAAGAGGTACTTGTAGACGGTGGGGTATTCTTCTTCGCGCAGGCCCAGTGAGGCGTGTTTGTGGGCTACGCGAGAGAGGACTTCGTCGGGGTAGCTGTCGGGGTTGGCCAGGATGTAGGAGGCGAAGACTGCGATGGAGCCTGCTAGTGCTTTGGGCTGGGTGCCTTCGAGTTGGGATGAGCGTGAGAACATGCCGTCCATGAGGTCGGGGCGGGCGGCGAACATGCGGCGGTAGAAGTCGGGGGTGATGTCGTTGATGCGTTCGGCGATGACGGGGAGGGTTGCCTCGATGATGGGGCGGGATTTGGCAGATAGCATGAGTGCTCCTTAGTGACAGGTTGTTGATAAACCACTTTCAATTTAGCATACTTCATACCAGTATTAGGGATTGGAAAGGCCGCTGCCGGTTTTAAAACCGACAGCGGCCTCGGTGCTTTTGTTAGTTTAAGCTACCGGCCGTGGTTTTTCTGGCGGAGCCAAGGGGGCCAAGTCCGAGTTCAAGGAAAACCGGGCCCATCTGGGCTTCGTTGGGTAGCTCAGAAATAACGACCGGATCGAGAATCTTGAAGAACTCTTCACGAGCGTTAGCTAGGATTACGCGCAAGGAGCAGGAATTACGCATGGGGCAAGTATGTGTTTCGCCTTCACATTCGACCATAGGTATGTCGCCCTCGGTGGCACGGAGGACCTGCCCGACGGTTGCACAAGCGCCTTTTTCGGAGAGGCGGATGCCGCCGGTGCGGCCTCTGGTTGATTCGAGCAGACCCATATTTGCCAGGAAGGCTACAGATTTGGCAACGTGGTTATAGGGGGTTCCTACACCCTCAGCAATTTTCTGGGTTGAGATTTGGTGACCGTCCAGCCCAGAAAGTAGCATCAGTACGCGCAGGGAAACATCTGAAAAGGCAGTGAGGCGCACAAGGTCCAGCTCCTTAGACATAGTGATGGGGCGATTATTGCTTCAACCTTAAGTTTCAGCTATATGCTTTCAGGTTTCAAGCCAGGCTGTCATCAGCCGACTTCTGGCGCTTGAACTCTACTTTAGCCGGGTTTCCTGCACATGTTGGGGGTGTGTGAGAGTGGCAAAGTAGTATGATAGGTAAGTAAAAACTCGAGGGCGCAACCCTTTTCATCGCACATACGCCAAGGGTGCGGGTAGGTGGTTGCGTCCATACCGCCTCCTGCTGGTGCACTCCTCCATTGATGTCGTGTTCTTCTGGCAGGTACATAGATAAAGGAATTATCTTGTCACAGCTTGATGCCTCCATTCAGGAATTGCTCTCCATTGAAGGCGCTACCGGTGCCGCTCTTGTCGATATTTCATCGGGTATGGCTCTTGCCGCTGGTGGTTCCCCTGGTTTTGACCTCACGGTAGCTGCTGCCGGTAACTCAAATGTTGTTCGGGCTAAGCTCAAGACCATGGCTGACCTTGATGTCAAGGGGAACATTGAGGACATTATGATCACTCTTTCCTCCCAGTACCACCTGATCAACGTTCTTAACACTTCAGAAACATCAGGTCTTTTCGTCTACCTGGTGCTTGAGCGCAACACTGCCAACCTGGCTCTAGCACGCCACAAACTCAATGCCATCGCTTCAAGGATTTCCTTGTAAGCTGGCCTCATCCCCCAAGGCACACCAGCCTAAATCAGGAGGGCTCCCGGCTATGATGAGCCGGGAGCCCTCCTGTTTTCAGTTATGGTCGAGCTCTCTAGACCAGATCCTCCCCCAGGGCTTCGCCCATGAGGGTGTCTTCGGTGGCTACCTTATTCTGCTGGACCGAAACGACTTCACCGGAGCGCATCACAGCAATGCGGTGGCACAGGCCGATAAGTTCTGACATGTCTGACCCAATGAGGATAATAGAGGTCCCCTTTTCGGTCAGCTCCATGAGCATCTTGTAAATTTCACTCTTAGAGCCCATATCAATGCCACGAGTAGGGTGGTTGAGAATCAGGATTTCACAGTCGGTAGTAATCCATTGGGCGAGGGCGACTTTCTGCTGATCACCGCCAGAGAGCTTACCCAGTTGGCCCTGGATGTTAGTGGTTTTGATGCGGAGCTTCTGAACCTGTTCAGCGACCTCCCGTAAGGCGGATACTTCGTGCAAGAAGCCTTTGGGTCGTTCTTTAAGGCCTGCGCTTTCCATCAGGATCTTTGCAATAGAGCGTTCGTTGGCAAGGCCCAGTTCGTCATCGTTATCGGAGAGGTAGCCGATACCGAGTGCTGCAGAGTCACCGGGTGAGCTAATGGTGACGTCCTGCCCGTTGACTTTGAGAGTGCCGAAAGTGGCGGTTTCGTCAACACCGACTAGGGCGGCAGCAACCTCGTTAATACCGGAGCGGCGTAGCCCTGTCAGACCAAAGATTTCACCCCGGTCAACCGAGAAGGACACCTTATTTAGGGAGCCCTTGGAGCTGGTGAGATTCTCGACGATGAGCTTGGCGTCTTGGCCAGCGAAGTCATCGGGGCGACCGCCCATCTCGATTTCGCGGTTGAACATCTTGAAGGCGATTTGCTCGGTAGTCATGGCACCTGGGTTAATTTCAGTGCTAATGGTGCCTTCAGAAAGAATCACTGCACGGTGAGCCAGGGAGCGGATCTCATCGATACGGTGGGTGATGTAGATAATTGCGCGGCCCTCAGCTGCCAGCTTACGGGTCACCTCATGAAGCTGGTAGATTTCAAAGTCGTTGAAGGTTGCGGCAACTTCATCCATGAGGACTAGGCGGGTCTCTTCGGCCTCCATGCGGACGACTTCAACCAGGGCCTGCTCTGCACGCACCAGATCTCCCATCTTGGCGCGGGGGTCAACAGCAAGACCAATTTCGGAGAGTAGTTCTTGGGCGCGAGCTACCAAAGCGTCCTCAGCATCGTCGGCATACTGGGTGGAGCGGAAGATTGCCTGGGCAACGGTCAGCTCAGAATCCACAGTAAATTTTTGGCGGATAGAGCCTACACCGGCCACCAAGGCTTCTTCGGGATTCTTTGGGGTGTAGCTCTTACCATCTAGGGTAATGGTGCCACCTGTGGGGCTGTCCCAGCCCCCCAGGATGGACAGTAACGTCGACTTGCCTGCGCCGTTCTCGCCGAGAAGACCTACGATTTCACCGGCGGCAACCTCCAGGTTAACGCCCTTGAGGGCGCGGAGGTGCTCGTGGTTCTTGGTGAGTTCTTTAACGCTCAGCAAATTTCCCACTCTTGTATTCCTTCCACACAAGCAAGCAGTAGCTCGCTCACCGCTACGCAACTCACCTCGCCGGTGGCTAACCGGCAGTTTTTGTTCGGGAGGGCACAGGGCTATACAGTACAGTCTTCAGCCATTCTTATAGCATTCTACAGAATATATAAGGTAGCTTCCTCCCCCAATTTAGGGGCATCTAGGTGTTAATCCTGCACAAAGAAAAGTAGCCCGGAAGAGCTAGGCTCTTGCGGGCTACTTTGAGATGAGCTACACCCTTATCAATTCAAGGGCTCACATATGAAACCGCGGGGGGTTACTTGCCTAGCTCAGTAGCTAGGGCCTGGCGCTGAGCGTGCACTTCGGCGGGGACTCTATCCCCTAAGAATGCCAGCCATTCGTCAATACCGGGCAGTTCTTCTTCCCATTCTTCGCGGCTAACGGTAAGAGCAGCGGTTAGCTCTTCCTCACTCAATTCAAGACCGGTCAGGTCCAGGTCCGCTGGTGTCGGGACAAGGCCCAAGAAGGTTTCCTGGCCACCAGCGGTGCCGTCCAAACGGTCGAAAATCCACTTGACCACGCGGCTGTTCTCACCAAATCCGGGCCAGGCGAACCCGCCATCGGGGGTGCGGCGGAACCAGTTGACGTAGTAGATCTTGGGCATGTTCTCTTGGCCGTGCTTCTTACCCAGATCAATCCAGTGCTGGATATAGTCGCCGGCGTTGTAGCCAATGAAGGGAAGCATAGCCATGGGGTCACGGCGCACAAGGCCCACCTGGCCCTTGGCGGCGGCGGTGGTTTCTGAAGAGAGGGTCACGCCACGGAAGACACCCTGCTCCCAGCTTGTGGCCTCGGAAACTAGCGGGATAGTGGTCTTGCGGCGGCCACCAAAAATCATGGCTGACAGCGGTACACCATCGGGTGCATAGTATTCTTCGGCCAGAGTGTCAGCCTGGGCGATGGGGGTGCAGAAACGTGAGTTGGGGTGAGCCGCCGGACGCCCTGAATCAGGGGTCCAGTCCTTGCCCTGCCAGTCAATCAGATGTTCGGGGACCTCATCGGTCTTACCCTCCCACCACACAGAGTTGTCATCGGTGAGGGCAACATTGGTGAAGATGGTGTTACCCCGAGCAATTGCGCGCATTGCATTGGGGTTGGTGGACCAGCCGGTGCCGGGGGCGACACCAAACAGGCCTGCCTCGGGGTTCACCACGTAGGGCCTGCCATCGCGGAACTCGATCCAGGCGATGTCATCGCCAACCATCTCGGTTTTCCAGCCTTCAATGGTGGGATCCATCATGGCAAAGTTGGTCTTACCGCAGGCTGAGGGGAAGGCCGCGGATATGAACTTGCTACGCCCCTCAGGGTTGGTTACTTTGAGCACCAGCATGTGCTCTGCCATCCAACCTTCATCGCGGCCAATTGCTGAAGCGATACGGAGTGCGTAGCACTTCTTACCCAGCAGGGCATTACCACCGTAACCGGACCCATAGGACCAGATTTCACGGTCTTCGGGGAACTGCACAATGTACTTCTCGGGGTTACAGGGCCAGGGAACATCCTGCTGGCCGGGTTCAAGCGGAGCGCCCACCGAATGCAGTGCCTTCACAAAGAAAGCCTTGGTCTCGGACATCTTGGCAAGAACATCAGAACCGATAGTGGCCATAATCCGCATAGAAACAACCACGTAGGCAGAGTCGGTAATTTCGACACCGAACTTAGGAGTGGTCGCATCGAGTGAACCCATCACAAAGGGAATCACGTACATGGTACGGCCCCGCATGGAACCCTTAAAGAGATCGGTCAGAGTCGCTCGCATCTGAGCTGGGTCCTGCCAGTTGTTGGTCGGCCCAGCACCATCCTGGGTCTGTGAGCAGATAAAGGTACGCTCTTCAACACGGGCCACATCATCGGGATCCGAAAAAGCAACGTAAGAGTTAGGGAACTCATGATCACTGAGCTTGCGGAGGGTACCGGCCTCAACCAGTTCAGCGGCCAGCCGGTCGTATTCTTCCTGTGAGCCATCAGCCCAGTAAATATCATGGGGCTGGGTAAGCTGAGCAACCTCAGCGACCCAAGCAAGTAATTCCTCATAGTTGGTAGGAGCCTGTGCAATTAAATTGTCGATTGAAATGTCAGTCACTGACGCTTCCCCTTATGTATCGGTTCCCCCGGTACCTCTCTGTACCGGAAGCAGGTGCCCACCCATTTTCTGTGCCGCCGGCAGAGCGAAAACAGAAAAACGCGCCACTCATTAGCAATGAATAAACGCGTTGTGCGGTGCACTTTCACTTCATCGTGTACGTCTAGCCTACCCAGATATAGGTCTTTTGTCAGAATTAGTACAAATATTTCGCTCCGATCTTCCTCACACCCCCGTAGCAAAACCTAAAAATCATTTGGGCATGACACAATACAGCCACATCAGCCCCGGAGCGCCCCCGGTGGCCTTAACCAAGCTGAGACCAAACTGAGCAGACAGGGCACCCACCATAAGTGAGAGCAGTGTCACGCACTTTCGATTTGCACACCTCCAAAAACCTGCGTAGAGTATTACCTGTTGCCAAGACGGGCTAGAGATAGTCAGCCAAGGCACAATGCGCCTGTAGCTCAACGGATAGAGCATCTGACTACGGATCAGAAGGTTGGGGGTTCGAATCCCTTCGGGCGCACACCAGAAACCGGCCTCCTTGTGGGGCCGGTTTTTTTATTGCGGTTACATCAAGAGGCCGCAGAACCCCATGACCGTGGGGTAGTTTTCACCACAAAAACGGGCTTGCTCTTGCCTATCCCATAAAATAGGGGAAGACAAGAAGGCCAGACGGCCTCACTGCCGCATCAGCACAGGAGAAGATATGAGCGTAAACATCACGGTCACCGATGAAAACGGTACCACCAAAGACGTGACCTGGGAGCCCCACCAGAGCATGCTCGACGCTGTCCTAGCAGCCGGCTTCCCGGTACTTGCTACCTGCGGCGGCAATGCCTCATGCGCCACCTGTCACGCCTTTATCGATCCCGAGCACTTTGCCGCATCGGGCGAACGCGAAGAAGCCGAAGAAGACCTGCTCGATATGATCGATGACATCGCCAACGAGTGCTCTCGCCTCAGCTGCCAGACGGAATACTCCCAAGGAATGGACGGGGCACACGTTACCCTGCAACCAGGAATGTAAATGGCATGAAAACCCCCAAACCCCTTATCCCCCTTGCTGCCCTGAGCCTCCTGCTGGCCCTTACCGGTTGTGGCTCCAATAAGCCGAGCCAACCAGCAGAGACTTCGGAAGGCACCAGTGCCTCCGCGGTGGCGACTTCCCAAACAGCAACCTCCGCCAGCCCAAGCCCCACAGCAACGAGCTCCCCAACTCAGACAGCCGCGGCCCCGACACCCAGCGTCTCAGATAGCCCCGAACCCGTCCCTACGGGAACCGTTATCACTGTTGAACCCAGCCCCACTCCCAGCCCTGCTGATCAGCCAACAGGGGCCGCAGGGCAGGCTCCCAGCTCTATGGCAGGCGTTGCCGTATGCGACTACGACCAGCTCTACATTGAGGCGGCCGTAGCCCCCGGTGGAGGTGCCGCAGGCTCACGATATATCAACCTCACCTTCACTAACACCGGCTCCGCCCCCTGCTCTATCGGCGGCTACCCCGCCGTTCACTACGTGAATTCTGCTGGCCAACAAATTGGTGCAAGCGCCGCAAATGCCACCGACTTGTCATCCTCAGGAGGGGTACTAGCCACCGGTGAGTCTCTCACCGCCATCCTGCGTGAAACACGCGCCGGACTCTACGCGGGTCGTTGCCAGAGCGTCGCGGCGACCGGCTACTCCATCCAGGCCCCCGGAGCGTCCCAGGCACTCGTGCTCAACTTTGCGTCCGAAGCCTGCTCCAATACGGACATCACCCAGCTCACGGTGGGTGCTGTAGGTGCCGCGCCCTAAGCGGTTTCTACAGGCTAAGAGGGCTATGGCTTCTGAGGACACTTGCCGGGCTCTGAGGTTTTTCTCGGAGCCAACCCGTCGCTGGTTTGAGGGGGCTTTCACAGCCCCCACTGCCGCCCAGGCCGGTGCCTGGGCGGCTATCAGCGCCGGCCGGCATGCCCTAATTGTGGCCCCCACCGGTTCCGGTAAAACGCTCTCAGCTTTCCTGTGGGCGCTAGACCGCCTGCACTTTGATCACACCGCCGCATCCGATGACACAACAAGTCGGGAACCCAGCGTGAGCGGGACCAAGGTCCTCTACATTTCACCGCTCAAAGCCCTGGGTGTGGACGTCGAACGTAACCTGCGTTCCCCACTCATCGGTATAGCCCAGACCGCCCGTTCCCTCAAGATGGAACCTCCCCAGGTTCGCGTGGGGGTACGCAGCGGGGACACCCCCGCCAAAGAACGCCGCCAGCTCATCAGCAACCCACCGGATATTCTGATTACCACACCGGAATCCCTCTTTCTGATGCTGACCTCTAAGGCCCGCTCCACGCTCACCTCGGTTCACACCGTCATCATTGACGAGGTACACGCGGTAGCAGGAACAAAACGCGGTGCCCACCTAGCGGTAACCCTAGAGAGACTAGACCAGCTCCTAGAATCCCCCGCCCAGCGCGTGGGGCTCTCTGCCACCGTAGAACCGGTAGAAACCGTTGCCCGGTTCCTGGGCGGCTCCGTCCCGGTGGAGGTTGTGCAACCACCCTCAGAAAAACAGTGGGAGCTCACCCTCTCCGTACCCGTGCCCGATATGACAGCCCTGGGCGGCCCCAATGCTTACGGTGAGATGCCAGCTGGCACACCCTGGCATCAGGGCAGCAGCACAAAAAATCGTGCCCGCGAAGCCGCTAAAAACTCAGCTACCGAGTTCAATGATGGGCTGGCGCTAGCTGACTCCCTAGCCGATGAGGGTCTGCTCCGCCCCGAGCAGGTCGATACCGCAGCAACCCTGCCCCAAGACCTCACCTTGGCTGATGCTCTGGGCGTCCGCCCACTGGCGGGCCCCGCCCTAGGTTCCCCGGAACCGGAGGAAGAAACCCCGGCTAAAGCAAGAGACAGCTACTTTGACCAGCCTCTGCCCACCGTGAGTGAGAACGGCCCCCATCAGGCTCTCTGGGAGGCGGTAGGAACCTACCCGGGCGAGCAGAGCGCCCCTAGGCACCCGCGCCAGCCCATCGAACTGACCATCCAAGAAATAGCTGAAGAAGCGGGGGCCGCAGAACAGGTAGAGGGCTCCGACGATTCCACCCCGCCCTCACCGGCATCCGGCTACCAGGCTTCTATCTGGCCCCATGTTGAAGAGCGTATTGTTGACCTAGTAGAGGCCAACCGCTCCACCATCGTGTTTGCTAACTCCCGTGGCCTGGCAGAGAAGCTAACAGCACGGCTGAACGAAATCTACCTGCAACGGTGCCAGGCCCGCCAAGACCTTAGCCCTACCGGCGAGCCTTTGACGGTAACCGGGCCCAGCGGGAGCACCGAACCGCGCACCGTAGCCGATATCCTGGCCCAACAGCTGGCTCAGGCCAACCCCGCGCAGCTAGAAACAGATGACCCTAAACTCCCTTTACGCGCTACTCCTACTAGGGGCACAAGCTCACCGGCCCAGATAATGGGGGCCTCGGCGAGCGCCTCAGGTGCCCCACCCCTGCTGGCGCGTGCCCACCACGGTTCCGTCTCTAAGGACCAACGCACCCTCATTGAAGAGTCCCTGAAATCGGGCCAGCTCCGCTGTGTGGTGGCTACCAGTTCGCTCGAGCTGGGCATTGATATGGGGCAGGTTGATCTGGTAATCCAGGTGGAGGCTCCCCACTCAGTAGCGTCCGGGCTTCAACGGGTGGGCCGTGCCGGGCACCAGGTGGGCGAAGTATCGCGTGGCTACCTCTACCCCAAGCACCGGGGCGACCTACTCAACGCCACCGTCACCGTCCAGCGAATGTTAGCAGGCAAGATTGAGCCGCTGTCCATACCGGCTAATCCCCTAGATATTCTGGCCCAACAGACCGTTGCCGCCTGCGCTCTGGGGCCTATCAGCGTGGAGGCCTGGTTTGAGGCGCTCCGGGCTACTGCGCCCTTTGCTACCCTGCCCCGGGCGGCTTTTGAAGCCACCCTCGATTTGCTCTCGGGCTTTTACCCCTCCGATGAGTTCGCCGAGCTGCGCCCTCGCATCATCTGGGACCGCGGCGCGGGCACTATTGAGGGACGGCCCGGCGCTCAGCGGCTGGCAGTCACCAGCGGCGGTACAATCCCTGATCGGGGCCTTTTCCCCGTCTATATCGCCGGGGCAGAGGATTCCAAGGCGCCTAAGCGAGTGGGTGAACTCGATGAAGAAATGGTCTACGAATCCCGTGCGGGGGATGTTATCGCCCTGGGTGCCTCCTCCTGGCGGATTGAAGATATTAGTCACGACCGGGTAACCGTTACCCCGGCTCCCGGAGTGCCGGGCCGTCTGCCTTTCTGGCACGGGGATTCTCCCGGGCGACCGGCTGAGCTGGGGCGAGCACTCGGCACTTTCACCGGCGATCTGGCGCGGACCCTTGCCAAAGACCGGGCAGAGGCCCACCGGCAGGTAGGGGCGCTGGGCCTTGATGAGTGGGCCGCCGATAATCTGCTGGCCTATATCGGTGAGCAGACCCAGGCAACCGGTCGTGTGCCCTCCCATAAGCACCTGCTAGTTGAGCGTTTCCGTGATGAGCTGGGCGACTGGCGGGTTATTCTCCATTCCCCGCTAGGTATGCCGGTGCACTCCCCCTGGGCGCTGGCTGTAGGTGCCCGGGTCGAGGAAGGCTACGGTGTGAACGCATCGGCCATGGCCGCTGATGACGGTATTGTGCTGCGTATTCCCGCTATGGAAGCTGAGCCTCCGGGTGCCGAGCTCTTCCTCTTTGACCCTCAGGAGCTTGAGGATATAGTCACCGAGCGGGTAGGGAATTCTGCGCTCTTTGCCTCCCGCTTCCGGGAGAACGCCGCTAGGGCGCTACTCCTGCCCCGCAAGGACCCCGGCCGCCGTACACCCCTGTGGCAGCAGCGCCAGCGGGCCGCCCAACTCCTCGACGTTGCCCGAAAGTACCCGGCTTTCCCAATCCTGCTCGAAACCGCTCGTGAGTGCCTGCAAGATGTCTACGACCTGCCCGAGCTCCTGGCCCTGCACCGGCAGATTGAGAGCAAGCAGGTCAAGGTCTCAGAAATCGAGACCGATACGCCCTCGCCCTTCGCCCGTACCCTGCTCTTTGGTTACGTTGCCCAGTTCCTCTACGAGGGTGACTCCCCTCTTGCTGAGCGCAAAGCCGCCGCGCTGGCGCTGGACCCGGCTCTGCTCGCTGAGCTCTTAGGCAAAGACGAGCTACGGGAGCTTCTGGATGCCGGGGTGATTCGTAGTACCGAAGCCCGCTTACAACGCCTTGCCCCCGGTTACCGCCTGCACGGAGTGGAGGGCGCCGCCGACCTGCTCCGGCTCTTAGGCCCTCTCACCGCCGAAGAGGCAGCCGCTAGGCTCCGTCTGCCGGGAGCTTCTCCTGATGAGGCTGCCCCCGATCCGACAATCACCCCAAGCCAGGCGCAGGAGCACCTGGAGGCCCTGGTAGCCGCCGGGCGGGCACTAAGCTTCCGCTTGCACGGGCGCAAGGTCTACGCCGCCCTGGAAGATTCCAGTCGCCTGCGCGATGCCCTGGGCGTGCCTCTGCCCATCGGGGTGCCGCTGGCCTTCCTTGAACCGGTCAAAGAGCCCCTCCTTGACCTGGTAGCCCGCTACGCCCGCACCCACGCACCTTTCACCACCGCCCAGGCCGCCCACGCGCTAGCTCTGGGTATCTCCGTGGTCGAGAACGCATTGCGGGCTCTGGCCGCTGACCGGCGGGTACTCTCCGGTGAGTTCCTGCCCGAAGAACTCCGGGCTGAGCTAGCCCGTGCCCGCACCGGTTCTGATGACCCCAGCTACCTGGCCGGTACCGAATGGGTAGATGCTCAGGTTTTGCGCACCCTGCGCTCGCGGTCGCTGGCGGCCCTGAGAGCCGATGTTGAGCCTGTACCACCGACAACCTACGCCAGGTTCCTGCCTTCTTGGCAGCATGTGGGCTCATGGCAAATCACAGAAACCACCGCCGCACCCGGTACCTTCGGTGTCCCGGCCCAGCCTATTGTCGCCCGCCAGGATACAAGCGCCATGCTCTCAGGCTACGACGGCCTGCTCACGGTGGTTGACCAGCTTGCGGGGGTGCGTCTACCGGCATCAGCCCTGGAATCGCTCATTATGCGGGCCAGGATTACCGACTACGCCCCGGCTCTGTTGGATTCTGCCATGAGTGCCGGTGATGTGCTGTGGACAGGGGCGGGCCAACTTACCGGGGACGACGGATGGGTTGCCCTGCACCTGGCAGAGAGCGCCCCCCTGACCCTGCCCGATGAAGGTGAGCGGCAAGAAGCCCTGGCTGCGCTGGGGCCCTTAGAAAAAACGATCTATTCGCTCCTGAGCGGTGGGCTGTTCTTCACCCAGATTCAGGCTCAACTGGCGGCTCTCACAGCTTCCCTGGGAAATCAGCCGCCCAGCGACCGCGAGACATCCGATGCCCTCTGGAACCTGGTATGGGCTGGCCTGGTTACCGGTGACACCTACGCACCGGTACGCGCCCTCCTGGCCGGCGGCTCATCAGCTCATAAGGTGGCTAGCCCACCACCCCGTGCCCGTGGCGTGGGTATGCGTAGAGGGGCCAGCAGACTGTCCTCCTCCCGGCTGGGCTTAGGAATCGGGCCTACTGTCCAGGCACCGGCCCAGGTAGCCCCCATCAACGCTGGGCGCTGGGCACGAGTTGATGCTGAACCGCTTGACCCGACCGTGGCCGCAGCAGCCCGAGCCGAACTTCTCATGGACCGCTACGGAATACTCACACGGGGTGCCGTTGCCGTTGAGGGAACGGTCGGCGGTTTTGCCGGGGTCTACCGGGTGCTATCCGCCGCCGAAGAAAAGGGGCTAGCCCGCCGAGGCTACTTTATTGAGGGGCTGGGAGCTGCCCAGTTCTCAACCTCTGCCACGGTAGATCGGCTAAGACAGGCCGACCGAGCCACCTCAGATCCGCTGCCTGCTCAGCATATTAAGCACAGCGCCGCCCCTGAGGCTACCTACTCACCGGTTCGGACCACTCAGCGTGCTGTCACGCTCCTAGCGGCAACCGACCCGGCTAATCCTTACGGGGCGGCCCTCCCCTGGCCTACACCCACCCCCTGGGATGCTAACCGCACCCCGCTCAAACACAAGCCGGGGCGTAAAGCCGGTGCCTGCCTCGTCCTGGTAGACGGCACCCCGGTGCTCTACCTAGAACGCGGCGGCAAAACTCTCTTACCCTTTACCGAGGACCCGGTGCTTGTTGAAGTGGCGACCCCGCTTCTAGGCCAGCTGGTGCGCCTGGGCGTAGCCGACAAAATTGTGATTGAAAGCGCCGGTGGTATTGAGCTACTCAGCACACCCGAGCCTTTGACTCCAGCGGCAAAGGCTCAGCCAGCTAGCGCCGCCGATTCCGCGGCTGAACACCCGGTGCAGGCTCTCCGGCGAGCACTTCTAGCAGCTGGCTTCTACACCACCCCACGCGGTGTCCGTATGCGGAAAGACTACTAAACCACAGGACCTCCGAACCCGCTCAAAGGGCGTAAAAAATGGCCCTGCTGTTAGGGGGTCAGGAAGGCCATTATGCAAACAGGTACATTAAGCTACATGCTCAGTCTTTGGTCGAAATCATGGTAGCCTGCACGAAACTCTCGTACGCTACGAATAAGGTGCACATAGAGAGCACCGAGTGACATCACCAGCATCATAGCCAGAACAAGCATGAAAAGTAGGTACACCGCTTTGACCTCCATCTAGGGGACAGGCGGTAGGGGCCGCCTGGGGGCGGGTAGACTCAAGCAAAATAGCAGGAGTGCACCCTTTTGCATAAGGTAAGGGGACATGCCCGAAGCATCGATTGTGAGACTTTGAACACAGAAAACTATACACCGCTTTCTATTGTGGCTTGCAACTCTACAGTTTTTCTATCTTTCATGTCAGCTGACCCTGAGGGTGAGACCGGTGGTAGCTACCGTAGAATGAGGCAAATTTTGGTACAGCAAGAAAGGTAAAACCGTGCCCGAGGGAGACACCGTATGGAGGCAAGCCCGGTCCCTCCACCGCGCACTTGCCCACAGAATAGCCCACACGACAGACTTTCGAGTTCCCTCATCTGCTGGCATCAACCTCAGCGGTCAACCTATCCACGGCGCGCTCGCACGCGGCAAAAATATCCTGCTACGCATCGGCGATACTACCGTCCATTCGCACCTCAAAATGGAAGGTATCTGGCACATTTACGGAACGGGACTCGATGGCCGATCCGACCCCTGGAAACGACCCGCAACCGCAGCCCGCGCCATCATCCAGGCTAACGCCCGTTTAAACCCCGACGGAGCACCTCTTGAGGGGAGTAGGCCTATCACGGCGGTCGGCTTCAACCTCGGTGTCCTGGAAGTTTTCCCCACCAGCCAAGAGCAAAGCAGGCTCTCCCACCTGGGGCCGGATATTCTGGGGCCTGACTGGTCGCTATCTCAGGCTGTAGCACGCTTGTCCGCCCAACCCGACCGCGCCATCGGGCCAGCCCTACTCGACCAAAGGAACCTAGCGGGGATAGGCACCATTTACCGGGCTGAAACCCTCTTTCTTGCCGGGATTGACCCGAGCACCCCGATCGGCGCAATCCCTGACCTGGCCGGGCTCGTCTCTATCGCCCACCTGCTCCTTGATGCTAACCGGGCCAGGCCCCACCGGGTCACCCGTACCACTACCGAACCCCTATGGTGCTACGGGCGGGTAGGACGCCCCTGCTACCGCTGCGGTGCAACCATCGTAGGAGAAGACCTCTCAGATACTGGCGTGGGGGCTAGCCGCTATACACCCGGCCACCTGATCGCCCGTCCCGAGGACATAGACCGCCTGAGCTACCGGTGCCCCGGCTGCCAAATACTTTTGAGCTAAGGCAGGCGATCACTGGCGGGGTATATTCACGCAAGTACTCCCGCACATAAGGAATAGTAAAATCTACATACCCGTGGCAAGGCTAGCTCATAGCTCATGAGTCGGGACCTATAGGTATTCGCCTACTGAGGAGTGCCCCCCAACCACGCTCTAAAGCTAAATCCTTATAAGCCTTAAGTAGAACTGTCTTACCTGCCCTTGGGGCTCCGGTCATGAGTAAGGTGTGTGCCGGTTCAACCAATACCGTCTTTGGTAGCTTCAGCGAGATCAACAAGTAGCTGACCACACCCACCAACAGCGGCGGTGTGACACCGAATGTAGGAGTAAAGGGGGTGCGACCTATGGTTGTTTCCTCATCCTTTTATTATTCCTTCTTATTCTTTCGTAGTTTTGGGTAGAGATTTTGCAAGGTCTCATCCGGTTCACGCTCCTGGAATAATAGGGGGCATGCGCCGAGTCAACCGCCACCTCACGCCCCAGCCCCTACCCCAACGCAAGGGCATCGATGCTGTCTCCTTCACCCTGCCCGATGCTAGCGACCCCACAGATAATGTTCTAGGCACCAGCACCGTCTTGGACTACCTGGTGGCCCGTTTCTACCCCCACCAGTACGAGCTTTTTGCCAGCCGTTTTGAGCGCGAGGAAGTGAGGGACGCTCAGGGCAACCCGGTAGCCCCCACCGCACCACTGACCGGCCAGAAAATCTGGTACTACCGGGAGCTAGGCCAAGAAAAGCCCGTCCCCTTCGACATGCCTGTGCTCTATGAGGACGAGTGGGTGCTGGCTATCGATAAACCCCACTTTCTGCCCACCACACCCAACGGCTCCTTTGTCGCGCACACGGCCCTGACCCAACTGCGGGTACGCGAGCGCAACCCAGCCCTCATACCCATCCACCGCCTGGACCGAGCCACCGCCGGAGTGGTTCTCTTTGCCAAAGTGCCAGAGGCCCGGGCCCCTTTCCAAACCATGTTCCAGCGGCGTGAACCCACCAAAACCTATGAGGCCATCGCAGCACCGCTGAGCACCGGGGGCACAGAGCTGGCCCCGGGGGAAAGTCTGACGGTTCGCTCGCGGATTGAGAACGCCCACGGCTCCTTGCAGGTAGCCCAAACCGATATAGAGTTTTTAGCTGGTGACGCCCCGGCCCTGCCCCTTGAAACCAAGGCTCAGTTGAGGGAGCGGCGGCGCTCTGGTGCCGGTTTTTCTGGGCAGAATGCCCAGTCCCGCATCACCTGTCTAGAGACCTTCGAGCTTGCACCGGGCCTTTTACCCGACGCCTCCACAGCTAATCCAGCTTTGCCGCTACCGGCACCGGGCAGACGCCTAACCCGCTATCTTTTGGAGCCCCACACCGGCAAGACCCACCAGCTGCGTGTGCACCTTGCGGCAACGGGGGCACCGATTCTGGGGGACGTTGTTTACCCCGAGGTCCTCCCTATCGCTGAGGACGAGCCAGCCCTGCCCCTCCAGCTTCTGGCCCGGTCGCTGAGCTTCTCCCACCCCGTAACCGGCCAGGCGGTGCTGGTGGAGAGCCAGAGGCAGCTGACCTTAGCCCCAGGCCCCAGCGGGGCTCCCTAAGCCCGTGCTGTGGCCCAAACCTTCACATGTGCGTTCAAAGAACCCACCCATGAAGGTTTAGCACACATGAGAAGACGGACCGCCTCAACCAGGCTCACCCACAGAAAAGAACCCCGGTTGCACACCACCATGAATGGCCGCCGGAAAAACCGCCCGCCAAAGACCCGCATGAGGTACTTGCCCTTGCTTACATGCACCTACCGGTGGGTAAACTAACAGACAGTACCATCAATTCGCCCCAGCCTCCCGCGAAAGGCAACTATGTGCCCCAGACACTCAAACACCTCCCCTGACCAGCTCAATACCCTGGCCGCCGAGCACTGTTTGACCCTGGCCAACCGAGCAGACACCGCACGCCACTCTATACTCCGACTCTTTGGGTCCAAGGCTGCGGCGCTCCCCGGAACGCTCATTGGGCGCGTAGCCCACCCCGATACCCGCCCCCGCCGCCAGCGGGCAAGGGAATGGCACTACTGGTGGCAGGCCCACCTCATGGATGCGCTGGTAGATACCGGTTTCCGCCAGCAGGCCGCGGGGCAAGGAGACGAAGCCCAGGAGGCTCTCAAACAGGCCCGGGCTCTTCTACGCGGTATCCAGGTACGCAACTACGGCTCCTACCCCAATGACTTCTATGATGACATGGCCTGGCTGACCTTGGCCTGTGAGCGTCTCAACCGGCTAGCTCTGGCGGTGGAGGGTGACGGTGACAGCGCTGCTCAGGACGCTGGTCAACGCCTCTACCGGGAGCTGACCTCAGCCTGCACCGCTGAGGTGGGCGGTGGGGCTTTTTGGTCTAAGGATCACGACTTTAAGAACACCCCTGCTACCGCTCCTATAGCGCTGGCCTTTGCCCGCGCTCACCGGTACAAGGAAGCCGCAGATTTGCTGAACTGGTTGCAAGCTCACCTTTTGGACCCCGAAAGCGGTCTTTACCTGGACGGTGTCAAAGTTACCGGTAGCGGTGAACAGGCAGGCATCTCCTCGGTTGAGCGAGGTCTCTACACCTACAACCAGGGCCCGGTTTTGGGCGCTTATCTGGCCTTACTCGATGCCGGGGCTACAGACCGGCTAGTTCTTGACCCGGTCACCCATATCGCCGAGCTGGTTGACTCTGTTGACCGTACTTTCGGCCTTGATTTTGAGGTTTCCAGCACCGAGAGCCTGCGCCTACTCCGCACCCAGGGTGGTGGTGACGGCGGACTCTTTACCGGGATCCTCGTGCGCTACCTAGCCGATGTGGCTCTGCATAGCGCCCTGCCCAAGGCTACCCGCGCCACAGCGCGGGGGCTTGTTCTGGCAACCGCTGAGGTCTTGTGGGACGGCCGGCGCGAGTTTGACCCCGATCTGCCCATGAGCGAGCCGGGCATTGACCCCAACGAGATTCGTGGGCAGGCCGTTGCGCTTTTCTCCCCCCATGTTGAACGCCATATCTCCGATCTTCTCAAGCCAGGTCAGCCGGTGGATCTTTCCACCCAGATTCAGGCCTGGACTATCATAGAAGCAGCACAAAGAGTTTTTGCCTCAGACTAGATTCAAAGGAGTAGCCCATGGCTCGGCTTTCACCCTACCTTCTGACAACTTCAGCTACCTGTGCCTGTGCGGTTGCTGGTTCGCTAGCCTCAGATCCCGACAGTAGCTACTACAAGAACCTCACTAAACCAGCCTGGAACCCGCCCAACTGGGTTTTTCCGCTTGCCTGGACATCGCTCTACGCCTGCATAGCTGGGACCAGTGGCTACACCCTGGCCCGTTTAAAGCAAGACGGTAACACTGAAGAGGCAGGGCGCTACTCAGCAGCCTTGGCAACCAATCTGGCGCTCAATGCTTCCTGGAGCTATACATTCTTCCGGTCGCACCGTTTAGGTTTAGCAACTGCGCACGCAGGTGTCTTGGCCCTTAGTTCTGCTGATCTGGTGCGGCGGACTGCCCGGATCAGTAAACCTGCTGGTGCCCTTCTGGCCCCCTACGCGGGCTGGACCGCTTTTGCTACGGCTCTTTCAGGTAGCATCTGGTGGCTTAATAACAAGAACTAGCGGTTGGTCCATACTGCTCTGCCCCCGGGGGTGCAAGAGGCAGGAGGGTTTCCGACCCGATGAGCCCATTGGCTAGGCTGGTCTCATGACTTTTTGGACTGGCTTTCTCAACCGGGCGCAAGCCCGCCCACTCCAGGCTGTGGAAAGGCTCTAGTAGACTAGGGCTTGTGCTCAATACCGAATTTTCTGATCCCGGCTTCTCCTTTGAGCTGGGTAACCGCCTGACCGAAACAGCCGCCCCCTCCGCTGCCCACCGCACCGCAAACGGTGGGGACTTCCAGGGGCGCACCGGCATCATTCACACGCCTCACGGCGACATTGCCACCCCCGCCTTTACGCCCGTGGGCACCAAGGCAACCGTCAAAGCAGTCTTGCCCGAAGCCATGAAAGAGCTCGGCTCCCAGGCCCTGCTGGCTAATGCCTACCATCTCTATCTCCAGCCCGGCCCCGATGTGCTCGACGCCGCAGGCGGTCTGGGCAAGTTCATGAACTGGGACGGCCCTACTTTAACCGACTCCGGCGGTTTTCAGGTCATGAGCTTGGGCTCTGGCTTTAAGAAAGTCATCGATATGGGCACGGTCGCCGGTGCTGTGGGTGCCGATGGGCGGCCCATCGGTGATGACGACGTAGCCGCCGGCAAAGAACGCATGGCCCATGTGGACGATAACGGAGTTAACTTCAAGTCCCACATCAACGGGGATATGCACCGTTTTACCCCCGAGGTATCCATGCAGGTTCAGCACAAGATTGGTGCTGATATTATGTTCGCTTTCGACGAGTTGACCACGCTTTACAATTCTCGTGCCTACCAGGAAGAGGCCCTGGAACGCACACGGCTGTGGGCTCTGCGCTGTATTGCTGAGCACCAGCGACTGACCGCTGAGCGGGTGGGCAAGCCCTACCAGGCTCTCTTTGGGGTCATTCAGGGCGCCCAATACGAGGATCTACGCCGCAAGGCCTGCCGCGATTTGGGGGCCATGCCCTTTGACGGTTTCGGCTTGGGCGGCGCCCTGGAAAAAGAAAACCTGGGCACCATTGTGCGCTGGTGCACCGAGGAACTTCCCGAAAATAAGCCCCGCCACCTGCTAGGTATCTCAGAACCGGACGATATTTTTGTGGGTATCGAGAACGGGGTAGATACCTTCGACTGTGTCTCACCCACCCGCGTTGCCCGCAACGCCGCCGTCTACACCCCCAATGGTCGCTTTAACCTGACCAATGCCCGCTTCAAGATGGACTTCAACCCCATCTTTGAGGGCTGTGACTGCTACACCTGTACCCACTACACCAGGGCCTACCTGCACCACCTCTTTAAGGCTGACGAGCGTCTTTCAGCCACGCTAGCTTCCATTCACAACGAGCGGTTTATCGTCAAGATGGTCGATGATGCCCGCAAGGCTATCGACGACGGTAGCTACTTTGACTATCGAGATCACTTCCTGGGCCGGTATTACGCCAAGAAAGTGGCCCAGCAGGTAGAGCAGGAGGCCGCGCGGGCGCTTAGGGCTGAGCGAGAGGCTAAGAAAGCTGCCGCGGCTCAGGCCCGTTGGGAAGCCAATATGAAAGCCAAGGCAGAGGCCGAGGCCCGCCGCGCGGCACAGGCCGCTCTTGCCGCGCAAGCTGACGAACACAATGCCACAGAGACCAAGGCCAAGCAGGAGGGCTAACCATGCAGGATTTCACGCTCGAAGACCTCACACCTGAGGAAACCATTACCTACCGGCACGAGTTTGCCGCCAGCCCCGAACAGCTCTACGAGGCCTTCACCAATCCGGCTCTGTTTGTGCGCTGGTTTGGCCCCAAGGACTGGAAAATTATTCCCAGCACCCTGACCCTGGAGCCGGTCATTGGCGGGCGTAAGCAGTTCGTCATGCGCCACCGCCAGCAGAAGACTTTCCAGGCTCCTATGTACATGCGTTTTATTACTATGCAGGAGCCGCATCTGCTGGAGTACCGCGAAGCTCTACCGACTCCCCAGGGTCAACCCAGCGACACTCTCATCGGTCTGCGTCTTGAGTTTGAGGCGGGTACCGCTGTGACCGAAGACGGCGTGGGCCAAGGAACTATCCTCAAGCTCACCCAGGGGCCCCTCCCCCAGGGCGTGCACCAGCAGACCCTGGACTCCTGGAAGGGTTCCTTTGAGTCTCTAGCCGCTCTGCTGGCCGCCCGCTAGGTTCCAGAGCAAGCGAGTGTAAGGGGAATGTACCCAAGGCAGTAGATTTTATACAGCCTTGGGCGCATTCCCCCTCATTTTATGCGCGGATATGCCCGGTTGGAGGCACCCGGTCAGGCCGTCAGCTTTTGGCGCTGTTCGGCGCTCAGCCGCATGAGTGAGCCGGTGGCTGTGCTGTAGAAAGCTAAAGTAGTGGTGGCAGAAACGCAGTGGGTGCCCTCTAGAGGGTCGTAAAGCTCGTAGGCCAGGGTAAAGGAGGCCGGGCTGACCTTACTGACGTGTACCTTGGCGGTCACGGGCATGCCCCGGTAAGCCAGGGGGCTGCGGTACTTGATGTGGTTCTCAGCTACCAGGGCCTGGGTACCCTCGGGTAAGTCAGCAAAGAGCGGTAGCACCGGTTGATGATTTCCCGCTTGCCCCGATGAGGGCGGGCACCCCAAGAGAGCCACACGGGCTTCCTCAAGGATCTGCACGATAGTCACATTGTTGACGTGCCCGTAGGCATCCATGTCTCCCCAGCGGAGCGGAATCTCAAAAGTGTAGGTAGTGCTCATACCTTTTACTGTACCCAGGTCACGGTAAAAAACCTGCCCCGCTACCGGTCACTGCCTTGAGGAGTCACCTATCTTCTTAGGGAACCGGTGAGCATCAGTGGGGCACCCGACAGCAACCGGTTAGTCTCTGGGCGGTCTTAGTCCTGGGAATTTGCTGCCACGGCGGCATCCGCTTCGGCAAAGGCATCTTCAAAGCCGGTGTGAACGCGCTTAACCACGCCAAAGTAAACCATGGTCAGGATGAAGAAATAGGTAACACCGATGCTTGCAGGTGCTGCGTTTCCGGTGCGGGCAAAGAGGGCCGCCCAGATGGCGAGCAGGAGCAAGATACCGGCCCCGGCAGTGACCCTGCCGCCCCACATGCGGAAGGCTGAGGAGTTACCCTCAACGCCCTTGAAGGCAATGTAGGCCAGAAGAATCAGTACCCATACGGTCAGGGCGCAGACCATGGTCAGCGTCATCATCAGGCCAAAGGCCTGCCCCGGCTGGAAGACCGCAAGCAGGATTGCCAGGAGCACCCCGGAGGTTGAGGCCCACATGGCGGGAACGGGAATACCCTGGGCGCTCACTCTGGCCAGCTGGCGGGGCGCCATCTTTTCAGTGGCCAGTGAGTGAAGCAGGCGGGTGCCCGCGTAGAGGTTGGCGTTAGCGGCAGAGAGCGCGGCCACTAGAATCACGAAGTTAGTGATACTGGCAATTGCGGGTACCCCGATTTCGGAGAAGACCAGCACAAAGGGTGAGGCTTCTACCGAACCGTCCAGTTGGGCCGCTGATTGCCAGGGAATAATCGATACCACGATAAAAAGTGAGATCACATAGATGGTGGAAAGCCGCCAGATATTGGCCTTGGTGGAGGCCCGCACCGAGCGAACCGGGTCTTTGGCCTCTGCCGCGGAGATAGAGAGCATCTCGATGCCGCCGAAAGAGAACATCACAACTGCCAGGGACAGCCATATACCGTGGAAGCCAGTAGGCATAAACCCGCCGTCATTGGTCAGGTTAGCTATACCAGTTGCGGGGTGGTTAGGGGCGCCGACAAAGATGAGGGCTAGACCTATCAGGACGAAGAGGAGCAGGGCAATGACCTTGATGGAGGAGAGGAAAAACTCCATGGTGCCAAAGTAGCGCACGCTGCGCACATTCAGGGCGATAATGACCAGCCCGAAGAAGGCGACCCCCGCCCACAGGGGCAGGGCAGGCCACCAGTACTGGAGGTAGGTGCCCACAGCGACCAGCTCAATACCGGTAATGACGGCGGTAACCGTCCAGTAGGCCCAACGGGTTAGGTAGCCCGCGTAAGAGCCCAGGTAGCGCCCAGCAATGGAGCCGAAGCCGCCACGCACGGGGTAACGCACCGCCATTTCACCGGTGGCGGCGGCGATAATGGCGGCCACCAGTGAGCCGATGGCGTAGGCCAGGATAACGGCGGGCCCGGCCAGGCTGATAGCTCCACTGGATCCCAGAAAAAGACCGGTGCCCAGGGCAGAGCCCAGCACAATCATGGTCATTTGGTGGTGAGTTAGTGAACGTTTGAGGTTGTGTGTCTTACCCGCGTCGGCTTGCTGTGCCACAGTAAATGGACCTATCCCTGTTAGAGCTTGTGTGTCTATTGATGTGATTCTACGGCAGAACGCTGGTTCTAGCTCCCAACCTGGGGTCGGGGCTAGAACCAGCGTCCTCATATCTTATGTGACTATGGAGGGAACTAGGGGCGTTTCTCGGTCACCGGTAGCTGGGTAGTAACGGCCCGTGCATCCTCAAAGGCATCGTCTGAGGAGCGGACGTTCTTCTTGACCCCGGCAAAGTAGGTGAGGGTGACAAGGGCGAAGAAGGAGAGGCCCACCAGGACGGAGGTCAACATGGATTTATCGACAAAGAACATGGCGATGAAGGTGGCGACGATGCCGGTGAGTCCCAGGGCTGCGGTGGCGGCCCCACCAAAGACCTGGAAGGGGGCTGGGTCTTTTTCGCTCTTCTTATAGGCAATGTAGGAGAGCAAGATCATAGACCATACAACGAGAACACTGACAGTCACCAGGGCCATCATGTAACCGAAGATGTTACCGACACCGGAAATCGCCATAATCATAGCTACCACGGCCCCAGCGGATGAGGCTGTGAGGGCTAGAACGGGGCTGCCCTGGCCGCTGGTTCGGGCTAGAACTCGTGGGGCCATGCCTTCGTGCCCCAGGGAGTGCAGTAACCGGGTGGCAGCGTAGAGGGCTGCATTAGCACCAGAAAGCGCTGCGGTGAGCAGGATGAAGTTGGTGATACCACCAACATAGGGGATACCTAGTTCGCTAAAGACGGTTACAAAGGGGGAGCCCTCAATTTCTTTGCCGAGCTCAGATGCGTTCCGCCAGGGGATGATTGCCACGATCACCAGGAGGGAGAGCACGTAGAAAGTGGCTAGTCGCCACATCATGGCCTTAGCTGATGAGCGGACTGAGCGGACCGGGTCTTTGGCTTCTGCCGCGGAGATGGAGATCAGTTCAATACCGCCGAAGGAGAACATGACTATGGCCAGGGCTAGCCAGATGGAGGCCGGGCCGTTGGGGATGAAGCCGCCATCATTGGTCAGGTTGGCGGTGCCTACGGCCTCTTGGCCTGGCAGTCCAAAGAAGACCAGGGCTAGGCCAAAGATGATGAAGAGGATCACGGCAGTGACTTTGATGGAGGAGAGGAAGAATTCCACGACACCAAAGGATTTGACGCTGGTCAGGTTGAGGGCAAAGATAGCGCCACCGGCGATGAGCACCCAGATCCAGAGGGGGGCTTGGGGGTACCAGTAGGCCATGTATTTGCCTACGGCAACGACTTCCGCGCCGGCCAGGGTGACGGTGGTCATCCAGTAGGCCCAGCGGGTTAGGTAGCCGGCGTAGGGGCCCAGGAATTTACCGGCGATGGTACCGAAGCCACCGCGCACGGGGTAACGCACCGCCATTTCTCCGGCGCAGGCGCCGATGATAGCGGCTATGAGCGAGCCGATAGCGTAGGAGATGATGACGGCGGGCCCAGCGATAGCTATGGCTGGGCCGGAGCCTAGAAAGAGGCCTGTACCTACGGCCAGGCCCAGGGCGATCATGGTCAGTTGGCCGTGTGAGAGTGAGCGGCTGAGTTGGCCGTTTGAGGCTTGGTCTGCGTGAGAATGTGCCACGGTTATCCCTCCCCTTCTTGTCAGTATGTGGTGTATGTAATGAACCGCAAGTTTACACAGGTTTCCCCTGCAAAAACGTGCCTTACTGAAAGACCATTATGCAATGAGATGCAGCTCACCCTCTTGGTTGTTAGTGCAAGCTCTTGGGCGATGAGAACCGAGTGACTAGCGATGTAATTATATTGAGCATCTACAGAAGTAGAGGTTATTAGCCGACCAGACAGACTGGACAGCAACTATTGAAAGTTAAGCAACCTGTAACTCTTATCAGAACAACCAACACAGTTACTCACATATGAAATACCCCTTCCTGATGAATGCACACCCCCATTGAAAAAATTATTGAATCGATATCATCAATAATTCTTGCCGCGTACAGGGCGAATCAGTACGTTAAGAACTAAATAATCCTTTTGATCCCCAAGTTCATCCAAAGACGGTTGACCAAGCCACTCAAAGGAGTACCCCGTGAAATTCACATACCATAAACAACTTTTTGCAACTTTTACTGCTTTACCATGGGTTTCACGCCTGCCTCTTGCCCGGGCTTCCCCGCCCTCCCATTTTCGACTCTCTAATATCACCAGAACAACTTCTAGTGTCATTGTAGAAAGTATTGGCCACGATACCGATTGGCGTTATAAATCCGCTATTTGGTGGTTAAAAGCGGGGAGCACCACCTCCAGCTCAAATAGGCAAGAACGCACTCTCTACCAGCAAAATGTGGCGTTTCCCTGCAAGAATAAAAACAGCACAGTGTGGGCTGGTACTACCGCAGGGACAATCGTGCATCAGGGAAAGACCTACTATGCACGTCTACACCCACCTACGATAACCCTTAATTGCGGAGTCTAAGCATGTTTAGACTGCTGAAGCAGCTAGTCAGAATGGTGGCCTGTGAGGATGGAAAACCACCACCGATTCTGCCCCTTTTTGGCAGGGGCCCTTTTCAAGGGGCAGACGCGAGCGTCCAACTGGTCTTTATTGGGGACTTCACTTCTAACTACAATCCGATCGTGGGAGTTGTTGCCGATGAAGCCACTGCCCTAAAGCTATTTCACCGCCACCCAGAACATAAGATTTCCTGGGAAAAAATTGCTGTTTCGGATGCAATCGAGATGCCTGCTCCAGACTCCCCTCTGTGGGTACTCATTCAGGGTGGCCCATTTAGCCCCACAGCATATTCCAACCCTTCACCGGTCGCCGCCTATGCAGATAGGGGCAGAGCTATCGAGGAAATAGCCCGCAGAAAAGAGTTATACGGGGAGGAACTTCTGCTCTGCTGCCTCCCCCTGGGCACCATTGATTTAACAGCGCCAGACTGGTCTTATACCGGGTCTTAGAGTACCCCTAAGCCTGCACCCCGTAGGTGGGCTCGTGACGCTTGAACCAGGCAATGACCGGGTAGGTGACAGGGAGCAGGACGAACTCAATAGCGCACTTGTAGATGTAGCCGACCACCACGTAGTTCATAAAGTCGCCAAAACTTGTAATTCCAATAATGGGTGCCGCAATAGCACAGAAAATGAGGGTATCTGCCAGTTCGCCAACCAGGGTGGAACCCATGAGCCGGCCCCAGAGGTGCCTACCGCCGGTTGCCGCTTTGAGCTTGACCAGCACCCAGGAGTTAAGGGTCTGCCCCACCAGGAAGCCCAGCAGGGAACCGGCCAGAATCTGAGGAACAGGCCCCAGCACACTTTCAAGAGCGCTCTGATTCTCGTAGAAATCTGCAACCGGTAGCGCAATGAGGATCCAGAAGGAGGCCGCAGCTACAGCGGCAGCCACAAAACTGGTAACGATGGCGCGGCGGGCCAGCCTGAAGCCGTAAACCTCACTGATGACATCACCCAGCACATAGGCCAGGGGAAAAAGGAAGAAGCCGCCGTCGGTAATGATGGGACCAAAGGTCACACCCTTGGTTGCCCCAATGTTGGAGAGGATAAAGACCACGCAGGTTGCCGCCAGGAGCAGGTCGTAGTAGGTGCGGGTTGGGCGGGCGTAGCCGGTATCGCCGGGTGCGGGTGTAGACACAGTTTTCCCCTGGATTATCTTGAGTTGAGTTCGAGTGTGCCCACCTGCCACCTGGGCCATCAGTATTTTACACTAAAGGTGGTGGCACCCGCCCTGCATGAGGCTGCTGAGAGTGAGCCTGCGAGCCTAGCTCACCCCGGTGCCCTGACCCGGTCTTTTTTTGGGGGGCATCCTGTGGGGTGGAGGTTGAGGTCATGGCCGCCTGTTTTCTGACGTTTTTGAGCCGCCGGTCGCCCCTGATAGGTTTTGGTGACATTTTAGAGTAAGGTGTCAGTATGCCCAGAATTTCAGCCGCAACGAATGCCGCCCAGCGCGAGAACACTAAACGCGCCATCCTCGACTCCTTCGGCCGCCTGCTCTATGAGCGGGGCCTGCCAGGGCTCACCATGACCCATGTTGCTAAGAACGCAGGTATTGGGCGCACGGCTGTCTATAACTATTTTGCCGATATGGGTGAGCTTCTGATCGCCTATGCCCTCGATGAGACCGAGCGTTTCTTAACTGACTTGCGTGAGGCTCTTGCTGGCTTTGAGAACCCCATCGACCAGCTTGCCGTCTATGTGCGACTGCAGATTGAAGACCTTTCCCGGCGGCACATGCCCCCGGGGCCAGCCATGCGATCGGTACTTTCTCCTGACGCTTTCGCTAAGCTAGGTGCCCATGTGCGCGAATTGCAGATGGTGCTTGCCGGTATCCTCTCGAGCGCTATTGAGCGTGGCTACCTGCCGGATAACGATATTCAGGAGCTGGCTCAGCTTGTTCATGGGTCGCTGTCCTCTACGGCTGACCGTACTGAGGACGCGGCCAGCAACGATGCCCGCGAGCGCCATATTGAGCATACGATTCGTTTTATTCAGCTGGGCTTGGGTGCTCGTTTTGATGAGCTGGGGCGGCCTATCCGTTTGGACGGCTCCCCCGATGTGCATCTGGTAGAGGCTTCCTAAAAATTTTCTCTGGGTAGGGGTCACCTCCTCTTATGGGAGGTGGCCCTTTTGTCTGCGCTCATGTTTGCTGGTGCGCTACAGCCAGGGCGCAAGTAACCGGGTTCACGGCCTGACTTAAACCCGCAGTTGGGGTGCCTGCTAGCTGGCTCGGGGCTGGCCTTTAAGGGGTGCTAGCGGGGCACCCCCCCAACTGGGCCCTGCTCTAAACCCGCCCCGCCCGCAGGGAATGATTAGCTGTCAGCATTAGCCAGTAGCCCCGGTGCGAACCCGTCAAGATCCAGGACGCGGGCGTACATGACCGCGCGGCGTTGGAGCGCCGTACGCAGGGCACGGTGTACGCCGTCTTCCAGATAAAGCTCACCCTGGTAGCGCACTACATGGGGGAAGAGATCACCATAGAAGGTGGAGTCTTCGGCCAGAAGGGTTTCGAGGTTGAGGTTCTTTTGGGTGGTGATGAGGCGGTCGAGGCGCACCTGGGAGGGCGCTATAGAGCCCCAGCTGCGCTGGGTGAGGCCGTGGTCGGGGTAGGGGCGGGTATCGCCGACGCCTTTGAAAATCATGAACCTATTCTAAGCGTCCTGACCGCTGCTACCGGCGCACTCGTCCACTCTAGGGTGGGCGCTAGGTATTAGGATTCCCAGATACCGCGTTTGGCAGACCAGTTAATTGTTTTTCCGCCGCTGAACTTGACGCTCACGACCCCGTTGACAGCCGGGCCCTCATTCTCGAGTGGGAAGCCGTACCCGGTGGTGTAGCCATTGTGGAGCCAGTGATAGTAGATGGCACCTGTGGAGTTGAGGCTGTGAGCCCCGGTTTGGGGTGACCAGAAGATTGCGGTTTCCGTGCCCTTGCGGTGGCGGAAGTAGGTGACGGCTCCGCCGGGCAGGGCGAGTTCGTCGGTGGCGGGGAACCCGTAGCTGTCGATGTGTCCCTTTGCTACCCAGAGCGCGAAGATTGCCCCCCTGTGGTTGAGGGCGTGGGAGCCGGTGTAGGGGGACCAGTAGGTTGCTGTGTAGGTGTTGCCGTTACGGAAGTAGAGTTTGGCGCCGTCACCGAAGGCAGTTTCGTCGATAGTGGGAAAGCCGTACCCGTAGACGTGACCTGATTCGACCCATTTGTAGTAGAGCCCGCCTCTGTGGTTCATGCTGTGGGCCCCTGTTTGGGGTGACCAGAAGACGGCGGTGTAGGAGTTACCGTTGCGGAAGTGTTGTTTTGCACCGTGGCCGATGGGTTCTTCGTCGATAGTGGGGTAGCCGTAGCCCCATTCGTAGTGGGCCTGGCGGAAGCGCGCGCCGATGGCTCCTGGCCAGAAAATGGTGTGGGCGCCGGTAGCTTCGGTCCAGTAGATAGCGCGGCTGCGGGCGAAGTTTTGGACGGCTCCACCGAGCCTGGTGGGGAATTCGTTGCCGGTGGGTTTTCCGTAGACTGCTTGGCCACCGGTGGCGTAGTAGTGGGCGCCAATAGCGCCGATGAGGCTGTAGCCGCTCCCGGCGGCTTCTACTGCGGCTGCGGTGTTGAGGAAGGGGTAGCCCTTGATCCAGCCGCCGTTCTTGGTTCTGAGGATTGACCGGATCTGTTGGATGGTCAGTGAGGGGTTGCGCTCTTTCATGAGGGCGATGGTTCCGCTGACGTGGGGTGCGGCCATGGAGGTTCCGCTCAGGTAGCCGTAGGAGGGGTCACCTGGGTCGGTGGGGCCGCTGTTGTAGGTGGAGATAACGCTCCCGTTTGAGGCACCGCCGGGGGCAAGGATGTCGAGGCGGTGGCCCCAGTTGGAGTAGCCGGCCATGATTTTGCCTTTGCCGGTTGCGCCCACGACGATGCCGCCTGAGCAGTTAGCCGGGGTTGCCCCTGCTGCATTGATTGCGCTGTTGCCGGCTGAGATGACGATGGGGACCTGGCGGGCGGCGGCGCGGTTGATAGCGTCTTGGAGGATCTGGGGGCAGGTACCCATGTTGATGGCTTCGGAGAAGTTCACGACGTCTGCGGGGGTGGGGTTAGGCGGTGCGCCCTTGACCGGCACACCCGCGCTCCACATGAGCCCGGCGGCGTAGTCGGAGATGTAGCTGCGTCCGTATTGGCCCATGACTCTGGTGTGCTGGATTTTGGCGTCGGGGGCTACACCGGCTACGCCTATGCCGTTGCTGGTTTTTGCGGCGGCGATTCCGGCGACGTGGATTCCGTGCCAGAGGGAGTAAGAGCCGGGGTACCAGTCGCCGGGGTCGGTGGGGTCCGGGTCCCAGCCGTCACCGTCTTTTGAATAGTCCCGGCTGACGAAGTCGTAGCCGGGGATTTCTTGCGGGGTGAGGTCGGGGTGGTAGCGGGTGCCTTCATCGGCTATGCCGATGATAATCCCCTTGCCTGTCGCCAGGTTCCAGGCCACCGGTACCTTGGCTTCGCGCATATTCCATTGTTGGTCCCAGTAAGGGTCTCTGGGTGGGTTGCCGGGGTGGGCGGCGGCTATGTTTTTGACGCGCAGGTCGGGTTCGGCGGAAAGGACGTCGGGGCGACTTTCGAGTTCTTGGATCAGTGCTTTTTGTTCGTGGGTGTCCAGGTCGTGGCTGAGGTGGATAACGGCTGTACCGTCAATAATCTCGCGGGTATTTTCTGCCTGGAGAGTGTCTGCCAACGGGCTTTGTTCGACTTCTTCGCGGGCGATGGCTTGCTGTTGGGTGGGTGCGACGTGCGGTGTGAAACGGACGATGATTTGATCGGTGGTTTCTTCGACCCTTGATTCTTGCAGGACGCTTCGCTCGGCGTGCTCACCGCCGGTCAGGGTGGGGTCACCGGGCAGGTAGCTGGCTGTTTCGTTGGGGGGTGTGGGCTCGGCCTGCGCGGGCAGTGCGGGGGTGAGCGAAAAGAGTAAGACGAGGGGCAGGAGGCACCGCTTGTGGTGGCGCTCAGCCCGGCGGGTGAGGGGGAACATGGGGGTCCTGTCACGAGAATGTGTATTCGGTAATTTGAATTGTATCGGTCGCGCTACTATCCCCCGCTGGAGGTCTATATCGAAACTTACTTAAGGTCACTAAGACCCTATGAAGATATGCGGCCTTCTCCCCTTGCCGGTCGCTTCCAAGCTCACGGCAGAAAAACAACTATGACATCATCATGACGTTCTCTTACCAGCGAATTTTCGCTGGGTCTCTTCTCGGGGCGTACTCCCTTTGAAAAAGCATTCTTCCCTGGGCTCATGCTCCTCCAGGTGGCAGTCAGCATGGTCACCTTTGAGGGGTGGATGAGCGGCGCAGGCCGGGGTCAGCATTTTGGGTGTGCATGTTTTGGGCAGATAAAAAGCCGGTCTCATCAAGTGGGCGATGAGACCGGCTAGCGGAGGATGGGGGATTTGAACCCCCGAGGGCGTGAACCCAACACGCGTTCCAGGCGTGCGCCATAGGCCGCTAGGCGAATCCTCCAGGTGTCTTGCTTTAGCTACAGCGAACCGTAGCTTCACGAAAGCGAACAGATACGAGCATACCCCACACAACCCACTAACGCAACACGGGCACCTCTTACCGGGGGGCTAAGGCCAGCAGAGAGCGCTTTGCCATCTACCCCGCAGGTGCGCTACAGTAGATGAAGCCCCTTACGTGGCGTTATCTTGGAGAACTCCCCCAGGGCCGGAAGGCAGCAAGGGTATCTGGGCTCTGACGGGTGCGTAGGGGGTCTTTTTATGCCCAAAAACTGGCAGTCAACCCCTTATGCTCAGCGTACACAGTTCTTAGAATGTCAGCCACCCCTACTAGACTGTTAAAAACAGTTCCCCCGCTGGTTCTGTATCTGCCCGGACCTGCACGGTTGGGCTCAGCTGTTAGCACTCGAATGAAGGTTTAATGTGAGCACTGCCCTCTACCGCCGTTACCGCCCGGAGTCCTTTGCCGACGTCATCGGGCAAGAGCATGTGACCCTACCTCTCATGACTGCCCTCGAAAAGAACCGGGTCAATCACGCCTACCTGTTCTCGGGGCCGCGCGGGTGCGGTAAGACTACCTCAGCCCGTATTCTTGCCCGCTGCCTCAACTGCGCACAGGGGCCAACACCCACTCCCTGCGGGGAATGTCAATCGTGCCGCGATCTTTCCCGTGACGGTGGCGGGTCACTCGATGTGATCGAGATGGACGCGGCCAGCCACGGCGGTGTAGACCACGCCCGAGACCTGCGCGAGAGAGCCACTTTCGCCCCGGTGCGTGACCGCTACAAGATTTTTATTATCGATGAAGCCCACATGGTGACCAGGGAAGGCTTTAATGCCCTCCTAAAGATTGTGGAAGAGCCACCGGCTCACATTAAGTTTATTTTTGCGACCACCGAACCTAACAAGGTGCTAGGCACTATCCGCTCCCGCACCCACCACTACCCTTTCCGGCTGGTACCACCCCAAATTCTGGGCCAATACCTGAGTAAGCTCTGCTCAGAAGAGGGCGTGCAGGTAGCTGAAGGGGTCATCCCGCTCGTAGTGCGTGCCGGTGGTGGCTCGGTGCGCGACTCGCTCTCCATTCTGGACCAGCTCATGGCCGGTGCCTCTAGTGAGCAGGGCATTACCTACGATTTGGCCGTTGCCCTCCTTGGCTTTACCCACGGTGAGCTACTTGATGAGGTTGTAGACGCTTTCGCTGGCGGTGAGGCCGCCCAGGTTTTTGCATCGGTGGATCGGGTAATTCAGACCGGTCAGGACCCCCGCCGTTTTGTGGAGGACCTACTTGAGCGCTTCCGCGACCTGATTATTGTCAAAGCTGTTCCCGACACCGCCGGTTCCATTCTGCGCGGCCTTGCAGCTGACCAGCTAGAACGCATGAGAGCGCAGGCCAAGAAGCTTGGCTCTGCCGAACTTTCGCGCGCCGCAGACCTTACCAACGAGGCCCTGAACGAGATGGGCGGGGCGATGAACCCCCAACTCCACTTAGAACTGCTCTGCGCCCGTATCCTGCTCACCTCGGGCGACCAGAGCCTTGGTGCTCTAGCGGCCCGCCTGGAACGCTTGGAAGGCAAAATAGCTTCTGGCCCGCAGGCTACACCCACCCAGGGGGCAGCGGGTAGGCAGGGTACTCAAACAGGGCAGTCGTTAAAGCACCCGATGCCCGCTGCCTCAGGCCCCACAGCGCAAGAGCAGGGTTCCGGCCCGTCCGCGAGCGCTCCGGCTACCCAGAGCTCTTCTGCTACCGAGCAGGCACCTAAACCCCTAGCAAGTGCGCCCTTTGCCGGCGCTCCCCTAGCTGGTAAGCCACTAGCTGCCCCTCCCCTGAGGGCCCCGGCACAGCCCCCGGTCGGGGTTCCGGCACAGGCCCAGCCTGCAGCCCAAGCGAGCGCACCGGCCCCCGCTACGCCGGCCCCCACCAAGGCTCCCCTAGCAGCGGCAACCACCGGTGAAAACACGGTCAACCTGGTACTCAATTCCTGGTCCGATATTCTTAGCCAGGTGCCCTCCTCTCTGGCCCGTGCCCAGTTTGCCCAATGCCAGCCGGTGCGTTTTGAAAACGGTTCCCTCTTCCTGCTAGCTGAGCTACCCGTGCTTAAGTCCGTCAAGGACTACCTACCTCAGCTCCAGCAGGCACTTCTCAACGTGCTGGGCTTACAGGTTCAGTTGCGTGGTGAAATCAAGCGTCCGGGCGGAGGGTCAGCACCACCCACCAAGCCCACACCCAGCGGCCCGGTTCCTCATCAGCCCTCCCCGGAGCCGTCACAGGATCCGACCTCACAAGCAATGCCGCTGCCACCAGAAAATACAGAGCGCCCCGGTCTTCCTGCCCAGGGGCAGAACCAGGGGCTAGCTTCCCCACCACCGGTTGAGCTAGCTCAGGGACCCCGCGGTGGCGACCAGGCCTGGGAGGCCCACGGCCAGCCGCTCTCAGACCAGCCCCCCTCATGGAGTCCCGATGATTGGAGCGCCCCGGTCACCTCCTGGAACGTGGCGGCAATTCCCAGCGAAGACCAGCAGGTTCCCGCCCAAGAAGAAGCCGCAGGCTCTGCGGAAACCCCCCACAGCCCCCACCTGCGCGTCATCGAAGGTGATGCTGATCCCGTAGAAATCGCTAAGGCTCAGCACCCCTCCCAGGGCGCACATGAACGCAACGCCTTTGCGGTAGCGCCCCAAAGGCAGGAAGACCCTGAGGTTGCGCCCACCCCCGAGCAGGAACCGGAAGACCCGGACGAGCCCTCCACTGGCTTTGCCCCTGCGAGACCGGCAGTAGCACCGCTGGCTCCACAGGCAACAGCCCAGGCAACGGTCCAGCACCAAGAGCAGACACCCGCTCCTGCCGAGCAAGGCCAGCATCAGACACAAGAACGCAAGCTGTCTTTCCGGGAACGTCACGCAGCACAAATAGCCGCAGGTAAGCAGGCCCTTACTCAGTCCCAGCAGCAAGCCCCGGTAGAAGAAGCAGAAGACTTCACCCCCAGCGACGACGATGCCGCCCTCGAATCTGCCGTCCTCATTGGGCAGAAGGCTGTTGAAAAAATACTGGGTGGAAAAGTTATTGACGAACAGCCCCTGCACCAGGGCTAGCAAGGAGTTTTTGTGTACGAAAGTGCCGTCCAGAACCTAATTGATGAGCTTGGCCGGCTACCCGGAGTGGGCCCCAAATCGGCCCAGCGCATTGCCTTCTACATCTTGAACTCCGATGCCAGTGAGATGGCTAAACTGACCGATGCTATCGCCCGAGTTAAGAAGACCGTGAGCTTCTGTCAAATCTGCGGGAACGTCTCGGAAACCAAGCTGTGCGCTATCTGCCGGGACGAACAGCGTGACCCCGCGATCCTCTGCGTTGTCGAGGAGTCCAAGGACGTGGTCGCGGTGGAACGCACCCGCTCCTTTACCGGCCGCTACCATGTGCTGGGCGGTTCTATTAACCCTATGGCCGGTATTGGCCCTGAGCAGTTGCGAATCCGTGAGCTGGTGGCCCGCCTTTCCGATGAGCGTATTAGCGAGCTGATTCTGGCTATGGACCCCAATCTTGAGGGTGAGGCCACGGCAACCTACCTATCCCGCCTGCTGGTGCCTATCGGCATTAGGGTTTCGCGGTTGGCCTCCGGCCTGCCGGTGGGTGGCGACCTTGAGTACGCCGATGAGATTACTCTGGGTCGTGCTTTGGAGGGGCGCCGCATTATCAGTGAGGGCAACCGGGCTGAGACCGCCAACCCTGCCGAGGACTTCCAGGCCGCTCTTGAGGCTGAAGCCCAGCAGGCACAAGCTACCCCGCAAACTAAGGCTCCCCGTGCCCGCTGGTCGGGATCAATGTTTGAAGACCTTGATGCAGAGAAGACCAGCGCACCGGAGCAGGCTCAGGAGCCAGCCCATGCGCCCGCTCAGCCCGGCGCAGAAGCACCGGTCCAAGCCCAGCAGGGGGATTTGAACGAGGTTCTGCTCAGCCAGGAGGTTGCGGCTATCCCCGGTGACCTCTCGCCAGAAGAGCGAGCCGAATGTCTAGCAGCAGCTGCCTTTGAGGCTGAAGCCGGCCAGCCTGATGAGGGCCTGACTGAAGAACGCCAGGAGGCCTACCAATCCAAGCTCGAAGAGCTCAAGAAAACTCCCCTGCGTACAGTAGCGCCCAAGGTTCCTCCGATTCCCGGTAAAACCTACGTTAACCCCTGGGTCTAAGCGAATCATTACGGGCTTTATGTCATACGGCTTCACGATGGGTAGGAGTTTCACCCTGGGTGCTGTGGGCACGTAAGATTGTTCTAGCTGGATCAAAAACCCCTATCACATTACGCACCTGTACTGGAGATAATTCAAATGAGTCTGATTGTCCAAAAATTCGGTGGATCCTCTGTCGCTGATGCCCAAGGCGTCAAACGTGTTGCCCGCCGGATTGTGGATACACACAAGGCAGGCAATGACGTTGTTGTAGTTGTTTCCGCGATGGGTGATACCACCGATGAGCTCCTCGACCTTGCCGCCGAAGTTTCCCCCGGTGCCGGCCCCTCCCGCGAGATGGATATGCTCCTGACCGCCGGTGAGCGTATCTCTATGGCGGTGCTGGCAATGGCTATTAATGATCTGGGTGCTAAGGCGCAGTCCTTTACCGGCTCCCAGGCTGGCATGATTACCGACGGCGTTCATGGTGCCGCCCGCTTGGTTGAGGTTAACCCCCAGCGGATCCAGGAGTCTATTGACTTGGGCAATATCGCCATTGTTGCGGGCTTCCAGGGTATGAACCGCGACAGCCGCGACATCACAACCCTGGGCCGTGGCGGTTCGGACACTACCGCCGTAGCACTAGCAGCAGCACTCAAGGCCGATGTCTGCGAAATCTACTCCGATGTGGACGGTGTCTTTACCGCCGACCCCCGAATCGTCCCCACAGCCCATAAGCTCGATACCGTCACCAGCGAAGAGATGCTAGAACTTGCCGCTAACGGTGCCAAGATTTTGCACCTGCGCTCGGTCGAGTACGCCCGCCGCTTTAACCTGAAACTTCACGTCCGTTCGTCCTTCTCTGATCTTGAAGGTACTATCGTCATTCCCGATGCCCCGGATGGCTTTGAACACACTACTAAGGAGATTCCTTTGGAACAGCCCCTCATTTCCGGCGTTGCCCACGACCGTTCGCAGGCTAAGATCACCGTAGTGGGTGTGCCGGATGTTCCCGGTTCAGCGGCCCAGCTCTTTGGTTTCTTGAACGAAGAGCAGATTAACCTGGACATGATTGTTCAGAATGTACCCACTGACCGCCCAAACGTCACTGACATTACCTTTACCCTGGATCAGGCGCAGGGCCGCCAGGCTCTTGAACTGCTGGAGGCCCGCAAGGCTGAGCTGGGCTTTGAGGCGGTGGAGTACGATGAGGCCGTTGGCAAGCTCTCCTTGGTGGGTGCCGGCATGAAGGCTAACTCGGGTGTCTCTTTCAAGTTCTTTGAGGCCCTGAGCAAGGCCGGGGTTAACGTCCAGATGATTTCTACCTCCGAGATTCGTATCTCGGTTATCACCGAGCTGGAGAAGCTGGATGAGGCTGTGAGTGCTGTGCACAGCGCCTTTGGTTTGGATGCTGAAGGTGAAGCTACCGTCTACGGTGGCACCGGCCGCTAATTTCTTGCGGCCCCTTGTCTTGGAGCCCCGGCCTGAGCAGTGTCCCCGCTGGTCAAGCCTGGGCTCTTCCAAGAGCAAGGCTGAGCTAGCTTTTGTTACGGATGGGTCCGGCCGAGTATCCGACCTTGTTAGAAGGCACTTAAGGCCCTATTTGCAACAAACCGTTTGTTTTTTCAACAAATTTTAAACATATCTACAAAATCTTTATCCAATAATCCCATATAAACAACCATTATCGCCTCTGACAAGGGGAAATGTATCTATATTACTCATGAGTAGATAGACTTCAAACAAAGAGAGAAGCCGGTTTACTTTGTTACAAAAGACCTTCTTAGGCAGAAAATTTTTTCAAATTATTTAGGGCTCAAAAATCTTCTGCCAGAAGTTGCACACAGGAAAGGGCAACACATTCCTTATAAAACGTTTACCCTAGTTACTGGCGGGTAATGTCTCTCCGGCTCCACTCAATAGCACAGCATCTCTCAGTCAAAAACACGCGCCCACTACCCCAAACGCATCCCAAAAACACAAAAGAGAGGTTGTAAGTCCAAATTTGTCACCTAAACTGGTGGCATGCCTTTACAAATTCTCAGTTCGCGTGAGTGGCGCGCCCAAGCCGCCGCTCATGAGGAGCGCGCAGGCACCTACGCTCTTCCTTTTACCGACCGCCGAGAACGCGGTCACGTCCACCCGGTTGAAGATTTCCTCTTCACCTACTACACCCTCAAACCCGGTCAGTTTATGCGCTGGCACCCTGGGGCAGGCACTATCCTTCTCGATGCCCCAGAGCGTTTGAGGTGGAAGTACTACCGGCCAGCCACAGCCTCAGAGTTGATGCGGGCCGGCATGCCTCTCATGGAAGCCCGCAGGCATGCTGATTCGGGGACGGCAGTTACGGTTGACCACCAGCTCTTCGCCCAAGAACGTAGGTCAGCTCTTGATTTCACGCGCACCATTATCTCCAACACCGCCGAAAAGCCCGGCGAATTCAGCTGCTTCGGCCTCCACGAATGGGCTATGGCCTATAAGTCAGTGGAAAACGATATCCGCCATGACTACCTGAATCTGCGTTTAGGGGCGCAAGGTACAGACCAGGTCGTAGAAAGCCACAAGATTAAGTGCTCGCACTTTGATGCTTTCCGCTTCTTCATGCCTCAGGCCACTGAGCTCAACGAGATCCAGCCCACCCGTGAGGCTCAGCGGAATCTGGAACAGCCGTCATGCCTTCACGCCAATATGGACATCTACAAGTGGGCCTATAAGCTCCTGCCCTTGGTGGACTCAAACTTCCTCATGGATTGTTTTGAGCTCGCCCGGGATATTAGGGAAGTTGATATGAAGGCTTCACCCTATGACCTGCGTGAATGGGGCTATGAGCCTATCGCTATTGAGACCCCCAAGGGTAAGGCCAGCTACGTCAAGTTACAGAAAGACTTTGCTCAGCGCTCACAGGTACTGCGTCACAAGCTACTGGCGAAGATAGACCCCTACTTCACTGAGTTGGCCTGCTCAGCAGAAAAGGTGGCTTAGCCCCGATTCTTCAGTACCTATCAGGGGCCTTACCCACCAGAGGTGGCGGGTAAGGCCCCTGGGTTTAACCAGCTTCCCGGGGCGTGAGCCCCTTCTCAGCTCAGCCCCTAACCTGCCTTCTCAGCTCCCCTTTTCCCAGCTAGCACAGCCAAAAGTGCATCTAGGAGCAAGAAGACCAGCAGACTCAGACCCAGCAGGGGGATGAAGAGGCCAAGAGCTACCGTAAAGACAGCAGTGAGCCCCCAAGCCCATAGGGGGACCTGCCGTAGCGATGAACGGGACGGTGCCGGCCCCAAGCCTCGCTCCCCCTTGGGGCGGCGCTGCCACCACATGATATAGCCCCAGGCGCACATGAGCATGAGCGCCAAGGCCACAAGAAAAAGCGCCAGCTGGTTAGCGATCCCCAGAAAAAGGCCCATATGTAAGGCAATGCCCCAGCTGGTTAGTTTGGCTGGCAGGGGGAAATCCTCAAAGTCAGTTCGGTCAGTTACCTCCAATGTGCCACCATTAATGGCTACTGAATCAGCTTGGGTAGGGTAGGAACGTTTCAGCTCGCGCACCACCCAGGCGGTGTGATCATCGGGGGCCGGACGAATCTCCACAGAGGCTGAGTCGATATTGATGCCCCGGGCTGTACTTAGGATTTTGTCGTAGGAAACAGCGGCAGCTGCTCCTGAGTCGGCCTGAGTTTGAGCGGTCTGTGAGCTGTGGTCGGCGTGCTCCCCACCTCTTGCGCTTGAGCTACCGGGTTGCAGCTCCTTGGAAATACTCGGTGTGGTCCAGCTCAGGGCCTGACGAACCTGGCTGACGTTCTCACCTGCATAGGTTGACCAGGTCAGACCGGTTGCTGAAAGAAAAAGCATAGCCAGAACAAGCCAGAAGCCCAGGGCGCTGTGCCGTGAAAGAGTCCGCAGGTATCCGCGGCCTTTTGAACTCGGCAGGATCGCTTGGCGCTTGTTTTTCATGCGCCGGGCGCGCTGGGCCCAGAGCACCAGGCCACCTAGAGCCAGAACCCAGAGCCAGGAGGCGGCTAGCTCACTATAGATTCGCCCGGGCTCCCCCAGCTGCAGGTCCTTGTGCAGATTACTGACCCAGGTACGGAAGGGCAGGGATCCGCTACTGCCATAAACCGGGTAATCCCCCAGGACCTGGCCCTTGGCGGGGTCAATGAAAACTGCTCGGTAGGTGGATTCTGGCAGGCTCTCGTCGGCGTACATGATGCGGGTAGTGGTACCGGGAGCCACCGCAGGGCGAACAGCTACAGGTTTGTCTGAACCCTGGTAGGCGTTAGCGGCGGCCACCTGCTCATCAAGGCTCAGCCGGGTGGTGCTTTCCGGGGCGGTGAGTACATGGCTGTAGATCATTTTTTCGGCTTGCGGTGCAAGGGCGTAGAGCGCACCGCTGGCCGCCGCGATAAAGATAAAGGGGGCGACCAGGATTCCCGCGTAGAAGTGAATTCTCCTCAAGAGGGCATAGAGCCAGGTGCTGGTAGATGGGCGCGGCGAAGCCGCTGAGGGCACAGCGGTGCCCGCAGAAGTGGTGTTCACAGTAAATCTCTTTCGTCTGGCCTGCTTTGTTAAAAGGGCAGGCTCTCTCTGACAGGCGGTGCATACAGCACCGCCTGATGTGTGTTTTTAGAGGGGTGAGGCGAAAGAGAATAGAGGTGGCCCCCGCAGAAGGTGAGGGGTCAGCGTAATAGCGGGGAGTGCTTTTGGCTGGTGCACCGAGCACAGTGCAGAAGTACGAGGGTAGCCCAAGGGCACAAGCAGACCCAGGGAGCTAAGGAGCCTTGCCCACAGGTAGGTGAGGCAGGTGCCAAGTTTCTCTAGGACCAGCTCATAGCGGTAAAAGACCGCTACGGTAATGACCGTGGCAAGCGCGTGCGCCAGGAACATCTGAGTTTCTGCCGGGAAGATACTCAGGTAGCCCGGCGCAACCATGTGCATATGAGCCGGTGCCTCTGCGGAAACCGCCTGGCTCAGGGCAACCCCATGATGGGTTGCGTGTCCTATAGCTTGGCTGGGGATCACATGAGCCGGATGGTAGGGCGCATATTCAGCCGCAGATAAAAAGGTGTGGAAAGCAAATTGGCTTGGAGCCACACCGGCGGTAAGACGCACCAGACTCTTACGTGTTCCAGCAAGGAGCGTGCAGACCAGGATAGCCAGTGCTAAAGGTACCAGGAGCCTTGTAGGTGTAGGCGGCACCTGCCCACCGCCTGCCAGGTGAAAGCACAGGCCCATGAAGAGGGCAAAGCAGGCAGAGAGCACCCCTCGGGTGAGTCTTCGGTGACGGTTTTCTGCCTGCATGATAGTCAATTCTAATAGATTTTTAAGCAGGTAGGGTTCCTCACCCGGCCGGGTGAGGAACCCTATTTCTACTTGTCGCAGGCCCTACAAAGAGCTATCTCTAGCGCATAATGCCCGACTACTTCTGGTCTGTAAGAGACCGGTCAAAGCGGTAGACAAAAGCGGCCATAGCATCACGCTTAATGGGCTGGACCGGGCGGTAGCTGCCATCGGGCCAACCTGTGCTGATCTTCTGTTCAGCTAGCCAAGAGATCTCTGTGTAGAAGATGTCGTCGGTGCTGATATCGGTAAAGGGCGAGGTAGCCGGTGCCTGGTAGCCCTGAGCCCCCGATAGACGGTAGAAGAAGGCGGCCATTGCATCACGGTTGACACTTTGCTGGGGCCGGAAAGTACCGTCCTCCCAACCGCGTGCGATACCGGCTTGGTACATCCAGGCGATCTCACGGTAGAAGGGGTGGCTCGTGGGCACATCCTTGAAAGGTGAAACTTCCGGGGCTTGGTAGTCCTGGGGGCCTGCCAGCCGGAAGAGATAGGCCGCCATAGCAGCGCGTTCGATATCGGCTAGCGGGCGGTAGGTGCCATCAGGCCAGCCGCGAGCGATACCATGCTGGGCAACCCACTGAATCTCGGTGTAGAACATGTTATCTGCCTTAACATCACGGAAGATAGGGTCCTGGTTACCGGGGGTCTCCGGCTCAGGGGCAGCAGGCACGGCAATTCGCTCGCCGGTAAAGCTAAAGGTCTTCTCGCTACCGTCTAGAGAACTGACTGCGGTGAAAGTAGCCTCTGGCTGGAAGTAGCCACGCTCCAAGTCCTGGGCGGTAAGGGTGTGACGCGCTGTAGAGCAGGTATAAGTGCCTGCAGGTTTGAGCCCGATCCAACGGCAGTTAGGTTTGGCCGGGAGGGAGAAGCCTTGCTCAAAATTACTGGATGTGGGCAGGGCAGTAAGAGTAAGAGCGGATTCGTTTTTGACCTGGAAACTGTAGGCAATGACATCGCCCTGGGCATAGTACTGCTGAGGCTGTGAAGTCATCTGGCCTGAAATAGCTAGGGTGGGAACTACTTCTGTTTTGCCCAGGCGTACCGGGGCGCCGGTGTGGGTTACTTCCTGGCTTCGACTGGGATCTGCTGTGGCCCTGACACTAAATTTTAACTCCGGCACAAAGTAGCCGCGATCGAGGTCTTCTTGAGTAACCGTGTGCTTACCGGTGCCACAGCTGTAACCGGCACCTGCCGCAAGTTTCAAATAACGGCAGTTCTTCCGTTTGGCTTCATGGGGTGCCGGTGGCAGGAACCCGGTATCCAGATTCCCCCCGACCGGTACCACGTCAACAGTTTCCGGTGAGGTGTTAGTGACCGAGAAGTTATAGGTCACTTGTTCTCCCACAGAGTAGGGGTTTGCTACGGTATCCCGAGTCTGAGCCGAGGCCTGAGAAATCTCCACACCCAGGCTCTTATTGCCGCTGACGCTAACCCCCAGACTGTAGCGGGATTGGCGGCCGTCCTCACCGGTAAAGACGGCGTCAATGGAGCCTGAACGGGCGGCAGCTGCGGCGGTCAGAGTTAAGGTGACGGTCTGACTTTCACCGGGGGCAAGGGTGATCTGGTCACTCTGGTTACCGGTCAGATCAGCGGTGTCAGCTAAGGTCAGCCTGCCACTAATTGCCCTGTCCTCCTGGTTGGTGATCGTCACCGGAAGGTTCACGCTCTGGCCCGCTTCCACCGTCACAGGCTCAGCACTTAGCGGTGCACACACCACGTTTAGCCAGTCTTGGTTAAAGGTGCCGTAGCGGATATCGGTTTTGTAGCTGGCCTCGTAGAGAACCCCGTAGTTGCCGTTAGAGAGAGCGGTGGCGGAGGAATAGGCACCAGATCCTGGCTGGAACTGGCGGATGCCCGGCCAGGTTTGACCGTCATCGCAGGAAACCCTGGCGGTGAGGTTCTTACGTTGGCTGTTAGCCCCGTTATAGGAGTTAGTGAAGATGAGCTTCTGGGCGTCCTTGCTTCCCTGGGGGGCATTGGGATACATGCGGATAATTGAGGCGTTATTTGTGGGGTCAGGCAGCTCGGCATCTAGGCTTACAGGCCCCCAGGTCTGACCGCCATCGGAGCTGATAGCCACCTTACGGAGGTGGGAGTTGGAACTATCGCGTGAGTTCATCATGACCCGGCCATCTGAAAGCTCGACCACTTTGTTCTCATCCATACCGGTTCCCACAAAGTTACCGCGCTGCCAGGTTTGACCGTGGTCATCTGAATAGAGAGAGTAGGCCTGGATAGCCTCTGAACCATCAGCTTGCTTGACCTTACCTGCAAACTGCTGTATTAGCCTGCCCTTGTGTGGGCCGTATTTAAGCTGGATTCCCTCGCCCGAGCTAGCAAAGGTGCTTTTGACATCCCCGGGCAGGGGGTTAGCCTTGCTGGTTCCGGGCTTGGCAATGGGGGTAATATCCCGGGGCTTACTCCAGGTGATACCCCCGTCGCTAGATTCCGTGACAACAGCGCCAATGACATTGCGGTCATTGGCTATATCGTTGCCGTACTCGCTGTGGTGGAAACCCTGATCCTGGGAGTAGACGAAGAAAGCAAAGACCTTGCCAGCTTCCCGGTCCACGACAAATGAGGGATCTGAGTACCCGTATTTTTTGGTCCCGGCGGTGGGTAGCTGTCCCTGGGCGATGTAACTGATCTCTGACCAGCTAGCACCGTAGTCGGTGGAACGGCGCATGAGAATAGAGTTAGGGTTAGGTGCATCGCTCGCGTTATTGGGGCGGCCGTCCCAGGCAGCTAGGACAACGCCATCACCGAGGTCGGCTAGGGCTGGGATGCGGTAATTTGAGGCATCCCCGAAGAGGGTGTCTGCTAGGTTCTGCTCGGTGTAGCTGCCCGGGGCTCCGGTGGGCCCTGGGAGGGGAGCGGGGAGCGCCTGGGCTGGGAGTGTGCCAGCCAGGGCCATGACAGAAAGGGTGGGTATGGTCAGAAAACGACCGAGTGTGCGTCTCAAGGGTAGCTCCTGAGGGTAGGTGCCTGGTTTTTCTCAAAAATAAACGTGTGTCTCAAGACACAGGTTCACTCAATACCCTACAGCCTAAGACATCCTACCTCCAGACCCAGGGGCTATTTTTCGGCTCCTGAAACCCATCTACAGGTACCCCAATGTGCCCCGCGACACTCCACCCCCGTGTAAAATGAGAGCTGGCTTTAATTAGATTCCAGCACCCAAGGAGTGCCCCTTCATGGCCCGTATTGTTGTTGACGTTATGCTCAAGCCCGAGATCCTCGACCCCCAGGGCAAGGCCATTGCCCATGAGCTTCCCCGCATCGGCCTCTCCAATTTCACCGATGTCCGTCAGGGCAAGCGTTTCGAGCTGACCGTTGATGGCCCCCTGACCGATGAGCTCCTCGCCCAGGCCCGCCAGGCAGCAGAAGAACTGCTGTCTAACCCGGTCATCGAAGACGTCATCAACGTCCAGGCGCTGGAGGACTAAACGGTGGCAGAATCTCTCGCAGCACACGACGTTCCCCTGGTTGGCGATTTCTCCACCGCCAGCCCCGATACCGCTCTAGCGGGTATCCGAGTTGGTGTGGTGACCTTCCCCGGCACCCTCGATGACCGCGACGCAGCCCGCGCCGTACGTCTAGCCGGTGGCACCCCCCTACCGCTGTGGCACAATGACGCAAACCTACACCAGGTAGATGCAGTCATTGTTCCCGGCGGTTTTTCATACGGTGACTACCTCCGCGCCGGGGCTATTGCCGCCAAGGCTCCGGTGATGGCTCAGGTCGTTGAAGCGGCGAGCGCAGCGGGTACATCCGGCTCCTCCCCCCTGCCGGTTCTGGGCATCTGCAACGGTTTCCAGATTCTGACCGAGACGCACCTGCTCCCCGGCTCCATGATTAAGAACGATCACCGTAAGTTCATCTGCCGTGACCAGATTCTACGCATCGAGAACAGCCAGACCGCCTGGACCTGCGATTTTGAGCAGGGCCAGGAGATTGTGGTGCCTCTCAAGAACCAGGACGGCCAGTATGTAGCCGATACCAAGACCCTGGACGCTCTTGAAGCTGAGGGCCGGGTGGTCTTCCGCTATGTGGGCCATAACCCCAACGGCTCACGCAACGATATTGCAGGTATCTGTAATGAGGCAGGCAATGTGGTTGGCCTGATGCCTCACCCCGAACACGCCGTTGAACCCGGTTTTGGGCCCTCATCCTCTGGTTTTGGCCCCGTGGGCCTGCGTCAGGGCGCTGATGGCCTGGGCGTTTTCACCTCTGTTCTTAAGAAGCTGGTCAAGGCCTAGCGGGCCCCACCGAAGGATTCACACCATTGAACGACAAGAAGTTTAACCTCGACACCGTCGAGCACGCTGCCGCCACCCCCGACACCGAACTCCCCTGGGCCGAACTGGGCTTGAAAGAAAACGAGTTCGAGGACATCAAGAAGATTCTGGGCCGCCGCCCCACCGCCGCCGAGCTAGCCATGTACTCGGTCATGTGGTCTGAGCACTGTTCCTACAAGTCTTCTAAGGTCCACCTCAAGCAGTTCGGCGCCAAGGTGACCGAAGAGATGAAGAAGGACATGCTGGTCGGTATCGGCGAGAACGCCGGTGTGACCGACATTGGCAAGGGCTGGGCTGTCACTTTCAAAATTGAGTCCCACAACCACCCCTCCTACGTTGAGCCCTACCAGGGGGCGGCAACCGGTGTGGGCGGTATCGTGCGTGACATTATCTCCATGGGGGCGCGCCCCGTAGCGGTCATGGACCCCCTGCGTTTTGGGGCAATAGACCACCCCGACACCGCCCGCGTCCTACCCGGCGTAGTCTCCGGTGTGGGCGGCTACGGCAACTCCCTGGGCCTGCCTAATATTGGCGGCGAAGTGGAATTTGACGAGTGTTACCAGGCAAACCCGCTGGTCAATGCCCTGGCTGTAGGCATTATGCGCCACGAAGACATCCGCCTGGCGAATGCCTCCGGTGTTGGCAATAAGGTCATCCTCTTTGGTGCCCGCACCGGTGGTGACGGTATTGGCGGTGCCTCCGTGCTAGCTTCTGAGTCTTTTGATGACACCAAGCCCTCCAAGCGCCCCGCCGTTCAGGTGGGCGACCCCTTTGCCGAGAAGGTCCTCATTGAGTGCTGCCTAGAGCTCTTCAAGGGATCGGTGGTTGAGGGCATTCAGGACCTGGGTGCTGCTGGTATCTCCTGTGCCACCAGCGAGCTCGCCTCCAACGGGGACGGTGGTATGCACGTTGATTTGACCAAGGTCCTCTTGCGTGACCCCACCCTCACCCCCGGCGAGATTCTCATGTCGGAGTCCCAGGAGCGCATGATGGCGGTGGTAACCCCCGAGAACCTGGCCCGTTTTGAAGAGATTATGCACAAGTGGGATGTGGAATACTCCATTCTGGGTGAGGTCACCGGTTCTGGCCGCCTCACGATTGAGTGGCAGGGCGAAATCATTGTGGACGTTGACCCCAAGACGGTTGCCCACGAAGGCCCCACCTACGAGCGCCCCTACGGTCGCCCCGACTGGCAGGACGCCCTGCAAGCTGACCATTTCACCGGTTCGGCAGCAGATGATGAACGCCCCACCGGTCAAGCGCTGGGTGAGGCTATCAAGAACTTCATGGCCTCCCCGAACATGTGCTCCAAGAGCTACATCACCAACCAGTACGACCGCTATGTTCAGGGCAATACCGCCCTGGCTATGCCCGATGACGGTGGCATCATCCGTGTGGACGAAGAGACCGGCCTGGGTGTGGCCCTAGCAACCGACGCCAACCCCCGCTTCACCAAGCTGGACCCCTACACCGGTGCTCGGGCTTCCCTGGCTGAGGCCTACCGCAACGTGGCTACCGTGGGTGCGCGCCCCGTAGCTGTTTCTGACTGCCTGAACTTTGGTTCTCCCGAGGACCCGGACATCATGTGGCAGTTCGCCGAGGCTGTGCGCGGCCTGGCGGACGGCTGTATGGAACTGGGGGTTCCCGTGACCGGAGGTAACGTCTCCCTCTACAACCAGACCGGTGGTAAGGCCATTAACCCCACCCCCGTGGTAGCCATGATGGGTGTCATGAACGATGTCAGCCGCCGGACCCCCTCCGGTTGGTCTGCTGAGCATGACGGCCAGGCCCTCTACCTACTGGGCACTACCCGCGATGAGCTGGATGGCTCCGAGTGGGCCCGGTACAAGGGGCACCTGGGCGGCCTGCCTCCCCAGGTAGATCTGGCCGCTGAGCGCCTGCTCGGTGACATGCTGGTGAACATGAGCCGGGACGGCATGATTGATGCCGCCCACGACCTTTCCTCCGGTGGCCTGGCCGCCGCCCTGGTAGAGGGTTGCCTGCGCTTTGGCGTCGGTGCCCGTGTGGGTCTGGGTGAACTGGCGGAGCGTGACGGCGTGGACATCTTCACCCTGCTCTTCTCAGAGTCCCTGGGCCGTGTACTGGTTTCGGTACCCCGCTCCGAAGAGGTACGTTTCAAGGACATGTGCACTGCCCGCTCCTACCCCTTCGCCCGTATCGGTATCGTGGATGCTGTCTCCAAGACCCTGGATATTCAGGGCCAGGTAGCTCTTGACCTCGATGAGCTACGTCAAGCCCACGAAGGCACGCTACCCGGCTATTTCGCTTCTTAGCATCACCTCGGGATTCCCGCTGTGATGAATCAGGCATCCGCCCCGACTCCTCTGTGGAGCAAGGGGGCGGATGTTTGTTTTTCCTCCTTGGATCAGCGGAGATTCTGCTTTGAGTTCTTGGGGCTTGAAAAGAGTTCTTGGGGCTAGAAAATCGTCAGGACGCAGTGGAGTGAGCTCATGCAGCAGTCCATCACCCTAGGGCAAAGGCTGGTGAGTGCAGGCGTCCGCTAGCTCCAGAGACCGGGCACCAGTTTTTCTGCTTGGTCCATCATCTTGTGGACCCGCCGGGGTTTTGCTGGACCCAACCCTAGCCAGAGCCGACCACCAACAAAATTCAACTCTCTTTTGTATATGGCTGGGCCCCGCCCTAGCTGGAGCCGAGTACAGAATGAAGGTGTGCAGAGATCAAGACTTCATACCCTGGGCTGAGTCCTGCGGGCACTTGCTGAACTAAACTAGAAAGGACGCCCATCACCTATCCGAGGAGCCCTTTGCATGTCTGGTGCCGCAAGTACCCGCCACCGTGTCGCTGTGAGCACCCAGCCCGATAGCGTCCTGGCCTCGCAGGGCCTGAGTGAGCAAGAGGTGGCTGAGCGTCAGCAGGCAGGGTTCGTCAATACCCAGAACACCGCGACCTCTCGAACGACAGCGGCCATCGTCCGATCCCATCTGTTTACCATGTTTAACCTGGTTCTTGGGCTGTGCGGTCTTGCGGTAATTATGCTGGGAAGCTGGCTCGATACGCTCTTCCTCTTGGCAGCTATCGCCAACGTTGTCATTGGCTTTACGCAGGAATTCTCCGCTAAACGCCAGCTCGATAAAATCGCTCTCTTACGGCGTGACCCGGTGAGCGCCCTGCGTGATGGCAAGCTCGTTCGGGTTCCGCTCGATGAGCTGGTGCTGGACGATGTTGTTCTGCTCAAACGTGGTGACCAGGTTCCCGCCGATGCTGTGGTCCTGACCAGTGACGGCCTTGATGTGGATGAGTCTCTGCTGACCGGTGAGAACGACCCGGTGGGTAAGAAGCCCGGTGATCAGGTACTTTCTGCTTCCTCTGTTATTGGCGGCTCCGGCAGGGTAAGGCTCTCTGCGGTGGGTGCTAAATCTCGTGCCGCAAAAATTACCGCTGAGGCCCGCCAGTTCACCACCATTCATTCCGAACTGCGCGCGGGTATGGAGCGGGTAGTTACCTGGATTACCTGGGCTCTGGTACCGATTATTGCGGTGGTCCTCAACGGGCAGATGCAGGCGGCCGGTGGCTGGCAGGTGGCCTTGGAGACCGGGAGCTGGCGTGATGCCCTGATTACCTCTGTTTCCTCGGTTGCTTCCATGATTCCTCAGGGTCTGGCTCTGATGACCACCATCTCTTTTGCGGTTGCTTCGGTCAAGCTCGCCAAATCTGAGGTGCTGATTCAGGAACAGCCTGCGGTTGAAGTGCTAGCCCGTGTTGATACGGTTTGCTTCGATAAGACCGGCACCCTGACCGAGGGTGGGGTGCGCTTTGAGTCGGCCCGTCTGCTCGATGGAACAGTCTTGGCCCGTGCAGAGGGCCAACAAGAGGTCCGCCGCCTTGCCCAAGGCCACGACGTGGGTAAAAGTCCCGGCTGGCAGGGCGCTTTAGCCTGGTTCGGTGCCGATGATAACGCCAACCCTACCGCCGCCGCCCTGAAAGAACCCTTTGCGCAGCTGACCAAGGGGCAGGGCCTTGAAGAGGCTCAGGCGCTCCTGCCGTTTTCGTCGGCTCTGCGCTTTAGCGGGGTGGAGTTCGCCAGTAGTGGCGCCTGGATTCTGGGTGCCCCCGAGGTCTTACTCTCTCCCGGTTCAGCGCCCGCGCTCCGAGCAGGTGAGCTTGCGGCCTCCGGCCTGCGGGTGATGGTTCTCGGTCATGCTCCTGCCCTGACCCGTGATTCTTCGGGCCGTGTGGCCCAGCAGGTTCCGCAGGGTCTAGACCCCCAGTTCTTTGTGATTTTCCGGGAACAAGTTCGTTCCGAGGCACCCGCCACCCTAGCCTACTTCCGGGAGCAGGGTATCGACCTGAAAGTATTTTCCGGTGATAACCCCCGCACGGTGGCCGCCGCCGCCCAGGCAGCAGGCATGGATACCTCAGCTGGCGCAGTAGATGCCTCCACCCTGCCTGAGCAAGGCCCCGAACTGGTTGAGGCTGCCCTGACCCACAGTGTCTTTGGCCGGGTTTCCCCGGAGCAGAAGAAGAATATGGTGCTGGGTCTACGCCAAGCGGGTCGAGTAGTTGCTATGACCGGTGACGGTATTAACGATGCTCTTGCCCTCAAACACGCTGATCTGGGCATTGCTATGGGTAACGCCGCACCAGCAACCAAGGCCGTCTCCCGTCTGGTTCTGCTGGATGGTCGTTTTGATAGGCTCCCCAGTGTGCTTGCTGAAGGCCGTAAGATTATCGCCAACATCGAGCGGGTGACCAACCTCTTCCTCACCAAGACGGCCTTTGCAATTTTCCTGGGCCTGACTTTGGGCATCCTCTGCTGGCAGTTCCCCTTCCTGCCTCGCCAGTACTCCACCGCTGACCTACTGATTGTAGGTGGCCCGGCCTTCTTCTTGACCATGCTGCCCAATAAGCGCCGCTATGTCAGCGGTTTCTTGAGTAGGGCCCTGCACTACGCTATCCCCAGCGCCCTGGTCATCACTGCCGTGCTGGTCTTGGTGATTGGCTACGGGCACAGTCATGCGGGTATAGCAACCTCGGAGGTTCAGACCGCGACCTTTATTGCCCTGGTCCTCATGGGTGTCTACAACATCACCACCGTCACCAGGCCACTTCGCGGGGTCAGGCTCCTCATTGTTGCGGGCATGTACCTGGGCCTTGCCCTGGTTCTGGTTCTGCCGCCCTCTCTCTGGTACCACCAGTTCACCCTTCCCTCTGGCTCTTACCTGCTGGTCACGCTAGGTGCTGCAATCATGGGGTGCCTGCTCATCGAGGTCAATCTGCAACTACACAACAGATGGCTCAGAACTCACCACCGTGAGGTCATCGAAGCAAGCCAGGCCATCTCAAAAGAAGGCTCCTAACAGGGGCGCTTGCGTCTTACCGCAAGGAATAGTAGGGTGAAGGGGTAACGGGGTTCGTCCCCGCAATTTTATCAATCATCAGGATTGTTACTGGTTCAGCAGGCAAGACCTGAGTTGCTATCAGCTCTTAGATGAGGTCCGGTCTAGGCACCGGATTGGTTTTAAGTGCATGAGTCTGCCCTCTGGGGGAAGACCGTATAGATAGGCAACTCGGGTCTTTTTGTCTTAAGGGGCCAGGGCAAACCGCACACATACCAGTAAGGTTCACTCGTGAATAATTCACAAATGGGTGAGAAAATTCTTGAAGGCCTGGGCGGCCCCGAGAACATCTCGCACTTTACCCACTGCGCTACCCGCTTGCGCGTGACTCCCAAGTCCAATAGCGCTATTGACCGCACCAAGATTGAGAACATCCCCGGTGTTCTTTCCATCATTGAGCAGTCCGGCCAGACCCAGGTCGTGCTCGGCGATAAGGTCGAGTCTGTCTACAACGAGATGCTCAAGCTCCCCGGCATGGGCACCGTTGGCGAGGGCAAGGGCGAGGCTGACCCCAACCAGAAGAAGGCCGGCGTTCTGACCCGCGTCTTCGATGTGCTCTCAGACTCCTTCCGCCCCATCCTGTGGGCTCTGCTGGGCACCTCCATGATCTTGACCCTGATCGTCTTCCTCCAGCAGTTCGGCTACTTCGGCCAGTACACTGACCTCACCGGCAAGATGGTTAACATTGATATTGTTAACGGTCCCCGCCTGGCTGACCCCGATGCCGCCGCCGCTATGCTAGACGAGTGGCGCGCAACCTTCCCCTTCTGGTTCATCCTCATGGCAGCCTCGCTGTCGGTTCTGCAGTTCATGCCCATCATGATTGGCGCCACCGCCGCTAAGCGCCTGGGCGCTAACATGTGGGTTGGTGCAGCTATCCCCGCCGCCCTCATGACCGGCACCTTCCAGGGCTTTAACAACATCGCCGTTGATGGCGTTGTCAACGTCCCCTTCCTGGGCCTGGATCTCCCCCTTTACGTTATGAACTACACCGGCCAGATCTTCCCGCCGCTCTTCGCCGCAGCTCTGCTGGCACCCCTAGAGCGCTTCCTCAAGAAGATTATCCCCACCATGCTGCACATGGTCTTCGTGCCCATGATTTCTGTTATGGTTCTGGTCCCCCTGACCGCCTTCCTGATTGGCCCCATCGGCATTAAGTTCGCTCTTGCTATCTCCGATATCATCGGTAACGTCAACGAGGTTGCTCCCTGGTTGGTCGGTGGCCTGATTGCTGGTCTCTACCTCTTCATGGTGCCCCTGGGTCTGCACTGGCCTCTGAACGCCATCATGATTAATAACCTGCAGACCACCGGTACCGACTTCATCCAGTCCCCCATGGGTGCTTACAACTTCGCTGTTTTCGGCCTGGTTACCGGTGTTGCTATCCGCGCCAAGCACAATAGGGAACTGCGTCAGACCGCGACCGGTGCCGCTGTATCCGGTCTGCTCGGTGGTATCTCTGAGCCTTCCCTCTACGGTGTTGTTCTGCGCTACAAGCGTGTCTTCCCCCTCATCCTGGTTCCCGCTATCATCGGTGGCGCAACCATCTCGGCGCTGGGTGTTAAGTCCTACGCTTTTGCTTTCACCTCACTGATCTCGCTGCCTGCTATGCAGCCCACCCACCTGTACGCTATCGGTCTGGCTATTGCCTTCTTTGGTGCTATGGCAGGCGTACTGGTCTTCGGTTACGAGTCCAAGCCCAAGGCCGGCGAAACCTCCACTGAGGAAAAGGCTGAGCAGCGGGCTTCAGCCGCCGCTCCTGCTACTGCCGGCGCTAGCGCAGGTGCAGCTGCCGTTGCTGGTGCTGCAACCGGCGCCTCAGCTGCTACCCCCTGGTCCAACGACCAAGCAGAGGCTCAGGCTCCTGCCGCTGGTACCGTCCTGACCCTGGCTTCTCCCCTGGAAGGTCAGGCTGTGGCTCTGTCCGAGACCCCGGATCCTATCTTCGCCGCAGAGAAGCTGGGTAAGGGTGCCGCTATTATCCCCAGCGGTAACACCGTCATAGCTCCTGCCGCAGGTAAGGTATCCGTTACCATGCCTTCTGGCCATGCTGTTGGCCTCAAGCTGGATAACGGCATTGAGCTCCTCATTCACCTTGGTATCGACACCGTTAACCTCAACGGTGAAGGCTTCGATGTCAAGGTCGAAAAGGGCCAGCGTGTTGCTCCCGGCGACATCCTGATGACCTTTGACCCTCAGGTCATTCAGAACGCCGGTTACTCACTGGTGACTCCCATTCTGGTCACCAACACCAACCGCTTTGCCGAGGTTGAAGGAACTACCGGCAGCGTTCAGCCCGGTAGCGAACTGCTGAAGGTCACTACCAAGTAGTCCTCCACTGGCTGTTAGAAAGCCCCGCCCCTCTCTGAGAGGGGCGGGGCTTTTCTGTGGTGGGTGTCAGATTTGCTTGCCCTAGCTTCCCGCAGCTGGCGCCCCCGAGCTGGCGGAAGTTTTTTCGGCTGGTTCTGCCCTTGATAGGGCTAAAAACCCCAAGGCACTCTCACTGGCCAGCCCGGCGCATCAGCACCCACCGGCAGACCCCACCCAATAGACAAGCTACCGGTGCAGTTACCCACCGGTGATAGCCCCACCGAAGACGGGTTCTAGAATAGGGGCATGTTTACCGTGAAACCCTTTTATGAGCTGACTCTTGATGAGCTCAACGAGATTTACCTGCTCCGCGGGCTGGTCTTTGTGGTCGGCCAAAAGATTACCGAAGAAAACGAGATCGACCGCGCCGACCGTCACGCCTTCCATCTCTACCAGGCAACAGAAGAAGGCGAAGTACTGGCCTACCTGCGTATGCTTGACCTGTCTACCTACTCCGATGGCAGCCACCCCGCAGACCCTACTGCTTGGACACTTGGCCGGGTTGCTGTCCACCCCCGCGTCCGCGGCACCGGTCTGGGCAAAAAGCTCCTCGCTCAGGCCCTCACCTGGCTAGAAGAGAATACGGAGGCCGAACGAGTTGTGATCAGCGCCCAGGCCTACCTCAAAGATGGTTACTACGGGCCAGCCGGCTTTAAAGAGGTAGGTTCCCCCTACCTCGAAGCTGGGATCGAGCATATTCAGATGGTCCGCTCGCTAGGTGATTAGGCCCGCCGGGAGAGCCTAGCTCAGCGCCAACATATCAGCATGCTGAGGGGGTCCGAAGCCAGCCGCCACAGCTTACCAATAATTTATTTTCATGTAGAGCCCTGCATAAAGATGATTGGTTCTTCCTCTAGTTTTCAGGGGACTGTCAAAACTTTTTTGACTTTTTATGAAAGTTTTTCAGCCAAAGGAGGGTTCAGGTGGCGGGTGCCCTAAGAAGTAGCCTAATATATAGAGTACAGGTTTTGTGACTCACCACACCCCATCCCTCTGGTTGGTGCTAGACCGGCTCAGGCCGGGCTAAGTGTGGGCCACAAGCCACCGAATTTTTCCCCTTCACACGAGGAGACGCCAATGCGTACAACCCGTATCTCATCAGCGCTCGGCCTATCAGCCGTTGCCGCACTCGCCCTTTCGGCCTGCGCCGGATCATCAAACACCGCCGGTGGTGGTTCAGGTTCATCGGGTGATAAGTCTGTATCCATTGCGATCACTAACGTGTTCTCGTCCCTCAACATTGGAACCGCCACGGGTAACACTGACACCAACGCCATTGTTGCTACCATGACCAACACCGGTTTCTACACCATCACCGATGAGCTCAAGGTCCGCCACAATGACTGGTTCGGCAGCTACGAGAAGAAGGATGACGGCGACGGCATCAAGGTCGAGTACACCGTCAACGAGGGCCAGAAGTGGTCCGACGGCAACGAGATCGACAAGGGTGACCTGCTGCTGGCTTGGGCTTCTCAGTCAGGTTACTTTGACGGTGAAGGCGAAGACGCCGTTAGCTACTTTGAGTACGCCGGTGACACCCAGGGCCTCAAGGAAGCCGGTAAGCCCACCCTCAGTGAAGACGGCCGCTCCATTACCTTCAACTACCCCCAGGCCTTTGCTGACTGGGAGATTGCCTACGACATCGGCAAGCCCGCTCACGTGGTAGCTGAACTGGCTGGCATGGACGAAGAAACCCTGGTTCAGACCCTGGAAACCGCCACCCCCGGCGAGGAGAACGAAAACCTCCGCAAGATTGCTGATGCCTGGAAAACTAAGTTTGACACCACCACCATGCCCAGCAACAAGGCCCTGACCGTGGGTAACGGCCCCTACCTGGTGACCGGTGTTCAGGAGAACCAGTCAGTTACCCTGACCGCCAATCCCGAATACCAGGGCGAGACCAAGCCCGCCATCAACGAGGTTATCCTCAAGGTTCTGCCCGATGCCGCTGGCCAGGTACAGGCCCTGCAGAACGGCGACGTCAACGCTGTTGCCCCCCAGGCCTCCATCGACACCGTCAGCCAGCTAGAAAACCTGGAGAACGTTGTCACCGAGACCCAGCCCGACCAGTCCTACGATCACCTGGACCTGAACATGAAGGAAGGCTCCCCCTTCGCCGATGAGAACGTGCGCAAGGCCTTCTTGCTGACCGTTCCCCGCCAGGACATCGTCAACAAGCTCATTAAGCCCATGGACGATAAGGCTGAGGTTCTCAACTCCCAGCTCTACGTAGTTTCGGATGCCGATAACTACAAGAAGACTGTGGAGAGCAACAACTCCGACATGTACCCCCTGGATGATATGGACGCCAATATCGCCAAGGCCAAGGAACTGCTGGACGGTAAGACCCCCACCATCCGCATTCTCTACAACTCCAAGAACTCCAACCGCGTGAACTCCTTCCAGATGATTAAGGAATCCGCGGAGAAGGCTGGCTTCAAGGTAGAGGACGCCGGTAGCGAGCAGTGGGGCACCCTGCTTCCCGGTGGTGACTACGAGGCCTCCATCTTCGGCTGGGTATCCCCCGGTGTAGGTAACAGCACCTTGGGCCAGATCTTCAAGACAGGCTCTTCATCCAACTTCAACAGCTACTCCAACGCCAGCGTGGATGCTTCTGCTGATCAGATCATGAAGACCACCGATGAAGCTAAGATCAACGAGCTCAAGATGTCTGCCGATGCCGAAACCTTCAAGGACGGCTACGGTCTGCCCCTCTTCCAGTCCATTGCTGTTACCTCCTACAGCGACTTCCTGAGCGGGGTCAAGCCTAAGGCAGGCGCTCAGCCCCTGACCTGGAACATTGAAGAATGGGATATTGCTAACTAGTAGCTAGCAAATGCTCAGCTCACGCCACAGTGGCTGAACTTCTTAGCCCTGTAGCTTGTTCCCCGGCGCGGACGCTCAAGCAGCGTCCGCGCCTTCTGGCTATTGAGTTAGGCTGGCAACCCCAGCACCTCTAACTCCCCAACCCACCAGGAACCTATCATGCTCATGTACTCCGTGAGGCGCTTGATTACCGCGGTTTTCATTCTCTTTGGTGCCTCCTTTCTGATCTATAACCTCGTAGCTATTGCCGGTGATCCCCTTGAAGAGCTACGAGTCTCCACCTCCCCCAATAAAGAGGCCCTGATTGCCCAGCGCATTGCGGCCCTCGACCTGGACACCCCAGCCCCTCTGCGTTACTTCAAGTGGCTAGGTGGTGTGCTGGGTTGCTTTGCCGGTAAGTGTGACTTCGGGCAGAACCTGGCTGGTACCCCGGTCACCCAGTTGCTCTCTAACGCCGTCTACCAGACCCTGACCCTGGTGCTTGCCGCAACAATTCTGGCTATCCTGATCGGTGTCTGCCTGGGTATTGTCTCGGCTCTGCGCCAGTACTCCGGGCTGGATTACACCGTTACTTTCGCCAGCTTTCTCTTCTTCTCCCTGCCCTCCTTCTGGATCGCAGTTCTGCTCAAGGAATTCCTGGCCATTGGTTTTAACGACTTCCTGCGAAACCCCGTGGTAACTATTCCCACCACCCTGCTGATCTCGGCCCTAGCCGGCCTCTTCTGGTATGCGGCCTCCTTCGGCAAGCAAAAGACCCGCTACCTCATGGGTCTGGTGGGCTTCACCCTCACCGCTGGGGCCATCATCTTTGTGTCTGCCACCCACTGGTTCCTGACCCCCTTCCTGGGGATCCCCTTCATTCTTCCCCTGGGCCTGGTTGCCGCCCTGACCTTCACCGTTTTGGTCTCCGGCCTGCGCAACCGCCGTGCCCTGGGAGCTGGCCTGAGCATGGTGGTAGTCGGTCTTGTGGCCTACTTCCCCATTCAAGGTCTGCTGGCGCAAGCTACCTTGCTGATGGTCGTCATCGTCACGGCAGCCTTTATGGCCCTGGGTGTCATTCTGGGCCTGGGCTGGGGTGGCTACGACAAGGGCCAGGGGGCCCGTGTGGGTATGCTCACCGGCCTAGCTATGGCGCTGCTGATTATCGCAGACCGCTTCATGCAGGCCTGGCCCAGCTACCTCAACAGCGGCCGTATCAAGGGTCGCCCTATCCCAACGGCTAACGCCTCCACCCCTAACTTGCAGGGTGACTTCTGGATCCATGGGATTGACACCATGACCCATATCCTCCTGCCCACTATCGCCCTGACGCTGATTTCCTTGGCATCGTACTCCAGGTACTCACGTGCCTCTATGTTGGAGATCATGAACCAGGACTACATCCGCACGGCTCGCGCCAAGGGTGTCTCCGAACGTTCCGTGGTCATGAAGCACGCCTTCCGCAACGCGCTGATCCCCCTAGCAACCATTATCGCTATGGATATTGGGTCGATTATCGGTGGTGCAGCTATCACCGAACGCATCTTCGCTTTCAAGGGTATGGGTACCCTCTTCTTGGACGCGCTGGCCCAAACGGACCCCAACCCCGTCATGGGTGTCTTCTTGCTGACAGGCATCATGGCACTGACCTTTAACCTGGTTGCTGACCTTCTCTACTCAGCACTTGATCCGCGCGTGAGGGTGAAAGCATAATGAGCACCAACGAAACCACCAACAAGGGCTCGGTCGCAGAGCCCACCACCGAAACCACCGCTATGCGGGCCCTAGAGACCAACGTGGACATCCGGGCCCAGGAGTCGGTGGGTAAAACCCAGGGGCAGATTGTCCGAAAGCGCTTCCGCCAGAACACCGGTGCCGTTATCTCCCTGGTTCTCCTGGGGCTGATCCTGTTACTGGCTGTCACCTCCATTGGGGTGGGCCCGGTGCCCGGCTGGTGGGGCTACAATTACACCGAAATGAACCCATCCGTCAACGGGGCCGCCCCTAACGCCCAGCACTGGTTCGGCCAGGACGCTACCGGCCGCGACCTCTTTGCCATGACCATGCGCGGTGTTCAAAATACCTTCTTAGTGGTTACCCTCATTACCGCCATCGCGGCCTTCCTGGGGGTACTCTTTGGGGGCCTGGCAGGTTACTACCGGGGCTGGGTTGAAACCCTGATCATGCGTTTTACCGACATGGTGATCATCATCCCCCTGATCCTGCTGACCGCCGTACTGGGTAAGCTAGCCGGTAGCTACTTTAACGGTATTTGGAATACCATCATGTTCGGTGTAGTGGTGGGCTTGCTCTTCTGGGCTTCCCTGGCCCGTCTGGTGCGCGCCGAGTTCCTCTCCCTGCGTGAACGCGAATTCGTTGATGCCGCCCGTCTAGCGGGCGCCTCTGATTTGCGGATCATCTTTAAGCACATTCTGCCCAACGCTATTGGTGTAGTAACCGTGAATGTGTCCCTGATGATGAGTACGGCCATCCTGACCGAAACCGCCCTCTCCTACCTGGGCTTCGGCATTAAAGCGCCGGACTGGTCGCTGGGGTCACTGATTTCAGCTAACCAGTCAGCTTTCTCAACCCGCCCCTGGCTCTTCTGGTTCCCCGGGCTTTTCATCCTGGTAATCTCACTGGCTATCAACTTTGTGGGTGATGGTCTGCGAGATGCCTTTGATCCTCGCCAGAAGAAGTTCAACCCCAAGAAAGCCACCGAGCGTACCGCCCACTCTGCGGAGAACGGTGTGGGGGTAAGCGGTCAGACAGCTCCGGCTGAGGCAGGCCTAGCACGGACCAGCCTGGATGCTGAGCTCACCCAGCAGGGCTCAGGCCCCTCGGAGACCGTCGGCCCTGACGCTCCCGGTTCCGGTACGCCCGGTGCTGGTAAAATCTGAGGCTCAGTAGCCAGCCCCGGTAGCTTTGAGAACCGTGGCGGTGGCTGAACAAGCAGCCACCGCCGCCCATAAACCTATAGAGAAAAGCAGACCCCTCCTAGCTAAAGGAAGAGCCCTACCACAGTCAAGAAGACCAGGGCGCCGCAGGTGAGGATCCCCCGCACATCAAGGGCGGATATCTGAACCGGCTCAACACCGTCAAGGGCACCGTCTTCTACCTGCTCCTGCCAGTAGCCCCGAATCATCAGGGCCAGGGCGCCTGCCGCTGAGTTCGGTAAATCCGAAGTCCGCACAGCAGAGCCGACAGCGTAGGTGATTGCGGGAAGATTGCGTAAGTCCTGACGGTGAGCCGTGAGGGAGGCAAGCATACCGTTGGCGGGCACCCCGAAGGCCTGATAGCGCTTAGTGGCTGTCACCAGGGTCAGGTGGTACCTGGTTGAGATATCAATCAGGGCCGCGTAGTTAACGGTATGGTTCACAAAAGGGTTGCGCACGGTAATTGCGTCTTGGTCAACAAGGACATCCGAGCGGCCCAGCAGGTACCAGATGGCGTAGGCTATCAGCAGTGCACCCCACCCCTGCTTGAGAAGGGCTAAGGGGCCGCCGCTGTAGGCCAAAGCCAGCAGGACGCTAAGAGCAACAAGGCCCGCACACCAGGTGTAGAGGGCAGCTGTCTTGGTCCGAAAACGTACCGGGGGGTTCTGCAAATACTGAGACTTCATAGTCTTTAGATTCTCTCAGATAAAAACCGCTCTACAAGATAAAACTCCTTAACCAAACCTAAGAGTTGGGAAAACTAGTGAATACTCCAGTAACTCAGCAGACCGCTAGCCCGGTGCTTGAAGTTCGTGACCTCAGCGTCGACTTCGGTGTCGAACGCAAGTGGGTTCCCGCCGCCATTAACCTCAGCTACGAGGTTCATGCCGGTGAGGTACTCGCTATTGTGGGTGAATCAGGCTCCGGTAAGTCCGTCTCCTCTATGGGTATGATCGGCCTGCTCCCCAAGAACGCCCGGGTCACTGGATCCGTTAAGCTCAACGGCCGTGAACTGATTGGGCTCTCTAATACCGACTTGCTCAGCGTGCGCGGTGAAGAGGTCGCGGTCATCTTCCAGGAACCTATGACCGCTATGAACCCGGTCATGACCGTGGGGGATCAGATTATTGAGACCCTCCGAATTCACAAGGACATCTCACCCGCTCAGGCTAAAGACGAAGCTCTTAAAATGCTTGAGCTGGTGGAGATGCCTGACCCGGTCAAGGCCTTTAATTCCTACCCGCACCAGATGTCCGGTGGGCAGCGCCAGCGCGCTATGATCGCCCAGTCACTGTCCACCAACCCCAAGCTCCTGATTGCCGATGAGCCCACTACGGCACTGGATGTGACCGTGCAGGCTGAGATTCTTCAGCTCATGCGTAACTTGCAGAAGAAGCTCAACTCAGCAATTATTCTGATTACTCACGACATGGGTGTTGTTGCTGACCTGGCTGATCGGGTAGCGGTTATGCGCCGAGGGGAGATTGTGGAGACCGGTGAAATCCACGATATCTTCAATAACCCCCAGCACGAGTACACCAAGGCTCTGCTAGGCTCGGTGCTCCACCTGGGCGGTGATGAGATTGATGTGAACGCAGCCATTGACGATGCCGCTGAAGGCCAGCGCCCGCCAACGGCTGTCATCAACCAGGTACTCCCCCCGCCCAAGGCAGATGGTGAGGTTATCCTGGAGCTTAAGAACGTTGCCCTGGAATACCCCAAGCAGGGTCGGGTTGGTCCCTTCCGAGCGGTTACCGACGCTAACCTTCAGATCCGGGCCGGTGAGGTGCTGGGTCTGGTGGGTGAGTCCGGCTCCGGTAAGTCCACCATTGGCCGCGCTACCGTGGGATTCTTGCAGGTTGCCGAGGGTGAGCTGAACGTTTGTGGTGTTGATATGCGCAAACCCAGCCGTAAGGACCTGGCCCAGGTGCGTAAGGATGTTGGCATGGTCTTCCAGGATCCTTCTTCTTCCTTGAACCCCCGACTGCCCATTGGTGAATCTATTGGGGAGCCTATGATGCTGGCCGGTGAGGCCAAGGGCGATGCCCTACAGAAGCGGATTGAGGAGCTACTCGACCGGGTTGAGTTGCCCCGCTCTTACCGTAACCGTTACCCGCATGAGCTCTCGGGCGGGCAGAAACAGCGTGTGGGTATTGCCCGTGCGCTGTCGCTCAAGCCTAAGCTCCTGATCGCCGATGAGCCGACCAGTGCCTTGGATGTGTCTGTGCAGGCTCGTGTGCTGGAACTCTTCCAGGAGCTTCAGCAGGAGATGGGCTTCGCCTGCCTCTTTGTGACCCACGACCTGGCTGTTATTGACGCTCTGGCCGACCGTATTGCGGTCATGCGCCGAGGGGAGATTGTAGAGCAGGGGACGCGTGAGCAGATCCTGCGCCACCCCAAACAGGCCTATACTCAACGTCTGCTGGCTGCTGTTCCCCTACCTGATCCCGATGCTCAGGCCCAGCGCCGTGAGCTTCGCGCCAAGCTACTGGAAGAAACAGGGCCGGTCGTTAGCTAGAACGGATCTTTAGACACGTTCAGAGATAAGGCCGCTCCACCCATGACGGGTGGAGCGGCCTTATTCTATGAGCTTTGGAGAGCAAGGCTCAGCCCGCAGGCGGTGTGAGCCTTAGCTGGCTCGGCGGGGCTGGCGTTAAGGGGTGCTAATGGGAGCACCACCTACGGGCGTGTAAAACCGTGTGAGCCTTAGCAGGCGAAAGGGGCTGGGAGGCCTGGCGCTGAGGCCTAGAAGGGCAGGTAACTAGTTCATCTTGTTGCGCCAGTTAGCGGTCTTGCCTGCTCGCTGGTCGCGCAGAGCTTGCAGGTTCTGAGCGATCAAAGGCTCCGGTTCCACAGGGCGACCACCAGCGGAGTGAGGAGTAATAACCAGGTTCTTGGCATCCCAGAGCGGATCGGCAGGATCAAGAGGTTCCTCTTCCACAACATCCAGGGCCGCACCGGCAATAGAACCGGTTTTAAGGGCCTGAATGAGAGCGCCCTGGTCCAGGGTGGGGCCACGGCCCACATTGATCACATAGGCACGTTCCGGCAGCTGAGCTAGGCGGGCGGCATCCAAAGCCTTCTGGGTTTCTTCCGAGTTAGGCAGAATCATGACCAGGATGTCGGTGGTGGGTAGAACCCTGTCGATGTCTTCAGTAGCAAGAACCGGGAAGCCCTCGCGTTCCCCTGCGCTACGGGCTACACCGGTGACATTGGCACCGAAGGCCTGGAAGAGACGGGCGGTTGCGGTGCCGATGGAGCCAAAGCCCCAGATGGTGACGTTGGCGCCGAGTAAGGTGGTGACCTGGTGGGCAGGGTGTAGCTCCTGGGGGCCACCCAGCTCACCGGCCCAATGCTTCTGAGCCTGATGCTCAGCCAGGGTGGGCAGGAAACGCACAAAGTTGAGGGCCAGCGCTAGGGTATGCTCAGCAACGGTTTTTGAGTGCAGGCCGCTACCGGAGGCAATGACAGCTTCGGGGCGGAAACCTGCGGCGCGGGCCTGGTCGGGGCCAGCCAGGAGCGCCTGAACCAGCTCTACCTTGTGGAGGTTGGTTGCCGCGTCTTTGAGCTGGTCGTTGGTGTTGCCCCAGGCGATCAGTACGTCGGCGTCGTAGTTCTCGGGGGAGATATTTGCGGCGGGGTCGTAGCTGATGAGCTGGTCCTGGGCGGTCAGGCCTAGGAGCTCTTCCTTGAGGCGAATGGAAGTGGGGGCAAGTATTTTCATGAGGTGCTCCTTTGATCCGGGGTTAGGGGGTGCCCTGTGAGGGCGGGTCTGTTGGTGTGTCTTCGCGCAGTAGGTGGCGGAAGGTTGATACGGCTTCTCTGATGAGGGTATCTCGTTGGGGGCCGTCCGGTATGCCTTGGGTGAGGTCAATGTAGCGCAGCAGAGCGGAGGTAATGCAGAGGGCAGCTTGAACGTTGTGCTCCCTGAGCGGGGTGGGTGAACCACAGGGCCGGTAGATGAAGGGGCCCTTGCGGCCCTGCTGGGAGAAAGCCTGCCAGTCCACTGAGCGCAGGAAGTCAGCCAGAACGTTCTCGCAGGCTAGGTGGTGGGTGCGCATGCGGAAGCGGAGTTCCGGGTAGGTATCTAGGAGTAGCCTCAGCTGGGGGTAGCTGGGGCCGTCTATGGAAGTCACCAGTATGTCAACCAGTAGGTGAGCGATCCGCTCAAAAATGTAGAGCTCCTTCCTGGTCTGGTCCTGTTCTAGTATCTGGTCGGTCAGAACCGGTGGGCGTAGCCCCAGGACGGCGTCCTCCTTGGCCGCGAAATAGTTGAAGAGGGTGCGGGGGCTGACGCCAGCTTTCTGGGCGATTTCGTCGGTGGTGGCTGCTTTGAAGCCTTTATCAGCGACCAGGTCAAGAGCCGCTCCATGTATGGCGGCGTGGGTGCGTTGGCGCCGCCTTTGGCGGGCGGAGGGAGCTGGCCTTGTTTCCTGCGCAGAGGTGTTCACTCCCCTTAGTCTAGTGCAGGGCCCGCTCGGAGCCTACCCCAAGGGTTCCAGCCTGTGATTCCGCTGGCCACCGTATCTTAGCCGGTAGACTGGGAGGGTGAATCTTGGTCTGCCCTTCCTCAATATCACCAACCTGCCGGACTGGCTTTCGGTGTCCTTAGTAGTTTTTGATCTCATCATCCGCCTAACCGTCATCTTTTGGTTGCCCTATAACCGTAAGCCGGTGGTCGCGCTGGGCTGGCTGATGGCTATTTTCTACATACCCTATGTGGGGCTACTTGCCTTCCTCATTTTTGGTTCTAACCTGGTCCCTAAGCATCGTCTGAGCCGGCAACGCACCATGAACAGGATCATTAAGGACGCTATTGAGGGCGATCAGGCGGTCCTGGGTCATGCTACTCTTTCGGAGCCGGCTCGGGTGGCTGCCAAGCTCAACTACAAGCTGGGGGCCCTTCCCCTGATTGGGGGCAACAGTTTTGAGCTACGCCACCACAACAATGAATCCATCCAGGAGTTAGCTGAACATATTGATAGAGCCCGGACCTACGTTCACCTAGAGTTTTATATCGCCGGGTTAGATGCCACGACTGAGCCTCTCTGGGAGGCGCTGATTAGGGCCCACCAGCGGGGGGTTGCTGTCCGCATCCTCATTGATCATATTGGTTCCCGTAAGTACCCGCGCTGGCGGGAGCTTCAAGAGCGGCTTACTCAGGCGGGGGTCCCTTGGCATCTGATGTTGCCCTTGAAACCCTGGAAGGGGCAGTGGCAGCGCCCTGACCTACGTAATCACCGAAAGATTGTGGTGATTGATGGGCAGCTTGCTTTCTCCGGCTCCCAAAACGCTATCGACCGCACCTATAACCTCAAGAAGAACCTGCAGAAGGGGCTGGAATGGAAAGACCTGTGCTTCTTCTGCACCGGCCCCGTTGTGCACGAGCTTAATGCTGTTTTTGTTTCTGACTGGTACGCAGAAACTAAGGAGCTACTGCTCAACGAGATTGATGCGGATATCGAGGCCCAGGATAATGCGAGCCTGGACGCCCAACCGCCCCTGGCGCAGATAGTGCCCTCAGGGCCGGGCTATGAGACCGAAAATAATCTGCGCCTGATTAACCACCTGATTTACAACGCGGAGGAGCGAATCATTATCTGCTCCCCCTACTTTGTGCCCGAGTCAACGCTTTTGCAGGCGCTCACCAATATGGCGCTCTCCGGTATCGAGGTAACCCTGATTGTCTGCGAAAAGGGAGACCAGTTTCTGCCCATTATGGGCCAGCGTTCCTACTATGAGGAACTGCTACGGGCCGGTGTTAATATTCAGCAGTACCCTGGGCCAACCGTTCTGCACTCCAAGTTCATGATCGTGGACCAGGAGATCACTTTCATTGGGTCGTCAAATATGGACCCGCGCTCTTTTGCCTTGAACTTTGAGGTCTCAACTTTCATTGTTAGCTCGGATATGGTCAAGGAGTTGGAGCAGGTGGCCCACGAGTATATCGCTGTGTGTAAGAAGTTACGCTATGACGAGTGGATTTACCGGCCATTGCGCCATAAGGTGACAGAGAATCTTTGCCGCTTGTGGAGTGCCCTGCTCTAGGGCTTGTGAGGAGGAGAGTCAGATTTTGTGCTCTTAGCCTTGGTGGTGAGGGCGACCTGTGTAGGGCTTGCCGGCCCTACACAGCACAGGGTCTGTCTGAGTGCAGAGGCCTAGCCGGTTAGTCTCGAATAGGAAAACCCTCCAGCTCCACAGCACGAGCCTCATAATGACCCACATACAAATAACTCACCCGAAACCGCAACCGCTCACCCCGATGACGATTCAACTCATCAGCCAAATCCTGCCCACTATCGAAACCCTCATTCTGCATCATTACGAACACAAGCAGCCCACACTCCTCAGTCTCAGTATTAACACTTTGACGCGAACCAGCAGACCGCAAACCACCCCCACCACTAGTAGCCTCAGCACCCACAACAGTACAATCAACCGTCCGATAAAAATACATATCACCAAAGTAATAAGCAAAAACAACAACCCAAAAAGTCCACACACACCGCACAAAAATCTTACGCCCTCGAGGACCTAAACTACCAGCCCCAGACTTACCACCACGGTCTTGATCAAAAACAGCCACACAAACCACCTCTCCAACTACCCACGAGCCTAATCAAACCCCAGCAACAGACCGCGCTTGGGTTGGTCTCTATCTACCCGCCCCAACCTAAAATTTCCGCTAATTCTTTTATTTTCTATCTCCGAGCAGGTTTGAACAAGCCCACCCTCCTACACTTACTCTCTAGCATCCGTGAATGACGTGTAATACGATTAAGGTATGACTATAGAAACAAAAGCACGAAAAGGGTTCACCTTCCGCCCCTCCCACGATGTACGCCAACGCCTAGAAAACCTAGCCCACCAGACTAACCGCCCCGTCTCCTTCTATATCAACACCCTACTCGAAGAGCACCTGGCAGAAATAGAACACGCCTTTACCCTGAAAGCCGATGCTGAAGCGGTACGCTCAGGTAAGCAAAAAACCTACAGCCTGGCAGAAGCTCGCGCGGAACTTGACCTGTGAGCAAGACCTGGAGAATAGAGCTGACCCCTCGGATCCTCAAACAGCTCAAAAAGCTGGATAAGCCAGTTGCCCAGCGTATTGTAGACCAGCTAGAGAAGCTGGAAATCTCTGAGTACCCGCAGGAGCACTGTAAGGCTTTGATCGGTAACTACTCAGGACTGTGGCGTTACCGTGTGGGGTCTTACCGAGTGATTTTGGATATTGACCAAGGTGCCTTGGTGCTTCTGGCCTTAGAGGTAGGGCATCGTTCTAGTATTTATCGGTAGAACTTAGCGTGGGAGGGCTCTATCCCCCGCCTGTATGAGTAGCACCTTGCCCGCTCCTCTATCCAAGAGGGTCTTTGACTCCGAATATGGGATATCACCTTCGGCCAAGATTACTGACATCCAGTTAGAAACAACTTTGCGCGTCAAACACAGAAGGAGTTGCTGAGTCTAGTCTGTTAGCACAGACCCGCCCCATCGCAAGAGCACGAGCTAAGGCCACATTTTTCAGTTCCTAGTAGCACGCGCACCCCGGGAAACGCCCTCCCCTGGCGTAAACGCACACCTCAAACCTATCTAGCCAGGTTATCGGCTACTACGGTGGCCATTGCCCAAAAAAAATAATTGATCACATTTCCTGCCGCTACCGCCTTGGTGAATACACCGCCCAATCCACCTACCAGGAGATAGCCCAGCACCACCATCATCAAACCCAGCAAAAACAAAAGACGGCGGCGCCCCCATGCACCCAAACCGAACACACAAGAACACCGCCACCAGATATCAAACAATAAGCCAGGGGGCCTACCGGCCCAAATCAAGACCCTCAACACCAACAATAAGCGTGTCAGAAAAAGGCGCCTGCCAATACCCCACATCCACCGCCACCCGCTGACCAGCAAGAACATCAATACGCTCAGCAACCTCAGCACGCGTCAACCCATGACGCTCACCCACATAACGCATCCCCGGACAATCAGAAGCCTCCACATACACATAACTATTACCCGAATACGACTTAGACCGACTCTCCCCCTTAGCCGCACCCACAATCGTGCACTGCACCGGATGATTAAAAGCACGGTTAAAGGGCGTAGAAACAAGCACAGTAGCAACCCCATAAACTATCGGTCCACCTACCACCAGCAAAAAAAGCCAAGCACGAATACGCTCACTCCGGCTAACAGGCTTCTTACCCTCCACAGACTCACTCACCAGAACCCTCCCTCACATTCTCAACCATAGCCCCCACAGACGCCTGCACACCCGAAGCGCCAGAACCCAACAACCCTAGATCCCGCACAGCACCACCATAATCAAACCCACCACCAGACTTCACATCAAAAGACACCGACTTCAAAGACTCCACCGGACGACTCGACGAAGCACCACCCTTAGCCATCTCCTTCAAACCAGCAGCAATCGCATCGTCCCTATGCCAGCCGGGGCCTTCATAATCCTTCCCCTGATACGACTCAAACTGAGCAGAATACGTCATCGGAGCACCCGAATACGAGGTCACACCATTCACAAAATTACCAGCAGCATCCGACATAGCAGAACGCCCCTTAGCCGCAACACCCTCAGCCGCATCCAAACCAACCTTTTGGAAAGCCCGATCAAATCCCTTAGACACAGGCCTCGGCACCAAAGCATTCGACGCAGCAGGAACACCCCACGCCTGCGCCAAACCATCAGCAGTCACATGATGACCGTCCGTAACATACGTCAACGTAGTATCCACACCAGCCTCAACATAAGCACCCACCATCTCCTTAGCCCCACCATAACCAAGCTTCTGACCAAAACCCGCAACCTTCTGCGGAACACCAGAAAGACCACGAGCAGCATTACTCCACGCCGCCTGCGCCTGGCCATAACGAGAAGCCAAACTATTACCCAAACGACTACCCCAACTAGCAGCCTCATCAGCACGAGCACCAATCTGAGCTGCACGCCCAGCCATAGCCCTCACACTAGAACCAAACACCGAAGAACCCAACTTCGTCACAAGACCAGCAACACCAGCGCCAACACCACCAGCAATACCACCAATAGAAGCGCTCAAAGCAACCTTCTTCCAGTCAATAGGCTCACCACTTAACCACTGCGAACCCAACTCAACACCACCAGAAATAAGCATCCCCGTCAAAATGCCCCAGCCAACCGGCCCAGAAACAGCCAAAGCAGCCACACCAACAGCAGCAACACCCAAAGCAATCCAACCAGCATTATCCCGGGCAAAATCAGCAAGCCCCTTGCCCATACGCTCCAAAGCACGCCCAGAAGTATTCTCGCGATACTCCTTAAACTGCGCAGCACTCATCGGCGAAGTACCCCAAGGATCCACCAAGGCGCTCGGTGCATTACCCACAAACGAATACACATTCGCGCCCCAACCAGCACCCACAGGCGACACCACAGGATCAGGGCTCATGAACCCACGAGAAACAGGGTCATAAGCGCGAGCCCCTAGAACCTCGAGCCCAGCAACCTGCACAGAACCCGCAGCAGTCACACCACCGGCCACACCAGAACTAAACTCAGAAACCACCGGCGAAACACCAAACGGGTCCACACCGCGAGCACCCAACAAATCCACACCAACACCGGTAGCCAACGACACCGGCGCACCAGCGGTACCCAACACAGTAGGCACACTAGCGGCCAGATCCCACACCAGCTCACACGGTGCAGAACCATCAGCACCAGCGACACCGGTAGTCTGGCTCAAAGCGTCATTCCACAAGCGCACCACCGGGGCACCATCATCACTCACCTGCGCCAACAAACCAACCGGTGAAAACGCAAAATCACGCACAGAACCATCAGCACGCCGATGCTGAACACGACGGCCCAAACCGTCATAGATGAACTCAGAAACCCCAGCCTCAGAGTCATCAAGTCGTACCAGTTGCCCAGCAGCATCGTAAGTGTACTCACGGGTAACACCAGCAGCAGTTACCTCACGGGTCAAGAAACCAGCATCGTTATACACAAAAGAATGAGTACCCGCGCCAGAAACAACACCGGTGAGCTGGTGCGCATCATCATAGGTAAACAGACGAAGCCCATCAGCACCTTGCCCGCCCTACAAAAATAATGACATAGACCGTTCACCTACAAAGACTCAATCCCCATACCTATCCAATCTGAAGGGAAAAGCCGAACAAGACCAATACGAAATTTATAGGTTTCACCAACATGAATCTTCTGAGCAAACTCCGCTATACTCCCCTCACCCTCTGGGGTACTTCTAAAGGTAATAAGCGGACATTCCTCAGATTCCACATATAAAATATCATCGTTCGCAATAATTCCGCCACCATTTGAAAAAATCGTCTCCACTCGGGCATCTTTCACGGTGCATGTTTCTGTTGTGTATAGAAATCTATTACCAAACATATAAGCCGCAAAATAAGCACAAAAAATAATTGATAATACGAAGATTATATTCCTTCTCTTCTCAGACTTTTTCTCTCTTTCTACCCAATATTCCAAGCTCTTCTTATCCACAGATTTCTTCATAATTTTCTGCATCAATCCCGAAATTCAAAAAACACTATTTAAGGTACGGAGCAATTCTACTGACACTCTCAATAGGGGACAGCACATAATCCGTAGCTTTCAAAGCTCCTTCTTTCACCGTTGTCCCCACCGGGCGGAGCACAGGAGGAGCAGATTTTGAGACACTCTTAAGCGCACCGTTACCCGCGCCTTTAACAAATCCGTCCATAACCCCCTTAATATTTTTCTCACCATACTGTTCAGGCGGTGCACTTAAATAAACCCCTGCAGAATTAACACCACCGGAAAGAGAATCACTTACCAAATTCGTAGCAGCATTCTTAACAACACTCTTCTCAGCAAACTTCTCAACCGGAGCAAAACCAGGAACCCACTGATTTGCCTTAAACCTAGCACCCAGACCAGCAGTCCCCCCACCCCAGAAAGCACCAGCACCAAAAGATTGAACCGCGCCTAATACCGTATGATCACCATCAGAGTTTAGATAGTTAGCCGTATTCGAAAACGCACCCGAAGCCGCACCAGAAATAGTCTCACGCCCCACGGCAGAGACAGCTGGAGTAAACTTTCCAGGAACCTGTGTAGCCGCAGAACCTAATCTGGCAGAAGCATACCTCAAAACATGACCGGCTGACGTATTTCCCAAAATATTAGAGGCCTTCATCCCCATAGAGCCGAATGACGATGCAACGGCGCTACCGCCTACTTTCAGAACCTGAGAAACTCCACCACCTATAGCACCAGTGACCCCACCAATGAGACCAGATTTGAGAACCTTTCCCCAGTTAACACGGCCATTAGAATCTTTCTGGATAGCAACCCCAGCGCCAAAGGCAGCTCCACTAAGTGCCCCAAGAATAATGATAGCTGCAGGCCCAGTGGCGAGAGCAGCAGCAATGGTTAAAGCAACACCGCCAATCATCAGCCCTGTTTTGATAGCATCAGCATGCTCATTAGCCCAATTCTCAAGCCCCTTACCCAAACGCTCCAAAGCACGCCCAGAAACATCCTCACGATACTCCTTAAACTGCGCAGCACTCATCGGCGAAGTACCCCAAGGATCCACCAAGGCGCTCGGTGCATTACCCACAAACGAATACACATTCGCACCCCAACCAGCACCCACAGGCGACGCCACAGGATCAGGGCTCAAAAACCCACGAGAAACCGCATCATACGAACGAACCCCCAGAACCTCCACACCAGCAACCTGCACAGAACCCGCAACCGTCACACCACCAGCAATACCAGAACCAAACCCAGAAACCACCGGCGAAACACCAAACGGATCCACACCGCGAGCACCCAACAGATCCACACCAACACCGGCAGCCAAAGACACCGGCGCACCGCCGGTACCCAACACAGTAGGCACACTAGCGGCCAGATCCCACACCAGCTCACACGGCGCAGAGCCATCAGCACCAACAACACCAGCGCTCTGGCTCAAAGCATCATTCCACAAACGCACCACCGGGGCACCATCATCACTCACCTGCGCCAACAAACCAACCGGTGAAAACGCAAAATCACGCACCGAACCATCAGCACGCCGATGCTGAACACGACGACCCAAACCGTCATAGATGAACTCGGAGACCCCAGCCTCAGAATCCACAAGGCGCACCAACTGCCCAGCAGCATCATAAGAATACTCACGGGTAACACCTGCAGCAGTTACCTCACGGGTCAAGAAGCCAGCATCGTTATACACAAAGGAGTGGGTGCCCGCACTAGAAACAACACCGGTGAGCTGGTGCGCATCATCATAGGTAAATAGACGAAGCCCATCAGCACTATCATCCACACCGATGACCAAGCCCTCAGCACTGTAATAGGTAGTCCGGGTGACCTGTTCGCCGCTTGCGGTAGTGCTCTGCTCAACAGAAGCCCAGCCACCATCAGCCTGATAAGCAGCCTGGCCTGCATCAGTGCCATCACCCTGACTCTCAACCCCATCAGAAACCCGAACCGCAGTGGGTACCACATCAAAAGAACGCAACACAGCGCCCGCCTGATCAGTCACCCGCGACAAACGCCCGCCCTGATCATAGTGATAGAACACCGATTCACCGCTGGCACCACGCACCAGAGAAGTAAGCAACCCGGTGCCCTCATCGTAGGAGTACTCGGTAAGAACACCATCAACGTCAACGGTCCGGCGGCCACCGTCAGGGGTGTAGGAAATACGCACACTATGCCCATCCCCTACAAGCCCACCGCGGGTAGAGTGTTCTGCCAAACGGCCCAAACGGTCAGCAACCAAAGTGTGCACCACCGGTGCGCCCTGGCCCTCATCAGCCAAAGAAACCCCATACCCGGTGTAATCAAAAACCCGAGTCGTACGAGAAACCGCATCACGCTCAACACGCGAAAGCAACTGAGCATTAAAACGGGTAGTCGCCAACATACCGGCACCATCGTAGGTGTACTCCAACCGATCCCCATCAGGGCTGGTAGTACCCACCAAACGGCCTGCCTTATCGTACCGAGCAGTAGTAACCCTACCCAGAGCATCACGACTAGAAACAAGCTGACCGGCAACATCATAGGTAAAGGTACTCACCGCACCGGTAGGATCAGTGACCGAAGCGACCTGACCATCGGGGGTATAGGTATAACGGGTTTTACCGCCTAAACCGTTGGTAGCGCAGATGAGCTGACCGGCAGCATCATAGGCAAAACGACGGATACCAAACTTCAAATCAGCAGCGTAGGTCAAACGGCCACACGCATCGTAAGCATAACGAGCTGTACTGCTATTGGTCCGCTGAACAATCACGCGAGAGGCAGCATCGTAGGTCAGCTCTTCACGCTCACCGGCAGAAGTTGAACGCACGACCACACGAGAATCCGCGTCGTACTCCAAAGTAGTTACCACACCGGTCGGCTCGGTCATGGTCTCAGGGCGGCCACACGCATCGTAGGTGAAAGTGGTTACCCGGCCCTCAGGGCTGGTAATAGAGGTAATCTGCCCGCGAGCATCACGCCCAATCAGGGTCAGGTTGCCCTCCGCATCCAGAACCTCAACCACGTTACCCGCGGCATCGTGGGTGTAGATTTCCTCGGACCCGTCAGCACCCGTTTCCTTGACCAAACGGCCGTAAGAATCATAGTGAGAAGTGTAGGTGCCAAACGCATCCTTCACCTGAGCAATACCGGCCTGACGCTTCTGATCAACCGTAGTGCGCACACCGGTCGGATCAACCAGGGCGGCCAGCTCACCGTTAACATCGAACTCCCGCAACCACTTGTTCCCCAGCGGGTCAATAGCGGCGGTAGCCTGCATCAGCTCATCGTACTCAAAGCTCCACCGGGCGCCACCAGCCGTCAAGACTGACTTGATATTGCCCATAGCATCAAAAGTCTGGGTGGTTTCACGGCCCAGCGGATCAATCACCTGAGCAACCTCACCAGCACAGTTGTACTCCAGGGTAGTGACTGCACCCAGCGGGTCTGTAACAGTCTTGACCTGCCCACCGGCGCCATAGGTAAAGCGCCAGAGCGCACCGTCAGCATCCTCACGAGCCACAAGCTGGCCAGCCGCATCGTAGGTAAAGGAAGTAGTGTGGCCCAGCGGGGTAACAATCTTAGTCACGCGACCAGCAGAGTCACGTTCAAAACTCACCCGGTTGCCCAGGGCGTTAGTAACCCCCACAATGTCACCAAAAGTATCGTAGGTCAGGGTCATAGCCACACCGGTAGGGCCAACCATAGAGGTCAGAAGTCCCTGTTCCCACACCATCTCGGTGCGCCCACCCAGGGCATCCACCAGAGTGGAGGGGTTGCGGTCAGCACCGCTAGCATCGGCGTACTCGTACGAAACCACTGCACCGCTAGCAGTCACCAAAGTAGTGATACGGTCGTGCTCATCGTACTCGTAGGTAAAATCAGCCCCTTCGGGGGTTACTTCACGGGTCAGCAGACCGCGCTTATTGTAGGCACGGACCGTCATAGAGCCGTCACGTTCGGTAACGGAAACACGGTTATTGAAAGTGTCATAAGCCATGGACTGGCGATTGCCCTGGGCATCAATCATGCCCACCAGACGGCCCTGAGCATCAGAAATCCAAGAGTTAGCGTGCGAGCCGTCCTCATTGGTCACCAGGGTCACGCCATTAGAAAGGTAGGAATACTTACGCACCACGCCGTGCGGGTACTTCTGGGAACGAACCCGGCCCAGGGAATCGTAAAAGTTCTCAACCTCAACGGTGCCGTCTGCCGCAGTGACAGAGCAGATAAGATTCTCCTCATTATGAGCGTAGTAGCGAGTACCCACGGGGGTTGAAACCCCGGTCAGCAAACCTGAGGCACTGTAGAAGTACTCAACACGGGTGCCGTCATGGGACTGGGCGTAAGCAACCCGACCATCGGAATACTCAATGTCAATAAACCGGCCACGCACATGCTGCATGCGGGTAATCTCACCGCTGGCATTACGGGTGGCGGTAACAGCGTCACCGGTAGTAGCACCGTGAGCCAGCCACTCACCGGCAGGGGTAAAAGCCCACCAGGCACCCTGGTTATCGCGGACAACCAAAACCTCAACAGGTGCAGAAGCAAGCTCAACGGGGAGCTGTGAAGCATCCTCCCGGGTCAGCCACAGAGCATGAAGGTGGGCGCGGTCCCAGCCCTCCCCTTGACGCGGGAAAATCAGGTGCTGGCCATCTTCCTTAACCCAGGTAGCGTTCTCATCATTCAAGATCAGGCGCATATCCAGCGGTGAAGACCAGCCCAGGCCAAAAACGCCGATACTGGAATCCCCCGCGTTATACATGCGGGTAAGAGCCAAAGCAGCGGAAGCACCGGTAAAAGCAAGGTCGGTTTCGGGCTCAATAAAGTTACCGGAAGCAGCGTTGACAGGGTCGCCAATATAACCAGCGGCACCCTCAGAACCCTGAATAGTGGGGGTGTCTACTTTGATGCTCTTACGCGACAGCTCTGAGGTATTACCCACCGCAGCTTCGATTGCAGAGTAGGGCACGGACGCAACCGATGCCGGGTCACCGCTGATACGTTCAAGCTCGTCGGCGATCTTGCCGAGCCAAGTCTGTTCTTTCTTATTGGCACCCAGCCAATCAGTGAGAGCCTGAGGAATATTACCTACGTTTATGGGTGCCCAGCTACAGGCGGAAGCGTAGGACTCAACCGCCCGGCTCATGCGACCGGGAGCGTCCTCAAGAGCACCATCAAGTGCCGCGAAATCGCGCACACCGCCATCAATCTCGTTGGGAATGCCAGAGACGGTTGCAGCCCCACCAATCGCCCCTGACGGCGTGTCCTTGGCGGCGGGAGAGGGCGAAGCGACCGGCGGAAGCGAAGGGGAAGGCGGCAACTCTTCCTCAGGGTTAAACCCCAAGAAATCCCTACACTTGTCAACGAATTCCTCCCAGTCGCTCTTCTGGGCATCTTCCATATACTCGTCATAGGCCTCGATGGCGCGATCCATCAAGTAACCGACCTCGCGCATGGCCTTAGAAATTGAGGCTATATCGGTTGCTGCCGTCCCAGTATTAGCCCTGAATACATCAGCATAGGGCCCTCTGAACTCATTCAAAATCTTGTCAGCCGCCGCCGACCGCCTGGTAACCTGACCATCCAAAGCATCTGCAGTAAGAGCGAAAGCGTCCTTGACGCTACGGGCAGTTTCGCGGTTGAAGGGGATGTCCAGAGAGCCCATGAAATACAAATCCTTTTCAGGTTGATTTAATACACCAAGCTGGCTAGCAGTAGCCACAAGTGAAGCAAAAAGTCCGGTCAGCCCAAAGAATGCCTGACCATGTACATAGAGGGGGGAGCTAAAGGGCTTAAAACCCCTTTAGCTCCCAGTCAGAGAAAAACTCTAAAAATGCTAGGAAGCGCCACCAGCTGAGAAGATATCCTGAGAAATTTTCTGAAGCTGCTGCTGCAGTTCTTCCAGCTCGGTCTTAGCCTTCTCCAAAGCGCTCTTGGTCTCGGGCCAGGTGGAGTTGCGGAACTGCTCAGCAAGGGGGCCGTCCCAGTTGTTGGGGTCCTTCAGGATAGTGCCCTGTCCATCGAGAGCAGCGATCTGCTCGGTGAGCCCACCGTTGATGATTTCCTGGATACGGGTGATAGCTGACTTAGCTTCGTCCGAAGAGAGTACGCGAGCCATAAGAGGAACCTTTCATAAGGGTATAGTTTCCGGGAACTAAAGCCATGCCCACATGGGTAAACTGTTAGCCCCCTCCTAGAGACTACTAAAAAATGTAGAAACCAGAGAACCCTGTGGATAAAAACTTACCCCGAACCAAAAGCTCAGAAGCAGAGGAAACACGGATGACTAGGTTAAATAGGAACAAGCAATCAGGAGTGTAGAGAATAAAAAGTTCAAATATTATCTTTGTTTACGCACTCTAACAGACAACTCACCACCTAGGGAGTGAGGGCCTGCACCAGTTGTACGCTGCCATTAGATACCGCATAGCCGCGCCCAACAGTCAACTCAACAGGAGCTTTTCGAGGAAGGCGAGCGCCCAGCAGATCACCGTCTAAATCAACGTTGGGCTGTAAGAGCACACCGCACTTGGCTTTCCGCAAGGTCTTGCTCCAGTGACTGTAGAGGCTTCGTAACTCGTCAGCACGACCTGCCGCGATAATACACAAACCGGCAGGGGTCTTCTCCACCAGGCCTGCCAACGATTTATCGTTATCGGCGAACCCATCAGCATCATCCACCAAAAGCACAACCGGACCGGTAGCAAGACGAAGCTGGGCAACCAGGGCGGGGATCTCGTCCTCACCCACCGCAAGCTGGTCAAACTCCTGGGAGGCCAAAGGTGAACGGCGAGAACAAATAGCCCACACCGCCGGCGGCTCGTGCCCCTGCTCAACCTGCGCCCCCTTGATGAGGTCGCGCAGAGCCAGCAGCAAGGAGGACTTGCCCGAACGTGACGGGCCAGCAACCAGCACATGCTCACCCTCGTAGACCTCCACAAAGGCAGGTTTAAGGGTCTGCTCGCTGAGCCCAACAGGGATACGCCAAGGTTCCACCGTGAACTGGGCAGACTCACCCAGCTCACTCACTGAGACACGTTCTGGCAACTGACCAATCACCTCAGCCTTGGGCTGGTAGCCAGCCCATTGCTCTTGTAGGCGTTCGACAGCCTCCCCCAGCGGAACATCCGGAGTGGCAACATGGGTTTGCAAAAGTGAGGCAACGCTGACGCAGCGCCCAGGGAAAGCTGCAGGCAGATCCTTACCCTTAACCCCCTGAATGGAGTAGTCGTAGGTATCCGCCAAGCGGAAAAGCCACTTCTGAGTGGTGACCTCATCCATAGCTGCAGGTATCGCCTTAGAACGCGGAGTAGCAACAGCAAAGTGCATGCCCACAGAGGGGCCTTCGGCGTAAGCCCTATAGAGCATGTTTAAGAGAGCCTGCCCGTCAAAATCATCAAACTCATCTCTCAGGCTGGCCAGGCCGTCTACCAGAATCACCAGCGGCTTCTCGTGCTCAAGGCTTGCTCGACGCCGCTCCAGCTCAGACTGCATAAACCTCAAGAACCGGGCACGCTGCTCCTTAGCTCGGCCACCCTGCCCCACATAGGCCACGGTATGGGGTAGCCTGGACAGCTCTTTGAGGGACCCCGCGCCCAAATCAAGAACCATTAGGTCCAGGTTCTCAGGGGCACGGTGACGGGTAGCTGTCAGAGCGACGGATGCCAGTGTCGTACTAGTACCGCTACCGGGAATACCCACCAGAAGCAGGTTCCCCTTGGTCAGGTCCCAACCCACCGGTATCTGCCGTTGCAGGTGCGGCTGGTCCGCCAAAGCAAAATTAAGCTGTTTACCCTCAAAAGAGCCAACAGGCTCCTGGAGCTTACCCAACCCTGTGGTAATAGGCTCAGAGAAGCCCTCCAAGGCAACCCTCTCCCCCAGGGCCTCCGGCCACACCTGCCGGGGCTCAACAATACCCAACTCCTTGTGAGCCTCGCAGACCGCATCAATGAGCAGGTCAAGGTCGTTACCATCAGAAACCACTTTGGGTTTCTCCACCAGCGGCTTGAGCGGAACACCAAAAATGCTGGACTCGCGTAACTCGAGCTGGGTAGCGCCCTCAACCGGGGTCTGCCCCGTCACCAGTGCGGTCTGCACAGCAGAGATGTCTTCCTGGCCCAGCTTCACATAAGCCCGGCCCATCTGGGTTCGTTCAATAGCGGAAGCATCGGGCACACCAATAACGTTGGACGAGTCTTCCTTAGACTGCACGCGCAAAGCCACACGAAGGTTGGTGTTAGCCAAAATGTCATCGTTCACTACACCGGCCGGGCGCTGGGTCGCCAAAATCATGTGAACACCCAGGGTACGGCCCACCGCCGCTACGTTAACCAGCGACTGCAAAACGTCGGGAAAGTCCTTAGCCAGCATGGCGAACTCGTCAATGACCAGCAAGATACGTGGCATAGGTTCAGCCGGGTTAGTGGCCATGTACTCCTTGATGTTATCCACGCCCTCACCCGCCTGGGCAAAAAGAACCTGCCTGCGGTGCATCTCCGCATCGAGAGCACGCAGAGCACGGTCTGCAAGCTGCTCATCAAGGTTACTAATAGTACCGATAGTGTGGGGCAGGCGCTCGCAGGCCTTAAAAGCCGCGCCACCCTTAAAGTCAATCAGAATAAAGTTCAGATCCTCAGGTGAGTTTCGGGCCGCAAGACCAGCAACAAAGGTCCTGAGGAACTCACTCTTACCCGAACCAGTCGTACCACCCACCAGGCCGTGGGGGCCATCGCGCACAATATCAAGGAAGACCTTGCCGTCATCACCGATACCGATAGGGGCAGAGACACCTGTTTTCTCGCGCCACAGCTCTTTGATCTTCTCAGAGGTAGCCGGGGCAAGACCGAAAAGTTCAGGTGCCCGGACAAGCCGGGGCAGAGCAGCACCAGGAATTACGAGCTCGGGGTCATCAAAATGAGCGAGCCGCATGGCCGCTCTTTCAGCGGTCTCAATCTCCATACCGGCAAGAACAATGTCTTCAATGAGGGTACGGTTCTCGGGCTCAAAAATATCCGCAGCAGCATCGTCTTTGACGCGGATAATGCTAGTACAGGCGGCAGGGAGCTGCTCTTCAGAATGGGCAATCACAATACCGGAGACCGTATGCTCCGTCGAGTCTGCACCGGCTCCCAGCTTCCTTACCTTCTTCTCACGCCCGTACCCCAGTAGGTCACGGGCAGGAGCGTCCCGCCCCTCAGTCAAGACCTCTGAGTCAAGCACCAGAACAAGTGCGGGAGTAATAAAGCGATCAATATTCTGAGCCAGGTTACGGAGCATCTCGGTGCTACTCTGACGGCCTGACGTCATCCAACGACCACCATTCGAACTCCCCGCCTGGCGGGTATGAGGTAACCAAGAAGCCCAGCCCCAATCGTGTTCCTTCCCCTGATCACAAAAAACACCTAAGGTCAGATCAGCGGGGCCAACATGGGTTGCCAGCTGCACCACCAGGCTCCGCGCAAGCGCCAGACTGCCCTCCCGCTGACCGACAATACCAACAACACCGCCAGCGTTAAGGTTAGCCATGAGGGGGGTACCCTTGAGCTCAAAACTTTCGTAAATTTTCTCTACGTCCTCATCCAAAGTGGAGCTAGAACGTGAATCAAGAGCAGGCTTCCACGGGCGATTACCGCTCCCCACACGAGTCAGCAGAAAATCCTCAGCATCAGCACGCCGCTGCCAGACCTGAGTGGTAGGCAGAGCACTACGGTGAAGGACAAGAGCGTTATGAGGAACCAGCTCTTCTCTGCGAGCACGCTCTACAGTCGCAGCGCCTTCAAGTGCTTCCTCAAACTCTTCAAGAGCCTGCGAATACCGCTCATCCTCAGCTTTCAGATCCTTCTTGTAGCGATGTTTACCCTCAAACCAGGTACCAATCATGACCAAGGGGCTAAGCAGTGCGAAGACCGCATAGCGGGGGTTGCCCATCATAATGACCATGGCCCCAGCCATAATCAGAGGGGCAAGGACAACCGCCAGGTTAAAGCGAGAGTTCTCATTGACGCTTTTACGTTGCGGCGGGGTCACCGATTTGGGGGTAGGAGGGAGCGCAGGTCGCGGAGGGCGGTTGAACGGGGCCGTATGCGACGGCGTGAGATTAGGCAGGCTCCCCGGAGCAGGAGACTGAGGCTCCCGCAGACTCGGCTGAAAGAAGAGGCAGGCTCCGCCGGCTTGAACCTCACCCGGCTCACTCAGCGTAACAGGCTCATCAGGCTCCACCTTTTTACCGTTCACAAAAGTGCCGTTCGTAGAACCACTATCACTAATCACAACACCTTCATCGGTGACCTGCGCGGTGAAATGCTCCCAAGAAGCGCTCTCGGTAGGAAGGGTCAGATCAGCCTGTTCGGAACGCCCAAAGACCATAGGCCTCTTCTGCGTCACAGGCTTCAGGGGACCGGTCTGCAAACCCCCGCTCAGGCTAACAACCCAGCTAGAGTAAGTGCAGGCGCTCTCAAGAGGGGCGCGACTTACCCGCGAACCCTCCATCAGTATGACCTGGTCAAGGTGTTCGCCCGCACGCACCTGGTGAGTATCTACATAAATGCTCTCATCATCATCCAAGCGTGGCCCACCAACCGTGGCAACTAACTCGGCAAGGGTAGTTGTCGCCCTCCAGCTATCAAGCTCCACCGGCAGGTTCAGTGAATCAATCGCAATCGTGATACGCATTTATTCGGGTTTCCTAACGGTTGGGGGAGGATAACATCTCAACTTGCGCTGAGAAAGAGGGTAAACGCAAGGGGGCTAGGCCCAGTATCAGGTCTCTAAGCTTTCGGGAACCATTGGACACCCGCCCTGGCGCTAGGCAAAGAACCTCTCATATCGAGATTACCTATTGACGAGGCAAGCAAAACCGGCTTGGCCTGAACAGCATGTTGGGACGAAAAATCAAGGCTCCCGCTGGTGACTCCATCTGCCGGTGATAGCTTGAGCCCCTCAAGCGTTTCTTTAACGTCCTTAGCCTTATGAGAAGGGGAACCTTCCATGGCACGCACAAAAGCTACCAGCGAATCGTGGCTACGGGAATCGGCAGCCCCCGCAACCTCGCTAAAAGGCTGATCGCCTAGGGGGCTTGTAGCGTCAGAAGAATCGCTCATAATCTTCACCATCTGGAGGTAGGCAGACATAGAGCGGCCCTCACCATCTGACTTCAAGGCAACCGCATCACCACTGTCGTAGCCGATGCTGACAGCATTGATAGTAGAGCGCTTGACCTCCCCAGAGAGATAGCTTGCCCCAAAAGCAGGGCTAGTTGCACCCGGAGCGAGGATAAGTTCCGCATCAACACCAAGATCCTGCAAGGAACGCACAACCCTAGCCTGAAGGTAGGGGTCAGCATTGATGGCGATAGCAACCGGGACCTTGCTGTCCTTGACCTGCTGCGAGAGATCCCGCGCAAGCTGCTCAGTATCAGTACCTGCTGTTACCTTCACAACCTGGTCAGCAGGATACTCAACACCACCAAAGTTCTCCTGGTCAAGGCGGATAAGGCGCTGACCTGCATTGTGAACCGCCATCAGATTTTTCATGCTGTGATCATCGACCTGAAATGACCAGGTCCCCTCCGCATCGGGGGAATCGTAGGGGAAAATGAGAGGAATATCGAGCTGCTGAGCCAGGTCAATAGCCTCCTTGAGGTGCTTACCGCGAGTAGCCACAATGATTCCAGAAACATTTTGCTCAGCCAGCGAGCGAACTGCCGCAAGAGCACCGCTTGCTGTGCCACGGTCATCTTCAGTAACCAACGTGATACCGGCGCCGGCACGGTTAAAACGCTCAAGAGCGACCTGCGCACCGGCTGCTGCCTGGTTCCATTCAGACCCCTCAGCGTTCTCGTTACCAACGGTTACCAGCAAACCGATAGAGCCTCCCCTAACAGAACCTCCCGCCTTAAGCTCAACAGGCACCGTGACAGCAACAGCGTGGTCTTGCTCCTGAGCCTTCGTTTGGAAAATCGCCACCAAAACTAGGGATACGATCAGAGCGATAACAGCAATCGGAGCGCCAACAGTAGCTATTTTGCTTTTCATCTACTTGGCACCACCCAGAGTGAAGGTATAGATAGTCTTAACCGTTGCGCCCGATGGTGCCTCAAGCTGGAAAGCAGGCATTCCATTGAGCTTTGCAAGCGAGGCCTTGTACTGTGCCTGCTTGAAACGAATCTCACCCATATCCTCTTCACGGAGAGTCGCGTACTTCTCGGCGTTCTGAGTAGCCAGTGAAAGCTGGTAGTCAGCTCCCTCTGCCTTGCTAGCGTTCAGGGTCAAAGATCCCAGAAGACCGGACCCATCAATCGTGGTGTCACCAACATCGAGCATAATTTTCTGAAGCTCGCTGGTCAGAACTGCTGATGCCCCAGCAACATCCTGGGTTGCCTGGTCATGGCTTTCCTGAATACGTTCAAGAGCAGACTGGGTACGAGCATCTGCCTGCTCCACCTGCTTCTGAGCGCTTTCTTTAAGCTGTTCCGTCTGTTCCTTAACCAGATTCTCGGCGCCTGTAGATAGAGTGTTTGATGTGAGGGTAAGTTCAGTTACCTGCTGCGAAAAGAGAGCGCTAATGCTCTGCTTGCCCTGTGAACCTTGCTCAGAAATTCTCCGGGTCTGCTGGCCAAGAAGCTCGTTGACTTCATCCGCGCTCTCAGCTGGAGCGGTCTCAGCCAACTTTTTAATAGCCTGAGCCATAGCATCTTGCTGAGCTGCAAGCTCATCGAGACTAACAGAAAGATTTCCGAAGCTTTCCGATAACCCCGGCATCGCCTCCTTCACCGCTTTCACAGAAGAGCCCTCAGAGGGATCAGGGGTGGCTGTGGCCGATTGGCTAGGGGAAGGATCACCGGGAGTAGGGTCACCAGGGCTTGGTTGAGGGGATTGCCCTTGACCCAGAGCGTGACGTAGCTTAGCTGTTTCGCTGAGAACCCCCTCAATATTCTCTGTAAGGGCACTCAGCTTCTGGGAAGCCCCAGAGGTCTCAACATCCACATCGGTAATGCTCAGAACACTGGCCCACAGGTCAGCCTGGTTCTTCAAACGTTGGTCAAAAGGCGCAGGGAATTTGGGAGACTGACCTATCGGGAGTGTACCGTCGTCTGCCTGACTCGTTGGACTGACAACAGCCAAGCTAGGCGAGGTAGATGGAGCAGGAGCCGCGCTCTCGGTGGAGTGCCCACTCGGAGTAGCGGACGGGCTGGGAGTAGCCTTCTCAGCACCGCACGGAAGATCGGTGAGGTAGCCTCGAAGCCTGTCAATTTCTTCCTGCGACAGCTTGCCCGCCTGTTCGGTGCCGCCATCAGATAACAGGCAGAGCTGATCAGCCAGCTCATTGTTTTGCGAAACCATTGACATCTTACCGGCAGAGTCATCGGTAAGCTCAGCCAGGGCATCAGCGGCGGTCTGATGGATACTCTGAAGCAGGCCCCGCAAGGATTCAAGATCTTCACTCGATGACTTCATCTTCTCGTCGATCAGATTCAGAGTTGCTAGAACACTTGCCGTATCAACAGGCTCTGAACTTTCAGACGGTGAGGGCGCCGGGTCTACAGGGGGATCCTCAGGGTCGCTCGGTTCCGGGGAAGCCTGCCCTGGTGCTAGGGCATCCACCTTCTTCTGCAGATCCTCAAGGGCCTGAGTAGCGCTAGTGTAGTCGCTCATGACCTGACTCAAGGGGCCAGGATTGAGCTCATCAATGAGCGCCTGGGCATGTGAGCTGTGTTCAAGCATCAAGGCGGTCAATACTGTCTGGGAGTTAAAGACAGCGCAGGCTGCAGATACTGAATCCTTACAGGTTTCAGCGGTCGGGTTCTCGGGGCCCAGAATCGAATTCACGGTTTCCAAGACCTGATCACGGCAGTCAATATTTGCTTCGCTGTAAGCACCGAGTACATTCGACAGCTGAACCATGTTCGAATAAACAGTTGAACCGCCCTCAGGCTGGACAATATTAACCTGGCAAGTTCCAGCATCAAACACGGGTGCAGGGACTTCCTCGCCCTCACGTCCCAGGAAACTCTCCAGCGCCTCAAGAGTCTGCTGAACTTGGGACACCAACTCACCTTGCGAACTCTGGGTACTCTCACCCAGGTTAGCCTTGAGACCGCCAAGCTTCTCCTGCAAATCAGCAAGCTGACCGGTCAAACGGTCAGAGCTCTGCTTAAGTTCCTGAATCGTCGAAGACTTCAGCCCCTCAGCACTCGAATTAAGGTTGCTACGGACAGAGGACATCGTCGCACCTGCATCTGCAAGTGCCTGGTTTGTTTCAGCAATCAGTTCAACAGTCTGCTGCATCAGCTCCAGCTCAGAAGTCTGCTCAGCACTAAAAGCCGACGACACTGCCCCTGAAGCAGTCAAATCACTAGTTAGCCCAGGCTGGACACCCACAGTGAAACGGGGAACCTTAAAGTCCTCAGTGGAAAGATTTACAGTAAAAGTTGTGCTGGCACTGCCCTTGGGGCCAGCAAGAATCTTGCCCCACTGAATGACAGCGTCCCCCTGATCATTAGTGCTCACGATGCCGTTGGTCTTACCCCTGCCAAGAGTCGCCTCAGACAGGACCGCCTGAGGCTTCACACCGGTCAGCGTGGTAGAAGCTGCAACAGAGAGAGGCGCACCGATCAGAGCGCTCTTCTTCTTCTGCACCCCGGCCACATCGTAGGTCAGTGCTTGAGACTGAACAGTCAGGTTCTCCACCGTAATATCAATGCTGACAGGACCGGTGAAGCCCTCAAGCTCGCTTAAGTCGCTACCGGACTTATCAGCTGTAGTGTAACGAGTCGTCACACGAACGGGTAAATCATTCACCGTTTCCCTCACGCTATAGTCGACCTCTTCGCTAGCGGAGGTACCACGTAAAGCATCAAAAGAGACGATAGTCGAACCAATACTCGACACCTCAGCCGAGTTAGTAAGCTCCACGTTCACATTCTGCAAGATGTTTGAGGCATCCACTGAAGCAGTATTTTGGCTAGAGCAACCGGTAAACAAAAGAGCAGCAACAGCTACCATGGCCGGTAGCCTTTTAAACTTTAGATCCGGCGTCCGCCGCAATAGTGTTCTGGATTCAGAAGACATGAAGAGCCCATTTCATGAGGGAGTGTGTGTTGTTTAAAGCTACGCCCCATTGTATCGGGTTTTCAATTACACTAAGGGAGGCATTATGTCTTGAACTGAGGAAGACTAGGGTATGGCAGAGATGAGCGCAGGTGCACCACTCGGTGCCTCGTACACCCTGGTAGAGCAGGTAGGCAAAGGAGCCTCGGGGCAGGTATGGCGGCTTGACCACGCCAAAAAGTCTGAACCGCTGGCCGCAAAAATCCTCCACCATCACCTCACCGCAGACACCGCAATTGTAGAACGATTCGTCCGTGAACGATCCGTCCTCCTCAACCTCAACAACAAAAACATCCTTGCAGTACACGATCTTGTTGTAGAAGGAGAAACCCTGGCCCTAGTCATGGACTACTGTGCGGGTGGATCCCTACGGGAGGTCATACAGAAATCCGGCACCTTAGCGCCCTCACAAGCCCTAAAACTCACCGCAACAGTCCTTGAAACACTCGCCTTCGCACACGGCAAGAACGTCATCCACCGCGACATCAAGCCAGATAATATCCTTTTCGCCCTTCCGGAAAGCTCACCGCGCAGCGAGAACCTGCGCATCACAGACTTCGGTATCGCCTCACTGATCCAAGAAGGAAAATCACACACCACCACACTTGCAGGCACACCCCACTATCTACCACCAGAGCTTATTCAAAACGGAGTAACCGGCCCCGCAGGCGATGTCTACTCGACAGGCATCATGCTCTACGAGCTCCTCGCAGGGCGCACCCCCTTCGCAGGAGAAGGCACCGACTTTACCGTCGCCTACCGGCATGTATCCGCCACAGTCCCACCTCTAGACCTGCCTGAGCCCATCATGCAGGAACTCATGAGCCTGCTCAGCAAAAACCCCGACCGGCGCCCCCACGCCCTAGACTCTGCGGGCCGACTACGCGCTTTAGCAGACAGATTTGCAGATCTGCCTGCGCTCACGCTCTCCTCTGAACCCAACAAATTCTCCGAAGTAGAACGCCCCAAAACCGTCATCCGAGGGTTAGCACACGACACCGCCCCTGCACTCAAGACCGAAGCTGACGAAACCGACGCCCCCAATCTAGGTCAGGCACCGCTCCCCACGGTCATCAGACCCGAGGCCTTACGACCAGCACAGCCTGCCCGCCAAAGTACCTCCACCGAAGCCCATGACACAGACGAGCAGAAAAAAGCAAAATCAAAAATGCTGTGGTTAGCTGTCATCGGTGCCCTACTCCTGATCGCAACAGGGTGGGGAATCTACTGGGCAGTGTCGTCAAGCAGCCAGAACAAAGAACCGTTCACCGTAGTCGGCAGGCAAGAAAGCCCACTGCCCTCAGGGCTATCAGTTCGCCGGGAAGCAACCTACACACCCTCCACCTCCACGATCAACCTCAAAGTGGTCTACTCGGCGCAGAAAGCACCGCTGTCCGGGGAAATCCTAGAAGTTCTCCCACCCACAGTTGAAGACGCAGCCTGCCCCAACGCCACCTGGGATAGAACCGACGGTCAACGCAACCAGCCAACAATCACTGATATGACCATAGAGTGCGGCTGGACCCTCAAAGGTATGGACATCAAACCCAACCAGGAGTACGAGGTTCAAGCACAAATCCAGGCACAGCTAGCTGACCAAAAAGCACTTGAAAGCTGGCTTGACACGGTATCTAGCCAAACCAAAGAAGCAGTCACCTCAGCCGACTACCAAAGTACAGCCTATATAGCCCAGCGACTCCAAAATATAGAGGTCAAAGTTCCCGCGCGAACGGTAAGTCAGACAGTCATACCTGTAAAACTTATCCCCGTATGGCCAAGCGGAGAGGACCTCCTCAACCCCATCTACTCGTCAGAAACCCCTGGCAAACCCACCGGTATGCTCCAAGCAATAGCCGGTCACGATAAGCCGCTTCGCTTCTCAGACGGCTGCTCCGGTCATATCGCTGTGGACGAGAGTGGCCTCAAAGTCACCGCACTTTCGGTAGCTGAACGGTGCACGGTACTGGCACGCGTGGGCAACTTTACCGACCTGCAAAGCAATAATTTCACCATCACCACCCGAGACTAAGACACTCCCCCGACTCAGCAAGTACTACAGGGGTAAAGGGATTATTGTCTGCCCTGTGAGCGACTAGAAACGGCCCGAGCTAGCTGGCTCTACCAGCCCAAGGGCACACAAAAGGTTCGGCCCCCGTCCACAGTGGACGGGGGCCGAACCCTTTATCAGTTAGCGCAATGCTTAGCTGAGAACGTTGATGTTCGCGGCCTGCATGCCGCGATCGCTCTGCTCGGGATCGTAAGCAACTGAGTCGCCTTCTTCGAGTGAGCGGTAGCCGTTTGAGTTAATCGCTGAGAAGTGAGCGAAAAGATCTGCTGAGCCGTCGTCGGGCTGGATGAATCCGTAGCCTTTTTCAGCGTTAAACCATTTTACAGTGCCAGTAGCCATGTGTTTTATTCCTTCTGGAAAATGCGTCCAAACCTCGAACGCTTAAGGTGTGCCCTCTCTTTTCCCAAGGAGATGAAACGCAAAACTAAAAACAAAATTCTAAATTCTTACTACACCAACCGGTGGGCACGTCTCTGACTCTACAGCACCCCGGCGGCTTTGTATGCATTATGTGTCGCAGGTCTCCTTTGTGGCTGCAAAATGCAGCACGATACCCTGACTCTTAGGCGCCAAGCCCCTGATGAAAGCCAAGAAATCTAGCGGTTTTTACTTAAAGGAGGCCAGGGTCAGGCAGTTATAGTCACCCACGGGCCTAAAACCACGGGAAAGGTAGAGGTCAATAACATGCTTGTTACCCTCATGGGCATCTGTAGAAATATAAACCTGACGCACCCCACCAACGGCCTCCAGGGCGGCATCGAGAAGAGAGCTACCCACGCCCTGCCCCTGGGCGTCCGGGTGCACCAATAGATCCTGGATGTAGGTAATCGTCACGCCGTCCCCGACCGTTCTCACCAAGCCAATCAACCGACCAGAAAAGTCACGCGCGCAGGCCAGATAGTGCGACCCTCTGCACATGGCCACCAGATTCTCAGGCTTTTCAGTGTAGGCGGACCAGCCCACCGAAGAGTAAAGCTCCTCAAGCTCATCCCTGGCAGGGACAAGCCCCAGCACTAGATCAAACATTTTGCCCCCTCACCGATATGGGCCGCTCGCTAGGTCTGGGAAACAGCAGCCAACTGTACCGCCAGAAAATCACCTTAGTATTAAACTATGCAGAAAAAATCACAGATAGACCAGCTGGGCAAACTAAAACCCCAAGACGTAGCCCACCGTGTTTCGGCCTATACTTACGGCAACATCCTAGCCCTAGGGGCACTCATCCTCACCAAACCCGGTCAGATTGCTCAGGGCCACACACTCACCGTTCTGCTAGCAACCGGGCTCACCACCTACCTGGCTCACTTTCTAGCAGAAAGCCAGGAGCACCGCCTCTTGCACGGCAAGGCACTCACAGGTCAAGACATCATAAAAGCCTTACGCAACGCAGTGCCCATCATGAGCTCGACACTACTACCGGCTCTCTTTATTGCCCTAGGTTCCTGGGGTTTTCTCGCTCCCCCCACAGCCTGGTTCCTAGCGGTCACAGTGCTACTCTTACGGCTGGCCTCCATGGGGTTTGTAGTAGCGCGCTACCAGCAGCAAGCAGCCAGCTTCCGGACCTTACTTGGTGGAATCCTCTTCGCCAGCCTCGGTCTAGTAGTGGCCCTACTCAAGGCCCTGCTGACGCATTAGCAAGCTACCCTAACCCACGCGTACTCACCCAGCGGCTAGCTATATCGGCCTGTGCAGGTTCGCTTAACCAGCCAGGGTCAGACCCAATAGGGCGCTAGGTGACGAAAATAGCTAGATGCGGTAGTCCGTCATCTCAAAGATTTGCAAGAAGCGGGCGATACGCTCATTGGTGGATTGGAAGAAAGGCTCGGGCGCACCGTTATAGAGCACCTTCCCTCCGTCCAAAAAGATGATGCGGTCCGCAACCCGGCGGGCGAAAGCCATGTTGTGAGTGACCACCACCAGGGAGCGCTTCTCTCGCGCTAGATCAATCAGAACCCGGATGACCTCGGCTTCTAGCTCCGGGTCAAGGGCACTGGTAGGTTCGTCAAAGAGTAGGTAGTCCGGGGACACCGCCAGGGCGCGGGCAATAGCCACCCGCTGCTGCTGACCACCGGAAAGACTATCTGGGTAAGAACTAGCCTTGTCTCCCAGCCCCACCTTGTCCAAGAGCTCCAGGGCATACTGATGGGCAGCGCCCTTGCCTACCTTCCCATTCAGGACCGGGGCAAGAGCCACGTTCTGAACAGCGGTCAGGTGCGGGAAAAGGTTGAAACTCTGAAAAACCATAGCCGAGTGTTTGCGGATACTCCGCACCTGCTCATCGGTCAATTTGCTGGAAAAATCAACCGAATCCCCCGCAAGATCCAGTACACCAGCCTCCGGTACCTCTAGCAGGTTGAAACAACGCAAAAGTGTTGATTTACCGGAGCCTGAGGGGCCCAGAATCACCGTGGTCTCACCACTGGTGAGCTCTAGGGAAACCCCGTTCAAGACAGTTTGCTCACCAAAGCTCTTGGTCAGGTTCTGCACACTAAGCATGGGAGCTCCTTAGATAGCGGCTGGTGCGCTTTTCGAGGGCCTGCTGGGCAACCGACAGGACGGTAAAAATCACCAGGTAGATAAGTGCAACTTCAAGGTACATAGCCAGGGGCTCAAAAGTACGGGCAGCGACCTGCTTACCGGACTGAAAGAGGTCAACCATAGAAATGACCGACACCAGTGAGGTTCCCTTAACCAGATCAATCAGGTCGTTTCCCAGGGGCGGCAGGGCGATGCGGGTAGCCTGAGGTATCACCACGTGGCGCAGGGTCTGCTTGCGGGTCAGATTCAGGGTACGGGCGGCCTCAAACTGGCCACGCGGTATAGAAGCGTAAGCCGAGCGGAAAGTCTCAGCCACATAGGCCCCGGTATTCAGGCTCAAGGCAATAATCGCAGCAGGCCAGGGATCAAGAGTGATGCCCAGCCTGGGTAGCCCGTAGAAGACCAGGAACAACTGCACCAAAAGTGGTGTACCCCGGAAGAACCAGACAAAGGCGGTAGCCAACCAGTTGAGGGGGTTATACCGGCTCAGGTTGCGGGCGGCTGTCGCCAGCAGACCTAGCACCAGCGCAAGCACAAAGGCAACCAGGGTAAGAGGTACTGTTACCTGCACGGTAGCCAGCAAGAGGGAGGGCAGAGATTCTGCCCAGAGTTCTAGGTAGCGGTCCATGATGTCCTAGAGATCTTTCTCCGGGCGGGCCGGTTAGGCTTTAGCCGAAGGACTGAGATCAAGACCTACATACTTCTGGTAGATAGCCTTAAGGTTGCCATTTTCCAGGTTCTTGGTGATGGAGTCGTTGATGGCTTTCTGGAGGCTGAGCGCGCCCTTGGGCATGAGGATAGCCGGCTGGGATGCCTCCCCCAGCAACCCGTCAAGCAGGCGAATGGGGGCATCGGGGTGCTGTTCCTTGTAGTAGGCGAAGGTGACGGCATCGTTGCCTACGGCATCAACACGGCCGGTGAGCACCTGCTCAATGGCCTCGTCGAAGCCGGTCACAATGGTCATCTTTGCGCCTGCAGCCTCTAGTAGGGTGCGGAAGTTGGAGGTTTCACTCGATGCGGCAGTCGCGCCCTTGAGATCCTCAATCTTCTGTAGGGAAGAACTCTCCAGAACAGCGACCCTGCCCTCAGAAGCAAGGTAGGGGATAGAAAAATCGTACTTCTGCTTGCGTTCTTCCGTGGGGGAGACATTATTGATGACAAGGTCGTAGCGGTTGGAGTCCACACCGGCAATCAGCGAATCCCACTGGGTTTCGATGTATTCGGCTTTGACACCCAGATCAGCGGCGATAAGGTCGGCAAGATCCTTTTCCATACCGACCAGCTGGCCGGATTCATTGTGGTAGTTCCAGGGCGCGTAGGTACCTTCTAGGCCGACACGGAGAGTTCCGGAATCTTTGATGGCCTGGAGTTTATCTCCTGCATCAGTTGAGCTGGCCTGAGAGGATGAGCCGCAGGCAGACAGGGCAAGCGTCACCAAAGATGCACCGGTCAGTGACAGAGCGCTACGGCGGGTGAGGGCCTTCATGGGTTGGTTTTCCTTTCGAGGAGCTTGATCTTACGCCCATTGAGCCTATACCCGCTGGCAACAAGTCAAAGAATTATTGTTACGCCTTTATTACGCACTTCTAGGGGAGGCAGTCACATCATCACCCACAAGGCATAAACCCCACCCTAGAAGGGTGGGGTTTATCAGGACTTATTTATTGGCTCGGTAGCCGGTAAGTATTAGCTGTTGTAACCTGCGGGGGACACGAAAATGGGTGCTGATGCGTTGGGCAGGTTCACAGAGAAGACGCTGGTGCCCATACCGTTCCAGCCGCCGTGAACAGCCTGGCCGTTACCAATGTAAACAGCGATGTGTTGCTGGCCAAAGCCATTGGAGGCGTAGATGACCAGGTCACCGGGCTGGGGGTTGGAGGTCACAGTACCCAGTGACATGTAATCCATGGGCCAACCGTGGAAGTTAATGCCAGCGGCCCTCAGGGAGTTGGTGGCCAGCGCGGTGCAGTCGGTCTGCGCGTTGACAGATGCGGCTGCCAGAGCCGCCGCAACAACGGCATCACGTTTTGCCTGGTTAGTAGCCACAGCAAGGGTGGGGGCAGGTGCGGGCTCCTGAACGGGAGCTGCGACCTCAACAGGTGCCGCCGACTGAACGGGGGCAGGCTCTTCTGCTGTCGGTACAGGTGTTTCTTCTACAGGTGCGGGCGCGTCCTCAAGAACCTCTACAGTTTCTGACTGCACAGTGACGGCTGCTTCTTCAAGAGCGGGAGCCTCTGCAAGAGGTGCTGCCTCTGTAGGAGCCTGCTCGTCAATAACGGGTGCTTCTTCAAGTGCGGGAGTGGATTCAACCGGCTTTTCGGGAGCCACAACGTATTCGGGAACACCCCACTGCCCAATTTTGGTCTCGCCGGCAAGGTCGAATGCCTTGAGCTGGGGGGTGGTAACTACTGCACCGTTGTCTACGGTGGTCTGCGGGGCTTCATTGTTGGTTGCGTTAGCTGCTGCAAAAACAGCACCTGACATGATGACACCTACCGCACCTACGGAGAGTGAACGACGCAATGTTGTACCTTTCGTCTCTTCTGGAGATCTTCGCAGCCGGGTTGCTGCTACATGCTGGGCGGCCCGCCTTTCTTAAGCGGAGCTCCCATGCTTCCCTCGGAAGCTGATTGGACCCGAATAATTTTATAACGATTTGGTAACGATGTATACCATATCGTTATAAAAGTTACTTTTGCACCAATTCCCAGCTCGTCAAGGTGAGGTTCCAAATACCGGTTTTTGGGTAAGACCGCCCGCCACAGGCCGCTTAGTATCAGCCCCCTGCATTCACTGAGAGGAGCAGAATAGTAATTCAATCCAGCTGACACAAAGACGGTGTGCACCGCACTGATGCACACCGTCTCCACAAAGCAGGGTTAGGTCGTTACCGTTTTGCGACGTTTAAGATCCCGTCCCACAGCCTTGAGCCATGCCCGGCGGTCAGGAACCGTAGGCACCTCCTTAACGGAAGGAGCCATGAGGTGGTTTTGCACGAACTCATGAATAGTTACCCGCGCTTTTCCCTGGTCCCCGTGGGAAGAAATCGCAGGGAGCTGGTAGATCAGCTCAGAATTCCCTACGCCCAGGGGGTATTTCCGTTGAAAAAATAGCCTGGATGCTTTCGCGTGACTCTTCCCCCGCGTAGGCGGGGGTATTTCTGTGTCCCCCGCCTTACCAGCCGTAGGGATAGGCTCTCCCCCCTAAGCGGGGACACCCATAATCTTTGCCCGTAGCTAGGCACAGCACCAACACCGCCCTCACCACCGGAAGTACCCGCCCCGGTAAGAAGAAACTCAAAGTAGGTTCCGCTATCACAGTTCCTTGGGGGAAAGAGGCCTAAGGCCCTAGCGCCTATGCTAAGTCAGACACCCTCAGCTAAACTGGGGGACATTGCTTAAACGCCCCTCACCGCCACCCCACGAAAGGGCCCCTGTGCTCCAGAACATCATCGACTGGGTTATCTCTATCATGGAAGCCATCGGCTCACCCGGTGTTGGCCTGGCCGTCTTCCTTGAAAACGTCTTCCCGCCCATTCCCTCTGAGGTGATTCTGCCGCTGGCCGGTTTCACTGCATCCCAGGGGTCCATGAATATCTTTGCAGCTTTTATCTGGGCTACCATCGGTTCACTGGCAGGAGCCTACTTCCTCTACTATCTGGGGGCGGCAATCGGAGCTGACCGCCTACGCCGTATCGCAGATAAGATGTGGCTGGTCAAAGTGGAGGACGTCGATGGTGCACTTATCTGGTTCGACAAGTACGGTAAGGCCTCTATCCTCATTGGGCGTGTTATCCCGGGTATCCGTTCCCTTATTTCCATTCCTGCCGGTGTTCACCGCATGAACCCCATAACTTTTGGCCTCTACACCTTATTGGGTTCAGCTATCTGGAACGCCCTGCTCATCTACTGCGGCTGGATACTCGGTGAAAACTGGCCTGTTGTTGAAGGGTTCATTGATCGGTACTCCAAGGTAGTGTACGCCCTAGTCGCTCTTGCCCTGGTAGGCACTTTCGTGTGGCTCATCCTCCGTGCCCAGAAAGATAAGAAAGCAAAAGCTCTCTAGGGCTCTCCCCTACCGCGCCTCAAGAGGCCACCTGTTTCTCCCTCCAATGAAAGTAAAAACAGGTGGCCTCTTTGCTGTGGATCCCTACCTACTTCCAGAGCCGGTTACGGGCGTGAACAACCGAGGGTTTAATCTGAATCCACTCAGCACACGGTAGCCGGAGCGCTTTTTCGCACCCGGAGAGCGCGGTAATAATCGACTCGCACCGCTGGTTGAACTCAGAAACGTACCCCTTTTCCACGATCTGCCCGGGGAAATGACGGTGCATCTTAGAAACCGAGTCGGATGACTCCTGAAGCCCGTGCCCTGAATGCCCAGGGACATGCTTAACCAGCACCCGACGCTCACGAATAGCCGCAGTGAGCCGCTCCATCTCGTCCAAGACCTGCTGGTTCTGCACACCCTCGGTTGTCCAAGTCTTATAGACCCAGCGGTTATGGGCCAGACGCAACACAAAGGTAAGCGCCCCTAGGGAGTCAGTGTGAATAATCAGCTGCCGACCGCCGTGGTAGAAGATATTGAAAGCCGCCAGCATGGCCGAGAGCTCCCCGGTCATAATGTTGGTGGCATCGTAGTGGGAGTGAAAGAAGAAGCCGTCCTCACTCACCCCACCAATACCCATGCGGCCACCCTTATGGTAGCGCTTGTTGTTGGTAGAGCGGTAAGAGCAGTCAGTAAAGACACTGTACTCCGCCAGCTTTTCCAGGGGGAGCTGGGCGGTGTTCTGCTCAAGTTCACGGTGGGCTAGTCGGGAAGCCTCATCAAAGAAGTGAGGCATAAGTTCTGCCGCCGGGGTGCCCAGAAGTTTCACGTGAATTTCCCCCAGCGAGTGAGACTCATAGGGGTTCATCACCTTATCCAAGGAACGGTATTCCATGAAGTCGCGGAAGGCAGTGAACTTACGGAAGAGCAGTTTAAGGTAGTGCTTATCTGCAGCTACGGTCATCAGGTTCTGTTTGTATTCCTCGGGGATAACATCCATAGCGGCCAGGATGGCGCGGCCCAGCATGTCGGTGTGTACCGTATCGCAGGGTTCCATCAGACAGTGGGTGAGAGATTCCGCGATAGGTTCGCACTCTAGAACTTCGCGGTCCCCGTTCTCCCGAGAGATAAACACAAAAGCCGTGAGCCCAACATGGCAGTCACCGGCAACCCGTATCTGGTCCATGACCACGGCGATGACGGCTACACCCTGTTCAGTGAAGCCCGCCGGGTAAGAGCTGGTGTAATCTGGCGGCTCCCAGGTTAACTGGCATTTCTTAATATGCGCGGGCGTGATGTCCACATTATTCATCTCCTATGGGGTTGTCGGTATTATGCTTACCCCTTAAAGCTATCTCAGGAGACTGACTAATTGCTACCGGCACCCCACCCACTGGACAGAGCAGCCCTTCTCTCAACAGTAAAACTCCTACTCACCGGTAACTCAAAAAACGAAAAAGCCGGGGGGCTTGAAGCCACCCGGCTTTACCGGAAAACCTCAGAAACCACCCCTTACTCGGGTACGATGCGCACAGCACCCTTATCGGCGCTGGTTACCATCGAAGCGTAGGCCCGCAGGGCACTGGACACCTGGCGCTCACGCGGCTTGGTGGGCTTCCAGGGGGCAGGGCCCTTAGCGGCACGGCGGGCGGCTAGGACCTCATCGGGTACATTCACGCGCAGAATTCGGTTATGGACGTCAATCTCAATTTCGTCGCCGTGCTCAATCAGGCCCACGGCGCCACCAGCGGCGGCCTCGGGTGAGATATGGCCGATGGAGATACCCGAAGTGCCGCCCGAGAAACGACCGTCAGTAATCAGTGCGCACTGCTTGCCCAGGCCCAGGCCCTTGAGGTAGGAGGTGGGGTAGAGCATTTCCTGCATGCCCGGCCCGCCCTTGGGGCCCTCGTACTGGATGACCACGATATCCCCGGGCTTAACGTTCTTGGAGAGAATCTCGTACACGGCCTCATCCTGAGATTCCACGACAAAAGCCTTACCCACAAAGTGGAAGAGTTCCTCGTCGATACCGGCGCTCTTGATGATTGCGCCGTCCTCAGCGATATTGCCGTAGAGCACCGCCAGGCCGCCGTCCTTGGTGTAGGCGTGCCCAACCGAGCGGATACAGCCCTTTTCGGGGTCGGTCTCGTGCGAGTCGAACTTGTTAGCGGTGGAGAAAGCCTGGGTGGTGCGAACACCTCCGGGGGCAGCCAGGAAGAGTTCCTTAGCGGTTTCGGTGGCCGTGCCGGAACGAATATCCCAGTCAGAAAGCCAAGATTCTAAAGAATCGGAGTGAACCGAGTGGACGTCGCGGTTGAGCAGGCCACCCCGGTCAAGTTCGCCCAGCAGGGCAGGGATACCACCGGCGCGGTGGACGTGCTCAATGTGGTACTGGGTGGAGTTGGGGGCAACCTTAGCCAGGCAGGGCACCTTGCGGGAAATCGCGTCAATGTCGCGCAGGGTAAAGTCCACACCGGCCTCGTGGGCAATCGCCAGAATGTGCAGGACGGTGTTGGTGGAGCCACCCATTGCAACATCCAGGGCCATAGCGTTCTCGAAAGCGGCTTTGCTGGCAATGCTGCGGGGCAGGACGCTCTCGTCGTCCTGCTCGTAGTAGCGCTTGGCCAACTCAACGATCTTGGCACCGGCCTCTAGGAAGAGCTGCTTACGGGCTACCTGGGTGGCAAGGGTGGTGCCATTACCGGGTAGGGCCAGGCCAATGGCCTCGTTGAGGCAGTTCATGGAGTTGGCGGTGAACATACCGGCGCAGGATCCGCAGGTGGGGCAGGCGTTCTGTTCGACCTGGGCTAGGGCCTCATCACTCACGGAGTCGTCAACGGCCATGACCATAGCGTCTACCAGGTCCAGGCGGTGCTCTACTACGCCGTCAATGGCGGCACCCGATTCCATGGGCCCGCCAGATACAAAGATGACGGGGATATTCAGGCGCATAGCGGCCAGCAGCATACCGGGGGTGATCTTGTCGCAGTTGGAGATACAGACCAGGGCATCGGCGCGGTGGGCGTTGACCATGTACTCTACCGAGTCCGCAATCAGGTCGCGGGAGGGCAGGGAGTAGAGCATACCGTCATGGCCCATGGCAATACCGTCATCGACCGCAATAGTGTTGAATTCTTTGGCTACACCGCCGGCTTCGCGGATAGCACCGGCCACCAGCTCACCCATGTTTTTCAGGTGCACGTGGCCGGGAACGAATTGGGTGAAAGAGTTGGCAATAGCAATAATGGGCTTGCCGAAGTCGTCTTCTCCCATGCCGGTTGCCCGCCAGAGCGCGCGGGCTCCTGCCATGTTCCTGCCGTGGGTGGATGTGCGCGAGCGCAGTTCTGGCATCGTGTTCCCCTTGATAACTGGTGGTAGTCGTCTTGGGTATCTAGTTTACGCCGGGTGCTGGTGAGGGTAGATGCAACCGCTGAGTGTTCTCAGATAGTGGAGTTTTAGACAGTGATAGGTTTTTCTCCCCAGATTTTGTTGAATAAGCCTTGTCTAGGAAGAGTTACTCACGGCAAGCACAGGGCGACGCCCCGCCTGCTCGCGGCCAACCGTAGTATTCAGGCGTCGCCCACCGGAGTTCTCCCCCTCGAACTTCTGCTAACTCCATGGATCGCTCTGCCAGCCCTCCGCTTCTTTGAGGTAGGCATCATCTGGCTGGTTCTCTTGCATTTCATGGGCCAGAGGCTCGAAGCGCACCCCGCGCCAGGCAGGTGCGTTTCGCGCTGGACAGACCCCTTGGGGTTGCTCGCTCAAACCACTGTTCCAGTAGGTCAAACCCAGGAATACTTTTCTCTACTCCTTCAGTTCAGATTCCCATCAAACGTGTGACATTTATTTATGGGTGGTTCCCTCGAAAACCCTGGATAAGCCCCCTAGACTATAGGGAAACACGACCGCCGTGTAAAAGCTCTCACTTTATTTGGCACAGAGTGCTATCGCACATGTTATTTAGGGGAACCCAATGGGAAAATTTGAACGTATCTACCACGATTTGGCTCGTGACATTGATGAGGGTAAATACGGTGTCGGGGATTTGTTGCCCAGTGAGATGAAGCTGACTGAGCGCTATCAGGTATCCCGTGAGACCGTTCGCAAAGCCCTGGCTATTCTGGTTGACCGGGGATATATCCAGCGCATTATGGGGAAGGGTTCGCTGGTGGTTGATCACAAACGGTACTCCATACCCGTTTCATCGTTGTTGAGCTATAAGGAATTTGCTGAGTCAGCTAGCCGCAGCACACTCACCGAGCTTATTAAGCTAGAAGATGCTGTGTTGCCTCCGGTTCCCTTCCAGGCACTGGCAGAAGGCACTGTTGAGCAGGTGCCAGTTACCCATGTGATGCGTGTACGCCACATGGATGGCGCACCGGCGATTATTGACCATGACTATATTGTCAAAGCTGTTGTTCCTAATATATCGGGGGAGGTAGCCAGGGACTCGCTCTACACTTATTTTGAGCAGGAGCTGGGGCTGAACATCTCCTCAGCGTCAAGGCAGATCACGGTTGAACCGGCTACACCCAACGATGCCAAGTACCTGAATCTGCACGCTGGGGAATACGTTGCGGTGACAACGTCCATTACCGCATTGGACGACGGCACGGCCTTTCAGTACACCATTTCTCGTCACCGGGCAGATAAGTTCCGCTACCTGGACTTCGCCCACCGGCGCCGGGGAATTCCAGTTTCTGAATAAAGTTCCAAATCTCTTATAACCCAAACAGGGCAACCTGTCAGACAGGTAGAGTGGGGTGTGCCAGCCAGCAGGCTGTCACGCCCCCTTTCTGCTATCTATGCACAGAACCAGCTAGCCAGACGACTACCGGAACCCACACAACGGAGCAGCGCACCATGAGCTTTCATGATCAGGTTATCTACCAGGTCTACCCCAAGTCCTACCGCGATTCGAGCGGTAACGGTGTGGGGGATCTGCGCGGTGTACTTGAGAAGGTTCCCTATATTGCCTCGCTGGGGGTCGATATGGTCTGGCTCAACCCTTTTTATGTGTCACCCCAGAACGATAACGGCTACGACATTGCCGATTACTACCGCATAGACCCGGATATGGGCACCATGGAGGACTTTCAGGAACTGGTAGCTGCCCTCGGTGAATACGGTATCGGGGTCATGGTCGATATGGTGCTCAATCATGTCTCTACGGAGCACGAATGGTTCCAGCGGGCACTGGCCGGTGAACAAAAGTACCGGGACTACTTCTACCTGCGCCCGGCCCAGCCCGACGGGAGCCTGCCGACCACCTGGGAATCAAAGTTCGGCGGGCCTGCCTGGTCACCTTTCGGGGGCACCGACCTCTACTACCTGCACCTCTACGACACCACCCAGGCTGACCTGAACTGGCATAACCCGCAGGTTCGGGCTGAACTGCACCGGGTTGTGAACTTCTGGAAGAGCAAGGGCGTGCGGGGCTTCCGCTTTGACGTTCTCAATGTCATCGGCAAGAGCGAGGTACTGCGTAATGCCACCCCCGGCGAGAATGAGAAACTGCTCTACACCGACACAGAACAGGTACACACCTGGGTTAAGGAACTCAACCAGCAGACCTTCGGGGACACCCCGGGGCTGCTTACCGTGGGCGAGATGTCCTCCACCACCATCGAGAACAGTGTGCGCTACACCCGGCCCGACAGCCGGGAGCTGGACATGGTTTTCTCCTTCCACCACCTGAAAGTGGACTATGACCGGGGTGAGAAGTGGTCAGATGTACCCTTCGATTTTATGGCCCTTAAGGGGGTGCTGACCGACTGGTCAGTCGGTATTCAAGCGGGTGGGGGCTGGCAGGCCCTTTTCTGGAATAACCATGACCAGCCGCGCGCTATCAACCGCTTTGGCGATCCAGGGCTGTACCGGGAAGAATCAGCGACCATGTTGGCCGCCGCTATCCACCTGGGCCGGGGCACCCCCTACATCTACCAGGGCGAGGAAATCGGCATGATCGACCCTGCCTATGAATCTATGGACGACTATGTAGATATTGAGTCCCACAAGGCCTACCGTACGCTGGTGGATAGGGGGCTGAGCTCCGAGCAGGCTTTCCGTGTTGTGGCTTCTAAGTCGCGGGATAATTCTCGCACCCCCATGCAGTGGGATGCTTCTGAGTTTGCTGGATTTAGCGACGTCCAGCCTTGGTTACGCCCCACCTCCCAGGCCCTCATGAGTGTGGAGCGGCAGGAGGCCGATGGCAAGATTCTGCCTTTCTACCGCCGCCTGGTTGAGCTGCGCCACCAGATGCCGCTGATTGCGGAGGGAAGCTACGAGCCTTTTGCCCGCGAGCACCAGAGCGTCTACGGGTTTATCCGCGAATATCAGGGGCAGAAGCTACTGGTGCTCTGCAACTTCTACGGGGCAGATACCGCTGTGGAGCTAGCCGCAGAATTCGCGGCGGGGAAGGTGCTGGTCTGTAATTACAAGAATTGCCCTGACCTCACCACCGCAGAAGGCCGACTGACCCTGCGCCCCTACGAAACCGTAGCGGTACTGGTGGACTAAACCTTCCACGGTAAAATAGGCGCTGTGGCTCTGCTCTAGGCCAGAAGCTACACGCTACCGATGATACCGACCCCAGGTAGCCCGCCACCGCGAAAGAGCAGGCATGCACCCCGTCACCGGCCAAATGGCCGCCCTACCAGACCCCTCACCCTCAGCGCACCCCTACCCCCGCAGGTGGGTAGCACTCGCTGTACTCATGCTCCCGGTCCTCCTGGTCTCCATCGATAACACGGTGCTCTCCTTCGCCCTGCCCGAAATCTCCGCCCACCTAACACCCACAGGCCCCCAGCTTCTCTGGATTAACGACAGCTACGCCCTGGTGCTCTCCGGCCTACTCATACCAGCAGGAAGTCTCAGCGACCGCTACGGGCGCCGCACCATGCTCCTGATAGGCAGTGCAGGTTTCACCCTCGTATCAGCCGCAGCAGCCTTTGCCCCCAGCGCAGAATGGCTGATCGCCGCCCGCGCAGGAATGGCTGTTTTCGGGGCACTCCTCATGCCCTCCACCCTCTCCATTATCCGTAACATCTTCACCGATGCCACCGAACGGCGCACAGCCATAGCTATCTGGGCATCTGGCTACGCCGCCGGCGCGGCCCTTGGACCCATCACCGGCGGAATCCTGCTTGAGCACTACTGGTGGGGTTCCATCTTCCTCATAGCCCTGCCCATCATGCTTCCCCTGCTCATCCTCGGGCCCTGGCTCATCCCCAATTCCAAGGACCCCAACCCCGGTGCCATAGACACGCTCAGCATCGTGCTCATTATGACCACCATGACCCCAGCCGTCTACGCCATCAAGCACTTTGCCCACAAGGGCCTGGACCTACTCACCGCCAGTATGCTCATCCTGGCCCTGCTCTGCGGGTTCATCTTTACCCGCCGCCAGCTAACCCGCACGAATCCCATGCTGGACGTGAGGCTCTTCACCAACAAGCGGTTTACCGGGGCGGCACTGACTAACCTTATGACGGTATTTTCCCTGGTCGGCTTCCTCTACTTCGTTTCCCAGCACCTGCAACTGGTGAGCGGGCTCTCCCCGCTCCAAGCATCCCTGGTTCTGCTCCCCGGTCTGGCGCTCTCCGTTATCGCGGGCCTGGTGGTGGTCTACCTGGTCAAGTTCGTGCGGCTCTGGATCATGATTTGCATGGCTCTGGGCCTCATGGTGATAGCCTTCGCGCTGGTCATGCTCACCGCCCACACCGGCTCGGACACCAGTATTCTGATCGCTTTCGCCCTGTTAGGAACCGGCATAGGTTTCGCTGAGACCCTGACCAACGACATCATCATGTCAGCAGTCCCGCCTGAAAAAGCGGGGGCCGCCTCCGCTATCTCTGAAACCGCCTACGAAAGCGGGGCTGTGCTCGGTATCGCGGTTCTGGGTTCTATCCTCAATGCCGCCTATCTCGCCCACCTTGTCATACCCGCAGGTGTCAGTGAGCCTGATGCCGCACTGGCCCGCGAAACCCTGGGCGGTGCCGTTGCCGTGGCGGATCAGGTTGGCGGGCAGGCCGGTAGCGCGCTCCTAGAGTCAGCCCAGCAGGCCTTTGACGCGGGTGTTCTCTATACCGCCGGGATCGGTGGTGTGCTCATGCTCCTGTGTATTGTGCTAGTCACTCAGACCCTACGGACAGCCCCTAGGTAAAGGCCGAGGGCTAGAGCCAGCCCTTCTTGCGGAAGACCACCCAGAGGATCAGGGAGACAAGGGCCATGAGCCCCAAAGAGGCAGGGTAGCCCCAGGCCCAGTGTAACTCTGGCATCTCATCAAAGTTCATTCCATAGATAGACCCAATGACCGTTGGGACGACCAGGATCGCCGCCCAGGCGGAGATACGCTTCATGTCATCGTTCTGCCGTTCGGCAACAATGGTGGAGTTAACAGCCAGAGCATTTTCAAGCGATGCTTTTAGGTCATCGACCCGTTCGTTAATCTGTAGGACGTGGTCGTGGACGTCGCGGAAGAGGCGAATGAGCTCTACACCCTCTTCGGTTCCGGTGGTGCGACCGGTTGTTTCCATCAGGCGGAGGCGGCCCATGAGCAGGTCCAGCATGGGCACCAGCGGTTTTACCGCGCGTTTGAAGTCGGCTACCTCGTTGAGCAGGCCGTAAATGCGTTGGGAGATTTCGGAGGCTTCCCCGCCGGAAGAGAAGAGGGTGTCTTCGATTTCGTCCCCATCATTTTCTAGCCCATCTATGACCGGGTAGTAGCTATCAACCAGGCTATCCAGGACTCCGTGCAAGAAAAACATGGTCTGGGCACTGGTGGCGCAAGTCTGCATTACCAGCTCATTAAAGTTCTGGTTCATGGCGGCACGGGTTTTCTCGGCTGACCGCAGTGAGTCTTTGACCAACCAAATCATAAAGTGAGGACCAACGAAGAGGTGGGTCTCCCCCAGCCGAAGCTCCTCGGTGTCGTCCAGGTAGACGATAGGCCGCAGAACCAGGAAGTAAGTGTCGCCATAGCGGTCTATTTTGGCACGCTGGTGGCCGTGCTCTGAGTCTTCAATAGCCAGCGGGTGGAGGTCAAAGAGAGCCGCCAGAACCTCTAGATCCTGGTGACTGGCCTCAAGAAGGCCAACAAATGTACGGTCGCCCACCTGTGGTTGAAGCTCCGCGAAGTCTTTCAGGGTGCCGTATTCTTCGATGTCGCCATTGGCGCGCACAATTTTGCTGAGGAGAAGAGCCATGCTCACCATGCTATAGGAGTCTGCCCCACCGACATGAACTTGCCGGGTAACTCAGCCTGAGGGGTGCCATGAGGCTTATTCAAAAGTAGGAACACACCCCATACCCACCAACTAGATAACGGCACCAGCAAATGACAATCAATGAGGATAAATCATCACAAATAATCTCAAACCCACCGAAAGAACCATTACTCCACCAGCGCGCAAGAGGACTCACACCTCAACAATTCACCACACCACCAAGAGCCCCACCACCCCCAACATCTGGGCAAAACCAAGCAGCCAACCACCAGCATTCACCCTCGCCCAAGCCCTCAAAGCCCCGCTAACCTACCACCGGCGCAATCTCACTGAAGAGCTCCCTACTGAACTCTTCGACACCTCTCACCCCACCATCGCGCGGACCATCAACAGCATTAAGAAAGCGCCCCAAAATCTCTTTCCCCGCTCAATCCACCCTTAAACCAGCTCACTCAAAACACGGGGCCTTTGGCGATTGGCAGAACCCTGATTCCTCCTTGGAATTGGTGCTCCCAAGGTAAAACAAAACTTCTTCTGTAAGGGCAAACAGGCTGGTTCAACCATCACGTCATTTGCCCCCGGGGGAACTCTTGACTATCACTGACCCTATACCCAGGGCCAAGCATGATTCGCGCACTTTTAAGCATCATGGGCTGGACCGGGGGCCGGATTCATCTATCTTGGCTGCTAAGGGTTATATCGAGCTAGGCCTAGTCATTTTAGTCAGAGACAGTAAAGTCCACAAGACACCTGCGGATGTGAAGGCGGTGAACAGGTTCATTAATTTACGTCGGGCGGTGGTAGAGCAGGTGGCTGCGCAGGTAGGGATGCCTGGCAATGTAGTTTTGGCCTATGTGGAGCTATTTGTTTCTCTTTTAATATCACTAGTTCAGATAACGACGATGATGTATCGTTGGGTTTTGAATTAGGTGCTGGTGGGGAGCTTAGCACTGATACATTTATTGGAAGAACCTCCGGGGACCCAACTCCTGAGTACAGCACAGCATATAATAGTTTTTGCCAGGCCGCGTACGGAGGAGGTTGGAAGAGCGGAATGCAGGTACTTATCGATGGAAGCCCTGGATCAACCTCCAATGGGTTTTATTCGGTGTCGGAGTAGGGTGTTCTCAAAGTTTTTCATGGGACTGGGGAGTGAAATGATACCGATGAATAGTGTTGATGTATTTTTGAATGTTTGGTGCCCTACTAGGAGATTCCTTTAGTATCTACCGAATAATGAAATACCTCTCACGGGTAAGAAACCAAAAAGGAATATTCATTCCAGGAATCCCACCAGGGTCCCTTGCGGATAAAATTTTATATACTGTATCCCCTATAGAAGTATTTATCGGAGGCATTCATTTAGCAATGAAGAAAATCCCTTTATAAAAATTTTTTATTTTCACCTTTTTCTATACATTGATTGCACTAAAGCAACAAAGGAAATACTTATGTTTAATATATTCGAGCATGTTAACCTCCCCGTATTTGTCACTTCGTGGATTGGCTTTGCTATTTTTGGCATATTCCTTCCGCCGGTAACACATGACAAAGGAGTATGGTTCTTCATTAGTATTGCAATTTCAATTGTTTTTCTTATCATCTTTTGGTATCAAGTTTTGAAAGCTTTTGCACGAAGAAAGCAAGATACCGTCAGGGAATCTGACCCGCATGAGTAAGAAGAAAGAAATGAGCGCAAAAAGCATACATGGACATCCTAAACCGTATCTATTAACCGTGAGATAACGACTTATATGGAGGAGTAACGTTTGGTATTGGGGCGGGCTGGTCTCGTACGTATGGTAAATTTTGGCCTGCAAAGTAGGGGTATGTAGTAATGAATAATCTAGTAATTATAGTCGGCGCATTGGCTTTTATAGTGGGGACAATACTTTCTATATATCGAATAAGAGTATATCCAGATCGGGAAAGTGGGAAGCGGGGAGGTATTTTTCTGCCCGGCGTAGAAACCGGATCATTTATAGATAGAATGTGGTATATAGGGTCATCACTAGGATTTGGGCTCATGGGGCTCGTATGGATTATTAGTGAATTGACGAAAAAACCATGAAGAGGGATTATAAAATTTTTCTATCTGCATGGATAATAGGATTTTTATCCACTTCATTGATACCCTTTTTTCAAAACGAAAAATCTTTTGTGTTCTATATGCTATTTATTTTTACTGCAATTTCCTATTTAATTTTTCTGGTTTATGGAATTAGGGTTCTTTCTACTTTATTTACATTCAAAAAGAAAAATAAGTAGAAATATCGAAACCATTTTGTGATATTTCGAAACACAAAAAATAATTGACATTCATGTTGAGAAGATTCATCATGAGGGTAAACTGCTTATGTTGAACACCCCCTGCAACTGGTGCCCCTCTCTTTCTACGCGATACGGATAGGGCCAGTGTGCCTATATATATTTCTGATCTGATTGATTCTGATATTCGTTTGGTGAAGGATGATGGTTCGCCGCCTGACTATAATGGGGCATGTGTATACTTAGCGTTATAGGTCTTGTGGGATCTGGGCTTGTTTTTGCGGGCAGCATTATTGCCTTACCCGAGACTTTTGGGGCAACAACTCTAACAGCTATTGGCTCAGGCATAGCCTTTTTAGGATCGTTAGGAATGGCAGGCTTAACATGTCTCTAAAAGAAAAATATACGAGTCGTAAAAAATACTCTAGAATCCTTCTACTACTCGGATCCCTTTTTTACCTGGTGGCGCTTTTAGGATTTTCATATTTTTACCTAAAAACCCCTGTGGGAATTTTTCTTGCGGTTTTAATATTATTTACACTAATCGCAAATATATACATATTAATAAAATATTTTAAAAAGTAAGTATTAATCTACAGCCAACCTCCAAGTTTGCGGAACTAACCAAGACACTGCTATCTCCACAGAGTCAAAACCCCAAAAAAAATTTGGGTAACTTTTCAAGGTCTACGATCTTATCCCAGCTCTCATATACAGCCCTGCACCAGCGGATAGCCAAACCCAATAAGCAAAATAAGCCAGATATAAATTAAGCAATAACCCGTCCCATCGCCGACCACAACCGGGCTTACGCCGAATTATTCCACTTTAGCCAGTCACTGAACCACCGCGGTCAGAAAAAATTTTGAGGTGTTGTCCTTTGAAAAAGTCAACAAATCTCTTAAAAGGTGAGGCCCGCTCCCCTATCAGGAGCGGGCCTCACCTTCCATACGGGTTAGTCCAAGTTAGTCTTCCTCAATCAGGTCGCGGACCACAATAGTCTGCTCGCGCCCCGGGCCAACACCAATCGCCGAGATACGACAGCCAGAGATCTCTTCGAGCTTCTCCAGGTACCTACGGGCATTGACGGGCAGCTCTTGGAGAGTCTTAGCCTCAGTAATGTCCTCAGTCCAACCGTCAAAGTACTCATAAATAGGCTTTGCATGGTGAAAGTCCGACTGAGTCATAGGCATCTCATCAAAGCGAACGCCGTCCACATCGTAGGCCACACAGACCGGAATTTTCTCCAACCCGGTGAGCACATCCAGCTTGGTGATGAAAAGGTCGGTAAAGCCGTTAATGCGTACGGCCTGACGAGCCAACACCGCGTCATACCAGCCACAGCGTCGGGGGCGGCCAGTATTGACCCCAAACTCTCCACCGGTCTTCTGCAAGAACTCGCCCATCTCGTCAAAGAGTTCTGTGGGGAAGGGTCCAGCACCCACGCGGGTGGTGTAGGCCTTCTGAATACCGATGACGCGGGAAATGCGGGTGGGGCCAACACCGGAACCAACCGAAGCGCCGCCTGCGGTGGGGTTCGATGAGGTCACGAAGGGGTAGGTGCCGTGGTCAACGTCCAGGAAGGTGGCCTGACCGCCCTCCATGAGCAGGGTCTTACCCTCATCCAGCGCCTTGTTAAGGAGCTGGGTTGATTCCACAATCATAGGCGCTAGCCGATCGGCGAAGCTCATGAAGTAGTCAACGATCTCTTCGACCTCAACGTGGCGGCGGTTGTAGACCTTGACCAGCAGTTCGTTCTTCTGGCGCAGGGCCCCTTCAACCTTCTGACGCAGGATAGATTCATCGAGAATATCCTGCACACGGATACCCAGGCGGCCCACCTTATCCATATAGGTGGGGCCAATACCGCGACCGGTGGTACCGATAGCACGCTTGCCCAGGAACCGTTCGGTCACCTTATCCATGGTCTGGTGGTAGGGGGCTACCAGGTGGGCGTTGGCTGAAATCTTGAGTTTGGAGGTGTCTGCCCCGCGCGCTTCAAGCCCGTCAATTTCTTCAAAAAGGGCCTCGGGGTTCACCACAACACCGTTACCGATCACCGGGACAGCGTTTTCTGAGAGGATACCGGCGGGAAGGAGCTTGAGCTCAAACTTCTGGCCGTTGACGACGACGGTGTGCCCGGCATTGTTGCCACCGTTGGGCTTGACGACATAGTCAACGCGACCGCCAAGCAGGTCGGTTGCTTTGCCCTTACCTTCGTCGCCCCACTGGGCGCCTACAATCACGATTGCTGGCATAAAAGTCTTACTCCTGAATAGGTGTCACCTGCCGGGTTTCACGGCGGTGGGGTGGCGCTGAGCTAGCTGTGTATGCGGTTTGGCGCAGAGCACACCGTTTTTAAGAATACCAAGGCGGCACAGTATTGAGAGGGTCGGCGCGGTTTTCTGGCAAGAACAAAAGTAGAAGGCTCCCTCGGTAGGCACCCTATATACAGGGACTCATACAGTGCTCAGTGGGTCAGAACCCATTATGCGAAGCCTAAAAATCATAGGACATCGCAATTCTCCAAGAAAGATGTTTTACAAGTAAAATATTCTATATTTATTTAAAAATTGTAAATTTTACAAGTCACATAAAACTAATCACCATTCCACGCCAAACACCATAAATCTCCAAGCAATACCGCCCAGTAATTTTTAATAAATTAGAATGGGTAGCATGAGCAGCTTTCCCCCCAATAGCGCCCCAGATTCCCCCCAACTAGCACCCCCACAACCGGAGACTCATAAACCTAAAAACCGCATAGGACTTATAGCCCTTACACTTTCCGTGTCGGGGCTCATCTTCGGCATTTTTCCGGCAACCTCGGTCCTGGGCTGGATCCTGCTACCCGCCGGCTTTGGTGCCGGAATCGCAGGTCTCTTCCAAAAATCAAAGGAAAGAGTTACCTCAATTCTGGCGATTGTTCTTTCCTTTCTGGGCACCGTCATTTGTGGCATCGTACTATTGGTTACAGCGGTCCTCTCCGCTTCGCATCAGCCAGCAGCTAGACAGCCAGCAAGCGAAACTGAGGCAGAATCCCCCGTCGCTTCATCTTCGCTGTCAGCACCGGCGCTCATGCAACCCGCCGATTCCAGCCTTGCCTCATCTTCGGCTCAGCCAAGCACAACCACAACCCCCTCAAAGGCAGAATCACAGTCAAAGGGCAACGTCCCTGACGGCTACGAGAACGCTCTGGCAGAAGCACGCAATTACGTCAAAATTATGGACTTCTCCTACGCCGGGCTCTACGACCAGCTCACCAGTGAATACGGCGGAAAGCACTCGGCAGAGGCCGCCCAGTACGCTCTGGATAATCTGGAGGTTGACTGGAATGCCGAAGCCTTAGGAGCAGCACAGAACTACATTGACATCATGTCCTTCTCCTATGCCGGGCTCTACGACCAGCTCACCAATGAATACGGTGAGCAGTTCACCCCCGAACAGGCCCAGTACGCGGTGGATCAGGTCAAGGTTGACTGGAATGCCGAAGCACTAGAGTCAGCCCGGAGCTACATGGACCTGATGGACATGAGCACCGACAGTCTCTACGACCAGCTCACCAGCAAGCACGGTGAACAGTTCACCCCCGAACAGGCCCAGTACGCTATCGACCACCTCTAACCGGGAAGCCCCTCCTGTGACGTGATTAGAACAGCGCGACCTTGGGAGGTGCCGGGAAGATCGCGTCGAGTTGCGCCAGGTCGACGTCACTCAGACGGGTCACGATGGCCGCCGCATTCGCTTTGACCTGTGCCTGGCTCGTTGCTCCCGCGATTACCGACGCCACCGGGTTCTGCTGGGCCAGCCAGCTAAAGGCAACCTGCACCTCGGTAAGACCACGCTCGGAGGCAAAAGCAGAGAAAGCCTCCAACTGCCCCCAGTTGGCGCCCTCTAAGAGGGCGGGCTTGATGCGAGTCAAACGGCCATCAGCAGGAGCTTGGGTACGGGTGTATTTACCGGTCAAGAGACCGTTAGCTAGGGGGAAGTAGGGCAGCAGGCCCAGCCCGAACTCGCGGGCTGCCGGTAGAACCTCCAGTTCAGCCCTGCGGTCCAGTAGGTTGTAGTGATTCTCAGCAGCTATATAACGGTGGCCCAAGGCGCGGCCTAGGTGCTCAGCGTGGGCTAGTTGCCAGCCAGCGTAGTTAGAGGAGCCAATATAACGCACCTTGCCCTGCTCAATCAGGGTGCCCAGAGCAGAGAGGGTTTCCTCAACCGGGGTGGCGGGGTCGGGGGTGTGATGGAAGTAGAGGTCAATATAGTCTGTGCCCAGGCGGGTCAGTGACGCTTCAACAGCGCGCATAATGTAGCGGCGGGACCCGCGCACACCGTAGTCGCGCCCATTCACACCGCCCATATCCATGCCGAACTTGCTGACAATCACGATGTCGTCCCGGTCTATCCCAGTCTCACGCAGGGCACGGCCAAACATGGTCTCGGAAACCCCGGGCTCGGCGCCGTAGATATCGGCAACATCGAAGAGGGTGATGCCCTCGGCTACAGCAGCGGCAAGGACGGCGTTAGTGCCAGCCTGCGTTTCGGTTGCGGTTTTGCTGCGTCCCAGGTTGTTACACCCCAGGCCGACCGCTGATACGGTTAGCCCGCTCTTACCCACTTGGCGATATTCAATACTCATAGCCTCTACCTTAGCGGGCTGCGGGTGCGGCTCCGGTGGATTGCTTGCCAGCAGGTACCAGAAGAGCAACGACCAGGCAGACCAGTGACAGGCAGGCGGCAGCGAAGAAGGCCAGGTGCACACCGTCCATATAGGCGGCCAGATCGGTCTTTTTGCTGGTAGCTTTTCCTAGCTCGAGCAAGGCCACAAAGCTGGCGGTAGCTGCAGCGCCCGAAACCTGCTGGAAGGTAGTCATAGCCGATGAGCCAAAAGCCTGCAGTTCGCCGTTGAGCGACCCCAGGCCCACCGACATCATGGGTGTGTTAATGAGGGGTAGCGAGAAGCTCATGAGCATGTAGGTTGCTACCACGTACCAGACAGCGGTGTCCTGGCTAAAGGTGCTCATCAGCCAGATAGATGCGATAAAGAGAACCGCACCGGGGATCACCAGGGTACGAGCGCCCAGACGGTCAGCCAGGCGGCCAACAAAGGGACTGAGTACGGCCATGAGCAGGCCACCGGGAAGGAGCATCATACCGGTCTCCAGCGGGGTCAGGCCCAGGACGTTCACGGTGTAGAGCGGAATCAGGATAGCGGTACCCAGCATGACACCCATACCCACCGAACTCATCATAACGGTGAGGGTGAAAGGCCGTGCCTTGAAGATACGCAGGTCCATGAAGGGGCCCCGTTCTTGGAGCTTAATCTGGCGCACCACAAAAGCGGCGATAATGACGGCGGCAAAACCAATGACCAGCCAGGGGCTAACCGGCAGGTGGGCACCGCCGTGGGTTGGTTCCCCGCCAAGCGAGGAGAGACCCAAGACCAGGCCGCCGAAGCCTGCGGTAGATAGAACAATGGAGAGCAGATCAAGACGTTGGCTCTTGCCCTGGGGCTTACCGACAGGTGCCAGGCGGGAACCCACAGCAAGGGCAATCAAACCAATAGGCAGAATGAGCCAGAAAAGCCAACGCCAGCTCGCAACATTCAGAATCAGGCCAGAGACGGTGGGGCCAGCAGCAGGGGCCGCTGAAATGACCATACCGATGATGCCCATAGCCTGGCCGATTTTACTGGGTGCAACCAGACGCATCATGGTGGTCATCAGCAAGGGAATCACGATGCCGGTTCCGCCCGCCTGAAGCACTCGCCCTACCAGGAGTAGAGCAATGCCGGGGGCTGTAGCCGATACCAGAGTACCTAGCGAGAAGAGGGCCATAGCTCCCAGGAAGACCGCGCGAATGGAGTAGCGGGAAATAATGAAGCCCGACGCGGGGGTCACCACAGCCATGGTGAGCATAAAGCCGGTGGAGGTCCATTGGGCAGTTGCCGCCGCGATGTTGAGGTCTTCCATGATGTTGGGAAGAGCCACCCCCAGTAGGGTTTCATTGAGAATCAGAACAAAAGCGGATAGAACCATGATGGCAAGTAGTAGGAACTCATGACGTTCAAGCGACTGAGTCTGAGGACTAGCCTGGGGTCTTAGATGTTCTGATGGGTTGCTCTGGGCAGGCTGAGATGAAGGCATAGGCTACTAACCCTACCTAAAGGATGACCTAGTTAGCTATAAAATCTTGCTCACAGCCAGCTGACCTTGAGGTCAGGTAGGTACAAGAAAAAACGCTAGGGCTAGTAGCTTTTGCCACTAGCCCTAACGCCTTCTGCGGGTATCTAGGTAGAAAAACCTTAGAACTTGCCGTCGTAACCGCTACGCCAGGTGTTACCGGCAATACCAACGGTATCTAGTACGTGCCAGTGGCCGGTAGCCTTGTTCCTGATAACCCAGATAGCCTTGATCCAGCTTTGGCAGGAGCTAAACCAACGGTTAGCTGTTTTAATCTGTAGTTTGCCGACCCCGTGGGTGTTGCTGAAGCAGACGTTGTTGGACTGAACCATGATGGACCCCTGGGGTAGGGTGATGGTGCAGGGCCCGGAGCTACAACCGTCGAAGGCGTAAGGCATAGTAAGCCCGCTGACGTCACAGGGGCTAGTCCAGTTACCGGCAAAAAAATTGCCGCTGCTGTAGTAGCCACGGCTGATGCAGCGGAAACGTTCGGCGGCGTTACCGTGGGTGTTGGCGCGTGAGCCATCGCCACACACGGGCACCAGGTAGCACTGAACGTCGTAGCCTGCGCTACCTGCGGAAGCATCTAGGGTCAGGGTGGTGGTGTTGCCAAAGCACCAGCCTTCACCGTTGCTCTGGTCTGTGAAGTGTGCACAGGGAATCTGGCTCATCCAGTTACCGTCGTGGCAGCCCGGGGGCAGGGGTACCTGGCCGCCACCGCCGGTGCTGGGGGGGTTGGGGTTACCGGGGTTAGGGGTGGGGTGGGGGTGACCGGGGTGAGGAGTGGGCGTGGGCTGGGGTTGTCCACCGGGTGGGGTGGTGCTATCAGCAAATGCAGCTGGGGCTACTGCCATCAGGGGTGCTGCAATAGCCAGACCTTTAAGAGCCGTACGGCGGTTTGTAGAAAGAGTCATGATTTTCTCCCTAGAGAAATAGTGGTGTGTCACACGTGTATGGGTGCGGTGAGACTGGGGCGCAGGTACCGTTTGAAGGGTCCTAAGCTCGCTTGCTCACACATCATTTTTCCCCAGAAAAGTGCTGATAACTAGAGGAAACTATGATTTGTGGCGATAAGAGTGGGCATTGTAGGTAGTTCTGTTGATAGGCTGGTCACGCCCTGAGCCAAACCCACTAAATCAGGTCAAGAAGATATCAGCAGACCTCTAAACTGAGAAGCATGACACATTCAGGTATTGATACCAGCTTCCTTGACCCCGCCACCAACCCTGCCGACGACTTTTTCCGTTACGTCAACGGCACCTGGTACGACTCCCACCAGATTCCCGCCGACCGTTCACGTGACGGTGGCATGTACTTCTTGCGCGATGCCGCCGAAAAGCATGTGCGTGAGATTATCGAAAAGTTCGCCGCCGAACAGCCCGGCTCCCGTATCGGTGCGCTCTACTCATCTTTCATGAATACCGAGAAAATTGAGCAGGACGCCCTCACTCCCCTACTTGCCGAAGTCGAGCAGGTTTTGGCCGCCGCCACCCCCGATGACATGGTGCGGGTCATGGCAGCGCTCGATGTTCAGGGCCACGGCGGCCCCTTTGGCTGGTACACCAGCATTGACGCTAAGAACCCCGAGAAATATGTGCTCTACCTGTCCCAGACCGGTCTGGGCCTGCCTGATGAGTCCTACTATCGCGACGAAAAGTACGCCGAGATCCGTGATGCCTACCTTCAGCACATCACCCGCATGTTTGAGCTGACCGGTCTGGCCGAGAACTTTGGGCTAGAAGCCGCCGATGCCGCTAAAGCTGTCTTTGCCCATGAGACCGAGATTGCCTCCCACCACTGGGATAACGTTAAGTCCCGCAATGCCGATCTGCGCTATAACCCAATTCAGGCATCGGAGCTAGAGACCAGTTTCCCAGGCTTCCCCTTTAGCAGCTGGCTTGAGGGCATGGGCATCTCTCTGGAGAAAGCGGGTACCGTGGTGGTTAACCAGCCCTCCTACTTTGAGGCCGCCGCCCAGATGTGGGCCACTGCCCCGCTGTTTATCTGGAAGCTCTGGTACATCTGGCATATGGCTCATTCCCGTGCGCCCTACCTGACCGAAGCGATTGTGGCTGAGAACTTTGACTTCTACGGGCGTACCCTTTCGGGTTCCCAAGAACTGCGCGAGCGCTGGAAGCGCGGAGTTGGTCTGGTAGAAGGTTCCCTGGGTGAGGAGCTGGGTAAGGAATACGTTGCTATCCACTTCCCGCCAGCCCACAAGGCTAAGATGCTGGAACTGGTCAATGACCTGCTGGCGGCCTACCGCGAGTCGATTGGCACCCTGGACTGGATGACCGATGAGACCCGCGCCCGCGCCCTGGAAAAGCTGGGTAGCTTTGTCACAAAGATTGGCTACCCCGACACCTGGCGGGATTACTCTGAGCTGGAACTGACCGATGATCTCTTTGAGAATCTGCGCCGGTCGGCGGTCTTTGAACACGAGTTCCAGGTGGGTCGCATCAACGAGCCGGTCGATAAGAACGAGTGGCTGATGACCCCGCAGACCGTCAACGCCTACTACATGCCACCGGCCAATGAGATCGTCTTCCCTGCGGCCATTCTTCAGCCACCCTACTTTGACCCTGAGGCTGATGATGCCGTTAATTACGGTGCAATCGGCGGTGTGATTGGGCACGAGATTGGGCACGGCTTTGATGATCAGGGTTCTAAGTACGACGGCACCGGTGCCCTCAATAACTGGTGGACGGACGCTGACCGTTCAGAGTTCACCGAGCGCACTAAGGCCCTGGTGGAGCAGTACAACGCCTACACCCCCACCGGCCTTGACCCCGAAAAGTTTACGGTTAATGGTGAGCTGACCCTGGGTGAAAATATTGGTGACCTGGGTGGTCTTTCTATTGCCTTGAAGGCCTACAAAATTGCGCTTGATCGTCAGGGCCTGACCCTGGAGACTGCCCCGGTGATTGACGGCCTGACCGCCACCCAGCGTGTCTTTGTGGCTTGGGCGCAGGGCTGGCGTATGAAGACCCGCCCCCAGACCGCAGAGATGTTCCTGGCTATTGACCCGCACTCCCCCGAGGAGTTCCGTGTCAACGGCGTAGTGCGCAATATTGACGAGTTCTATACGGCCTTTGATGTTCAGCCGGGTGATGCCCTCTACCTGGCCCCCGAAGAGCGGGTTAAGATCTGGTAGAGCTACTGCCATGAATGCTTGGTGCTAGAACGATAGCGGTTGACCTCAGGTGGCGGTTGGTAACTAGCCAACCGCGCAGAGACTATACCTGCTGTATCTAGCACCTTGTAGCTCGGCCTATTCTCACCCCCCGGTCTCCTATGGGGTCTTTTCAGCTTTTGCTGTTATATCACCCGCTCTGTGGCCCTGGCTCAATTGAGCCAGGGCTTTTTTTGGGTAAGTACTTGCCCTAGGCATCCGACCCAAAACAAGAAATTACTTTACAAAGAAAGTATTTTGGTTTAGAGTGGGGGCTATACAAGAGATAAAACTCAAAAAGAAAGGCGTCCATCATGCAATTTGGCATCTTCACAGTAGGCGACATCACCCCAGACCCCCACAGCGGCAAGGCCCCCAGCGAGTACCGGCGCCAACGCAATATCGTCGAAATGGCTCAAAAAGCCGAAGAGGTAGGGCTAGATGTCTTCGCAGTAGGCCAGCACCACAACCCACCCTTTATAGCCTCCTCTCCTACCACCACCCTCGCCTATATTCCAAATACCCAAGAAACCCTCAATGCAGGGTCCTTCTTTGGTATCGCAGGTCAGAAAAGACCCGGGCCTCAAGCCGCTCAGGTAACTCGGCCACAGGGGTCAGTTGGGCTCTCTGTCACCCCTTTTGAAGAGCTCCTGAGAGCGGATTAGGTCTCTGGTGCTCATCTGTAGCCTGTGAAGGCAACTGCCACATATGCCCTTATCTCACTTCTGCAGCAGTAGGTAAGGGCTTGTGCGGTCTCTGGGCTATTAGCTCAAAGGTGTGCCAGAACTTCTCCCCCGAAAAAGTCTTACCCCAGTAGGCCTGTTCCTTAAGTCGATGCACTTGCATGCCGCGTAGGCTCTCCTCCAACCAGGAACGCTCAACACTAGAAATATCAGATTCCTGCGCCCAACTATCATCGGGGCCAAAGAGGTCCACAGCAATCAGCCCGCCAGGGGCAAGACTCTTCAGGAGCCGACTCCACACATCACCAAAAACCTCCGGTGGGCAGTACGGCAGGGAAAAGCCTGCATAAATACAGCAAAAATACGATGATTCTAAACCCACATCTTGAATAGGCAAGGTTGCAAGTTCCCAGCGGCTCAACCACTCGGGGTTCGACCGAACTATCTCTTGTGCGATGAGTTTCCCAGAGTCAGGAGTAGGCTCCACTGACAGAACATCAAACCCTTGAGCCAACAGTGCTTTTGTTTCAATGCCAGCTCCAGCCCCCACATCAAGAGCCTTGCCCCCGCAAACATCTAGGAGTGAGAGGGCATCAGTCAGTAAAGAGCGCACAGGTCTGCCCACCTGGGCTTGATTGTACCCACTCCAGTGTCCCGCATCATGTGAAAGCATAGTTTTATACTATCCAAATTCTGTGTGATTCACGCCCCATAAAAATGCACCTGCTCTCTCGTCCCAGCGAGAAGATAGGTGCTCACCCCCCAGGGAACTAGCTCATAGCAGGTGTTTCCCACAGGTTCAGCACGGTGCCGATCCCCTTCTTGACCGCCTTGCGGTAGACCACGGTGCCCCAGGCAATATCCTTAATAGGTATACCTCCCACCGAGTAGACCGTAATTTTCTCTTCTTCATCCTCGGGGGCGGGGGGGTGGTTCAAAGCCAGCCCCATACCGCGCAGTTCAGAGGTGTCCATCTGCCCGTTATGGATACGGTCGTTGAACTTGCACCCAATAATGGACAGGTGGTTGTGCGACTTGCCTGGCTCGGTTTCCTCGGCCCAGGTATGGTACATGCCGGCATTATCCACCAGTTTGCCAATCTCAGGGCCAAACATTCCCTAGTCCAGGTGCTCGGCCAGTAGGGTAGTCACCGCGCGCCTGGAGGGCAGGGGCTTCTTCCATGGCGTCAGTGCAGGCGGCGACATCTTCAACACCAGCTAAATGGTATTCACGGTATCTAGGCAGGGTCTAACCTGCCTGGAGAAGTTTCCTCTTCTTTCGGACCCAGCCAGGTTCACTTGTGCATATTTTTGCAGGGTACAGCTGGCCAGCCGCCCTGGGCGCTAGGCTTATCTTTAGTCACCGAACTCAAGCTGAGGAGAGCTATGGCAACCCCACCCCGCGTCCTTTTTGTCTGCCAGTCCAACAAGGGAAAGTCACAGATGGCGCAGGCCCTGATGAACCTGCACGCCCAGGGGCAGGTGGTCGCCACCTCAGCGGGAACTCAGGCCGCGGTTGGTGGTGCTGTAAACGCTGAGTCTGCTGAGTCACTAGCTGAGCTAGGGGCCGATATGAGCACCGGCTACCCCAAGTACGCGAGCGAGCAGGAGCTACAGGAGGCCGACCGCATCATTATTGTTGGTACCGCCGCCCACCTTGAAGGGGTCAGCCCCGAGATTGAAGCTAAGACCGAGCGTTGGGAAACCGATGAACCGTCCCTGCGCGGGATTGAGGGAGCTGAGCGCATGAAGCTGATCCGTGATGACATCAACCAGCGTGTCCTGGCCCTGCTGGACGAGCTGACCGGCTAATACCTACCTTTCATCCGTGGTAGCAGAAGGCTCACAGCGAAGTTGCTGGCTCGGAGCGGGTGTGAATCGCCGTGTGAGCGATAGCGAACCAGGTGAGAAGGTCAGCAAGGAGCATGAGTCTGGCCTACCCCTTATAAGGGAAAGGGACTGGAAGGCACCGCATTAGCCCGGTGCTTCCAGTCCCTTTGAGCGTTAAAGGCCTACTAGCTCAGGACCTTGATGGCCATGGGGTAGTCGTAGACCTGCCCGTTATTTGCCTTAACAGCGGCAATAATGTGCAGAACAATGAGGGCTACCCAAACAGCAAGCAGGATAATCCAGGTAAATACCGCTGCTATACCAAGCGTGGCAATGGTAAGAATCCAGACAGCCACGTTGATAAGCCACATGGTGAAGGAGAAGTTAAAGGCCCCAGCCGCTGCGTAACGCACGAACTGGTAGCCGGGCTTGTCCTTGTAAATGAACCAGAAAATCAGAGGCCCAATAAAATTAAGGGATGAGACCGTAACTACCAGCCCAATCAGACCTGAAAGGTGGGCGAACAACGCCATAGATTTGGCATCAGAAGGAATCTGGTTGCCGTAGGCATCAAAGGTTGGCTGACCAACGCCCGGCTGGCTGGGGCCGGACTGACCGTAACCAGGTGCGCTGTAGGCACCAGCCTGACCGGGAGGCTGTTGGCCGTAACCGGGTGATTGCGGTGCGGAGGGGTCAGCTTGGGCAGAATCGGGTTGCCGAGCGGTGTAGTCCTGTGTCTGCTGGCTGGGCTGACCGTACACCGGGGTGTCCTGCTGGGGGGCGTTGGGGGCCTGCTCGACTGGTTCCGGCTCAGCCCGGTGGTTCGGTGACTGGGGAGCCTCACCCTCAGGGCCGATTGATGAATTGCTGTTCTGGTGGGGCAGGTGAGGATTGTTCTGCTCAGTCACGCTGAAGCCTTTCGCGGGATTTTTTACTTCTACCTAATACTCTAAGTCAACCCCGACAGGTTTATACCGTTGAGGGGCCTCATCTGCTCTGAAATCATCCTCACAGATGAGCATATAAGACCTCTTTCTCATTCTCTGGGGCTAGATAAAGCGCAAGGAGAGGGCTCCCGAGTAGCATGGAGTCATGCGCGAACTACAGGCTCACATTATTGAAGAACTGGGTGTTAAACCCACTATCGATCCCACCGAGGAAATCCGCAAACGCGTGCAGTTCCTGGTTGACTACCTCAAAATTACCGGGACCCGCGGCTTCGTGCTGGGCATTTCCGGGGGACTAGATTCCACCCTGGCGGGCAGGCTCTGCCAGCTCGCGGTGGAGGCGCTGGAACTTGAGGATATCCAGGCCGAGTTTATTGCCGTGCGCCTACCCTATAAGGTGCAGGCCGACGAGGAGGACGCCCAGGCCGCCCTGCGCTTTATCATGCCCCAGCAGACCGTGACCTATAACGTTGCGGCGGCTGTTGATGGTTTCGAGTCGGCATTTGCCGATGCCACCGGCCAGCCGATTTCGGACTTCAATAAGGGCAACGTCAAGGCGCGTGCGCGCATGATCGCCCAGTACGCCCTAGCCGGTGAGAGGAACCTGCTCGTGGTGGGGACCGACCACGGGGCGGAGGCTGTGACCGGCTTCTTTACCAAGTTCGGGGACGGCGGGGCCGACATAATGCCTCTCTTTGGCCTCAACAAGCGCCAAAACCGTGAGCTGCTCAAGGTTCTGGGGGCTGAAAAGAGGCTCTGGGAGAAGGTGCCCACCGCTGACCTGCTCGATAGCAAACCGGGCCGTACCGATGAGGACGAGTTGGGTGTCAGCTACGACCAGATTGATGACTATCTTGAGGGTAAAGAGATTGACCCTGCGGCTGCTGAGAATATTGAGGGCCGTTTCTTGCGCTCACGCCATAAACGCACCACCCCGGTCACCGTCTTTGATACCTGGTACAGGTAACACTTTTGCTTGAAGTCAGCCCCGCCCGGCTTGGTGCGGGGCTGACTTTTTAAAGTCTTATCGGAGCGGAACCTTGAGCGCTGTGCCCTTGGCTGAGCCAACTGGCTCGGGGCTGGCGTTAAGGGTCTTGGAGAGCTTGGTGTCTTGGGCGCTGTGCCCTTGGTTGAGCCAACTGGCTCGGGGCTGACGTCAAGGGTGTTGGCATAGGCCTGGTATTCAAGCTCTGTGCCCTTGGTTGAGCCAACTGGCTCGGGGCTGGCGTTAAGGGTGTTGGCGAAGCCAAGGGCACAGAGAATTAGAGGCGGTAGAAACCCTCAATAGCGCGGGCCAGGTAGGCCATATCAGCTACGGTGGTCAGCTCCCGGGCCGAATGCATAGACAAGAGTCCAACACCCACATCGACAGTTCGCATACCCAGGCGGGTGGCGGTGATAGGCCCAATGGTAGAGCCGCAAGGAACATTGTTGTTCGATACGAACTCCTGGTAGGGAACCCCAGCGAGCGCACAGGCCTGAGCGAAGATACCGGCCCCCACCGCATCGGTAGCGTAGCGCTGGTTGGCGTTGATTTTGAGCAGGGGCCCGCCACCGGGTAGGGGGCGAACGGTGGGGTCGTGGTGGCCGGTGTAGTTGGGGTGGACCAGGTGCCCCGCATCGGATGAGAGGCAGATGGAGGCGGCCAGGGTTCGGCGGTAGTCCTCAACAGTTTCTCCCCTGGCCTGGGAGAGTCGAACCAGTACGTCTTCGAGGAAGGGCCCGGCGGCACCGGAGCGGCTTTCTGAGCCGATTTCTTCGTGGTCGAAGGCGGCCAGCATGACGGTGTGCTGGGGGTTGTTCGGCTGGTGGGCGGCGTAGCGGGTGAGGGCGGTCAGCCCGGCGTGCACGGAGCTGAGGTTATCCAGACGGCCCGAGGCAAAAAGTTCCTGGTTTTCGCCGAAAACGCTGGGGGGTGTTGCATCGGCGAACATGAGGTCGTAGCCCACGATGGTGGCGGGGTCTACCGGCCCGCCATCGGCGTGTTCTGCTAGGTAGGCCAGGACGTCTCCGGTGGAGTCCCCGAAGCCCCAGAGCGGGTAGAGGTTGCCCTGCTTATCCAGCTTAAAACCGTTGTTGGCTTCTCGGTCCAGGTGGATGGCGAGCTGGGGTAGGCGGGCGATGGGTCCGGTGGCGACCAGCCGGTTTTCTAGGTGACCGTCGAGCAGTAGGGTCAGGCGTCCGGCTAGGCGCAGTTCTCTGTCGAGCCAGGAGTTGAGTAGGGGTCCGCCGTAGACTTCGACTCCTACCTGGTTCCAGGTCAGGGTGCGGATGGATGACTTAGGCTTGACTTTGAACCCCGGTGAGTCGGTGTGGGCACCGAGCACACGGTAGCCGGTATGGGATTGGGTACCAGCCCAGGCGATGATCGCTCCGTCGCGCACCACAAAGTGTTTGCCGGTTGCTGCGGAGCTATCCCAGGTTGCTTCTTCATCAAGCGGGGTGAAGCCGGCGGTGCCTAGGCGGCGGGCGGCTTCTGCGGCGGCCTGGAAGGAGGTGGGTGAGGCGGTAATAAAGGCCGCCAGGTCATCGATGTTGGTGCGGGGGTCAAGCGGGGTATCAGCCGGAAGAGTCATGGGACACATTTTACCGGACGGGGGCGGGGCGGGGTGTTGGCTGTTCTTTGACCCAGACCTGCGCGGGGCGGGTGCGGGCTAGGTTCTTCTTCTTGGCAAGGAGCACAACCACAAGCACGAAAATACCGTTGGTGATCAGTGATGAGGTAAAGCCTGCTAGGTTAGAGCCTTCTTGCAGGAAGGGGTCAGCCAGGCCAAAGACCCCGAAGGTCATAGCGACGAGGTTATTGACCGTGTGCAGGGCGATTGCGGCTTCAAGCCCGCCGGTGCGCCAGGTGATGTAGCCTGCGGCGATCCCCAGTGTCAGGACGGACAGCTGACCCCAGAGGTCGTACATGTGGCCCAGCATGAAGAGTGGGGCGGGCAGGACGATAGCCCAGGCCGGGTGTTTGAGCCAGCGGCCGATGCTTTGCATGAGAAAACCCCGGAAGACCAGTTCTTCGGCATAGGCCTGAAAGGGAACAACGAGGCCAATACAGATCAGGAGCACTATGAGGGTTGTGCCCTGAGCTTGGGGTGCGAGCTGGTAGGTGCTCCCGGTAGCTGCATCAAGGGCCAGGGGGATCAGAACCATGATGAGTGTGGACAGGCCCAGGCATACCATGAGCCAGCCCCAGCGCAGACGGCCCGCAACGGAGTGAATCAGACCCCAGGGCTTGGGGCCCATGATGAGGCGGGCCAACCAGAGGCAGGGGAACATGAGCGCTACCGACCCGAAGAGCACTGTGAAGATAAGGGGGTCTGTAAGGGCCTGGGCTTGGAGCTGGGCGGTCATGTCGCTGGCTGTGGCGGTGGCATCGATGGTCATCTGCCCGGAGGTGGCCTGCTCCTTGAGGGCGCTCATCAGGCTGGGTATGAGCAGGGCTATGCTCAAGATAAGGGCCAGAACAAGGTAGAGGGGAGCACCAATTACTGCCTCAACCAGGGGTTTCCACCAGCGGCTCTTGGGGTCGGTCAGGGCTAGGCGGTGGTAGCCCAGCTCTTGGTGCTCTTGCCGGTAGCCGGGCCGCCAGCCTACCGGGGGTAGGTAGGGTGGCGGCTGGGTGTTCGGGGTCTGCGGAGTGACGGGGGCACACCAAGGCACCGCTTGCTGTGTCTGAGCAGGGGGTGTGGTTTCTTGGGCGGGTCCGTATTGGGGAGGCATCTGCGAACTAGTCATAGTATCTACCCTAGGTATTTTTGGGGAGGCCCGTAGGGGCTTGACCCTAGATTTTGGTTTGGGTGCTCGCTAACTGTTGACGGTAGCGGAAGGCCACCAGAGCCCAGAGCAGCACCAGGGCGCTCAGGCAGATGATGGGCAGGGCGGAGAGGCTCAGCGCCAGGTGGCTGAGCTCGTCCAGGTTGTGGGTGGCCGGGTCCATGCGGATACCGATGCGCATCGGCCCGTAAATCAGACCGGCACAGCCCAGTACCGCTAGACCTGCCGCCAGCCAGCGCACCGGTTTGGTAGCTAGGGCGAAGAAGACGGGGAAGGCGTCCAGCCACAGGCCCGCCATGAGCAGGGGTAGCCAGATGTTGTGGTGGGACCAGGAAATCGGTGACATGGCCAGCATGAGGAAGCCGTTGAGGGCTATCTGTGACAGCACCATGCCCCGGCGGTGAAGAACCGGAATCAGGTAGGCAACCCCCGCCAGTAGGGCCACAATAATGCTGCCGCGCAGGGCGGTCAGCAGGGGGCCTTCGGTCAGACCTAAGTGCAGGAGCCAGCCCAGGGTGGAGATGTTGTCCACGTAGTTGATGTTTCCCACGCGGGAGGGGTCAGAAATGGCGTAGAACCAGAACTCGCGGGCGGCGGCGGGCATAAAGACGAAGCCCGCGGCTACCGTAGCCAGGAAGCTAGCGCCCAGGGTGAGCAGGCCCTTGATGTCCCGGCGCATGAGTAGAATCAGCCCAAAGGCCAGCGGGGTGAGCTTGATACCGCCGGCAATACCGATCAGGACACCGCGCGGCAGACGACTGGCAGGGCGGAGCAGATCAGCCATGACCAAGAGCAGAATCAGGGCGTTAATCTGGGCTAGGCCGATGCTGCGGTCCCAGGGGCTGAACATGGTGATACAGGTAGCCAGAACAAGAACCAGTGAGCGGCTACCGAGGAGGGCCTCACCGGGTACGGTTACCCCGCGTAAGCGGGCGTAGTTGAGCACCAGAACCGAAATCCACAGGGCTGCACTCATGGCCAGGAGCGTCATCACTCCAGCGCCGACGCCCAGGGGCAGGAAAGCAAAGGGGGCAAAGACCATGACCGCAAAGGGCGGGTAGGTAAAGGGCAGGGCAATAGGCTTGCCCTCTTGCAGGTAGTAGTTATAGAGGGTTTTACCCGGGTAAAGGTCGCCAAAGACCACGCCTGCGCCGGTGCGGTAGACCTCGAAGTCCTGGCCGTTGAGAAAGATGGAGTGGCGAATGTGCCACTGCATGACCGCTAGGCAGAAAATAGCGGTCAGGATCGGCCAGATACGGTGGCGAGCCGGTAGCGTGGCGCTCAGGCGAAGAATGTTCACAACTAGCTACTCCTGGGGGTCCGCAGCCGTTCCCCGGTCCCTGGTGGCCGAGTCTTTGCGGACGGCGACCAGCTTGGTTCCCCTGCGGGTTTTGGCTCTACCGGGTAGGCGCTTGTCCACCCCTTCTTTCTTACTGGTTTCCTTCTTGGGTAAAGCCGCTATGCGCAGGGCTAGTTCTAGCACCAGGAGCCCCAGGGCCGCGTAGAAGACGTAGTAGGAGGGGTAGAAGTAGTAGAGGCTGGCGTTCCATCCTGCAACCGTTGCGCCCAGGGCAACAACGGCCAGGGCAAGAATAATGATGTGGGCCAGTGAAAACTTACCGGTGCCCTCACGGTTACGCCAGCTGATGTAGATAGACATGAGCGCAAAGAGGACGGGGAAGAAGATTTGGCCAGAAAGCGCCATGGTGTCATCGGTGTACCGGAAGATACCGAGAGCTTGGATGATTGCGGTGGCGGCCAGGATCAGGGAGGCAGGCAGAGTTTTCACGAGAGATTACTTTACCGTTCTTTAGGCAGTGACGAAGTAGATGATGGCGGTAACGGTGAAGATACTGCCAGCGGTGAGGGCGGCGGCTAGTTCGATGAGCATACCTAGACCCATAGATTTGAGGGCGGCCCAGGTGCTTGCCAGCGAGGTAGTAAGGTCACCGCCGCTGCGGGTGGTTTCGCTCAGGAAGAGGGCAAGTGCGAACCCCACGAACAGGCCAACCACGGGGATAAGGAACATGCCGGTTACGGCACCGACCACTCCCCAGAGGATAGATGAGTTGGGGATAGCCCTGCGTTTGAGGGTGCGCCCAGTCAGGAGGGCTTGAGCCATCATACCGGCAAGGACGATGGGTGCGCCCAGCCCTAGAAGCCACCACCCTTCGGGGCTCCGCAGGGTGAGGCTCCAGAGCAGGATTCCTGCCAGGACGGCCAGGGAGCCGGGCAGAACCGGGTAAACAATACCGATACAGCCTAGGGCAATGAGCAGAGCGGCCCCGAGAGTGATAAGGAAAACGAAATACATGCCTCTAGTTTATGGAATTTTTATACAAAAAATCCTAACGTGCGTGGGGCGAGCCCAATTTCCATGATAAAATTGGTGTTTAAAATATACTCCCTCAGCTAGTATTTAAAAAAGATAAAATTAAATTTTTAAGAAATCCCAGCCACCTCCAAACAGCACCTTGAACCCTAAATATAAAACTAAGGATTTTAAATTGAAAAAAACGCTAACAACATTATTCCTCATAACTTCAACTGTCATGGCTACCGGTTGTGGTGCGGAAAATACCAATGTCAACGCAAGCCCTTCAAGCGATCAGAAAATTGGAAAAGAGCAATCTTTCGAGAATAAAAAATATGTAATTTATATTGACGAAGGTAGTATATCGAAGGATGTATCAACCCTAGGCGGTGACTACGATAAATATTATGATAAGTACATTAAATATATTGCTCCAAACGGTAAACCCATTACCATAGTTGCTGCTAGCCAAGTTACAAATGAGCAAGTTCTGAAAGCATACAATATACTGAGTTTTTATCTTACAAATACAGCAAAATACGATAAAACTGCAGTGGCTAATTCCATGGCCGACAACGGAGCGGTTCTTGTAATGCCAAACGGATCTGATGGGGATGGAAAAACACCTGAAGATGCCCTACTGGGACAACCCCTCTATCAGATGGAAACGCCTACTGCAGGCAGCAAATGGTACATGGACAATGACTATTCACACAGGGATGCCTCCTACGAAGAAATCTTTCATTTAGTCCACGGTGAAGGCATAGGCACAACTACAAGGCCTGCCGCTGAATCTGAACTAGCTCAAAAAATAAAATCGGGAATGGATAAAGCTCTCCCGCAGAATAAAGCGGACTGGGGCCAGAAAGGCCTGTGGGGGCTAAATTCTCTTGACTGGCTCAAAGAGCTAGAGGCCGAGGGTAGCTTGGAGAACGAGTATATAGTTTCTGGGATCGACTCCTATTATGGCCTCTGGGAAGCATATACCGAAAATGATAAGGGGATGTGGGGAATTTACATTCCTAAAAATAGATCTCAAGTACAAGAAAAGGACCCGGCGGCGTACGAAGTCATCACTGATTTTGTCGGCCCAGAGCTATCCTATATGGAAAGAATTTCACCGGATTTTGACGGAACATTCAAACTCTACTTGGATCAGAACGAAACTTACACCTTCAAGTCACAATATAATCAAAATGCTAGACTTACAGGTGCCAAAAATTCTAATCTTGAGGGCAACAACCTAGACAACATCTTATTGGGGAATAAAGGTAATAACATTATCGATGGCAAAGATGGCAATGATGTAGTTCAGCTATCTAGTAAATCGACTGAGTACGTTCTTACCCGAGATGGCGAGGATATCTTAATCAAAGATAAAAAATCTAGAGATGGCGAGGACACCCTCAAAAATATAGAAATTTTAAGATTCACTGATAAAGATATTCCAGTAGATGAAATTTCATAACTAAAAGCCCGCATCAGCCGTAGGGCATAGGCTTCCTATGGCGACGAACCGCCTCCAGTTGATATAATCCGCATAGGATATACGATATTTTGGAGTGATGATGGCGGAGCCCACCCCCCAGCAACCAGAGAACGCACCTAAGCCGCATCAGGCACCAGGCCCGCAGGGGTCAGGGAACTCCCCCACCGCACCCACCCGTGGCTACCGGCAGGAACTCAGCATCGGGACCCGCCCCGTAGATGCACCCGGCGCCCCTATCAGCGAGCGCCAGGCCCGCGATATAGCTACCGGCCGAGCAACATGGCACCGCAAGGCCTCCAAACCCGTCTCCCTCTGGATGTTTGCGCTTTTTGCGGTGCTCATGACCCACCGGTGGATTCCCGAGTCGCTCTGGCTGATGGTGCACATGGTGACCCTGGGGCTGATAACCAACTCTATTCTGGTCTGGTCCCAGCACTTTACCGAGGCCCTGCTCAAAAACAAGCTGCCCGACAGCGCCCGCCCGGTTCAGCTGGTGCGCATCTACACGCTCAACGCTTCGATAGTTGTGCTCATGGTGGGGGTCATCTTCAACCTCTACCCCCTGACCCTGATTGGCTCGACCGGGGTGGGGCTTGTGGTGGCCTGGCACGGGCTGGCCCTACTTCAGCAAATGCGTTCTGCCCTGCCTGCCCGTTTCGGTACCAGCATTAGGTACTACATTGCCGCCTCCTGGCTCCTGCCCCTGGGTGCTACTTTCGGTGCACTCCTGGCCTACGACGGCACCAGTGCCACCTGGCATTCCCGCCTACTTTTAGCCCATGAGGCAGTGAACGTCCTAGGCTTTGTGGGCATCACCGTGGTCGGCACGCTCATGACGCTCTGGCCCACGATGCTCCGCACCGTCATGCTCCCCGATGCTGTGGCACGTTCTTCCCGCGCGCTGGTGCTCATGTGCGCCGGGCTCACGCTCACCGTCACCGGTGCCCTCATGGGGAATGTTCCCCTGGCTACATCCGGCCTGATACTGTACGCCGCCGCCCTGATTCTGGTGGGTGTGCTCATGGTAGGAACCACCGCCGCCAAGAAACCCTCTGACTACCCCACCTTCTCGGTGGCTGCCGGTATGGTGTGGCTGCTGGTGGGTGTCCTGTGGGCCGCCGTCCTGGTACTCACCCAGGGCTTAGAGAGCCTGAGCCTACGCCCCATCACCCCCGTCTTTGTGGCAGGCTTCTTAGCCCAGGTGCTGTTGGGCGCCATGAGCTACCTGCTCCCCGCGCGGATGGGCGGTGGGCCTAAGGCTGTGCGTGCCTCTAACCGGGAGTTCAACCGCTTCTCAGCCGGCCGAGTCACCATGATTAACCTGGCTCTTCTGGTCTTTATTCTGCCCGTGAACATCACCGGCTCATGGGTACGCACAGCGGCCTCCCTGCTGGGAGCTTTCACCCTCTTCGCTTTTATCCCGCTCATGCTACGCGGGGTCAAACAGTCAGTAGCTATCCGCAAAGCCATGATTCAGGCCCGCGCCCGGGGTGAAGCCCCCGTCCCAGACCCGGAAGCCCAGCGCCCCCAACCGGTACCCCACCTGCGCCATGCCCTCATCGGTGCGCTGGCAGTGGTGCTGGTTGTAGGCCTGGGAGTGGCAGCTGATCCCGCCGCACGGGCACGACTGGCGGCAGGCGGGACCGGTTCCGCCGCTACCGGCCAGACCACCACCCTGACCGTTGAGGCAACCGCCGACATGCGCTTTACCCCCAACACCGCCGAGGTACCCGCAGGCAACCGGCTGGTCATCGAAGTCCACAACACCGATACCAAGAACGCCCACGACCTGACCTTTGCCAACGGCACCTCCACCGGGCGCATCAACCCCGGGGAAACAAAGACCGTAGAGGTCGGCACCATCACCCAGGATCTGGAAGGCTGGTGCTCCGTCATGGGCCACCGGGCCATGGGCATGACCTTTCAGGTAACTGCCACCGGCGCTACCAGCACTCAGGGCACCGGCGGTCAGCAGGCCGGGCACACCGCCGCAGGCCAGGTACTCTCCCCCACCGACATTGACCTGCAAGGCGACATCTCAGCAAACTACCAGAGCCGGGACGCCGCCCTAGCACCCATCCCCGAGGGCGAAAACATCAACGGGCGCACCGTCCACCGCCAAACCTTCGAGGTTCAAGAACTCACCCGCGAAATAGCCCCCGGCACCACCCTGAACGCCTGGACCTACAAGGGCTCCTACATGGGCCCCACCCTGCACGGCAAAGTCGGCGATATTTTTGAAATTACACTGGTCAACAATGGCAGTATGGGGCACTCCATCGACTTCCACGCCGGCACCGTAGCCCCCGACCAACCCATGCGCACCATAGCCCCCGGTGAAACCCTGGTCTACCGCTTCGAGGCTGCCGCCTCAGGCATCTGGCTCTACCACTGCTCCACCATGCCCATGAGCACCCACCTAGCCGCAGGCATGTTCGGCGCGGTAGTCATCGACCCACCGGACCTGCCCCCGGTAGACCGCGAATACCTGCTCGTCCAAAGCGAAGTCGCGCTCACCCAGGCCGGTAACACCCCCGAAGGCATACTGACCAACATCTCACCCGAAGGCCTGGCGGCAGGCACCCCCACCCTCACCCTCTGGAACGGCCACGCCACCCAATACCTACGCGACCCCCTGACAGCAAAAACCGGTGAGCGCGTGCGCATCTGGGTACTCAACGCCGGCCCCGGAGGCGACCTCAGCTTCCACATAGTCGGTAGCCAATTCGACACCGTCTACAAGGAGGGCGGCTACCTACTCCAAGGCGGAGGGGACGCTTTCGGCAGCACCAAGGGGGCCTCCCAAGCCCTTGACCTAGCCCCCGCCCAAGGTGGCTTCGTGGAGATGACCTTCACCGAGGCAGGCACCTATACCTTCGTCAACCACGACTTCGCGGCCGCCGAACGTGGCGCTCGCGGTCAGATTAAGGTCACCGACTAGTCATTCGATAAGAAACCTGATGCCCCCGGCTCTACTAGAGCCGGGGGCATCTTGTGGGGGTTGGGTACGTCACCTTCGGGGGTATCAGGGGGCTTTTGGCCCGCTCTCAGGGTCGGTTTTCAAGTAGGCTGTTACTAATGACTACTGAACGCACCAAGCCCAAAATCGCCCTGCGCATCGGCGCGGGGTTGCTTGCGCACTGGCACATTCTTTCATCAGCGGTGCTGATGGGTGTCGGTGTCGTGGGGCTTTCTGCTACCTACGAGGACTACTGCGGGCGCACCGATTTGACCTACGCCCCCACTGAGCTTCGTGATGATATTGAAGGGGCCGCTCAGGTAGCCGGTTTGCGACCGGGTGTTTTAGCGGCCCAGCTCGAAACCGAATCTGGTTGGCGGCTGACCGCGCGTTCCCACGCGGGTGCGCACGGCCTGGCCCAGTTCACCCAGGACACCTGGGACATCTGGGGCAAGGGCGATATTGATAGCCCCGAAGATTCTATTGCCGCGCAGGGCCGCTACCTGGCCTATCTTTCAGAGCGGCTAGCTCCTTACGCTAAGGACCAGACTCCTCTGCAAGATCTCGTCTTAGCTGGCTATAACGCTGGCCCCGGCGCGGTAGAAGAATACGAGGGTATTCCCCCCTACTTTGAAACCCAGAACTATGTGGCAAAAATTGATGAACTGGCCGCCACCAAATATGCAGTGACCTGCTCCCCCTCCCCTGAATTTACACAGGCCAGGCTGGTTGGCTAAAACCTGCCGCACCTGCCTGCAGAACACACTGAGCAGAGCATGAAATAGAGTGCCTAGGCTAAGTCAGCGCGGGATAATGGAGCTAAACCTACTGTAAGGAGATCCCATGACTGATTCCCTCTTCCCCCTGGGCAAGCCCGCACCCGAAGGCGCTTTTACCGGCAAAGCCTACATGCACCCGCTGGCCCCCAGTAGCCAGCTCCAGTCACTAGCCGTCACCTTTGAAGCTGAGGCACGCACTAACTGGCACACCCACGATGTTGGCCAGCTCATTGTGGTGACCTCCGGAAGCTGCATCTACCAGCTTGAGGGCCAAGAACCCCGCACCCTCACCCCGGGCGAGGCTTTCTTCTTTGAACCCGGTGTTAACCACTGGCACGGGGCCACCGCAGAAGGGCCCATGACCCACATTGCGGTGACCCCCTTCAACCAGGCCGGTGAGTTCGTCACCTGGGGTGAACCCGTGGACGACGCCACTTATCGGGGTTAGTTATACAGCAAAGGCCCCGCCCGGTCTTCTGCACCGTGCGGGTGCCAGAATAAGGGGCGGGGCCAGCTCACTCTATGAGCGCTCAGAATCTAGCGCTTCTGGTAGAGCGACTTCTTCTGAAACTTAGGGTCGCTGGTCACCAGCATGCCCAAGGAACGGAAAATACCCTCATCCACAGATCCAAGAATCGTGGTGGTGTGAACATCCACCCCACGCAGGTTCTTAAGCTGCTCTAGGGCGGCGCGGGCATCCTCATCATGGGCCGCTGACGTTGAGAGAGCAATCAGCACCTCATCGGTATGCAGGCGCGGGTTCTTGCTACCCAGGTGCAGGGTCTTGAGACGCTGGATGGGTTCTAAAGCCTCGTTGGACAGCAGGTGCTTGTTATCGTCCAGCCCGGCCAGGTGCTTAAGAGCGTTCAGCAGGGCAACAGCCGAACAGCCCAGAAGATCGGTGGTCTTACCGGTGATGATGGTGCCATCGGACAGTTCCAGGGCGGCGGCGGGTGCGCCGGTGGACTCCTGGCGGGCACAGGCAGGCTCTACCACCGGGCGATCGGTAGGCTTAAGCCCGGCCTTAGCCATAACCACAGCGGCACGATCCGACTGGGTGGAGTCCAGGCCACCGCGAGCCTCATCGACCAGGGCCTTAAAGTAGCGGCGGATAATCTCCTGCTCCGAAGCGTAGCGGCAGGCGGCATCGTCAGTGATGCAGTTACCGGCCATATTCACGCCCATGTCGGTGGGTGACTGGTAGGGGCTGGTGCCGGTCATTTTTTCCAGGAGCACCTTCAGCAGGGGGAAGGCCTCAACGTCACGGTTGTAGTTAACCGTGGACTGGCCGTAGGCGGTCAGGTGGAAGTGGTCAATGACGTTAGCGTCATCAAGGTCCACAGTGGCGGCCTCATAGGCCAGGTTGACCGGATGTTCTAGGGGCAGGTTCCAGATAGGGAAGGTTTCAAACTTGGCGTAGCCCGCCTTAACCCCACGCCTGTTCTCGTGGTAGACCTGCGAGAGCGCGGTAGCCAGCTTGCCAGAACCAGGGCCGGGTGCGGTGACAACCACCAGATCACGGGTGGTTTCCGCGAACTCGTTACGGCCCAGCCCCTCTTCGGACACAATCAGGTCGGTGTTGGTGGGGTAACCAGGAATGACGCGGTGGCGCGAGACCCTCAACCCCAGTCGCTCTAGGCGTTGCTTGAAGGCAAGAGCCTGGGAGTTATCGTCCTCCATCTGGGTCAGCACAACGTGCTCAACCAGAAAACCGCGGTCGCGGAAGACATCGACCAGGCGCAGAACATCGTCCTCGTAGGTAATGCCCAGGTCGGCGCGAATCTTGTTGCGTTGCAGGTCCTTGGCGTTTAGGCAGATCAGGATTTCTACCTCGTCGCGTAGCTGCTCCAGCATGGCAATTTTGTTGTCCGGGGTGAAGCCCGGCAGGACGCGGGAGGCGTGCATATCGTCAAAGAGTTTGCCGCCCATTTCTAGGTAGAGCTTGCCGCCGATGTGCTCGCGGCGCTCCTGGATGTGCCGGGACTGCATCTCAATGTATTTTTCACGGTCAAAACCAATTTTGTTCACCATGGAATTCAAGCCTAGCAAGCCCGCACCGCCCAGGGCAGGGACGGCGCGGTGAGAGTAGGCACTCTAACCCCGTGGTGGGTCGGGACTAAGCTAACCTCAGGCCTGTTCCGGCCTAGCTTTCCAGGTGCAGAAGCCTCTCCGGGTAGTCAGTGAAAACGCCCGTGGCACCCCAGTTTTTGAGCTCATTGGCGCGGGCGGCGCTATTGACCGTCCACACATTGACCCCGTAGCCGGCCTGGCGCAGGGCTCTCACGCTTGCGCAGGTCAGACCCCGGTCCTCCAGGTGGGCGGCTTGAGCATCAATTAGCTCTAGGACCGAGAGCCAGTCAGGTTGGAAGGTCTCGGCCACAAAGAGCGCCCCCACGGCGTACTGCGGGGCGCGGCGTTTGAACTCAGCTAAGAGCAGGTGATTGAAGGAGGACACGATAACCTGCCGTGCGGGGTCAAGGTGAGCCAGCTCAGCAATGACCCGGTCAATGAGCAGGTGGGAGCGTTCTGCCCCCTGTTCGTTGGATTTAAGTTCGATGTTGAGGCTCAGCCCGCGCTCGTTAGCCAGGGTGACGAGATGGTCCAGGGTGGGTACAGGCTCACCGGCGTAATCGGGGCAGAACCAGGAGCCGGCGTCTGCGGTGGCAAGCTGGGCGGCGGTGTAGGTGTAGAGGGAGCCGGTCAGGTTGCTGGTGCGGTCTAGGTCGGTGTCGTGCAGGAGGACGGGGGTGCCGCAGGCGGCTAGGTCTACGTCGGTTTCGACCCAGGTGGCACCGGCGTCAGCGGCGGCGGTGAAAGCGGTGAGGGTGTTTTCGGGGCGGGTTCCGGAGGCTCCCCGGTGGGCAAAGATACGCATAGCACCATTATGGGGCAGGGCGGCGGTGGGGACGCTCACGTGCGGGCAAAGCGCGGGTGAACGGTGGGTGGCAGTTCAGTGCCGGAGCCGCCTGCGCTGGCCTACCCATGCCCACATAGCTCATCTACGTCTCCTTGCAGGCTTAGCCTTCCCCCCACCCACCACAAACTGAATGCGGTGAAAACCTTCACCAGCGTGTTCAAAGCACACGCGCATGAAGGTTTGCGCCGCACACTAAGCACCGGGTCCGCAGATCAGAGCTTCGCCACGGCATCAACATGCCACAAACGAGACCCAAGTCACGCCATACTGTAGGTATGAGATCAAAAGTATCGCGTGTTCTAGCAGTTGCCTGGGTCCTCTCACTGGCTGGCATATCTGCAGGGTTCAGCTTGCTGAACCGGCCGGATGCCGACCCGAGCCTTGGCTCTTTCCTCGCTGTAGCCTCATTTGGCCTGGCTTTTGCCACAACCCTGGCGGTGGCCTTGGTCGCCCCATCATCACACCAGGCTCCGGAGCTGTAAGCTCCCAGAAACCCAGGTGTCTTCCCCTCTTACGAAAGGTTGGCCTCATGCATCAGAAACTGGATATGGGCCACATGTTTACTTACTCAGCTTTTCTTGCGGCCGCAGTGATTGCACTACTGGCGGTTGAGTGGCTGCTTATTTCTGCCATAGCCAGTGACCCGGTCGCTATTTTTACCCCCGTCTCGGTCATCTCTGCGATGGGGCTGGGGGTCGTCTTTGCTCCCTCTCTCCGGAAGCACGCGCAGAGATCGGAGCGGACTCCTTAAAACACCGCATGAAAGGATGTAGGTATGCGCAAACCGTATATGTTCTACGTTCTCTGGACTGCCTTCATTTTGGCAGGCTTTTCACTCCAGATGATTATCCGCGACCCCGGCCACGGGCACATCATTTTTGGGATTCTCATGACGGCTGCCGGAACCGCAGTTGTGTATGCCGTTGGCAGGCTATCAAGCAAAGCAAGAAACCGGGACTCATAAAATGTTAGCGGTAGCTCCCGCCCTCCCTTTACCTGCCGCTACCTAGAGCCAGCCCTTCACATAGGCCATCAGACCCAGAACTGCACCGACTGCCATACCGAAGTAAATCGGGCCGTTACCTTCCCCGTGAGGCTCTTTTGGGGTGACCTCCGGCGTTTCTGTTTCAACAATCCGGAGGTAATTTTTTACTCCCCCAATAGCGCTACCCGATAACATGCTAGGTATGAATGAAAAGAATCGGGCCAAGATCAGCAATAGTATTGTTGCCTGGGTTCTTGTTGCCCTCCTGGCAATAATCTTTGTCGTTGTTGCTTTTGTTGACCAAAGCTACAGGTCTGTTGTCCTGTATGTTGCCTGCCTTGCCTCTCTTGTTGCTCTAGCTTTCATTGCTTACCGGAACCGGCAGGACACCTAGCAGGTAAGCTACGGGAGCCCTGGGCTCCCCCGCTCTTTGAAGTTTGCGTTGCCCACGGATATGGAGGTCCTCATGGGTGCTCCCACCGCTGCCTCCCGCGTGTGGAAAGACCGTTCCCTGCTACCTATTGCCCTAGCAACTGTCGCAGCGGGATTTTCCTTCTACGTCCCGGTCAGCGCCCTGTTCCTGACATCCAGGGGGCTGTCCCTAGAGGATATTTTCCTGCTGGAAAGCATCCTACTGGCCAGTATTCTCGTAGCCGAGGTGCCTTCTGGCCTGGTGGCAGACCGGGTAGATCGGCGTTGGGTCATCCTGACCGGTTTTGTGTTCAACGCGGTGGCCGAGATACTTTTTGCCGCTGGGCACTCCCTAGGCGCTTTTGCCTTATCCTTCGTATTCAGTGGGCTGGGCATTGCCATGCTCACCGGTGTGCAGGACGCCTATATTTATGACTCGCTGGGTGAGACCGCCGACGATATTTCGGTAGGTGTATGGGGTCATTTGAGTTCCTTAGAACTGGGGGCCGGGGTGGTTGGGTCTGTTGCCGGCGGTTTAATGGCGGCGCATAGCCTTTGGCTACCGGCTACCGTCAGTGCTGTCTTTGCGCTTGGTGCCGCTGTGGCTGTTGCTTTCCTGCCCGGCCAGCAACCTACAAAGGCTAATGGCCCGGAGCCTGAGAACACTTGGGCAAGCCTTAGAGGTGGTACCGGCTTGCTTTTGACCAACCCTGTTCTGCTCTATACGGCGGTTGCCTCCAGCGCGGCCTTCGTCATTTTTAACGCTGTTTTTACACTCAACCAGCCACTGTTCCAGGCTGCGCAGGTACCGGTCGCCACCTGGGGAATCATCGGCGGTTCGGCACAGTTGCTGGCCGCTCTCTATAACCACTATGCCAGTTCGGTGGTTGATCGTTTGGGCCGCAGGAACAGTCTGCTCTTGGCTATGGGCTACGGGGTTGCAGGGTTCGGTTTGATGGTTGTCCCGCACCCTGCTGCTGTGATTGCGGGGTTTGTGCTGGTGGTTCTTGGTATGCACGCGCGAGGCCCCATCACACGGGCTGTGGCTAATAAGGTTATCCCGGCGCACCGTCGAGCCACGGTACTCAATGTTGCTAGCACTCTTGGTAGCCTGGTGGGTATAGCTGTGAACCCACTGATTGGGTGGGGTGCCGGAGCCAGCCCGGGCGGTACTGTTGCCGCACTTGCGCTTGTGCTGGCGCTCATGGCACTCCTGTGGCTACCAATCGCTCACCGCTACCTTGATGAGGACACTAGCACCCCCGGGACTACCGAAAGTTGAGTGACATGGGTAAAAAGTACCTTGCCCGTCCGGCCACCATGGTTATAGCCTCCTTAGGTCTTGTATCTCTTGTCCTTGCACTATCTCTTGGACTTCCCTTATTTCTGACGGACAGGACGGGGAACATTTTGCCCGCCCTGTTGTCCTCGATCTTTGTGCTAGTACTCCTGGACGCGGCCTACCTTTCCCTCTTTAAGGTGCAGGTGCACCTCGGCTCCGCCCTGGAAATCAGGGCACCCCTGTGGCGCAGGGACATAGCCTACTCGGATATCGTGGCCGTCCAGACGGAAGAAGATTCTGGGCTCAATTCCGGGGCTATTAACTGGCCTGTTGTCAAGACCGCGCAGGGATACCGGGTCAATATGGGCGGAAAGTTCCGCGTGAGTCTCACCGTGAAGGACGGTAGCGCCTATGAGGTTGTCATGAAGGATCAAGCGCAGGCCCTAGACCTCGTGCAGACCCTGGAGCAGGTCAGAAAAGACAGCGGCCACACAGGCTCTTAGACCCCACCAGATATACCTGCCCTCACATGTGGAGAGATATCATGAACGACTACCACCGCATTTGGCTGGGTGCGTTCCTAATTTTCCTAGCACGGAGGGGCATTCCCGGCATTTAGAGCTCTACGATACACCGGCTAACAAGTAGCCCTACATATCTATCAGATAGTGCCATAGATATTGAACTTTAAGTTCAATAAATAAAACCTTTATCAAAGTGCGCCCTTCATCCACTTATAGAAAATATTGACATTTTATATCCCTGTTAGTAGCTTCTAAGCCCAAAAAATGCTCAAATAGATATTGAATTCAGTGATAACCCTTTGCACACATGGGGGGTAAACCTGTTTCACGCACACAACAATTTTCATTTACACACGTCAAAGGCACAGTTCGCATGAAAAATATAAAGAATAAACTTATCGGCGCCCTGCGCACAGCTAGTTTAGGAACGTTCATCTGTGCAACGGTAGCATCAAGTCTCTTGACAGTAGGTGCAAACACATCCCCCGCAGCTGCAGTCACAGCGTCTGGAACCTATCAATCCTACGGTGCTTCTCAATACCACGTGTACGCCCACGGCATTGACTGGTCACAACCGGTTGGTGTGGTCTATTACTTGGACGGTGACTACTGGTATAACTCCCAGTCAAAAGTTCATTCACCCAATTCAAATAGCGATTTATTGAATATGGCGCGTATTGCAAATGAACGCAATATGGTATTTGTACCTGTAATTTCTCCAGACAAGAATTCTTCAATCAACGGTATCACCTGGTGGGAGGATCAAGACGCTAACGGCGATTATTTCCGCTCCTTTGCGCAGTGGTTTGAGTCCCACGCTGGTATCGATCGGAACCGTATCTGGACTATTGGCTACTCTGGTGGGGCCGAATTCCAATCTTTTGAACTCAATTCCGACCAGCAGGAATCCTGGCGTAGCGGTGGCGGCTCAATTATGGTGGGAGGCGGTGGATATGGACAGATGCAGACCATCGCTTCTGAAAATTTTAAAGCTCAACCCATGTACTGGTTTGTGGGCAAAAACGATGGTATAGGCGTTACCTGGCCTCACAACTGGTCCGCCTTAGGCGCTGCCCGGTCTGGTTATACGAACTACCGTAATCAGGGTTTCTGGAATACCCAGATTACCTACACCGAGGGAGATCATTATGCCTATAACTTCCCGTGGATCCTGGAGACCTCTCTATCTCGTGCAGGCGTGCAAAAACGCAATTCCAGCACCGTTAACGGCTTTAAGCTCCAGGGGGCCATCGGCAACTACTACTGGTCAAAAGGTGGGCCTAGCGCATTAGGGAACCCCACGACCAACGAATTCAGTGTGACATACGGCGGTGTGGCCCAGGAGTTCTCTTCGAACAGCACTATTTACTGGCACCCATCTATTGCTACTGCGCGGGTATGGTTCTCCGGCGGTATTGGTGCACGGTACCGTCAGCTAGGTTACGAGAATGGTATAGGTTACCCCCTGTTTGACGAAACAGCTATATCTGGCGGTGCTGTGCAAAAGTTTAAAATTCCTAATGGTGGGGTAACAGCTCTATACTGGGCTGCTCATTCTGGCAGGACAGTTACGGTATGGGAACCCGGCGGTATAGGTAGAAAGTTTACTGCCGGCGGAGGCACGGGTGCCTTCGGTTTCCCGGTTGAAGATGAGACTGTCTATTCATACGGTGCCCGCCAAGTCTTTGAGCGGGGCTGGGAGCAGTCCCGTTTCTACTGGTCACCTGCTACCGGCACCCATGTGATGAACGGTCGTGGAGGTATCTTCTGGCGATGGGCCGGTAAAGGTGCCGCTAACACTGTAGGGTTTCCCAGCTCTGATGAGTTAGGGGTCCGCGGTGGTGGCGCAATCCAGTTCTTTAGAAACCGTTCAGGTTTTGAATCAGCCTTCATTTGGTCCCCCAACACCGGAACTCACGTGCTAAGTGCTCGTGGTGGCTTGTATTTTGCCTGGCTGAATCACGGGCATACTGACAAGTACGGTTTCCCCTCCAGCGATGAGACGGCGAACTCCGACGGTTCTTACTTTGTTGATTTCAGCAAGGGGTACAGGCTGACGTGGACTCCTGACGGGCGCATTACTGAGTCCCGCATCTAAGACGTACACGGGTAAAGCACGGGTTAGCTGTTGAGCTAGCCCGGGCTTTTTGAAACCTTCACCAGGAAATCTGCACGGAACAGGGGTACATCCCGGGAGTATAGGAATTTTCAGTCGGTTGAAAGTATCTGAGGCCAACATTTTTCTGTTGTCTCCTCTACCTCAGCCCCAAGAAGACAGCCGCGAGCGCGACCCCAAAGAGCGTGCCCAGGGCCAGCTCAGGGACGGTGTGTTTGCGCAGGTAGTAGCGGGAGTAGACGGTGCTAGCCCACACTCCTGCACCCACCGCGTAACCCAGGGTGGGCAGGGGCGTGTAGAGCGGGAAGACCAGGGCGAAGAGGGCGGCCACCAGTGCGTGCATACTGGCCTTAATTTTGAGGTTGACCAGGGCAACGACCAGCAACATAGCCACCGACAGGTTGAGGGCCAGGGGCACCTGGCTACTGGTATCCACGAAGTTCAGGGCCAGCGCCCCGGCGGCGAAAGAAAGCAGGGTGCCCGCATAGAAGGGGGTGCGCTGTGCCCGGTCTTGGATGAAGCGGTCCCCTACCCTGCCGGTGCGGTGCATCCAGAGGGAAAGGGCCAGGGGGATAGCCACGATAAAGAGGAGTGAGAGCGCCACGGGTACGACCCAGGTGGGGTCTGTGGCGATCGCAATGATGGCCAGCAACAGCCCGGAGAGCACAAAGGGCGAGAAGATTTCGGTAGCGGCTTTGCTGGCTTTCTCTAACATAGGCTCCACCTCTTCTCCTGCGATCTGCTGCGAATAATATAAAGGTGCGGGGCGCAAGCCTCACCCTGCGCCCGCACCTATTACCCTCGGCGGGGATTACCCGGCAAGCACCTCAGCCAGTCTCTTGACGCCTTCGGTCAGAGCCTCTGGCTCGATAGCGGAGAAGGCGATGCGGAGCTGGTTAGCGCCGGGATTGACCAGTTTCCCCTCGATTTCTACCGGCTCGTAGAAGGCTGAACCGGGGATAAAGACCACACCGGCTTCAATGGCCGGGGCTAGGGCGTCAGTGGCGTCGGCGTACTTGCACCCTTGGGGCAGGGTTAGCCAGGTGAAGAAACCTCCCTCAGGCACTGTCCAGGTGGTGCCTGCGGGCATGTACTTCTGACAGGCATCCAACACAGCCTGGCAACGGGCCTGGTAGAGGGCGGCGGTGCGGCGGGTATGGGACTCCCACAAGCCCTCACTCATAAAGCCCAGCACCAGGCGCTGAGAGAGCACCGAAGGGCAGATGGTGACGGCTTCACCGGCAATCTGCAAGAACTTGCGGACGCGGAAGGGCGCGACCATCCAGCCCACGCGCACACCGGGCGAGAAGACCTTAGAGAAGGAGCCCAGGTAGAGCACGTTCTCGGGGTCCAGGGAGTAGAGGGAGCGGCGGCGCACCCCGTCAAAGGAGAGCTGGCCGTAGGGGTTATCTTCCACAATCAGTACGTCAGCTTCGCGGCAAATACGCACCAGCTCTTGACGGCGCTCATCCGAGAGGGTGATGCCGGTGGGGTTCTGGAAGTTGGGGATGGTGTAGAGGAACTTGACCTCTTTACCCTCAGCGCGGATGTCAGCAATGGCTTGGGCGACAGCGGCGGGGTCCAGGCCGTCCTGGTCGAGTGCGACCTGGCGCACATCAGCCTGGTAGCCCTCAAAAACGCCCAGGGCACCGGTGTAGGTGGGGCCTTCTGCCAGAATGACATCCCCGGGGTTGACGAAAAGTTTGGTGGCCAGGTCCAGTCCCATCTGGGAGCCTGCGGTCATCTGAACATCGTCCACGGATGGGCGGGCACCTTCAGATTCCATGAACTGGCAGACCAGCTCAGCCAGTTCTTCCAGGCCCGCGCCGGAGCCGTACTGCAGAACTTCTAGGCCCTCTTCTTGAATGATGCGGGCACTCATAGCACCGAGCTGTTCCAGCGGCAGCAGGTCCAGGTCGGGGTTTCCACCGGCCAGGGAGATGATGCCGGGGCGCATGGCGACCTCAAAAACATCGCGCACTGCCGAGGGGCGGAAACCGGCGGCACGGTCGGCAAAGTGGTGCATGATGCGGGCTTCAGCGGGGGTCGCTTCTGCCAGCAGGTTAGCTATTTTACTCAAGGGTCTGCCTTTCTAGCCGTTGTAGGTAGTGCCAGCAAGGCCAGCTGCCGGTGAGGCGGGCTGGTCGGTGGCACCGATTGCGTGCAGGCTGATGAGTTCGTAGACCACGTGGGCGGCGGCGATACCGGTCAGTTCGGCGTGGTCGTAGGGAGGGGCTACTTCAACAACCTCAGATCCGACCAGGTTGAGCCCGCGCAGACCGCGCAGGATTTCCAGGAGTTCGCGGGAGGTGATGCCGCCCGCTTCGGGGGTGCCGGTGCCGGGGGCGTGGGCGGGGTCGAGCACGTCAATGTCGATGGAGACGTAGAGGGGTCGGTCGCCAATGCGCTCACGGAGCAGTTGGACGACTCTCTCAACGCCCAGGTAGTAGACGTCGGCGCTGGTGACGATGCCAAAGCCGAAGCGGGCGTCGTCTTCTAGGTCTTCGGTGCCGTAGAGGGGGCCGCGAGTACCTACGTGGCAGAGAGCGTCGGTGTCCAGTAGTTCTTCTTCAAAGGCGCGGCGGAAGGGGGTGCCGTGGGTGTATTCGGCCCCGAAGTAGGTGTCCCAGGTGTCCAGGTGGGCGTCAAAGTGGAGCAGGGCGATTTTGCCGTGTTTCTTGTGCAGGTTGCGCAGGTTGGCCAGGGCGATGGTGTGGTCACCGCCGATGGTCACGAGCTGCGCGCCGTCCTTGGTGAGTTCGTGGGCACCGGCCTCGAACATTTCGAGGGCTTCTTCAATGTTGAAAGGGTTGCCGATGATGTCCCCGGCATCTGCTACCTGGGCTTCTTTGAAGGGGGAGATGTTGGCGGCGGGGTTGAAGGGGCGGAGCAGGCGGGAGGATTCGCGCACGTGGTTGGAGCCAAAGCGTGCGCCGGGCCGGTAGGAGACACCGGAGTCCCAGGGCATACCGGCGACTACGATATCTGCTTTTTCTACCTCGTCCAGGCGGGGTAGGCGGGCGAAGGTGGCAGTTCCGGCCCAGCGGGGTACTTCTGCGGCGTTGACGGGGCCAAGGCGTTCTACGCCGTCAGCGCCGGTGGCGATGACGCGGTTGGGTTTGGACGAGAAAAAGGCTTCTGCCATGGTGAGGGCTCCTTGGGGCAACGGAAGAGGGGGTCAAGCAGGCTCCTGTGAGCGCTGACACGAGATTTCACTCAACTATAACCCGTTTGCGGGGGCCTTTTGAGCTGTTTGCCCTGATTATTTATACCGGCGCTCATACATATACAGGTGGGGGCAAACCTAATACACGACGGCTTTGAAGCACTGCTCCCTGGCACAAGGGGGGCCGTATCTTTTTGCACCGAAGGTCTGCAAAAATGAAAGCTAGTTAAGACGCTTACACAGGAAGCAGTTCAGCGCAAGCAGATCCCCCGAGAGGTTATGACCATGCAACCACGCAAGACAGCGCTTACAGCTTCACTGCTTGGGGTCTTTGCCGCCCATAATTGCGAGGAAGTAGCGCACTTCTACCAAGATATCGAAGCTCTCCCCCACCGCATTAGAGAGTGCGGTCCCTGGTCAAGCCAGCAGGATTTTGCCCTAGCTACGGCCCTTCTCACCGGAGCATCTGCTCTTGCACTGGTAGCAGGGGCCTGTCTGCCCCACGGTAAACTTCAGCAGGTTCTCGTGCTAGCCCCCCCATCTGCTCTGGTGGGTAACGCGATGAGCCATATCTGCCGGAGCCTTATCCAGCGCCGCTATAACGGTGGGCTGATGACCGCACCCCTCATGGCGGGCATAGCGGGTCGGTTGATCACCAAGGCAGGGGCGGGGCTTCCTGCCCGCACCCGCTGGGGCATCTACATCGGGTCTAACGCAGCAACTCTTCCCTTGATTTTTGTGGCTCTTGCAGCGGGCAAAAGAGTCCGCCCGCTCTTACCAATAGCTCTTTCGCCCCAGACCTATTCAAAGTAGGTAAAAGGTATCCCATACCGCCCCTCCCCAAAGTACGAGCCGGGGTCAATGTGCATGTTTTTTCAAGAGACGGCTACAATAAACTGTGGCCTGCAACTCACCACCGTGAGGGCTTAGCCACATCAACCAACCCACTGGTCAAGCACACACGGCCTCAACACAAAGGAACACGCATGAACCTGGCCATTATTCTGCTGTATTTGGCAGCACTCATCCTCTTTGGCTACATCGGCAAACGAAAAGCCAAGAACGCCGAAGACTTCCGAGTAGCAGGCCGCAGGCTGGGCCCCGCACTCTACACCGGCACCATGTGCGCCGTTGTCCTGGGCGGCGCATCCACTGTGGGCGGCGTGGGCCTGGGCTACAAGTTCGGCATTTCAGGCATGTGGCTGGTTGTGGCTATCGCGGTCGGTGTACTCTTACTGTCCCTCATCTTTGCACCCATCATTGCCCGCCTGAAAATCTACACCGTCTCCCAGATGCTCTCCCTGCGCTACGGTGTGCGGGCTACCCAGGTTTCCTCCATCGTCATGCTGGCCTACACCGTCATGATTGCCGTGACCTCCACTGCAGCCTACGCCACCGTCTTCAGGGTCCTCTTAGATATGGACCGTACCAGCGCTATCCTATTGGGCTCCCTGGTCGTCATCGGCTACTCCCTCTTAGGCGGTATGTGGTCCATTACCCTGACCGACATGATGCAGTTCGCCATCATGACCGTGGGTATTTTCTTGCTCATGCTCCCCTTCTCCCTGAACAAGGCCGGTGGCTGGCAGGGCCTGACGGAACGCCTGGACTCCAGCTTCTTTGCCCCCGGGGCCATGGGTATGGACACCATTATCACTATGTTCGTGATTTACACTTTGGGCATCCTGGTGGGCCAGGACATCTGGCAGCGAGTTTTTTCCGCTCGCTCACCGCAGGTAGCCCGCTGGGGTGGGGCCGGTGCCGGTATCTACATTGCCCTCTACGGTATTGCTGGCGCTGTCATCGGTATGGCTGCCGCCGCCCTGGCTCCTGGGCTTGAGAGCAAGGACGACGCTTTTGCCACCGTTGCCCAGAACTTCCTGCCCGCAGGTATCGGCGGTATTGTCCTGGCGGCAGGTGTTGCTGCCATGATGTCCACCGCATCCGGCGCTCTGATTGCAGCAGCTACCGTAGCTCGGGTCGATGTCATCCCCTTCCTCACCGGTAAGCCTGCCATGCAGGAAGAGGACCCCGAAAGCGATACAGCCCTCAAGGCTGACCGTATCTACCTGCTCATCCTGGGTGTCATCACCACCGCTCTTGCTATTGCCCTGACCGATACGGTCACCTCCCTGACCATTGCCTACGACATCTTGGTTGGAGGGCTCATGGTAGCTATCCTGGGTGGCCTGCTCTGGAAGCGGGGTACGGGGGTAGCTGCAGCCCTGTCCATGGCGGTTGGCTCCCTGGTGACCCTAGGTTGCATGCCGATCTTTGGGGTACTGGCTAACGAACCTATCTACTACGGTATCGCGGTGTCCCTGGTGGTCTATGTGGTGGCCTCGCTGGCCACCAAGCCCACCGATCCTGCTGTCATCAAGACCTGGCATGAGCGGCTAAAATCCTAAGGTCCTGGGCGAACTGCCCCGCACCCTAGCTAGCCCGGCTTACCTTCTCACATGGCCATCTTAGGCCTGGGGAAGGCATAGGCCGGGCTCTTGCTTTCTTACTGGTAGGTCACCACAAAGGGTTTAGGTTCCAGGGCGTAGGTTTCTGCCGGGCTTAGCATGGGGGTATCTTCGTCATAGAAGTTTTTCCAGGAGGGCTTAATCTCGGGGTTCAGACCGGCTAGTAGCTGCTGATAGGTTGCCTCTTTAAGTTCGGGGCTACCGTGCCCATCGGCGTGGAGGGTCAGGGCCAGCTCAGAGTGCTTGCTCTCAAGCTGGGATCTATGAGCGATCATGGACAGGGTGAACTGGTGCAGAACCACCATTTTTTGGGGCAGGTGATTTTGCTGGGTCAGCTCAGCTAGATAGTCCAGGGTCTCATTGATTTCGCTGGCATCTACGCTCCCGATCTGTTGCAGGTGAACCTGGCCGGGGTAGATTCTCCATTCAGCATCTATACCAATGCCCACGTGAGGTTCTTTGAGCAGTTCTTCATAGTCTTTGACCTGCTCTGTAAAACTGCTATACCCGGGCTGGAAATCAAGAATGACGTAGATCCCCTCCTTGGCGGCCAGGTCTACGAGGGGGCGCAGGCTCTCCAGGCTGGCTTCGTCTGAATAATCGCCGTCCACACCCGCTGCCGAGCTGGCGACGGTAGCAATGATCTCAAAGGCCGGGATAACTTTCTCCTGGCTGTACCCCTGGTATTGGCTAGCTAAATCTTTGACTCTTGTAACCGACTCTTCTGGGCTTTGCTCCCCCAATGCCCCCAGAGAGGGGCCGCTGGGGTTGCCGTAAAGGGCAACATAGCGGTGAGCAAAGATTTCTTGGACACCGCCCATGACTTCCTGGGGTTGGGCCTGCGGTCTTGGTGATGTTTGCTGGGCTTTCTGGGTGGAAGGCGCCGGGCCCTGAGGGGTTGAGGGATCTTCTGTTCCTTGCCCAGGACCACCGCAGGCGGCCGCGGCTAAGAGCGTGCAGGTGGTAAGGGTGAGTATCCTGAGACGACGTGGGGTGGAGAGGGGCATGGCATCCTGGCTATCTTGGGGGAGGGGGACCTGTTTGACCATTTTCATAAGTCTACTTAATATTTTATCCCTCTCTGCCGCCCACCTGCCTGACTCACCCCACAGAACCTCATAAGAATACTGTGCTGTGCATAACATTTCACAGGTCAGCCTCCCGCCCCGAGACCTTAAAAACCCGTATGCTAGAGCGGACGTTAAAAGAATATTTCAAGCTGAAAGGTACCCATGACCCACCCCTCCCTGCCTGACCGTAGCACCGAAGTAACCGAGCCGCGCCGCAACGCTGGCTACGCCATCCTGGCAACCCTGCGTAACTACGGCGTCGATACCGTCTTTGGTATTCCCGGCACCCACAACTTAGAGTTCTACCGCCATCTCGAAGAACTCGGCATCCACCCGGTCACCACCCGCCACGAGCAGGGTGCCTCCTACGGTGCCGATGGCTGGTCACAGACCCGCAACCTGCCCGGCGTTGTCATTACAACCTCCGGCCCCGGTCTCTTGAACTCCCTCTCGGGAGCCGCAACCGCCTACGCAGAGTCCCGCCCCATGATTATCCTCTCCCCCGGCCGCCCGGTAGGCCAGGAGTTCCGCGATATCGGCGCCCTGCACGAGACTAAAAACCCCACCGGTGCCGTCAACTCCATTGTGGAGTTCTCCCGCCGCGTGAACTCAGCAGAAGAAGCGGTAGATATTATCCACAACGCTTTCCGCTCCTTCACCCACAACCGCCCGCGCCCCATTCACATTGAGGTGCCCCTGGATGTCCTCGAAAGCGAAGTTGAGCTTGACCCCGCAATTCTGCAGGCCCGCCCCCTGGGCAAGCCTCAGCCTGCACCGGTCGATGATGTGCGCGAAGCCGCCCGTATTCTGGCAGAAGCTAAAGCGCCGCTGATTGTGGCCGGTGGCGGTTCTATCTCTGCCGCTGATGACCTGCTTACCCTGGCTGAACTTCTCGAAGCACCGGTTATTACTTCCGTCAATGGTAAGGGCGCTATCCCCGAGAAGCACCGTCTTTCCTTGGGCGCTGACCTGCGCCTGAGCGCCGCTCACGCTTTCTGCCGGGAAGCCGATGCCATGCTTATTATTGGCTCTAAGATCGGTGAAGCTGAGCTCTGGGACGGCGATATCCACCCCGCAGGCCCGGTCATCCGCATTGATATTACCCGCGACCAGATGCTCACCAACATCACCCCGGACCTTGAGCTACCCGGGAACTCTCGGGCTGTTATCCCCCAGCTCCTTGAAGCTCTGGCGGAGCAGGGTGTCACCCCCGGTTCCCGCCAAGAGCGCAATCTCCAGGGCATCTTCGATGCCCTGGATAACGAGGGGCGCGCTATCGCCCCCGAGCTGGCAGAGCTTAACGAGCGCATCATGGAGATTCTGCCCCAGGACACCATCATTGCCGGTGACTCCTCACAGGTAACCTACATGGGCACCACCACCTTCTACCGGGCACCCCGGCCTAATTCCCTGCTCTACATGGCAACCTACGCCACCCTGGGCTACGGCCTGCCTGCTGCCATTGGCGCTAAGGTGGCAGCGCCCGAGCGTCCGGTGGTCTGTCTGCTCGGTGACGGTGCGCTCATGTTCGCTATCCAGGAGCTCATGACCGCTGTTGAGCAGCAGTTGGATCTGCCCATCATTTGTGTAGAGAACGGTGGCTACGGTGAGATTCGCCAGAACGAACGCGACCGTGGCATCGCGCCGGTTGCGGTAGACCTGGTTCAGCCTGATTGGGTCAAGCTGGCTGAGGGCTTCGGTGCCACAGGTTTCACCGCCACCATGGACACCCTTACGGAGACTGTTCAGAAGGCCCTGGAAACCCGCGGCCCCTCGGTGGTTCACCTTAAGATCGGTGAAACCCTGCGCTAAGGCAGATACTCTCAGCGCACAAAAGCACCCCCTGTTCTCTTTGGCAAGTATGCGGAAGAGAACAGGGGGTGCTTTACACTGCGGCTAGGGATCTATTCGTATCTCAAGGCGTCAATGGGGTCCAGCTTAGCCGCCTTATTGGCCGGGTAGTAGCCAAAGAAGAGGCCGATAGCTAGCGAGAACCCCAGGGACAGGGTGACAGCGCTCAGCGGCGGGAGCACAAAGGTCCCCAGCATATTTGAGCCCAGCATACCGAGCCCTCCGCCGACCAGTACGCCCAAGATGCCACCGACCAGGCAGACAATCATGGCTTCCACCACGAACTGCAGACGGATAGCTCCCCGGGTAGCGCCCAGGGCCTTACGGATGCCAATTTCGCGGGTACGTTCGGTCACGGTCACCAGCATAATGTTCATGACACCGATACCACCGACCAGCAGTGAGATACCGGCAATAGCCGAGATAGCTGCACTAATACCGGCCAGCACATCGTTGAAGGACTGTGTGGCCGCTGAGTAATCCATAATTTCAGCCATGAACTGCTCATCGGAACGATACATATTGGTGAGGTGCGCCTGAAGCAGAGCCTTGACCTGGGCCAGGTCTTTACCCTCCGCCGGGCGTACACTCAGGTAGGACCAGCCATCTGCATTCATGCTGCTGAACTGACCCTCAAAGGTGTAAGGCATCAAGACCGCGCCTGGCCCCGACATGCCCAAAAGACCGCCAGTATTATCTGGTTGGTAAACACCTACAACAACAGCATAGATGGTGCTGGAGCCACCCGAGCTAACCTCTACTTCTTGCCCCACCGCCTGAACCGGGTCGCCTCCCAGAAGTGACAGCTGGTCGGTAGAAATCATGATGACCGGTCGCTTGTTATCAATATCGGTCTGGGTGATAGCCCGGCCGGCCACCAGGTTCTTGGGGTTAAGCTCCAAGTAGTCCATATTGACGAAATTTATGAGACTCTCCGAGTTGGTCTGGCCCTCATAGGTAAGCTCAGCACCATAGGAGGCTGAGTTCCCCAGGGGAATACCGGCGATATTATCACCCATAACCTCTTTGAGGGTGTTAATGTCATCAATGCTGATAAGGGAGTCCCCGGTGGGCATTTGGCCTGAGCTACCCATCATTCCATAGGGGCTAGATATGTTTGCAGAAGTTTGGCCTTCGTCCTCACGGGGCCGTTCTTTCACCTGGATATTGAGGTCATTGGCTCCCGAACTCACAACAGCTTGGTTAGCCTGGGTTTGCAGGGAGTGACCCAGGGTCAGAATCGCAATCACTGAGGCGATACCCATGATGATGCCCAAAAGGGTCAAGAAAGAGCGCATTTTATTGTTGCGCAGGCTACCCAGCGCTAGGCTGATTGACTCTTTGATGTTCACGGCTGGACCTCCTCGGGGGTGGGCTCAGTGCCGCCCGGTGCGGGCGGAACTACCGCTGCGCTAGCCACCGGAGCCGATAGAAGACCGGTAGGGTCTGTAAGTCCATTGGCGCTCATATAAGGGGCGGCGGCCTCTTTACCGGCGACGATACGGCCATCAACCATGGTGACAATGCGGTCAGTTTCTGCGGCCAGCTCGGGGTTGTGGGTAATAAAAACGATGGTCTTACCCTGCTCTTTGTTGAGCTGATGAAAGAGGTCCATGACCATGCGCCCGGTCTGGCTATCGAGAGCACCGGTAGGCTCATCGGCCAGGAGCAGGGGCGGGTCATTGGCCAGGGCACGGGCAATGGCTACACGCTGTTTCTGGCCGCCGGAGAGGGCCGCTGGGCTGTTCTCCATCCGGTCAGCTATGCCCATCTGCTCCAGCAGGTAGGCGGCTCGTTCCCTGCGGTCACGAGCATTCATGCCCGCGTACATCATAGGCATCTCAACGTTCTTGAGCGCCGAGATGCGCCCAATCAGGTTGAAGCTCTGGAAGATGAACCCGATATTCTGGCTCCTGTAGAAAGCCAGTTCATCATCGCTCAGGTTGGGGATGTTCTCGCCATCAAAGGTGTAGTAGCCGTAGGTGGCTCGGTCCAGCAGACCAATGATGTTCATGAGGGTGGTTTTACCGGAACCGGACTGCCCCACAACCGATACGAACTCCCCACGATTGACGTGAAAGTCAATGCCAGGTAGAACGGTGATTTCGCTGGGGGTGCCCAGGTTAAAGGTTTTGACGATGCCCCGCATATCCAGCAGGGTTTCTGGAGGCTGTACTAGTTGCTGGCTCATGGTTTTACCAGCCGTAGCTCACGCCGGCGTCCAAAGTCACTGTCTCGCCCACACGGTAGCGGTAGTTCTCACCGTAGGTCAGAACCATATCCCCTTCGGCCAGCTCACCGCCGGTGATAGCAATATCGATGTCGTTGGCAAGGCCGGTTTCTACAGTGCGTTCTTCAAGGACGTAGTTCCCGCCGTCCTGGGGTACAGCTACCACGACACTCTTGGCCCCCAGGTCATTGGTGTACACGGCGTCTACGGGTACAGCCAGAGAATCAGTTTCCTCGGCGGTAATGATGTTGGCCTTGACGCTGGAGCCCAGGTAGAGGCCCTCGCGGTCGCCGGTGACCTCGATAGTGACGGTGAAGGTGGGGCTACTGCCGGTACCCACACCGCTTACGGCAGTGCCTGCGGCTTCGCTACCGGCCTGCTGGGCTGAGTCCGCAATAGAGGCTACCGAGGTAACAGTTCCGGTGTATTCTTTGGTGCCACTTGAGCCTGCAGTGAAGGTGACCTTGTTGCCTTCTTTGACCTTGGGGAGGTCAGATTCGCGCACACTTGAGGTAATGGTCAGTTTTGAATCGTCGCCGATAGTGACTACGGGGCCGGTTGCGGGGGCACCGGGCTTAGCAACGGTCATGACTACACCGTTAATGGGCGAGGTGATGGTTGCGCCATCAATGTCCTCTTGCAGGGAGGTAAGTGCCTGGTCGCGGGCCCTTTCGGCGCTGGTTAGGGAGGTCCGGGCGTTACCCAGTTCCGCTTCGAGGGTTGCAAGCTGGGTTGAGGCGGCGTTACGGGCAGTGCTAACACCGGAATCCGCGTCGGACTTTGCGCCAGCGGCCAAGCGCTGGGCTGACTCGGCGGCTGCGAGATCGGCGTTTAGAGCGGTCAGGTCAGCACCTTCGGCAGCTGCTTGGTCGCGTAGTGTCCGAGCAGTCGCCAGGCTGTTATTAGCCTGGGTGAGCTGCTCAGCCGCAGTGCGCTGGGCGGCGAGTGCAGCAAGGATTTCGGGGTTGGTACCGTTGTTAATGCCCTGGTTGTGCTGGTCGTAGGCGGTTTGTGCTGCCTTAAGCGCCGTCTGGGCGGTGGTGACCGCTCCTTCAAGCTGAACGCGCTGGGTGTCTAGTTCCCCTTGCAGAGTCGAGGTATCAATGGTGGCTAGGGTCTGGCCCATCTCAACCCGGTCGCCCACAGCCACGTTGACGGCGCTGATGGGTGAGGTCAGGTGGGTGGTGACGCTACGGATTTCACCGGGCTGGATTGTGCCCTCCACACGAACTTTGTTGCTGACCCCTTCTTTGCTCAGAATCATGTAGTCGGTGGCGGGGATGGCTCCGCCGGAGGCTGTCGAGCTAGCACCGAAAAGACTGCTGAAGACGAGAACCCCAACCAGGATGAGGGCTACGACACCGGCTGCGATAGCGATGAGGACCTTGGTGAGAGTAGACATCTTCTTTTTCTTGCGTGGCCGGTGGGCGGGAACCGGAGGGGCGGGAGGCTGATCCATTGGCAGGGTAGGAGTGTCCATCGTCTGACCCTTCTGAGCGGGGGTAAATGTGGTGTATCTATCTTTTAGTGTAGATTCCACCTACCCAGAAAACACCGAGTGGATACTCAGAAACCCATAAATCATCCCGCAGAATGATTTATGACGTGAGACGCCCACCGAGCTCCGGCTGAGGGCATAGAAAAGGGGGGCTCTTTCCGGTCCGCCCTCAACACGCACTCCTTGCCCCCTCACGGCTAGCGCCCTTTGCAGAATGAAACACATTTTTCTGAGGCAATAGGTACACACATCTGGAGTTCTTCGCTTATCTCCGCCCGACAACTCTTAGTACCAGTACGGCCCAGCAGTCTATGCCCTAACCCTGCCATGCCTGTAGATAGGCTGTGGGTTTTGGAGCGGTCGCTAGTCCATAGTTCTTCCGGCGGTTTCGGGCACAGCGCGGCGGGTAAAGGCAATCAGCCCCACACCGATGACCGCGAAGACCGCAAAAGTTGCCCCCAGCCCCAGGGCGGCAACCATCTGGGGGAAGAAGAGGGAGACGCAGAAGTTCGCCATCCAGGAGACAAAGGTGGCAACACCCATACCGGCACCGCGCACTCGGCCCGGGAAGAGTTCGCTCATGAGCACCCAGGTTACAGGGGACACCGCCCCCTGCTGGAAAACAAGGAAAATAATCGAGATCAGCAGGGTAGCCCAGGGGCGGGCAGAGGCATCAAGGAACTGAGAGGTCAAGGCCAGCAGCATCAGAGACACCGTGGTGCCTGCCAGACCCAGGGTGAGGACGAGGCGGCGGGGGAAGCGGCCCACGAACCAGAGCCCCACCGCCGCACCAATGACAGAAAGAACACCGTTAGAGATGTTGGCGGTCAGGGCGGCATCGGTAGAGAACCCGGCTTCGCGGAGTACCTGGGTGCCGTAGTACATCAGGGCGTTCACGCCGGTTGCCTGCTGGACGATACCGATAGCGCAGGCCAGAAGCAGGGTGGTACGCAGGGCCGGTTCTTGCCAGAGCTGGCCAAGTACCCCCCGGGCGGTAGCCGTAGACTTCCTATAGCCGGGCGACTCGGGAACTAGGAGCATACCCAGGAAAAGCACTAGGGCAGGGACCACGGAGATAGCGAACATGACCCGCCAAATCATGACGTTCTGGGCAAAGAGATTACCCAGTACGGCGTTCATAACGTAGGCAGCAAGCTGGCCGAAAACAATCATGAACTGGTTACGGGTAACGATAGCCCCGCGCCGGTTAACGGGGGAAATCTCTGCCAGGTAGATAGGAACCACCGCTGAGGCCGCACCGACAGCCAAGCCCACCAATACACGGAAAGCGATGAACACCGCCAGGTTGGGGGCAGATGTCAGCCCCAAGGAACCAGCCGCAAAAACAACCGCCAGCACCAGCAAAATACGGCGGCGGCCGAACCGGTCAATCAGCTGGCCCGCAGTCAGCGCACCAAACGCCGCGCCCAGCGTCAAGGCGGAGGTAGCCAACCCTTCAGCCGCCGGGGACAGAGTGAAATCCTGCTGGAGGAAGGGCAGGGCACCGTTGATAATGCCGGTGTCATATCCGAAGAGGAAACCACCGACCGAGATGATCCAGGTGTAAAGGGTGACCCGGCGGGGGTCGGCAGTCTGTGTCATATGCACTCCTTGGTAGAGACCAGAGCAATTCTAGCCCCTACGCCCCGGTGATAAAAGAGGTAGCTTGTGTGCCAGGTAGGCTAGGAGTATGACTGCTCTTTCCATTGACCTCAATTCTGACTGCGGGGAGTCTTTTGGCTCCTGGGTCATGGGCGATGACACTGCAATGATGCAGACCGTCTCCTCTGCCAATATCGCCTGCGGTTTCCACGCGGGCGACCCCAGCGTAGCCCGCTCCACCGTCCGAGCCGCCCACCAGAAAGGGGTAACCATTGGGGCTCACGTTTCCTACCCCGACCTGGCTGGCTTTGGCCGCCGGTTCATGGATATGACCGCCACCGAACTCACCGATGCCGTCATCTACCAGGTGGGGGCGCTCCAAGCTATCGCGCAGGTGGAGGGCGCACAGGTGAGCTACTGCAAGCCGCACGGGGGCCTCTATAACGCCATCGTTCACCACACAGCACAAGCACAGGCGGTTGCCACTGCCCTGCACGAGCTGGGAGACCTGCCTATCCTCTGTCTGCCCGGTTCTGCGGTAGCGAGCGCCGCCCGCGCCTTGGGCCTACCTGTCTTCTATGAGGCTTTTGCCGACCGGGGCTACACACCCGAAGGCAGCTTGGTGTCCCGGAGGGAACCGGGTGCGATCATCCATGACCCCGAGGTGGTTGCTGAGCGGGTGGTCCGTATGGCCGTTGACGGTGAGGTGATCGCTGTGGACGGCTCACGCGTGACCCTGGACGCGGCCAGCATCTGCGTCCACGGGGACACCCCTGGGGCTGTTGCTATTGCCCAGCAGGTACGGGCCGCCCTGGAAGGGGCCGGGGTCCGTATCGAGGCCTTCATCTAAACCTCAAGTGCGGCGCAAACCTTCATCTGCGTGTTCTTTGAACGGCATTTGGAAGGTTTACGCCGCGTTCACAAGCCATCAGCGCACACCGGCCCGCACTAGCTTTGCCCGCAGATTCTCGGGGTTACGGGCAACATCCTCCCACTGGGCTCGGATAACCGTATACCCCAGCAGCTCCAAATGATGCTGACGACGGCGCTCTTTCTGAATGACCTCAACGGGGCTCCCATAGGTTCCTGAGTATTTGACCATTCCATCTACCTCCAGAATCACCCTGGTATCCTCCCACAGAAAATCCGGTCTATATACATTCCCCTTAACCCAGAGCTGAACCTGCTCTACAGGGGCAGTAAAACCCCAGAGCAGAATCCAGTAACGGGCTAAGGACTCCGCAGGTGATTCGGCTTTCGCGCTCATATATTTAGTGATCTCTCGAGCTCTCAGAGCACCCCTCCCCTCCAAAGTTTTCAGAGCTTGAGATAGTTCCCCTTCCTGCACAAGATCGCGGTGAAGCAGATCATCAATGATGCACAGAGCATCGGGGCACGGGAGCACCCGCGCACAGTCCAGAGCTGTTTGCAGAGGGGTTGTGACAAAAGCACCTGACCGGAAAACAGCTTGCTCACATACCTGCAAACGGTTACGGCTCAAATGCACATTCCCTGCAACCTTGGCTGACGGGTGAGGGTGGCTTACCCAAACTTTTAGGGGCAGATCTAGGGTAGGTGCCCGCCACCAAAGTGCCGCTGAAACATGGCTCAGCACATATCCTCGATGAGTTTTGAGAAAACCCACATGACGGGCCAAGCAACGGCGAGTGGCATCCCATGTTTTCCATTGGTTGGCTTCAACATAGGCGTTGAAGCATATTTTGATGAGCTCGCCGTTTTTACTTTTTCGTGTAATTGCGGCGGAGCTTACGCCTTGATGCCGTAGCTCAGCCGATGTTTTGATGGTGGTAAAGAGGTCTTCCATAGGACCCAAAATTGTTCAGAAGATGTGCCTTGACAAGGGGTCTGGAGGAAACTGTGGATAAGTCTGCCCTGGTGCAGTAGCTTGTGCGGCGCAAACCTTCATCTGCGTGTTCTTTGAACGGCATTTGGAAGGTTTACGCCGCGTTCACTCCGTATTAGGTACCGCATGGGTAGCTGGCCTTGCGTGGGCACCGCCACACCTGCCAGAATTGTTGAACAATCTACGGTTTTGATGGACGGACGCAAAGGGGTGCCCATGATTCACCGCCCACACGACGGCGCAGACATCTACACGGTCAAGCCCTTTGGCGCCCTCGCAGCCCTGGTGGACTGCCGCACCCTCGAAAATGCCCTGTACCTGCACGGGCACCTCAGCAGGTACCCCGCCGCAGGCCAAACTGAGCTGATTCCGGCCGCCCGCACCGTCCTAGTTCGCTTTAGCACTTACGACTACACCGCCGCCTTTCTGGCCGCTCCCGACCTGCCGCCGGTAATCGGTCATGTGCGCGCCCACGGTCGCACGGTCACCATTCCCGTGATCTATGACGGCCAGGACCTGGCCGATCTTGCCGCCCACCTGGGTATGAGCGAGCAGGCTCTTATCTACGCCCACACCACGGGCCGCTGGTCGGTGGCCTTCGCGGGTTTTGCTCCCGGCTTCTTCTACTTACACCGGAACGATAAGGTGCTGGATGTTCCCCGCCGTGCCAGACCGCGCACCTGCGTCCCGGCGGGTTCGGTGGGGTTGGCCGGTGATTTTTCGGGTATCTACCCGCGCTCTTCGCCGGGTGGCTGGCAGTTAATCGGGCACACTAATGCGCCCCTATGGGACTTAGCGCAGAACCCTCCGACGCTTTTGGAGCCGGGTATGCAGGTCCAGTTTGAGGCGGTCCGGGAACTGATTACGGTAGCCGGTAGGTCCCCAGCAGAAGAGCACCCGGGTAAGCCTGCACTTAGCGAGCTGGCTGCGGGCTTGAAGGTGCGCTCCCCCGGTATGCTTACCCTTTTTCAGGATGCCGGCCGCAGCGGCCTGAGCCACTGGGGTGTTTCCCCATCAGGGCCGGTGGACCGCGCCGCCGCTGCAGAAGCTAACCGGCTGGTAGGTAACCAGTTGCAGGCAACCGTCCTGGAGAATCTTGCCGGTGGGCTGGCCCTTACGGCCCACCGCGATGTGGTTCTTGCCCTTACCGGAGCGCAGGTTCCTGCGCGGATCAGCGAAGATAACCCGGTAGATGCAGAAAGCCCTGCCCAGGAGGAACCGCTAGCTGTCACCTCCTACCGCCCCTTTGCCCTCAAACCGGGGCAAACTCTGACTCTAGGGGCTACCGAACGCGGCCTGCGCACCTACCTGGCTGTGCGTGGGGGTTTTGCGGCGCCCCAGCAGGCGACAAGTTCTTCCCGCGATACCCTAGCTGGCCTGGGCCCGGAGCCCCTAGCCCCCGGTGACCTACTGGCCCTAGCAGCAGAAAGTTCAGCGCTAGTGGGCAACCCCGTTCCCCCGCTCCCTCTACCCGGCGAGCAGATATTAACGATTCGTGCGGTGCCGGGGCCCCGCCAGGACTGGTTCACCCCGGAATCGCTGACCCGTTTCACAGAGGCAATCTGGGAGATTTCGCAATCCAGCGACCGTATCGGTGCCCGCCTGGTGCTATCCGAGTCTGAGGGTGGCGGTGAAAGGCCAGAACCCACCGAGGTCCTGGCCCGTCTCAGCGACAAGGAGTTACCGAGTGAGGGCATGGTGGCGGGAGCTATGCAGGTTCCCCCCAGCGGGGAGCCTGTTATCTTCCTGGCCGATCACCCGGTTACTGGCGGCTACCCGGTGATTGCAACGGTTCATCCCGATGACCTGCGCCTGATAGCCCAGGCCCCTCCCGGCACTAAACTCCAATTCTGCCTCGTTCCCTTTGACCATCTGACCCCACAGAAGTGAGTTCTACAATGCGTAAAGTTTTGATTGCTAACCGCGGCGAGATTGCCGTCCGTATCATTGGCACCTGCGCGCAGCAGGGGATCGCTTCTGTGGCTATCTACGCAGATTCCGATGCCGAAGCTCTGCACACGGCTTTGGCTGATGAGGCCTACGCCCTAGAGGGGTCGACACCGGCTGAAACCTATCTGGATATGCATAAGGTTCTAGAGATTGCCCGTATTTCTGGGGCCACCGATGTTCACCCCGGCTACGGTTTCTTGGCTGAGAACGCTGATTTTGCCCGTGCGGTCATTGACGCTGGCCTCACCTGGATTGGCCCGGCCCCCGAGACTATTGAGGCTCTGGGCGATAAGGTCAAGGCCCGTGAGCTGGCGCTGTCGGTGGGTGCGCCTTTGGCTCCGGGGTCAGACGGGCCAGTAGCCAGCGCGGCAGAAGCCCGTGCCTTTGCGCAGGAGAACGGCCTGCCTTCCATCATTAAGGCGGCGCACGGTGGCGGCGGGCGCGGTATGCGTATCGTGCGGCACCTGGATGAGGTTGAAGAGGCTTTCACCTCTGCAACACGCGAAGCCCAGGCCGCTTTTGGCAATGGGGAGTGCTTTATTGAGCGCTTTTTGGAGAGGCCCCGCCATCTTGAGGCGCAGGTGGTTGCTGACTTCCAGGGCAACGTCCTGGTAGTGGGCACCCGCGATTGTTCCCTACAGCGGCGCAACCAGAAACTTATTGAGGAGGCCCCGGCCCCCTTCCTGACCGATGACCAGCGGGCCGCTATTGAGCGGGCTTCTGCCGATATCTTCCGGGCGGCGGGCTATGTGGGTGTGGGTACAGCTGAGTTTATGGTGGCCCAGGACGGCACTATTTCCTTCCTTGAGGTCAATACCCGTATTCAGGTGGAGCACCCCGTGACCGAGGAGGTCACCGGCCTAGACCTGGTGGCTCTCCAACTGTCGGTGGCCGCCGGGGAGCCTCTGCCCATGACCCAAACCCCTGTAGCACACGGGCATGCTTTTGAATTCCGTATCAACGCGGAGGACCCGGCCCGGGGGTTTCTACCTGCCGCTGGCAGAATCGAGTCCATCAGCTTGCCCTCTGGCCCCGGTATCCGCTGGGACGCCGGTGTGCGCCCGGGTTCTGTAGTCAGCGGGGATTTTGATTCTATGCTGGCTAAGCTCATTGTTTCTGGTGCTACCCGCGAGCAGGCGCTACGGCGGGCGCGGTTTGCCCTGCGTCAGCTTGAGATTTCTGGGGTGGCTACCGTGCTCCCCTTTGATCGGCAGGTCTTAGAAGCGCCGGCTTTTACCGCCGAGGGAGGCGAATTCGGGGTCTACACCACCTGGATTGAGGACGTCTTCCTGGCAGAGGGTAGCGGTGAGCCAGATGTAGCCTACCGCCAGCCCCTGCTGCCGGTGGGTGCTAGGACCTTCCCGGGGAGCGGGGTCACCCGTTTTACCCTGGAGATCGACGGTACTCCGCACCGGGTGGGCCTACCCGATTCTGTTTTTGCGTCCCTGGGGAGCGCAGGGGCACCGGCAGGTACAGCCGAGGTAGAAGGGCCCGGTCAGGTTCTTGCACCTATGAGCGGGTCGCTTTTGCGCTTTACCGTGCAGCTAGGAGACCGTGTGGGGGCAGGCACCCAGGTAGCTCTGCTGGAGGCCATGAAAACCGAGGTTCCGGTGCTGGCGGAGTCTGCGGGAACCGTGGCTGAGCTACTGGCTGAGCCTGGTGAGCGTGTCAGCGCGGGTTCTGCTCTCATCCGTTTTGACTAGGGGCACCCGTAGGATAGTGCTGTGACTTCCCAATCCCTTGATGCCGCCTTTACCCCGGAGCTGAGCACCCTAGCGACCCATCGGCCCGCCGATATGCAGGCTCCCCAGTGGGCGGCTTCTGCTTTGCGTTCCGCTATGGATGCCGCTGCGCTGACCCCCGGCACCCAGTTGGTCGAAGAGCATCTAGCCGCCCTGCTCGATGTTTCCCGCAACACCCTGCGCCAGGCTTTTACTGAGCTTGAAGCTGAGAACCTGGTGCAGAGGATCCCCTACCGGGGAGTCTTCGTGATTCAGCCGGATGCTGAGCAGGTGCGGGAGCTCTTTATTGAGCGGTGGGCTGTTGAGTCCGCCGCGATTGGCCTCGCCCCGCTTGGGGAGAACAGTGATGCCCGTGCAGCTATTGACCGGGCCCGTACCGCCCAGGCCCGGGGGCAGGTGCCCCAAATGGCGAGCGCTAACCAGGATTTCCACCGTGCTCTGGTGGCTTCGGCTCGGTCGCAGCGGCTGAATCGGGCTATGTCCCGTATTTTGGCGGAGATGCGGCTGATTTTCTTTGAGTTGTCACATGATATGGGTTTTCATGCGCCTTTTATCGAGAAGAACGCCGAGTTGCTTGCCCTGGTTGAGGGTGGGCAACGGGAGGCGGCGCATCGGGCTTTGCGGGCCTATTTGGATCTTTCGCGTGACCGTTTTTTGCAGGAGCCTGTACTCTAAGGGCTTGTGCCAAAGCAGTGCTACAGGGTTTAACTCAATCAGCCTTTTTAACACAAAAGCACCGTGCCTGTCGGCTAGTTGAGCGCTGACAGGCACGGTGCTTTTTGAGCGGGTTGGTTTTAGCCGGCCCAGAGCTTGGCGATACCGCTGAGTGAGTTGAAGCCCAGGTAGATGGTCAGGAGCCAGGAGGCCCAGCCAATCACAATCAGCCAGATGGGGTACTTGTAGCCGTCTAGCAGGGTCTTGGCACGGAAGGTTGCCACAAAGAGGATCACACCAAAACCAAGGGGCAGAATCAGACCGTTGACGGCACCGGCCACAATCAGCAGGGTGGAGGGTGCTTTACCGGCAATGATAAAGACGACAGTTGAAATAACGATAAAACCGATGGTCAGCGCGTTCTTGACGGTGACGGAGGTCTTAGAGCTGGTCACGAAGGAAACGGAGGTGAAGGCCGCACCGATGACCGATGAGATAGCGGCTCCCCAGAGAATTAGGCCGAAGATGCGGGTACCCACTTGACCGGCGGCAATGCCGAAGGCTTGGGCGGCAATAGATTTTTCGGTGTCCATAGTAACGCCGGTGGCGACGACACCCAGGATGGCGAGGAAGAGCAGGAAGCGCATCACACCGGTGATGATGATGCCGGTGACCGATGAGCGGGAGATGTCTTTGACGTGTTCTGCGCCGTGGATTCCGGCCTCCAACATACGGTGGGCACCAGCGTAGGTGATGTAGCCGCCTACGGTGCCGCCGACCAGGGTGGTGATAACGGTGAAGTCAACCTGTTCGGGCAGTACGGTGTTTTTGAGGGCGTCCCCTACGGGCGGGTTGGAGACAGCGGCAACGTAGAGGGTTGCCAGGATCATGATGGCACCCAGAATAACCACGATACGGTCCAGGGCCATACCTGCCCGCTTGGAGAGGAAGACACCGATAGCGAGGACGGCGGTGAGGATGCCGCCGGTGGTGGCGTCCATGCCGAGCATGGAGTTCATGCCCAGGCCGCCACCTGCTACGTTGCCCACGTTAAAGACGAAGCCACCCAGGGCTACCAGGATAGCTAGGAAGATGCCCAGGCCGGGGATCAGGGAGTTAGCCAGTTCTTGGGCTTTGCGTCCGGAGACACCGATGACGCGCCAGACGTTGAGCTGAACGGCGACATCGATCAGAACTGAGATCAGGATGGCAAAGGCAAAAGCCGCGCCCATTGTGTAGGTGAATTGCCCGGTTTGGGTGATGAAGCCGGGGCCGATGGCGCTGGTGGCCATGAGAAAGAGTGAGCCGAGTAGGGCGGTGCGGCGGCCCTTGGCGGCTTGCTCTTGGTCAGTGATCAGGGCTTGTGCATCTGCCATGTCTCTCCTTGGAGGTTGTCATGCCCCGGTAAGGGAGGGCATGAGTGCTCGGTTTATAGACATAGATTACAGAATGACTGCTTATTGGCGTGGGAGAAAGCTGCGAAAGCGTGGACCCGGAGCTGCCGGGCGGTCTGTTTCTTAGCGTGTAGCCACCCCTGCTCAGGGGTGGCTACATGCTCTGGTTTTATCTTGAGGGTTTAGCCTTGCGGTAGCTTCGGCATACTGCTCCTGTGAGCAGGGCCAGGGCGGCAAGACCCACCAGGAGCCCCACTGCTGATACGCCTGTGGATGCTAAGGATGGTGGAAGCTGAGCTCCCCCTTCTTGAGCTTGCTGAGCCGGTTCCTGCTCCTTATGAGGGGCCAGCAACTGTGTCTTCCCGGGTTCGCTTGGGGCTGCGGGGGACGTGCTGGTTGGTTGCTGATCCATAGTGCCACTGGTCTCTAGCTGGTGGAATTTATGGTGACTTTCCTCCTTGGGGCTGGGACTTTCGGGTCCGCTAGCTCCTTGGGTTTTACCGCTGGGGCCTTCCCCCTTGTCCGCGGGGCCTTGCAGGGTTTTGGTTTCGCTTCCCTGCTCTGGGGTTTGGGCTGAGGGGTCAGGAGACGGAGCTGAGGGATCTGGAGACGGGGCTGGTGCGGTAGCTCCCTCAGAAGGAGCCGGGTCCGTGCCAGTTTCGCCCGGCTTTCCATCCTGCTGGCAGTCCTCAATAGCCTGATCCCCTACAAGGAATACAAGCTTTTGGGGTTGGGATGCTTTCTGCTCACCGTCAAGGGTTCTGGCACTGTAGTAGGCCTCAAATTCATAGATGCCGGGGGCCGTGAACACCCAGTGAGCGTGTACGTGGGTGGGGAAGTCTACCGGGATGAGATAATCACCTTTACGGGAATCCGCAAGTAGGTTCACCCCGGTAAAGGGGGACTCTTGATAGATAGCGAAGTTGCTACCGTCCGGTTTGTGAACCGGGTTCAGGTGTAGCTCAACCGGGCCTTCAAGACGTGAGTAGTCAATATCTTGTGTATTCCACCCTGGCCAGATGATGCCCGGCTCTTGATTTTGAGGTAGGCCATAGAAGGAGTCTCCAGCTTTACCCAGAAAATCTAGCTCCGGGGCTGTGAGCGGTCCTTGACGTAGATTTCTTGCCTGGTTACCTACGGCAAAGACGACCTCATCAAGTGATCGCTCAGTTGCCTGACGGGAGATCTGTCGGGTTTCATCTTTTAAGAATGTCTTGAGTCCCTGCTCTCCGAGCTGAGCCTTAATATCTACATGGCCCTCTGTCAGGATGTACCTTCCCTTGTAGGGTTCTATGGAACATTGTGGGGCTGAAGCTGGGGTCTCGGGGGCAGGATCAGCCGGCGCAGGGTCAGCCGGGGCAGGATCAGCTGGGGCAGGGTCAGCCGGGGGTGCCGGGTCTGGCTCATCAAGCAGGGTAATACTTCCTTGAGCCTGATAGCTCTTCCCCTGGGCATAGGAGTCTGTTACCTGAATACTTGCTGCTTGAGCCTGCATATCGGGGTGGGGGATAATTTGAGCAATAACACTTTCCCCATCATAGAACCAGCTATCTTGGTAAACGTATTCAGCGATACCGTTGACAAAATGCCCCTCAAAAGTGGAGTCATAGTATTGGCTGTCAGCCTCCTTAAAACCACCAGCTAGGAAGCCTCGGAAGTTGGGGTCTTTCGCTTGCACTATCAGCTTGCTGTACCCCTCCCGCTCTGTAGGCTCAAGGGTAAGGGTAAAGTCCCCGCTACTGGGTCGGTAAAGTTCACCGGTCATCGTGAAGTTATCTGGGTCCCTGTGCTCTTGCGGCCAGCTCCCTTCTCCTTCCGAGGAATCTCTGGAGGCTTCTACACCGGGGGCATAGTCAAGAGGCTGAGAGATCCAGCGCGCCGCCTGATCATGCTCACTACTTGGGGTAAAGACAGCCTGTAGCTGCCCAGGTGTGCTCCCCAGAAGCTCATCCCAGCTGGCCCTACCCTGCGAAACCGGCAAATCCGTCAAAAAGTATCCGTTGTTAAAAAGCGTTAAAGTCCCTTCAAGAGAGCTGTTATCAGCCTCAAAAGCAATATGGGTGAGGTTCTGATCGCCGGAGCGTTGGCCTTCCCTGTAGGGGCGAATGCTGAGCCTGTAGTCCATATCTGCCAGCTTGCCTTCTGGAGCCTGCTGGTAGCGTTCGAGAGTGCTAAGACCCTGGGGGATGCCATCTCCCGGCTGGGGGGATCGGCCTCCGACCTGCCAAATAATTTTGGTGGGTTCTGATTGAATTAGCTGGCCCTCAAGGCCACGGGCAACGGTCCGATAAGTCACCTCATAGCGACCAGCGGTCGTAAAGGTGGTTGCGTTGTGGGTATGGCTACCGGGGCGAAGCAAGGACGAATTAAGGCCGGGAGTTTTGGAGCTCATCATACGCCTGAGAGCAGATGGATCCCACTGATGGTGGTAGCGGAAGAGTTCCATTTCGCCCGGGCCGTTAACATCCATGATATCCAGGGCGAAAGTTCCATCTCTAAAGTCCTCTACGGGGATATCAGTCTCTGCACCAAAACCAACCCAAGCAGGGTCATGGTTCCCCTCCGGCAGGCCCGGTGCCATGTAGAGAGTATCGCCTGGCTTACCCAAAAAGCTCTGCTCTGCCGATTCATCGACGGTAAAGGTGTACTGGCTCCTACCTGTCATTTCTGACCAGCCCTTGCCTAACCAGATGATGCTTTCATCAGCGCTATAGGGGCCCTCTTTATCCCCTTGAGCAGGGGCTTCATTACGGAGCACAAAATGGTTATCGATCCAGGCTGTCTTGGGAGCATCAATGTGTGCCCGACTTGTAATAATTTTTCCGTCATCAGGCCCGGCTGTAGCCGGGAGCGAGCCTGCCACAAGAGAGGCCAGCACGAGTGAGGACAGGGTCAGAAGACGGGCCTTAGAAAGGCTCTTGCGAGGTGTATGTTTCTTGACTATCACGGTGTATTTTCTGTGTCGCTTGCCGGGAGGGTGTATCAACAACCCACCCTTATTTGAGAATGATTATCATTAAAGATAAACTGACTTCTGATAAAAATCAAATGATTTCCCCTCAGAACCCATCCGTCCCATACTTAGGCAAATAGAAAGCACACCCATGTACCGCCCTCAAAGCCCCCTCTCTATAACAGCCCTGGCTCTTGCCCTCAGCCTGAGCCCTCTCACCCCAGCACTTGCCCAGGATCAACCTTCCCCCCTAGAAATCAACAGCTCATCTTCCATCCAGGGACAAGACATAAACCAAGCATCGAAGACCGTCCTGCACACTGAACATACGGATGCCCTGGCCCTAGCTCTAGGCCAGGACGGCCTTGATATATTTACCTACGCAGACCTCCCCCAGGCCCCCAGAAGTAGGCTCGACCCTGCAAGGACAGTTTTTAACCTTGAAGATAGAGAAGAGACGCGCCTACCCATCCCTGAGGGGTTCGACTTTCTTGGAAAACCGGGTGAAACTATCTGGCTAGCCCCCCAAACCCAGGTCAAAGGTGTCCTCTGGCCCGGGTGGAACACTGAAGATATCCGCCCCGGGCAGCTCTCAGGGGATAAGCTCAACCTTGAACTTATCCAGGCGCGGACCCCTGAAAATGGTGCTGTAGAGGTCTTCCAGTCATCACTCACTGGAACCACCCGAATATTTAGCTCCCAGCAGAGGCTAGCTGCCCACCAGCAAGCTGTCGGCTCCCATGTTCATGCCAATTGGGCCTTTACCGCCCCCGGAACCTACCAACTAACCTTCCGGGCCAGTGGCTCCTACCCAGACGGTAGCCCTGTTTCTGCAGAACAGACATACACCTTTGTCGTAGGAGAACTTTCAGCAAATCCCGAAGGGGAAGATGCCAAGGACCACAGCACTCCAAGAAAACCTGACCCCTCACAGCCAGCAACCCCAGAGCCCACCAAGCAGGTAGCTGAACCCGCTGCAGTTGAACCCCCTGTAGCTGCCGCCGCTCCACCTCAGCCTGAAGCTGGTGAGCAAGCAAGCACCACCGCTGGCCAGAAAGAAGCTAGCAGGCTCCCGGCAGCCAGCCCACAAAGCATGGAGAAGGATCTTGCCGATCCCCCGGCACCCCACCCGGTACCCCAAACCCAAGAGCACGTTGACGAAGAAGCTACAGTCTCCCAGCAGGCCAACCCGGCCGCCCAGCCCTCCCCTGCACAAACATCCCATTCCCAGCCAAGCGCTCAGGAGCAAGGAACTAGAGCTGACAGGCAACAGGCCACGATCGCGCCCCAGTGCTATGCCACTGAGGAGCAGGTTCATACAGCAGTAGCATCCAAGGGTAGGCCAACCTCTGCACAAGCTAGGGCCTCTTCTACCTCACCCCAGAAGCCAGCTCTTAGTGTGATGCGAGCTGTGAACACTAAGGCCGACCGCGTTTCAAGCGGGCATTTCGATTTTGGGCCGGTCTTGAAGTCAGGTAGCCTCTCTGCCCGCGTCAAAGATGACCGCACCTCCCCTGCCCGCTGGAAAGAACCCGCCGCTCTGACCTTTATCCTTGGTCAAGATGCCAAGACCTCCTTACCTGCCGGGATGGAACATATCGCCCCAGCAGGCAGTGAAATTTACCTAATCGGTGCCACCCAAGAACCCCATGTTCCCTGGCTAGGTTGGAACACCCAAGACCCTGAGCTCGTCACCCAGGCCGCCGGCCCCGTGGAGCTAAAGCTCAGTGAGCTCCAAGGACCTGGACAACTATCAGTCTTCCTCTCGGGCAACTTCGGGGCCGCGGGAACCACCGTCTTCAACAAGGTGGGGGACACATATTCGGTGCCGCTCAACACCCACCAGCACGGTAACTGGATCTTTACAGAAGAGGGTGTGTATACCGCCACCCTCACCTGGTCAGTACCACTCAAAAATGGGCAGAGGGCAACAGCCTCCGGCACCTTACGCTTTGAAGTAGGTGATACCTCACAGAGTGCAGATCAGAAACCAGAGCAGCAAGCCGATCAGAAGACAGAGCAGAATAAGAGCTCAGAGGCCATCAAGAATGAGGCAGATATCGTCACCCGCCCCGATGGAACCAAGGTACGCATTGTAGGCAAGACCGCTCAGGGCGAAAACTGTGATCTAAGCGCCGAACAGCTAGCGAGCGCACAGCGAAAATCTGCCCGCGGGGAGTTAGCCTACACCGGCTCCACAGCCAAGAGCTTGCTGGCGGGTGGGCTTACAACCGTAACCTTGGGCACCTTGCTACTGCTGATCAAACGCCGTTCAGCCCGCCGGGTCAGCACCCATGAATAGGTCCTACCCTGTGGTAGCTAGCATCCTAGCTCTCATCCTGCCCTTAGTGGCAGGATGCAGCGCTGGGGATGCTGGGCAGCAAAAAGGGTTCCATATAGTAACTTCAACGCCCATTATGGCTGACTTGGCTAGAGCCGTGGCCGGCGATAGGGCCCAGGTTACTTCACTGATTCCGGCGGGGGCTGACCCCCATACCTATGAGCCCTCCTTGAGGAACGTGCGCGATATAGCCTACGCAGATGTAGCTTTTACCAATGGCCTGCTTCTTGAGCAGCAGAAACTCGTCCGTACTATAGATGCCAACCTGCCTGCAGGAGCCACTTCGGTAGCTATAGCGGAAAAAATTGAAAGCTACGGTGGGACCCTGCTGCCTCTGGTAGAAGATGCTTCGCTGGATTCCATCTGGCTGGGGCTACGCACATCAGGATCACCTAAGGATCTAGACCTGGCAAGAGATGCGTCTGTCGCCTTCCGGGCAAGTCGCGCTCAGGGTCCCGGGCAGTTAGCTGCTTTTATTACCGGCACCTTTGGGTCGGTAGAAATGGTGGCAGACTCAACCCATATGGAGACATCCGACGAGAACCAGCAGTTGGAGACCACCCTCCCCTTGCAGGCCCACACCCACCTGTCATGGTCATATGCAGAACCTGGTATATATGAGCTTGATCTTGAAGCCAGCGCCCACACAGCCCAGGGGGAAAGCCTCACCGGCCTCAAAGAAGTACCTGCCACCACTATTCATTTTGCGGTGGGGGTTGATCCCCAGGAGTTAGCTCAGCAGCTTCAAGAACAGACAGGTAGCCCCGTGACCGTACTCAGTAATGGCCATGCCGACCTGAATGCTGATCTGGCCACCGGAACCCTAACAATACGCACAGATTCAGATGGCCAGATAGAGAGCCATGATCCGGCAACCACTGTTATCGCGGTACCTTCACGCACTTTGCAAGAAGTACCCGCTGGCAGCCAGTACCGTTTTCTTGGCAAGCCGGGGACCAAGGTGTACCTGCTGGCCCAGGCTGTACTCGGCAAGCATGTTCACGGTGAGATAGACCCCCATATCTGGCATTCAGTACCTAACGCCATGGCAGCTGTTGAGTTGATGCGAGACACCCTCAGCACAGCAGATCCAAGCGGTGCCTCCACCTACCGAGCTAATGCCCATGCTCTTCTCGAAGAGCTCTCCTCCACCCACCAGGAACTCACAGCAATCTACGGAGGGCTTAACAGTAGCCAAACTAACTTGGTGACCACCCACGACGGCTACCGTTATCTTGCCTCAACCTACGGCCTCACCGTAGCCGGGTATGTCTCTGCCGGCCCGGGGGTAGAACCCAGTATCCAGCAACGAGAACGTCTCCGCCGCACTATCACCGACTTAGGAGTACCGGCCCTTTATACAGAACACAAAAACCTTACAAGGACGCCGGTACTCCAACAGGTCAGTGAAGAGCTAGGGGTAAAAGTATGTGAACTCTACTCCGACACCATAGACTCTGCCGCCCCGACCTACAGCCACATGATGTTAAAAAACGCACACACAATTGCTCAGTGCTCCGCTAGATCCTGAGCCTTGCACCACCAGCCCACCTGCACCCCTACCGAGGACAGTTATGAACCGTATATCTCGTCTCGCTACAGCGCTCACTCTTACTACTTTTCTCCTCCTGCCAGGCACACCTCTAGGGTCAGCCTCCTTTGCCGCAGAAGATAACAGGAGCGCACAGGAGCGCGCACTAGAACAGACCCTTTCGTCCGATGAACCCACCGTGACAGGCCAACACGAAATTTCGGAAGGTCATATCGACTTAGGCCCTACTTTATTTGACGGTTCTTGGGAACTCATGTTTCGCGATGATTCCGGTCTCTCACCTGTCTGGCGTGATCCGGCAGAGGTGGTGCTTCGTGGCAATGACACTTCTCTCATGGCTGTACCCGATGATCCCCGCTATTCTTTTGTCCATGCTCCACCGGGTGAGCAGGTCTACGTCATCCCCCAAACCGAAGCGGCTGGGGTAGTGTGGCCCGGCTGGAATACTCAGAACCCGCAGGTTGTGGAAGAGCTTGGGCGCGGGGTCACCCTCACCCTGGAAAAAGTTGAGGGCCCTGGAGATTTTTTCCTCTACCTTGAGAACGGTAATTTTGCCGCTCCCGAGGTCCTCTGGGACTCAAACAGTGCAGGACCTCAAGATATTTTTGTGGAACCGAATACTCATGTTCACGCCAATTGGGTTTTTACCCGCCCCGGTGCCTACTACCTTACGGTGCGGGCGCACGCTGAACTATCAGATGGAAGGCAGGTTAGCGATACCGCCCAGCTACTCTTTGCAATTGGCTCCGAGGTAGAGACAGAACAGGTATTCTCTGGGGCGAGAGCCCTCAGCACAAAAGACCAGCATAAAGATTCGGGCACCAACCTAGCAGCACCCTCAACTGTACCGGCTCAGGCTAGTAAGACCCCTAGAGAAGATAGCTCTGTCAGCCCACAGCAGGCTCTTTCCCCAGCGCTCCTTACCGGCATAGGGCTGCTGGTGCTCTTCCTGCTTGCTGGCTCACTCTACCTGCTCCGGCGCTCTGTAGGTGCCCGTTCAAGGGCCCTCAGTGAGAACTCTGGGGAGCGATCATGACTCTCCCTCTATCCATCCGCAACCTCACCGCAGGCTACCCTCAGCAACCGGTCTTAGAAGGTCTTAACCTGGATCTGGAAGCCGGTGAATTTGTGGGTCTTATCGGCGCTAACGGTGCGGGCAAGACCACCCTCCTGCGCTCAATTTTAGGTTTGGTACCAATCCACTGTGGCAGTATCCAGGTACTCGGGAAACCCCCCATCACAGCCCGCACCCAGATTGGTTATGTGCCCCAAAAGCATCTCTTCCAGTGGGACTTCCCCATCACCGTTGAGCAAGCTGTACTCAGCGGTCGCACCAAAGCTATAGGTTGGTTCCGTAGGGCAGGCACATCTGACTGGCGGGCTGTCTACTCGGCATTAGATCGGACTGAACTGACTCCTTTGAGGAACCGGGTTATAGGTGAACTCTCAGGCGGGCAAAAGCAACGTGTTCTGCTAGCACGAGCGTTAGCATCCGATCCGCAATTACTTTTACTGGATGAACCTTTTACAGGGATTGATGCCCCCACCCAGACCTGTCTCAACCGTCTCTATCAAGAACTAGCCGCCAGCGGGTTGGCTATTCTCATGTCCACTCATGACATGGTGGCAGCCCGCGCCTACTGCTCACGCATTATTGGGCTTCAGCGGTGTCTCGTTCTTGATGCTCCCGCCTCCCAGCACAGTGTAGAAGAACTCTATACCTTCCTCCATCACGACAGAGTGAGCCCAGCATGATTAGCCCCTTTGAGTTTGTCCAAGATCTTTTTAATCCAAACTTAGCCTTTTTAACTCGCGCCTTGGCCGCAGTGGTTATCGCCTCGGTGGTAACCGGAATTGTTGGTTGCCATGTGGTCATGCGCGGCATGGTTTTTATTGGTGATGCAGTGGCGCACTCTGTCTTTCCCGGCCTAGCTATTGCCTTTGTGATGGGAGGCTCTTTAGCTCTGGGAGGCCTGCTAGCTGGGGTTATTACCGCAATAATGGTCGCGCTTTTTAGCCAGAATCAAAAGCTTAAAGAGGACTCGGTCATCGGTATCTTCTTTGCCGGTTCATTTGCTTTAGGTATCACGCTTATTTCGCTGGCACCGGGGTATTCAGGATCGGTTCAGGATTTTCTCTTTGGTTCAATCGTAGGCATTTCAGGGTCAGATGTTGCTCAAGCAGCCGGTATTGCAGCTACGCTCATACTGGTCTTAGGTGTTTTTCATCAGGAGATTGTAACGGTATCTCTCGATAAGGAGAGCGCGCGGGCAGCAGGCCTGCCTGTCCTGGCCCTCGATGTCTTGCTCTATGTGGTGGTAACGGTATCTGTAGTTATTTCCTTGCAGATCCTGGGCAATGTCTTGGTTCTAGCTCTGCTAGTAATCCCTGCGGCCAGCGCTCGACTGGTCTGCCGAACGCTGGGGCGCATGATGGTTTTTGCGCCGCTCTTTGGCGTGCTGACATCAGCTACCGGGCTTTACTTCTCCTGGGCTTTTAACCTGCCAACCGGAGGCGTGATTGTACTGACCATGATTGCAGGGTTTTTGGTGAGCTCTGCTGTCAGCGCCTTGAGAGGAAAACTAAAAGGGCCAGCGCTCATGACGGGCTGACCCTTAGCCTGTGACCGGTATGGAGATGGCTACCCCGCTTTCTCCGCGGGGTAGCCATGAGCTACAGACACCCGGTGAACTGTTATTTCAAGGCTTCACGGGAGATGACAACCTTGACGGCCTTGTTCTCTGCGGCATGAGCAAAGAGGTCGTAGGCTTCTTCGAACTGGTCAAAGGTGAAGTAATGGGTGGCCATAGCCTTAGCGTTCAGGCGACCTGAGCGCACCATGTTGAGCAGGTTTTCCACGGTATTGCAGTTAACCAGGCCCATGTTGATGCAGACGTTGGAGATCCACATGTCCTGGATGGGTAGTTCCACAGCCTTACCGTGGACGCCGGCGTTAGCGATTGTGCCGTAGGGCCGTACGATTTCGGTGCAGGTTTTAAAGGTTGCGGGTACACCCACGGCTTCAACAGCAACGTCCACGCCTAGGCCATCTGGGGATAGAGCCTTGATTTTTTCGACAGCATCGGGCTCTGAAGCATTAACCTTATGGGTTGCCCCCAGTTCTAGGGCGGTGTCCATACGGTTTTCATCCATGTCCACGGTAATAACGGTACCGGCACCGGCCAGGTTAGCGGTCATGATCGCGCCCAGACCAACGGGACCAGCACCAACAACAGCCACGGTGTCACCGGGCTTGGTGTTGCCGTTGAGGATTCCAATTTCAAAACCGGTGGGCAGGGCATCGGTCAGGAAGAGTACTTGGTCATCGGCCAGGCCTTCGGGAACCCGGTAGAGGGAGGTCTCTGCGTAGGGTACGCGGACATACTCAGCCTGAGTGCCATCGATCAGGTGCCCAAAGATCCAGCCGATACCGCCCACGGTCTGGCAGTGGGAGTACTGGCCCTTCTTGCAGTAGGAGCACTTGCCGCAGTTGGTGACGGCGGGGATGATGACGCGGTCCCCGACTTTGAGCTCTGTGACGGCGGAGCCGACCTCGGTGATGGTTCCTACAGCTTCGTGGCCTAGGATTCGACCGGGCTCGACGGCGGGTACGTCGCCTTTGAGAATGTGCAGGTCGGTTCCGCAGATGGTGGTGGTATCTACTCGTGCGATGACGTCAGTAGGTTCAATGATGGTGGGGTCGGGTACTTCTTCCCAGCTGCGCTTGCCGGGGCCGTGGTAGACGAGGGCTTTCATGGGTTCTCCTTGGGACAAAAGGAAGCAGGGATGTGCTCCCAATCACCATTGTAAGGGCATTGGTATGGCTACACATCAAAAATTTTTTATATTAAGGCTAGTTCCACCCTAAGAGAGCGCCTGAGCGCACCCCCTAATTACCTTCTTCCTCCAGTTGGGCATCCAGGCGCTGGCGGTCCCGTTGGCGCTGCTTGGTAGAAATATCACGCAGTACAAAGAGACTCCCTATGGCGCCCACTACACCACCAACAATCATTCCGCGTGACATATCGGGGTCTACAAGCCCCAGAATGTTGCGGTAGATTCCGCTCATCATGAGCATGGAAACCACAAGGGCGAACACCAACCCAACTTTTGAGTATGGGGTAATTCGAGGCCTGGGAGCGTGCTGACGTAGCCAGAAGTCTCTGATCGTCATTGAGAAGATAAGCACCCCCATGGGGAGCACAGCCCACATGGCATACCAACCGGGCAAGACCCAGGCCAGAACTGCGCAAGCCCCAAACATTAAGTTGATGACCCAGGCATAGGAAATTGCGATAGCCCTATAGAGGGCCTGCCGCTCAAATTCATCATCCATAGATGCGTCATAGCGGTCCAAGATTCTCTGGTTGATACTCATGTTTAGTCACCTTCTCGGGGGTCAAAGATGTCCTCCACCGACCTGCCCAGAATCTTTGAGATCATCAGGGCCAGGTAGACCGAGGGAGCATAGTTGCCCTTTTCAATATTGGCGATGGTCTGGCGGGACACCCCTGCCCGTTGGGCAAGTTCTGCCTGCGATAGTTCCTTCCACCGCCGGTACTTTCGCACCAGGTTGGTGCTTGGTTGTGGTGTCATAGTGTTCTTTCGGGTTGAGGCCTCTCCTTAAATGTAAACTATTCTTTACATAAGAACAACTATCTTTGACTGAGAGGTGGCGGGCTCCCTCAGCGCCTGTAGCCTTTCCCCACACCCCCGACTTAAGGCTTGAGCCAGATACCCAGTAGATCTAGGGTTAAAGGTGCAAGACACCATCAAGCAAAGGACAGCCGAGCATGATTTTTATTGTGGTTAAATTCCAGGTTAAAGACGGCAAGCGTGAAGAATTCCTAGAAGCCGCCCGCGACTTCACCCTGGCCACCCGCGCAGAGCCGGGCAACAAGTGGTACGAATGGTCCCTGAGCGTTGAGAACCCCAACGAGGTAGTCCTGGTCGAAGCCTTCAAGGACGAC